>CAYQZX010000054.1:0-80976 GCA_964422165.1 uncultured Eubacteriales bacterium | reverse complement strand
GGCTGGACAGCAAGGAATACGCCATCGTCATAACCCTGGTGCGGATTAACAGCCAGGAGAGGATAACCTGCCGGGTGGAGGTCATGGAACAGGATAAAGATAAGAAAAGCCATTTGCTGGATTCGGAACTGGCTCTGGACAGGAATGTCATAACTACTTTCGGCTTCGAAGACAGTACTGCCAGGCCTTATTTCTTATCGCTCAAAGTCCAGAAAATCTGGGGTTCCCCGGGTCTGGTTGTGCCACTCGAAGCGGTTGAGGCCGTGCCCCCCACAGTAAAAGTGGGAGAAGTGATTCCAGCCATCCCGACCGAACCCGTGCCCCTTAAAGATGCGGTCAGGGCCGTAGGAGATATAGCCCCGCCCAAAATCATAAAGAAGGTAGAGCCGGTCTATCCAGAGGAAGCCAGGCAGGCTGGAGTTGAGGGAATGGTGATCCTGGAAGTGACCACCGACAAATTTGGCCGGGTGGCCGCCGTCCGGGTGCTGCGCTCGGTGCCACCGCTCGACCAGGCAGCCGTCGAAGCCGTCAAGCAATGGGTTTATGAACCGGTTATCATTGACGGCCAACCCCGCCCCATCGTGTTTACAGTGACAGTTAGCTTCAAGCTCAAGTAAAGAAAAAAAGTAAAATTTATAAGGCGGAAAAGTAATCAGTTGAATCTGTGGCAGAGGGCAGAATAATATGGCTGACCAGCGATCCGAATTAGAATCAAGACTTTCATTGATAGACATTGTTACTGGGCCAGACCTATTTGAAGTTGAACGAATCAAACCAGGCCAGAGCAGAGTTGACTCGGGCCGCCGGGCTATTCCAGTACGAAGCTAAACAGGCCGAGCTGCTTAGCGTCCAGGCCCGGGAGCGGGGCTGGACCAGGAAAGCTGAACTCCTTCTCAGCCGGAAAAAGGAACTGGAGGCCAAAATTGCCCATTGCCAGAAGCTCTTGACTTCAAAATAGAACATATTTCTGCTTTCCTCTCCTGGCAAAAAGTATCCACGGCTGATTGACTGGAGCAACTTTTACAGTCTATCAGACCCTGCCAATGGAGTAATTGGCTTAACTTAGAGCCGCCATTTTTTATTTTGAATTTTGGCTGCTTCTGGGCTAAAATATTTAGCCCATGTCGAGGACCTTTGAAGAAGAATTAAAAAATTTTGAAAAAGTCATTCAAAGATTAAGCAGCCTGGCTCTATTCCCTAAAAAACTGGAGGTCAGAGGAGCAGAAAATTTTATAAGGGAAGGTCCTAACATCATAGTCGGCAATCATGTTGGAAGCTACAAGGATGTAGCTGTGCTTTTTAAGACTGTTCCCCGTCCCATTTTCTTTACTGCCAACAAGATGATTTTCAATAAGGAAGATTTCAGCTTTCTGGTCAGAAAACATCTTTACCGCAGTATGAAGAACTTAGGATTGGCGATTCATTTTCTGCTTAACCCTTTTTTCACGCTAATTGTTCGGTATATTTCTTCAAATATTGCCAGAGTGGGATACATCCCCGTAGACCTTTATAAAGGTCGAGCCGAAGCTGTGAGAAAGTGTCAGGAATATTTGAAACTGGGCCGGGCCATCATTGCCCTTCAGGGCCGTGGACATTTTGTCGATTCTGATCCAAATCCTTATGTCTCCAGATTCCGGCATGGGGCAGCCGTGATGGCTTATAATCTTTATAAAGAAATAAAACTCGACGTCCCGGTAACCCCTCTGGCCATATTCGGCACACACATTCCTTTCGGGGTACCGGCCACTGTGCGGGTGAATGTTGGGCCGCCGATGTTCATAAGCCAGTACTGGATTGAAGCAAACAGCAACCAGACCATCGATAATTTCCGCCGGGCTCTGGAAAAAACTGTAAATCTTCTTTTTATGGAACTGCTTCGCAGTCGTTAATCTTAATAATTTGCAGAAAAAATTTATCAGGAGGAAGAGAATATGTTCAAAGGGCATCCCAAAGGTTTGTTTGTGGCTTTCTTTGCCAACATGGGTGAACGCTTCGGCTTTTACACCATGGTCAGTATTTTTGTCCTTTTTTTGCAGGCCAAATATGGCATGACTCCTGGCCAGACCGGGTTTATGTATGCCACCTTTATGTTCTTTGTCTATTTTTTCCCGCTGCTTGGTGGCTTTCTGGCCGACAGAGTGTTGGGATACGGTCGAACCATTAGCATTGGCTTGGTGGTTATGTTTATCGGCTACCTCCTTCTGGCTCTGCCCACGAAGTTTCAGACTGGCTTTGCTCTGATTGTGGCGGCTCTGGCCACTATTGCTCTGGGAACCGGGCTGTTCAAAGGTAATCTGCAGGCTCTGGTGGGCAACCTTTATGACGACCCGAAATACAGCCATTTGCGGGATAGAGCCTTTACCATCTTTTATATGGGGATTAACATCGGGGCTATGTTTGCTCCTTCAGCCTCTGAGGTAGTTTCGAATTTCATCCTGAAAAAGAGCAATTTCTTTTACGATGCCCGCATCCCGGCTCTGGCTCATGAATATCTTTCTGGAAAGCTGGCTGAGATCAACCAGCTTCTGGAATTAGCTCAAAGGCAGAATCCATCCATAACTCTGGAAAACCTCAGACAGTTTGCTGAAACCTATTTAGGAACACTCAGCAAATCCTACCATTTTGGCTTCGGAGTTGCCTGCGTCAGCTTGATAATTTCAATGCTCATTTTCTGGGGGTTCAGAAATTATTACAGGCAGGCCGATCTTACTGAAAAGCAGAAAGAAAAATCGGCCGAGCTTAAAGCCCAGATAATTGAGCTAACCCCGGAACAAACCAGAGAACGTTTAGTGGCTCTGGGACTGGTCTTTTTGGTGGTAATTTTCTTCTGGATGGCTTTCCATCAATCGGCCGTGACCATGACTTTCTTCGCCCGCGACTACACGGTTAAACAGGTCGGTAAGCTCACCAACCTCTGGTTTGACCTGGGCGGACTGCTGCCTCTTTTTCTGTCGATTCTCGGGTTGGTTTTTCTCCTGAGAAAAAGTTCCTCTAAGACTTCCAGAATTGCTGGCGGTCTGGCTTTTATCATTTTTGCAGTTCTGACCTATCTCCGCTTCCAGAGTTATCCTGAAGTCAGCCCCTTCCAGCCACAGAGGTTCCAGCATTTCAACCCCTTCTTTATCGTAGCTCTTTCGCCTCTGATAATCGGGTTGTTTGGCTATCTTAACAAAATCGGTAAAGAACCGTCTGCTCCGAGGAAAATAGGAATTGGAATGTTATTGACGGCGGCTTCCTTCTCTATTCTGGTTATTGCTTCCATCGGTCTTCCAAGTCCAGCCCAGCTGGGCGGAAAGGTGGCTCCTCCGGAATATCTGGTCTCGGTCTACTGGCTGATCAGTACTTATTTTCTTCTGACCATTGCTGAACTCTTCCTGAGTCCGATGGGCATTTCTTTTGTCTCCAAAGTGGCTCCGCCCAAGTATAAAGGATTGATGCAGGGAGGCTGGTTTGCGGCCACAGCTACCGGTAATTATCTGGTTGGACTCGTAGGTTACCTCTGGATGAAAGTCCCGCTCTGGGCTCTGTGGATGATTCTGGTGGTGGCCTGCCTGCTCTCGGCGGCTTTTATGTTCAGCATAATGCGCCGTCTTGAAAAGGTAGCGACCAGTTGAGCTTGAGTGAAATTTAATAGCCAGGAATAGAATTTATTAAAACAGAAAAGAAAGAATCGAGAATTCAGGGGGGCGAGCTCTAGCCAATGGACTGGTTATTTTGGGTTGCAGTCGTAGATTTTAAGAAAAGGAGAATCCCTCTTGTCTCCCTAGTTTTTCTCGGCTTATATTTGGCTCTATGGGCAGTTCCTTTTTCATATTCTCAGCCCAGGCCACCAGCTAAAGACCGGGGTAGCCTGGTCTTTTCCCTGGAAAATGATGTCTGGCTGAAGCAGGATGAAGGCTATACCAACGGTGTCCAGTTGATGTGGGTAACTCCCGAGCTCAGCCAGGACACCGGATCTCCTTTTTTACGGCGGCTGGAAAGATTAAACCGGAAGCTGCTGGGTGGCGGGGATAAAAGCCGGATTGAGTTAGTTAAGAGAAAGGCCAGTCTGTCTCTGGTCCAAGGGATATTCACCCCTGATAATCTGACGGAAACCAATTTAATACCGGATGATCGTCCTTATGCCGGCCTGCTGTATGCAGCGCTGGGGCTGGTCAAATTGGGTCCGGCCCACCAGGATTCAGCCGGTCTGGCCCTGGGGGTGGTGGGTCCGCTGTCCCTGGCTGGAACCATCCAGCGCTGGTTGCATAAGACCTATGGCTGGACCTACCCCGCAGGCTGGGAGAATCAGCTCAAGAATGAGCCGGTGCTGGAGCTGTGGTTTAACCGTCTCTGGACCCTGGTTCCGCCCAGGGTTTCCGTTCGCGGGCTGCAGCCGGTGGTCAAGGTCGGAGTCGGGGCCCAGGCTGGTAACCTGTTGATAGCTTCTTCGGCCGGGCTCGACTTGAAGCTTGGTTTCAACCTGGAACCGCAGCTGGATACATTTACCGGCGCCCCGCTTTTTAACCATTTCTTAGCTGGACGGGCCACCAGGACATCAGTTTATGCTTTTGCCAGGCTGGAAGGGCGGGTCATCGCCAGGAATCTTCTCCTCCAGGGCAACACTTTCCGGGATAGCCACGGGGTGGATATATATCCATTATATGGACAATTTTCCACCGGCCTGGCCTATCAATCGGAGCAGGCCGGGCTGGTGCTTTATTTTGTGATGAGAACCAGGGAATTCATCGGCCAGAAATACCGTGAACCTTATTTCGGTTTGACCTTTTCTTTCAACCTGTGAAATATTGGAGGCGGTTGTCAGGAGAAAAGTATCGGTTTTATGAGCTCAACCTTCAGGTTTCGAGCGGGCCAGGCGGCGCATGGTCAGGTAAAGGGGAAAACCCAGCAGCAAGAAAATTGAACCCAACAGCGCCTGACGAGGCTGGGAAATCAAGACATTGACAGTAATGGTGAGCAAGAAAAAAATAAACAGAGCCGGCAACACCGGGTAAAGAGGCATCCGGAAGCCACAGTAACTTTCCGATTTTTTTTGGGCTCTGGCCCTCAGGACAAAGATGGTCGAAGCTACCACGGCGATTCCCAGGCTGTCCAGGAACATTACGTAGTTGACGATGTTTTCAAAAGTCCTGAGGAAAGCCAGGCTCAGCAGCATGAAGGCTCCCAGGAACAGCAGGCCGAATTCCTGCACCTGGGTTTTGGGATTAACTTTCTTGAATATGGCTGGCAGGGTGCGGTCCTCAGCCATGGCCAGGTAAGTGCGGGGAAGCTGCATCAGGATGGCGTTGAGGAAACCCAGGGCCGACAGGAAAATAGCTAGCGAAACAAATTTATGACCGGCCTCGCCGAAGACCACCCGGGCGGTTTCGGCTGCTACCAGTTTGGCTTCCGACATTCCTGGGATTCCCAGAACCCGCCAGTAGGCCAGATTGATTAGCAAGTAGCAGCCAACCACTATCAGCATGCCGGAAATTACGGCCCGGGGCAGGTTTTTGCTTGAGTCTTTCAGGTCAGCCCCGAGATTGATGGTTTGCTGGTAACCGCCGTAGCTGAAAAATACTGAGATAAAACCCAGCCCCAGGGCCAGCCACCAGGGATTGTCAAGCGGCAGCGAAGAGGCGGTCAGGACCGGGCTGCTCTGGCGGCTGAAAAGCCCGGCTGCGGCCAGGACGGCAATCAGAATAATCTTGGACAGGCTGAGAATATTCTGGGTCCGGGCACCCGATTTTATGCCGATGTAGTTGAGCACCACCAGCACAATCACCATAGAAAAAGCCAGAAACAGGATGTTCTGTCCGGCCCGGGCTTTTTCCGGCAGGATAATGGGGGCCAGGTACTCGGCTCCGATGAGCGCCACTCCGGCTCCACTGGCAGTGTTAATGATAAAGACGTTAGCCCAGTTGAGCAGGAAAGCCAGCAGCGAATTATAGCTTTCAGCCACCACCCGGTAATAGGAACCGGGGTGGGGAAAGCGGGCCCCGATTTCGGCAAAGGTCAGGGCTCCAACCAGGGTTATAAGGCCTCCGGCTATCCAGGCAGTGAAAAAGAGGAAAGGGGTGCGAGTGGCTGAGGCTACCATGGCCGGGGTCCGGAAGATGCCGATGCCGATGACCAGGCTGACTACCACCATGGTCACGTCGAAGGTATTAAGCTTGGCTTTTATCATGGTGAGTATCCGCCATTTTTTAGGTTTACATTTTTTGAATCGTCAGATCGTTTCTCTTCTTAAAAAACCTGAAGCTAAACATTGTGAAACAGCCTCAAAAAAATCACAAACAGCATTAATTATCTTCATCTCAGGTGATAAAGGCAAATCTTTTGAGATAATCTAATGAGGACAGGAATCCGGTCGGATTGCCTGGATTTCTTTTAGGTGAACTGAAACTGAAAAAAGGGTCCCTTTAACGGGTGGCGGACCTTAATCGTAAAAGTGCTGAAATAAGGTTCTTTTCCGCCAGAGGTAGAAAAGCGCCCACAGACAGAAAATCAGGCTCGGAACAACTATGCTTATCTGGAAAAGGCCGGTGAGTCCAGCTATCAGCAGAACATCAAAAAGCCACATCCCAATTCCGATCAGTGAGCAGACGTATCCGGTTTTCTTGAACCGCAGCAGCCCGAAAGCTCCGATTATCAACAGCAAGGACATGACCAGGTCCGGAATGGCAAAGGCATTGTAGAGATTGTCCGGAACAGGCAGGGTTTTTGGAAAACGGTTGGCCAGAAGATGCCCTATCCAGAAGGCTATGGTCATCAGAGCTACAAAAAGATTGATGACCCCAATTATCACCAGCCCGAGAATGAACCTTTTTTCCTTGTCCATCAGAACCTCAAACAATAGAATACCTCAACCTGCAGTCTTAATGAAGTCGTATTTTTTATTGATTCAGGCTCTGACTGGTCTAATTGTTTTAGTAGCCGGGAGTTGCTCAGACCCGGATAGGGTCATGGTTAAATTTTCCTGGCCTGTTTCTGATAAAACTTTATGTCCCTATCTTTATCATTTCCGATTCGGTTGAAGAAACCGGGGGACAAAAGAAGGCTTTGCTCTTAAATAGAATGACCCAACCCAATTATTCCTGACCACCAAAGTTTGATAAATCGCGGTTTAAAATTTAAGTAAGTATGAATAATTAAGTATGAAAAAAAGAAGGCGGTCTTTAATTATTGACTAAAATCGAAAATCTTATTTAGTCTAATGCTCAAAACAGGTCAGGCTGATGGCTATAATTAATCGTGAATGACAGTTATTCTTTATCCAGGCCCTTGTTGAAGACTGCCGTCAGGAAGCGGCGGTCACGCTCGGAAAGAGTCAGCCGGCCAAAAAGGTCGTAAAGCAAATTGGTTACGTGCTCGCGGTTGGTCTCATGCATGAAGCCGCGTTTTTCCAGCTTTTTCAGGATTAATTCAATACAGTCGGTTTGCTCCTTCCTGGGTATAGGCAGCGGACCTTGAGGAACAAGGTTAGAAGTGGATTCACGGAATAACGTGTAAAGCGTGATCAAAACTGCGGCTGCCAGATTGTAAGATGGCTGACGGCCGACCTGGGGAATAAAATAGGCAAAATTGACCCGGCGAAGCTCGGTATCGCTCAGGCCGGTTCTCTCGTTGCCAAAGACAAGGCCAATTTTCGTTTGAAGCGGATAAGTTTTAATCTTAAGCACAGCCTCATCTACGGTCATAATCTTAAAGGCCTTTCTCTGGCGGGCGGTTGAACCAAAAACTAAATTCAGGTCCGAGACAGCTTCGTCCAGGGAATCATAGAAATTGGCGTTTCTCAGGATTTCAGTTGAATGAACAGCAGTTCTCAGGGCTTCCGCGGTTAATTCGGGTTTCCCCACGACTCTCAGCCGGCTGAAGCCGGTGTTTTTCATGGCCCTGGCCACCAGGCCGATATTTTCCTGGTTCTCCGGGTTGACTAGGATTACATAAAATCTTGAGCGGTCGAGCAGGTCATTTTCTGCTATGAAAGGCAGCTTCACAAATCAATTATAGCTTAATATCTGTAGTTGATGGAATCGAGTTTATTGTAACCGGACTCTTTGATTGCGTGTTCAATACGGGTCAGGGCTTCGGCCATAGTTTTTCGCGGGCAGGCTAAGTTCATGCGCTCAAAGCCCACCAGCTCTTCACCAAAAATTGGTCCTTCGTCAAAATAAACCCTGGCCTTTTTCAGGAAGAATTCATTCAGTTCTTTTTGGGGCAGGCCCAGAGCCCGGCAGTCCAGCAGGGCCAGGTAGGTACCTTCAGGTTTCAGGAATTTTATTTGAGGTATGCGCTCTTCAAAGTAGCGTTGAGCATAATCCATGTTCCCTTCCAGGTATTCAACCAGTTGGTCCAGCCAGGCAGCGCCATGGGTGTAGGCTACTTCCAGGGCTACCAGGCCAAAAATGTTATTTACTGTAAGACCAAGGTTTTCCAGCTGGGTATTGTAGAGATTGAGGAGTTTAGCATCAGGAATGATTACTACTGAAGTGGTCAGACCTGCAATGTTAAAAGCTTTACTGGGGGCCTGGAGGGTAATAGTTCGAGCCGCCACAGCAGTTGAAAGAGAGGCTATGGGAATATGTTTGTGTCCTTTATAAACATGCTCGGCATGGATTTCATCTGAGACGATGAGCAAGTCATGTTTAAGACAGATTTCAGCCAATCCCTCCAGCTCCGACCGCTCCCAGACCCGGCCCACCGGATTATGTGGGCTGCAGAGAATCAGCATCCTGGTGCGGTGGTCTATTTTTTGCTTCAGGTCCTCCAGGTCCATCTGCCAGCGGTTATTTTTATAGACCAGGGGATTTCTGACCACCCGTCGGCCGTTATTTTCTACGGCGGAAAAGAAGGGGTAATAAACCGGGCTCTGGACAATAATTTTATCCCCAGGTGCAGTGTAGGTTTGAACGCAGATGTTAAGCGCCGGGACCACTCCAGGGGCCCGGGAGAGCCACTCCAGTTTTATTTCCCAGTTGTGGCGTATCTTCATCCAGTTGATGATAGAAGTCCAGAAGGAACGAGGAATGAAAGGATAGCCGTAAGCTCCGTGTTCAGCTCTTTTCCTGACCGCCTCGACTACTTCAGGCGGGGCCGGGAAATCCATATCAGCCACCCACATCGGAATAACCTCCGGCACTCCGAGGACCTGTTCACAAAAATCCCACTTGAGAGAACAGGTGTTGCGGCGGTCAAGGCCGCTATCAAAATCATATTTTTTATCGCTCATTTTTTGTCCTCTAAAACTATCAATTTTTTTTATCTTTTAGGTAAATCCCCTGACAAAAAACTTCACTGCTTAATCTGCAGGTAAGACTTAAACTGAAGCGATTATAATTACCTCTCTTTTCTGTTTTCAAAATGAAAATAAATTTTAGTTAAGAATCTCAGGAATAGCAAGAAAGGTAAAATTTAACGTATCGGCAATTGCAATTAGAATATGCCAGTCTTGACTTATTTTCTGTTCTGAATTATATTTTTCCGAAATTTGCCCGATTCAGGCCTTAGCTTGCCTGTAACGGAACAGGGGCCCCAGGATTTGGGGCTGACTAAAAATTAAGGTTTGGGTGCTTAGGATCAGACTTGATGTTGCAATGTATTAGGTAGTGGTGGAATTAGTTCCAATCAAAAAAATTTTCTAAAAACGGAGGGAAGAAAGTGCACGCTATAGTTTGTATCAAGCAGGTTCCGGATACAACTGAGGTCAAAATTGACCCGGTTAGGGGAACACTCATTCGAGATGGTGTGCCCAGCATTATCAATCCTTTTGATACTTATGCTATTGAAGAAGCTCTAAGGTTGAGAGAAAAATTCGGTGGCAAAGTCACGGTCATAACCATGGGTCCACCTCAGGCCATCAATGCTTTGAAGGAAGCGGTGGCCATGGGTGCGGATGAGGCCATTCTTTTAAGCGACCCAGCCTTTGCTGGTGCTGATACCTGGGCCACAGCTTATACCCTGTCCAGAGCCATAAGAAAAATAGGTGAGTTTGATTTGATTTTTTGTGGTCGTCAGGCTATTGACGGTGATACCGGTCAGACCGGGCCGGGAATTGCTACCCAGCTTCAGATAAACCAGCTGACTTACGTTTGCAAAATTTCAAGCATTGATTTTGAGAAAAAGCAGATTGAAGTGGAGAGGCTGGTAGAAGAGGGCCGCGAAGTAGTGAAGTCAACACTTCCCTGTTTAATTGCAGTGGTTAAAGATATTAACCAGCCGAGATATCCGACCATCCTGGGCATAAGAAAAGCTCAGAAAGCTCAGATTCCAACCTGGACAGCTAAGGATTTAGATGTTGACCCCAGACTGATTGGACTGGAAGGCTCGCCAACGCGGGTGGTCAAAATTGCCACCCCGCCACCGCGGGCCGGCAAATGCGAAATTATCCAGGGGGATTCGATAGAAACACAGGCTGATCTTCTGGCCGAAAAACTTATCGCTGAAAAGATTATTGTCTGAGGAGAGAAAAAATGGCTTTACTTCAAATAAAAAGAGAAGCATGCACAGGTTGTGGGCTTTGTATCCAGGTTTGTCCGTTTGGCGCTTTGAGCCTGGATAGCGAAAATATTATTGTGGTCAATGAAGCTTGCACCGGCTGTGGAGCCTGTGTGCCTGAATGTCCGACAGGAGCTCTGAGCCTGCCCGAGGCTGAAAAGAAGGAAACGGTTGACCTGAGCACTTACCAGGGAGTCTGGGTCTGGGTAGAACAGTTTGACGGTCGGGCTGCCTCTATTTCCTGGGAAATGATGGGTGAGGGGCGGAAGCTGGCGGACAAAAGAGGGACAATTCTTACTGCCTGTGTTCTTGGTTATGAAGTAGAGCCCCTGGCCAAACAGGCAATTGCCTATGGAGCAGACCGGGTTTTTCTGGTGGACGATCCGACGCTTAAAGTCTACCGAACCGACCCTTATGCCCGGATTCTGGTAGAACTGGTAAAAAAATACAAACCAGAAATTTTCCTGCTGGGGGCCAGCACCAGAGGGCGAGATTTAGCTGGGGCGGTGGCTACTTATCTCTACACAGGTTTAACGGCTGATTGCACCGGACTGGAAATTGAAGAAGGGACAAACCTGCTGCTCCAGATACGTCCGGCTTTTGGTGGTAACATCATGGCCACCATCAAGTGCGAAAATTACCGGCCGCAGATGGCTACCGTAAGGCACCATGTTTTTGAAATGCCAGTTCCTGATAACAGCCGCCAGGGCCAGATAATCAGAGAGAAACCCGTCCTTCTCGAAGAGCAGATTGCCACTAAAGTGCTTGACTTAATAGTAGAGAAAAATGAGGTCAACATTGCTGATGCTAAGATAATTGTTTCTGGGGGGCGTGGACTCAAAGGACCGGAGGGCTTTGCCATCCTCCATGAGCTGGCTGATGTTCTGGGCGGGGCCGTCGGAGCTTCCAGAGCAGCTGTTGATGCCGGCTGGATTTCTTACGCTCACCAGGTCGGGCAGACCGGTCGGACGGTGAGGCCTGATCTTTACATTGCCTGTGGCATCAGTGGGGCTATCCAGCATCAGGCCGGCATGCGCACCAGCAAGGTAATTGTGGCCATCAACAAGGACCCAGAAGCGCCTATTTTCCAGATTGCTGATTATGGAATTGTTGGTGACCTGTTCACTGTTGTCCCGGCTCTGACCAGGGCCCTGAAGCGCCGCCTGAATAAGTGAAACCAGGGCCACTGATTAAGTTTTTCCCTGACCTTAATGTCCATCTGATTTCTGAGCTTTGCCCGCAACAGGCCGAGCAAATTTGCTGGAGATAAAGGAGGGAGAATCTGCTGGCACCTGGGTTTTAACCTGCAGGCTTTCTGTCTTTTTCTCTATTTTTCTTTTCTTTCTACTCAATATGGATGACGGGCACCTGGGGTTTTCCTTGACTTGAAATCGGGTTATTTATTAGACTGAGGTTGATAAAAGCTCAGATAAAGCTAAGGGAAATAGCTCTAAAAAGCTGTGAGTCGGGCGGTCTGGAAAAGAGACCATAGTCAGAAAAAGTAACACCTAATTCGGACTTTTTTAGGAGGTTAAGATGAACCTCAGACCGGAAAGAGGGTTGTGGTTCAGTTTTATTTTTATCATCGGGTTGCTGATTTTAGCTCTGCTTCTGTATCTTCTTTTGAGCCCCACTTATAAAGCTGAAGAAGTCAGCATCGTCTGGCATGACAATGATCAAAACGGACAGGATTCTCCAGGAGATGTGATTGAGTTATCAAACGGTCACATTTATCTTCGCTTAGATTATGTTGATGTCTGGAAAGGGCATCAGGCCTTAAATCCTTTTGAAACTCCACCAGAAGTCCGGGACCTTGACCCGCGCTGGAATGGCTACTACCTTCAGGAATTTCGCTACCGGGATGAAATTTGTTACCGCTATCTTGGCTGGGATGAAGCCCGCAAGCTTTATCCCACTTTAAGCTCTAATGATGTCATCGGATTGGTCGGTCAGCCTGAAAGTTATCCGGATAATCCATTTTTGTCGATGTGGAATGCTAAGGAATCGGAAAGGCTCCCTTCCTATAAATGGTATGTTTACTTTGAAAAACATGAAATCAGGAAAAATAAAGATAAAGGAGAAGTTCTGGTTCTAACTGCCGACAAGGGCCAGGGCCTGAGTCATACCCTGGAAATAAGCCTTAAAGGCTCACGACTTTTTTTTGACCTAAAGGTTAGAAATAATCAAGAAAAGGAAATTCAATATATCAATCTGCTAACCCTGCCGGCCAATAAAATCATCAGCACCAATTTTGGTCCACCCGAGCTTCTTCCCTGTCGAAAGATAGAACCCTTAGGATTTACGGATAATTTCACTTTCACTGTAAGGGGCGATGGTCTGGCCGGGTCCGGAATGTTGCCCTGGAAAATCAAGCGGGATACTACTGGCAATTATTTTACCGGTGGCTGGTGGATTCTCCATCAGCACGGACTTTTTGTCTGGAAAGCAACTAAATTGAAACCGGCTGAGGAAGCCAGCTTTAATCTGGTAGCTACTTTTTCTAACGAAAATATCTATAGCCGTTACGAACGCTATCTCAGAGACAATA
Source organism: uncultured Eubacteriales bacterium (assembly GCA_964422165.1). Classification (GTDB taxonomy): domain Bacteria; phylum Acidobacteriota; class Aminicenantia; order Aminicenantales; family Saccharicenantaceae; genus Saccharicenans. Next base: position 67,952 of record CAYQZX010000054.1, on the reverse strand, counting down.
AAATAACTTTTGAAAGAGTTAATCTGGATGAAGTTGAGGAGTATTTTACAAAAAATGTGCCCAGGACCATAACTAAAGAGGGCTGGATTTACCACGCCTATGAGTGGCCTACCAACGACTGGCACAACGAGATGACCGGCAAGGCTTTTATGACCATGTTTTACGTGACCGGAGATAGGACCTGGCTGAAATATACTATAAACGCTAACCGATATTATGTGGAAAAAATGCGCTGGAATTCACCAGATCATCCTTTCTACGGCTACTTTATGGATCAGACTGTGGATATCAAGCAGAGGCAATGTTTTCTGTGGTCTCAACCTTATAACGTTGAATCACTGCTTGCTGAATATCCGTTAACCGGTAATCCCAGAATTAAAGAAGTTCTTCTAACCAATTTTGAGAAAGTATACTCCGGGCTGATGTGGAATCCGGAAGGCAAAAGATGGTACTGGCGAGCGGTGGTAGACCCGTCTACCAGACCGCCAAAGCTTATATGGAAAGATGATCTGAACACCTTTGATGCCTGCGAGTTTGGTATTGATGTTATGCTCAGTGCCTATTCCTTTACCGGTGATAAGAAGTATCTTGACCGGGCGGTGGAAGCCATGGAAAATCAGGTCCACGTTCTGGAAAATTACGGGCTTTTTCTTGAAGACCACGCTGGAGAACCCTCGGTCAACGTCTATGCCTTTGCCTCTAAGGCTCTTTACCGGATTTATGATTACACGGGCAACACCAAGTGGTTAAAAGAAGCTGAAAAAGTCCTTGATGCTCTGCTGATGTCTTTCATTCATATGGATAAATATGAGGGTGAATTCAGCTGGTTAAAGGGAGGGGTGACCCGTAAGAACGGCGACTGGACCGGGCAATTTGGAGAACCTACCACAGGGACTGATTCTTCTGTGGCTACAGCCCCGACTTATATACCCTGGATAATGGAAGCTCTGGTGGCTGGTTATAAACACACTGGAAAAAAGATGTATCTTGATTATGCTCATCAACTTCTCTGGCACACTCTTGAAGCCAACAAGAAGATGAAAGAAGCTACCGGAGGACGTTATGAATTCTGTGGACACTACAATACCTACAGCCGGAAGTTCTATGAAGACGACGATGGACTGGTGATTGTTTCCAATCTTTACGAGATTCCGTACCTGAAAATTTTTGAAAAAGGAGCCCGGGTAGAGCATTTTGACCTGCAGGAAATCTGGGATGATGAGGGCAAAATCCGAATTATCAACCCGACTAATTCCACACTGAAAGCGGTGGTGCACCTGCCGTCCGGCTGGAAGGAGATTCAGGTTTTAAGCCTTGGGCCAATAGCAGAATATTTTTCGGGCAACATGGCTACTGGCGGCACTCCCGTGGAATTCACCCGGAGCGGGCAGAAAGTTGAATTCCAGACTGCTCGCCTGAGCCTGTATCAGATTTTGTTAAAAGATTGAGAGTAACCGGGCTTACGAATCAGGGAATAACTGACCAGCCTTCAAAACATTTCAAATTTACTGCCTTTTGAAATTCTACCAGCCAACCGCATTGAAAACTAATAGGATGCTAATAGGATGATAAATCCGAAGGCCCACGTTGATCAAATAACTCAATCCAATCTTAAAAAGCTTGTGGTTTCCGGGGAATTAGCGGGAAAGATAAGCCAGGACAGCATGAGCTACGGCTGTCAGTAGAAGCAATACTCCCAAACGGCGGTGCCAGGCGAAATTGACTTTTATCCATTTCTTTCCGGTACTCACCTGGAAAATTATCAAAATCAAGTTAAGTATACCCAGAAGCAAAACCACCGATATTCCGGCAATGGTCATATCCTCCCCCTTTATTCCGCGACTTTAATCTTGACTGAAGCTGGACCGGCACTGCCATGAAGGTTACAATTGGCTTCAGCCTTTATTTCTGTTTCGGTCTCAATCCTGAGTTTAATTTCTCGGGTGAAATTCTCTGCTTCCGGTCGGTTGTTTGAGGAAAAATTCCAGAGGGCGATTTCTTTACCGTTGGCCAGGACCACCAGCCGGTTAGTGTAATGTAGGCTGCTGTTGCCGCGATGGTTAACTTTTATGACAACTGTGACCTCCTGGCCGGCTTTAACTGTCTCAGGAGCTTCAATGGATACGGCCGACTTGTTGGCCAGGGCTGGTAATATCAGCAGGCTTAAAATGAGTCCGAAGCCCAGTAATGATTTTCTCCTCATCAAAGATCTCCTTTCTCATCTCTGAAACTTGTTTACAATCCTATTATACCCCTGAATCGGTTCTGGGAAAAACCAGAACTCCAGCCTGGCGGTTTAGAGTGAGAGGTAGATTTCTGGACGACGGTCTTTCAGGAAATATTTCCGGGCCGGGCACTTTTCAAGAAGGCTGAAATCAATTTCTGCAATTAACAGATCTTCTTTCTCTTTACTGGCCTGAGCTAAAATTATTCCAGAAGGGTCGGTTATAAAGGAGCCACCTTCAAACTCAAGACAGTCTTCTTTTCCTACTCGATTGGCCAGGGCACAGAAATAACCGTTCTGGAATGAGGCTACCTGAAGTTCAGCCTCAAAAAGGCCCGGAGGCCATTCCCCTCGGGCTCCAGCTTGCGGGATGACTACCAGCTCGGCTCCTTTCAGAGCCAGGGCTCTCAGGTATTCGGGGAAATGGCGGTCGTAACAGATGGCTATACCAATTTTCCCCACTGGAGTTTCGAAGACCCCGGCTCCCAGGTCTCCAGGAGTGTAATAGCCTTTTTCATGAAAACCCGGAGCTTCCAGGACGTGGACCATTCGGTTTATTCCCAGAAGGCGGCCTTTGCAGTCTATGACCGGTGAAGAGTCATAGGTTTTCCCGGCCTGGATTTCCAGCAGATTGAAAATAACCACGACTCCCAGGTCAGCGGCCTTTCTGGCCAGGATTTCTGTGGTGGGACCGGGCACCGGTTCAGCCCAGTTTTCAAAACCGGACTCAGCCGGATGCTGGGGCAAAAACGGAAGGAAAGAAAGCTCCGGAAAGACTACAACCCGGGCGCCTTTGGCAGCAGCTTCTTCCAGTCGAGTCAGTCCTTTCTTCAGGTTTTGGCCTTGGTCCTTGGAGCAAGCCAGTTGAACCAGAGCAATTTTTATCTTCCTTTCGCTCACGGAGTGACCTCCCTGATATCAGTAAAAATTTTTTGATCTAGCCCGGAAGATGCTAAAATTAACCTTTTAACCGATCTATTTCAAGCTGGAAATTAACCTGGTTTTAGTTTAGCGAATCCTTATAGTCATAATAACCTGACATACAGCAAACTTCAATTCGCATTCTTCAAGAGCTCTGACGGTGGCCAGAATGCCCTGTTCAGCAGCTAAAGCCTCAAAGACGCAACGGTAATAGATAATCTGACAGAGACTCTCTTCGGAATTAGCTATTACTTCTGGCGGTCCGACTAAAAAGGTCAGACTCATTAAAGCAGTTAAAAAAAAAGAAGTTATAGATTTTAGGTTTTTCATCGGGACCTACTTTCGGCTTCAAACTGTGCAAAAATCATTCCAACCTCAGGTCGCCGCTGATTAGAGAAGAAATTTCGTGCCGAGGAAAAGTTCCTTTACTCCCGTTGTCTTTAAGGCAAGATAAGTTTACTTCTGAGCCCTGGCCCGGGATTTCAAGTTCAGCGGTAGATTATCGGATTGAACAGGAACTTAAAACTACCATGAGCCTGAGCCCGGTGGATGACATCAAAGCCCAGCAGGACTATTTTCCCCTGACCGAATTCACAGCTCAGGGCAGCCGCTTTTTGTTTGAGCTTATCTCCGTTTATGAGAATGCCGCTGAGCAGAGGGTCAGAAGGCGGATACCAGGCCAGGACCGAGATTCTGCCGACCAGTGATAGCCGGCTGTCTTCCTGTTTTGCCGTTTCAAAAACCGGACTGAAGTAGGAGAAAATAGCCGCTTCTTCTTCAAAACCATATGTCTCGCTCCTGGAGTTGTCAACCATAACCCTGAGAATTGAACCAGGCGAATAGACTCTTACTCTATCGGAAGAAGTAGGTGCAGCCGCACTCTCAGCTCTTGAGCGTCTGGGTTCTATGATGTTTTTAACCGGAAGCCCAAAATAATCAATGGCGAAATCGGCCGAGTTTTCAACTGCCAGTAGAATTCCTCCTTTTCTAACAAAGGCGTTGAGGGCAGCTACTCCCTCAGCTCCTATGCCTCCGGCATATTCAGGGAGAACCTCTCCCTTTCTTCTCCCTTCCAGGATTACTCTTGAGCTGAGATTGGGCAGAATAATATGGGTATAATCTTTCTCCAGCTCGCCGGCTTTTATTTCATCGTTGTGGATAACCTTAAAGTCAAACTCAAATTGTTCAAGAACCCAGCGGATCCAGCCCTCATCCATAGAAGCCGTCCAGGGCTGATAAACAGCCAGGCGGTAAGGGGCAAGAGGCTTTAACCGGGCCGGTTCAATGGAATCCACTGCTCCAATGCTAAGTCCTAAACCAGAGGACAAAGTCTTGAGTTGGTTCAGGCTAAGTTTTGACTGCTCCACTACGAGGCTTCCGGCCTGGAAATTTCTGTTTCCGGCTTTAACTTTTTTATCAGTAAAGCCTGCCGGAATTTTTTTCTTGAGCAGGCGATTGGCTAAAACAACTGTGTTGTTGGGACTGCTGTCAACTATGAAATACTTCCTACCACTTCCCTGTAGATGGCTGTCAGGGATTTTGACCGGTGGTAAAAGTTTGAGAGCAGTTTCAAATTTGTTATTTACCTCAACAACTTTTACCCCCATCTGAAAAGGAAGGGTCCAGCTGGCTTCATCATAAGGCAGGTATTGAGCTGGGTCCCTACCGGGTGGCAGGGGATAGGCTTTACTTTCCAGCAGGTCTTTGATAAAGGCCCTGTAGGGCTGGGCTAAGGGTATGACGTAAGTTCCAGCCGGGTACTCCAGACCATCAGCCTTAAAGGACTTTTCGGCCCGATAAACTTCGGCTCCGTTTTTCTGGATGACCTCAATCAGCTTCAAGGCAGTGGGCAGGTCTTTCTGGTTTTCAGGGATAAGATAGGCATATGGAGGCTCGTTCAGACCCCTCTGGATTTGCCGTTCGGCGAAAAGGCAGAAATTTCCCAGGTATTTCTCTTTGTGGCTGGCGATGGTCTTAAGAAAAGAAGTGGCGACTATCAACTCGTAATCAACTATGTCGCGCAGCCGCCACCAGCCTCCAGGCCATGGTTCAAGGTAAGTTGATTGGATTTCGTTTCCTGCCCCGGAAACTCTTATCTCCGATGGTCTGATGAATATTGGTGAGGCGATGTTGGCACTGGCTGCTTCCGATAAAATTCCCAGTGCATTATGCCGGAGCGGGGCTGCCCTGTTGGCCGTGTTGTACCAGCCATCAAAGATAGTGTTGGTAGCCACCCCGGTTTTCCCCTCTTTTGTAAGGCTTAGGACTGCTTCTCCAGCCAGCTGGTATAGTTCTCTGAGCAGCAGGGGGTCGAGGTTGGGATTAATGGGGTCCTGATAAGGGGGGAGAAAAAATCTCGGGCCGGTGGAGCCCATCTGGTGCACATCATAAACCAGCAGGGGGAACCATTCCTGGTAGAGAACCCGGGCCATGAGCTGGGTTTCTTTCTGGGTCAGCATAAACCAGTCGCGATTGTTATCATGACCGGTGTAGTAGTGATAAAGCCAGGGCATGCTGCTCCCTTCATAGGGTGTTCCCAAAGTGCGGTAGTACCAGTCAGTAACCAGGTCAATACCATCCGGGTTGGCCGAGGGAATAAGAAGGAGTATTACTTCTGAAAGAATCTTTTTTATTTCCGGAGTGTTTTCACTGACCAGTTTGTAAGCCAGCTCCATTGACATCTGAGAAGCAGCTATTTCTGTGGAATGAATGGAACAGCTGATGTAGACTATGGCTTTACCTTCCTTTATCAGGCGCTCTTTTTCACCCGGCTGCAGCACTCGCGGGTCATGCAGCCGTGCCTGGATTTTTCGGTACTTTTCTAATTCCGGCATGTTTTCCTCAGAGGTGATGATGGCCATAATGAGGGGTCGGCCAAGAGTGGTCTGGCCAAGCTCCACCACCTTAATGCGGTCAGAAGCTTCGTCCAGCAGTCTGAAGTATTCGCTGATCTGTTTCCAGTTGGCCAGCTTGAAATCCTCACCGACCCTATGGCCCAGGTATTTTTCCGGGGAAGGAATCTCGACAGAAACTGCCTGGAGCGGGAATATCAGCAAAAAGCATAAAAATAGAAGGTAGATGTTGGGTGGCATCAAATTTTTGGGGAACTTAAAACTTGAGGTCTTTCTAATCATCTTTCAGTCTCCTCAGGTTAGATTTAAGTTAAAAATATAACTTTATTTTCTGGAAAATTTCAAACAAAAAACAATTTACTGAAACTTTCCTCAGTGGATTCAAGAAGCTACAAGAGGGTAATCGATTAAAACTGCTGGGCTAATCAAAGTAAAGCCCAAATTTTGGTGGATTGATTGAGATTTCCAGGACGTTGGCCTGCGGTCAGAGCTTTCTGGGAAATTATATGTCAGTCAAAAAGTTTTTCTCTCAGGCTTCTCAGCCCGGCTATCATCTCCCGAACTCTCTGATGCAAGCCTTCCAGTTTCCAGCCCTCGGCCTGAGCCAGGTCCCAGTGAACTGCTTTATTCCTGGTATCCCACCAGCTAATCAGTTCGTCTTTTACCTGGTCGCTGATGATTTTTCTCCTGGCTAGCTCATCCAGCTTCTCCGGAATTTTAGTGGTTGGGTAAAGTTTATGTCTGACCTGAATTTCCAGATATAATCTGTTAACCAGGCCTTCCAGTTCTTTCCCTGCCAGGATACCGGCAATTTCCGGGTCAGTATCCAGGAAAATTTCAGCCAGGTCCAGGTAGATTAGGTTTTCTCGGCGGATGTGCTGGAGAGCATTGCGGGCGGAGATTTTTTTTATCGGATTGGTAGTCTTAAGATATTCTTCGTAGATTTGATGGTAAAGCGGGTTTTGCTGGAGAAAATCTTCATTCAGAATACAGCAAAGAGCCCAGAGAGACATGTCCACTTCAGCCAGTCTTTCGAAATTGTAATGCTCCTGAAGTTCCCCCAGGTTTTGCAGATAAATCAGGTATTTTTTGACTGGAGTTTCGGCTTTAATAGACAGCAGATTCTCAACCGGGGCGCTGTAAATTCCGTAGTGTTTTGGGCAGATTAGTCGCAGCAAGCAGGACATAATTTCAATGTTTTTGAAGATTTCAAATAGTTTCTGAATGACCTTGAAGTCCAGGGGATTAAGGTTCTTAAATAAGCCTCTAAGAGAATTCAACTCTTCAGTTTTTATCTCGGGCAGCTTCCACCAGGACGGAAAGTGAGTGTCTTCTTTTAAAGCCATGAGATGCTCTATTGAAAGTTCCTGGCTTCCGAGCCTGATGGGCTCCATAATTTTTTCCAGCCTGGAAAAATCCAGCGTTCCTCCATATTTCAAAGTTCCCAGCTCATTGTAAAGAGGCAAGAGCTGTTTCAGGTCAAAACCCTTCATCCTGCCCACCTCCCTTGCCATCTAAGATCTATTGCCAATTACTATCAACCGCTTCAAAGCGGTTTAATAATCAAGCTAAAATGACTTTATTAGTTTTTTCTATCTATTCTGTTTCCGCAAAGCCAGCCTCAATCTGGCAAACTTTGAACAGATGGTCTTTGACTTAAATTAAGAACTTGCCATTCTTGGCGATGTATTTCCCCTTAGCGATGATAGTTGCTTTGTCAACCAGAGCATCATAGTGATGCTTACTTTTATTTTTTCCCAGGCCGTAGGAGTCTCCGATGGCAAAATGGACTGTTCCATAAGCTTTTTCGGCCTCCAGCATGTTGGGGCAGATGCGGGCGCCGGGGTTAGTGCCGATGCCAAACTCACCGATGATGAACCCCGTTTCATCCCGGCCAATGTTTTTGACAATTTCTTCTATCCCTTTACCCTTCCAGCGCACCAGGCGTCCTTCTTTGAATTCCATCTCGCCATGTCCCAGTTTATCATCAATCAGGTTGATAACAATTTTTCCAGTAAAGGTTTCTTCCACCGGGCAGGTGTAGCATTCGCCGGCCGGCAGGTTACCATGTTTTCCTTTCTTGCTGATGTCGCCGTTGTCGTTGTGCCATTCCCGGCCCCTGACGCTAAAACTGATATTCGTTCCAGCTTCGTTTTCCACAATTACCCGGTCGGCATCCTTCATGGCTTTGATGACTTTCTTGGTAAATTCATTCATTTTGTGGAAATCAATATTAACCAGCCGCTCCATCATATCCACAGTTATTCCGGGCATCATACAGATGCGACTTAACTTCATTCCCTGGCTGACCATGAAGCCCCGGAAAGGTTTTTCTTCAATTCTGGCATCGAGAAGGTAGGTGATGACATCAGCTTTTTCTGTCAGCAATTTAAACAATTTAGTTGGGGCAGTAATAGGTCGCAGAGTTTCAGTCATCAGGTAGGTAGTGGTCTCAGCCCCGGCCTTTTTAGCATAAAAAGCCAGAGCTTCTGCAATTTCCATCTTATGTTTATCGGTGACCAGCAGAAAACTTTCTTTAGGCTTAAGCTTTAATGATTGGAAAATAGCCTTTTCGGCTGCCTGATAAAGTTTATTGCCTTTCATATTAACCTTCCTTTGATTTTATTTAGCTTTTTTAGATTGCAAGTAAACGAAACCTATCAGGAGAATAAAGACCGCCAGACTGATTATCTGGCCGTACTGGGTATACCAGCTGGCGGGGAGTCCGTCAACCCACTTGCCGTTCTCCAGCACCATAGGAATTCCCAGACTTAGGTAGTGGTCAAGATTTGCCAGTTTTAATACAGCCAGGACTACTCCCATCAGAGCACCACCGGCGATAAAGCCGGAAGAAATCAGCATCCCTCGGTTATGACGTTTTTCAGCCACTTCTCTGTCCGGGCTGGATTTCTTAACCAGATGCGACAGGAAACCTCCGACCAGAAGGGGAGTGGTCAGGTGAAGGGGCAGGTACATACCCAGAGCTAAGGGTAGCGGAGGAATTTTGCACAGCTCAGCCACGATGGCTATAGAGGCTCCTATCCCGTAGAGAAGCCAGGTAACTGGTTCTCTTGACATCAGCGATTTGATAACTGCAGCCATCAAATTGGCCTGAGGGGCCGCCAGGGCTCCGCTCTGGAAAGAGAAGGCTTTATCCAGGATGAAAATAGCCACTCCAACGGTCAGGGCAGAAACCAGAATGCCAGCAAACTTAAACCTTTCCTGGTTGCGTGGGGTGGCTCCGATCCAGTAGCCGATTTTCAGGTCGGTGATAAAGCTGCCTGAGACCGCCAGTGCTGTACAGACCACCGCTCCTATCAGCAAGGCAACCGCCATACCTTCATTACCTGATAATCCGGCTCCAATCAGGATGACGCTGGAGAGAATTATGGTGATAAGAGTCATTCCTGAAACTGGGTTGGTGCCCACAATGGCTATAGCTGTGGCTGCCACCGTGGTAAACAGGAAAGATAAAAGCAGGCAGATGACCACCCCTATCAGGGCAAATTTCAGATTAGAAATCCACATAAAGTAGAAGAAAATAGCCAAAGCTGTAAGTAGGATTCCAGTAATGATGGTGGACATCTTCAGGTCCCGGTCGGTCCGCACCGGTTCAGCTGCGACCTGTTTTCCCTTGAGTATTTCTTTGAAGCCGAGAGAGAAGGCCCGGGCCATAATGGGCATTGATTTAATTATTCCTAAAACTCCAGCCATAAAAATGGCTCCGATGCCTATGTTCCGGACATAAGTGGTGAAAATCTGAACCTCACTCATCTCAGCTATGGGAATTTTTCCGGGATAAACTGCTTCCGGGAAATGCTGTCCCAGGAACCAGATGACCGGGATGAAGCCGAAATGTGACAGCAGTCCCCCGGCCACAATAATGGCGTTGTAACGAAGTCCTATGACATAGCCCAGACCAAGGAAAGCCGATAGAGCGTCTATCTTCAGCACCATCTTGCTCTTTTCTGCCAGCTTGTCCATGAAAGGCAGAAAACGGAAAGTTATGATTTCATCCCAGAGCCTAACCCCGATGGCCAGGAATTCATAAATTCCAGAAATCACCACTCCAAGAATCAGAGGCTTGGCCTGGTCGCCACCACCTTCTCCTGAGACCAGGATTTCTGTAGTGGCGGTAGCTTCCGGGAAGGGTAATTTACCGTGTTGTTCGACACAGAAATACCGTCTTAAGGGAATCAAAAACAGAATTCCCAGGCAGCCTCCCAGAAAAGTAGAGAGAAAGATTTTAAAAATGTCAATTGGCAAACCTATGATGAAAAGAGCCGGAATGGTGAAGATGGCTCCAGCCACCAGTGCCCCTGAGGCAGCTCCGATAGACTGAATGATGACATTTTCCAGAATAGTGTTTTTTCGGGAGTAGGCGTAGCCAATACCCACGGCCAGAATGGCAATCGGAATGGCCGCTTCGGGTACCGTTCCGACTTTCAAACCGAGGTAAGCCATAGAAAAGGTGAAGAAAACGGCCATAAACAAACCCCAAAGAACCGAACGAACAGTAACTTCGGGGATTATTTTTTCAGCCGGTACCAGGGGAACGTACTTTTCGCCAGGGCCAAGCTCGCGGTAAGCCTCTGGCGGCAGGGATTTTTTGGAAGTCTCCATTTGCCCTCCTTAATAGATAAATTTTTTTTATTACAAAGAGGGTTTATTCGCTTATTCGAGCAAGAACATCATCGGTAATTTTGGTAAACAGCTCGTAGTTGACCCGGATTTTCATATCCTCTCTTACCTTTTGCAGGTAGCTGAACAGGAACATTTCCCGGGCCTGCCCCAGAAGATTCTGCAGCTCCTGATCTTTGATCTTTTCAAATTCTTCTCTGGAGACTTCCTTTCTTTCTAGTACTCTCAGCACAGCCAGACCTTCGGTAAGCTCGAATGGCTCGCTCGGTTGATTGAGAGGCAGAGTGAAGACCAGATTATCCACCTCTTTGGTATCACCTATCAGACTAAGGTACTGACCTCGCTTATGACTTTCAGCCCTTTTATATTCAAGTCCATTTTTACTGGCAAACTCCTCCCAGTTAACCGCTTGTCCGTATTTGAGTGAGGCCAGCTTTTCTCTGGCGATTGCCTTTTTCTTTTCTGAGATCAGGTTTTCCTTAACCTGGGCTCTGGCTTCTTCAAAAGAGGCCGGATGTTCAGGGTCTATCCTGGTTAGCTGGACCAGGCCCACACCTTCGTAGGTGAAGACCGGTGAGGAGATTTCTTTTTCTTTGAGTTCAAACAGAGTCTGGCTCAGGGTCCCGGAGGAATCTATTCCGCTCAGAGGTTCTCCATTCTTTAGCAAACCGGTATCCTGAACTAGCAGGCCTTCTCTTCTGGCAGCCTGCTCCAGGTTCTTGGTTTTCCTGGCTACCCGGGCCAGTTTTTCCACTCTTTCCGTGGCTCGGTTTCGGGCTTTTTGTTCAAGAAGGTTATTTTGAATCATGAATTTCACTTCAGCCAGGGAACGGGTGATTTCCGGCATTTTTTCAGTAACTTTTAAGATGGAGATAGCGTAGCCAAGGTCAAGTGGTTCTGAAACCTGCCCGGCTTCCAGTCTGTTTACTGCTTGAATTTCTTCAGGGGTGAAGCTCTGCCAATCATAGTAGCCCCAGTCTCCACCGTTTTTGGCTTTTTCATCCTTGGAGTACAGAGAAGCAAGCTCACTGAAATCTTCCCCGCCTTCCAGCCTGGTTTTTAAAATCTGGCCCAGAGATTGAGCCTGGGTTTTGTCGGCTTCACTGTATGTCAGGTAAATCCGACTTACCCTGGTTCGCCCTGGTTCTTTGAACTGGTTGAGGTTATCGCGGTAGTATTTTTCGATTTCTGACTCAGAAACAGTGATTTCCTTTTTTAGCTCCTCGGTCTTCAGGAAAACCACTTTTCCTTCTCTTCTTTCTGGAACCCGATATTTGGCTTTATTCTTTTCAAAATGAGACTTCAGTTCTTCCTCAGTCGGTTCTATGTCCAGTTTTATCTTATCAGTGGAAGCCACCAGATATTCTATTTTAACAGTCTCATTCTGATTGCGGTAATTTTCCCAGGCTTCATCCTCGGTGACGGCCACTCCGGCGGTCAGGAGCTGAACCACCTTGTTGAGCAGAATTTCCTCTCTCAGGCTCTCCTCAAACTTCTGCAGGGGAATGTGGTTCCAGTCAAGAATTCTTTTATATTCCTCAAAGCCGACGAATTTGCCTTCTCTCTGAAAAATGGGAAAAGACATTATTCTTTCCTGAACTTCCCGGTCAGTAACCTTGAGCCCCATATCTCTGGCTATGTAGAGAAGCACTTGCTGGTTGACCATCTGTTCAAGAATCTGCATGGGCAGGTTGAGCTGGCGGAGCAGGGTGGGGTTTAAGCTCGGGTATTCTCTTTTCATCTGTTCGATTCTCTGCCGCAAAACCTGAAAATAATCTTCGGCGGTGATATCTTTTTTGCCTATCTGAGCGATGGTGTTAGCCTGCCGGGCTTCGCCTAAGCGACCGGCCCCACCCCAGACGGCAAAGATAGCAATGATAAAAGTGGCTATTACAATCCAGAGCACTGGGGCCAGTGATTTGACGTTTTTCCGCATCGTTTTAAGCATGGTTATTTCTCCTGTCTCTTTTCTTCCCGGGCAAAGTAAGGTCTCAGCCGGAGGTAGGTGGTCTTCAGGTCTTCACAGAAGACGCGGGTTTCTCCGATGATGGGCATAAAGTTAGAATCTCCAGGCCAGCGAGGGACTACGTGAATGTGAAAATGACCGGCCACTCCGGCCCCGGCCGGCTGACCCAGGTTCATCCCAATGTTAAAACCATATGGACGGTAACACTTTTTTAAAATTCGTAACACCAGCTGGATTAAATCCGTAGATTCCTGAACCACCTCTCTGGGTGCCCGGGCGAAGTCAGCCAGGTGTCGGTGGGGTGCAATCATCAGATGGCCGGTGGTGTAGGGAAAACGGTTGATTATGACAAAATTGTGCTGGCCGCGGTAGAGAATCAGGGCCTCTTCATCATTTTTGTTTTTCCGGGCCTGGCAAAAAATGCATTTTTTCTGTTTTAGTGAATTTTTCACGTAGGTCTGTCTCCAGGGGGCGGTGCAGTATCTCATCTATTCTGATTGAGCATCTCCTTTAGAATTTTAGAAGGCTTAAAATAGAGGACTTTTTTGGGCGGGACTTTGACCTCTTCTCCCGTTCTGGGATTACGACCGGACCGGGCAGCTCTTTGCCGGAAGCGAAAGCTGCCAAAACCTCTGAATTCAATCTCTTCTCCTTTCAGAATAGCCTCTTTGATGGCCTCAAAAAACAGATTAACTCCCATTTCCGCTTCCTGTTTGGAGATGTTTAGCTCTTTTGAAACTATGTTAATCAGGTCGGCCTTAATCATGATTCACCCTCCTTTTTGCCGTTGGCCTTATTCGGTAAATTTTTCAACTGTTCTCTTAAAAGGTCTCCCAGAGTCAAGCGGTCACCCTGATTTTCCAGGTATTTCTGAAATTCTTTTTTCTGCAGATCCATCTGGGCCTGACGGAAGCTCAGAGAGATCTTCCTGGCCTGGGGGTTGAGCTTGATTATTTTGGCCAGTTTTTCATCACCTGGCCTGAACACCTCGGCCGGATTTTCTATCCGATTTTCGTCCAGTTCGGAATTAAAGACCACCCCTTCTATGCCCGGGACAATTTCCACAAAAACACCAAAATCAGCAACTCTGGCTACTTTCACTTTGAGCACATCGCCAACTTTTTGCCTCTGGAAGAAGTCTTCCCAGATATCGCCTTCTAACTGTTTGATACCCAGGGACACTTTCTGCTTTTCCAGGTCGACATTGAGCAGGACCACTTCCACCTCTTCTCCGACTTTAAGTTTCTCGGATGGATGTTTGATTTTTTCCCAGCTGATGTCAGAGATATGGACTAGCCCTTCAATGTCCTTATCTACCTGAACAAAAGCTCCGAAATCAGTCAGGCTAGTAACCCTGCCTTTAATCCGAGAACCCGGGTTATATTTCTGGGCAAAAAGTTCCAGTGGATGAGGCATGGCTTGCTTTAAACCTAGAGAAATCCGGCGGCTTTCGGGGTTGACTTCCAGCACCTGAACCGTAACTTCCTGCCCGACTGCCAGTACTTTCTTCGGATGAACCATTTTCTTTGACCAGCTCAGATCCGAAACATGAATCAGCCCTTCCACACCTTTTTCCAGTTCCACGAAAGCTCCAAAATCGGTAAGGCTGACCACCCGGCCGGTAACTTTGATTCCGGGCTGGTATTTTTCCTGAACGTTTGACCATGGGTCTGGAGTCAGCTGTTTATAGCCAAGAGAAATCTTTTCTTCAGTCTCATTAAAATCCAGGACTACAACCTCAACTTCCTGTCCAACCTGGAATATTTCTGAGGGGTGATTGATTTTACCCCAGCTCATATCAGAAATGTGAAGCAGCCCCTCCACTCCGCCAAGGTCAATAAAGGCTCCAAAGCTGGTAAGGGACCTGACTGTGCCTTTTACCTTCTCACCTTTGACCAGACGGCTAAAAACCCGGCGTTTTCTTTTTTCACGCTCATCCTGGAGAAGAAGCTTCCTGGATAGCACTACATCTTCTTCTTTGCGGTTAAATTTCATAACCTTAAACTTCAGGCTCTGGCCAATCAGGGACTCGGGGTCTTTTAAAGGCCGGAGGTCGGCATGGGCCTCAGGTAGAAAAGCCTCCAGACCCACGTCTACCGTGTAGCCATTCTTGACTCTGGCCACAACCGTTCCGGTGACCCAGTTATTGGAATGATAAGCTTTCTCCAGTTGCTCCAGGGCCCTCTGGGTATCAGCTTTTCTTTTGGATAGGAGAAAATAACCATCCTGAGGTCTGGATTTTTCCAAAATGGCTTCAATATTGCTGCCAACTTTGATTTCTTCAAATTCTTTGGGACGTCGAAAATCTTCGAGAGGTATAGCCCCTTCAGTCTTGTGTCCGATGTCCAGCAGCAGGTGGGTCGGGGTTTTTTTCACCACCCGGCCGCGGACCAGGCTTCCAGCTGTCAGTTCCTGGTCAGAAAGATGGTACTTCTCGAGAAGACGTTCATAGTCTTCCGGGGAAAGCTGGTCTTCGGTTGGGAGGTTCTTTTTGATGTCAGTCATGGGTCACTTTCTCCTGTTGAGAATTCTGTTTGTAGCTATGGCTGATAGCTGAAACAGTTTTTTTAATAACCTCAGGAGGAGTGGAGGCTCCTCCTGAAATCCCTATATATGAGGCCCCCTGAATCATTTCAGGGGTGATTTCTTCGGGTGATTCTATAAAGTAGGTCCTGGGAAGAAGCCGGCTGGAGATTTGATAGAGCTTGTTGGTGTTGGAACTGTTTTTCCCGCCGATGATTAACAGAGTGTCAACCCGGCGAGCCAGTTCGGCAGTTGCTTCCTGCCTGACTCTGGTGCTCTGGCAGATGGTATTAAAGACGCTAAGTTCAGCAGTCTTATTCACCAGTGTTTCTACCACCTGGCTGAAGAGCTCACCATCCTGGGTGGATTGGGCCAGGACAGCTCTTTTTTTCTTAAATGGCAGCTGGCCGGCCTGTTCGACATTCTCCACCACCCGGGCTTTGCCACGGCTGTAGCCGAGTAGACCCTGAATTTCTGGATGGTTTCTGTTGCCGACGATGATTATTTCACCGGCCCGACGGCTTAGAGCAGCCACGGTTTTCTGGATTTTTTTGACTATCGGGCAGGTGGCGTCAATCAACCTGACCCTTTTTTTCCTTAAAGCTTGATAAACAGCCGGGGAAACGCCATGGCTCCGGATGATGACAGTATCGCCAGGCTTTAGCTGGGACAGGGAATTAGCCACCTGGATGCCGTCTTTTTCCAGCTTTTTTATGACTTCAGGGTTATGGATTAGTTCTCCCCAGCTAAAAATGCGGTTTTTTTGACTTTGCCCCGCTTTTCTGGAAAGTTGCAAGGCCCTTTTTACTCCATAACAAAATCCGCTATTTCTGGCAATGATAATTTCCATTGAATATTACGATTAAAGAATAGCTTCTAATACTATAGAAGTTAGGCCGCTTTGTCAACCCTAAGTGCTGGAAAATTCTCTACTTAGAGCTAAGAAACAGTCTCTTTTTCTTCCTCCAGGATTTTAGCAATTTCTTCTTCTTTCGGCAAATCATCCAGACTGTTCAGTCCAAAGTACTGCAGAAATTTTTCGGTAGTCCGGTAAACCAGGGGATTTCCAGGAGCCTTTTTCCGGCCGACGATTTTAATCAGCTTCTTCTGAAGTAGAGTTTTAAGGGAATAGGTCGAGTCCACTCCCCTGATGGCTGAGATTTCTGCCTGGGTGATCGGCTGATGATAGGCTATGATACTGAGAGTCTCCAGGGCGGCTGAGGATAGCTTGGTCTTCTTTTCAATCTGAAGATAGCGTCGGACCCACTGGTCATATTCCGGCTTGGTGGTAAAAATAAAACCGCCCCCGCTTTTTATTACCTGGATTCCACGCTGACCTTGCTGATAATCAGAAACCAGGGATTGTAGAGCTTCTTCCAGTTCTTCTTCCGGGATTTCACCCAGGACTTCCTTTATTTTACTAATGGTAAGTGGTTCCTGAGAAATAAAAATCAACACTTCCAGAATGGCTTTAAGTTGTTCATTCATGGCTGGATCCGTGAGGGTGTGAAAGTTGCCGGGTTTTTCGCAGCCAGACCCTAATGGTCTGAAACAGCTGTTCCTGGACGGCAATCACAGTGTGGTTTTTGATCAGTTCTAATAAACAGAAAAAGGAAACCAGGGCTTCTTCCAGAGTTTCCTGATTTTCAAAATACTCCAGAAAGTCCATAGAGCCGTGCTTTTCCAGATAGTGAACCATTTCCTTCATCTTTTCCTCTGCCGAAATATCTTTTCCCTTTATTATCTGGAAATTCTCTTTTTCTTTTCTTTTCAGAATGAGGAAAAAAGTCTCGGCCAGGTCAAAAAGGCTGACTTCGAGCAGATCCAGCTCATCGGGTCGGGCTACTGGCGGTAGGAAAGTTCTTCTCCAGCGCTGAAGCTGGTCTTCCTCTTTTTCCCGGAGAAGAGAACAGGCTATCTTGACTTTCTGGTACTCCAGCAAACGGTCCACCAGAATTTGCCGGGGGTCATCTTCCCGGGCGGCTTCCTGTTCCCGGGGCAGCAGCATCTGGGATTTGATATAAATCAGCAAGGCCGCAATCAGCAAAAATTCCGCTTCCCGGTCCAGATTGATCTGGTCTTTTTTTTCCAGGTATTCCAGGTAATCTCTGGTAATGACGGCTATGGGAATATCATGAATGTCGATTTTTTTCTTGCGGATTAAAAACAGAAGAAGGTCAAGCGGTCCTTCAAAGATTTCCAGTTTAACCTGATAACCATCGCTTGTCGCTTGGGAAACTTGAGTCTCTACCTGGTTTTCTTGAAGCTCCTGAATTTCCTGCTCCATCAGCGTTTCTCTTTAGAAAAGGATTTGGTCTTGAAGGGAAAAACCAGACCCATGGCCTGTCTGACCTCTTCCATGGTTTGGGAGGCCACTTCCCGGGCTTGCCTGTTGCCTTCTTCGAATATTTCCCAGACCAGTTCTGGATGCTTTTCGTAATAATTTCTTTTCTCTCTAAAACTGGCAAATTCTTCTATTAGGGCCTCAATCACCACTTTCTTACAGTCCAGGCAGCCGATAGAAGCCCCCCGGCACCCGGCAGCCAGTTCTTCTCTCCGGCTTTCAGGGACAAAAGCCCGATGAAGGGTAAACACCGGACAGTCGTCTGGTTCACCCGGGTCGCTGCGTCTTTTTCTGCGGGTGTCGGTGACCATGGGAGAAATTTTCTGGCGGATCGTTTCTGGGGAGTCTTTTAGATAGATGGCGTTTCCGTAGGATTTGCTCATTTTGCGTCCGTCAGTCCCGGACAGCTTTGGCACTTCTGTCAGCAGCATTTGAGGCTCTGGAAAAACCTCTCCGTAAAAGCGGTTAAACCGCCGGACAATTTCCCTGGCCAGCTCAATGTGAAAAGCCTGGTCCTCCCCGACCGGAACCACTTCAGCTTTATAGATAATTATGTCGGCGGTCTGCAGCAGGGGATAGCCAAGAAAACCGTAAGTGTTAAGCTCACGGTCCTGAATTTCCTGTTGCTGTTCTTTAAAAGTAGGTACTCGTTCCAGCCAGGACAAGGGCGTTATCATGGAAAGCAGAAGATGGAGTTCGGCATGCTCCTTGACTTCCGACTGGATGAAAAGCACCGACTTTTTCGGGTCCAGACCGGCGGCTAACCAGTCGAGTGCAACTTCAAAAGTGTATTCTTTGATGACTTTCGGGTTTTCATACTCGGAGCTCAGGGCGTGCCAGGGTACTATGGTGAAAAAGCAGCGGTGGGTTTCCTGCAGACGTACCCAACCCCGCAGGGCTCCGACATAATTTCCAAGATGGAGCGGGCCGGTTGGCCGCATCCCGCTCAAAACGGTTTTCTTACGGGCTTCACTCATAGCTGTTTTTCTCAGAAAAAGATTATTCCCAGAATCAGGTATTGTAAAGGCCTGATGATCAGGTCCAGAAATCCCACTGAAATGAGGATCACCACAATTATAAAACCGTAAGGACGTAGCCTGGCATACTGGTCGGCCAGATGGTCAGGCAGCAATCCCTCCAGGACTCCGCTTCCATCCAGAGGATACATGGGAATCAGGTTGAAAGCCACCAGGTAAGTATTGATTAAAACCAGGTAGAAAAGAATTATAACCAGACCCTGAAGGGGCTGGAGTCCGGCAGCCGGTCCTCGAGCGGTCAGAAAATTGTAAAGAGTGGTAGTAGTGACCGGGGTCAGAGTTTTGAGCAAGATTATTAGAAGTAGAGCAATAACAGCTGCTATGATGTTGGCAGCGGGTCCGGCTAAAGAAATCCAGAAGCCGTCCCGTCTGGGGTTACGGAGAAAATGAGGATTAACCGGGACGGGTTTGGCCCAACCGAAAACTGGGGCCCCGAACACTGCCAGCAGCAGGGGCAGAATGATGGTGCCAAAGAGGTCGATATGGGCTATTGGGTTAAGTGTAACTCTTCCTGAAGCCATAGCCGTAGGGTCACCCAGGCGGTAAGCTACCCAGCCGTGAGCGGCTTCGTGTATGGTTATGGCGAACAGCAGAATAAACAGGCTAATTATTGTTGTAATCATGGTTTGTTTCAGTCATTTTCTTATACCATAAGAACACGGTATAAGTCTATGGCCTGACTATTTACCTATATTAAGTTTTTCAGATAATGGGAAAAATTAAATCTTTCTGGAGTATTTATCTGGATGTTTTCACACCAGGATTTTTTGCTGGTCGGGGAAGAGAAAGGCAGAATTATTTTAGCTTAAACGATAGGCCCACTCTTCTGTGAGAGCGGGCCCTTAAGTTCAGGTTAAGGCAAAGATCAAGAATTTAGGATTTTCTCCACTTCTTCTTTATCGATGTCCTGGATGTACTTGATGCCGCTTATCCTGGCGGCCTCCATGGTCAGAGCTCCAATGTCGTCTCGAGTGATGTAGCTTAAGGCGAATTTTCTGGCCCCAGCCATCAGCTGACGCAGTCCCTGGTTGAGGCGCTTGAAATAGGTATAAACACCTATGGCTCCGGGCGGTAGCTCGTCAAACCTTTGACCGAATCTCTTCTTAAGTTCGGGTGCGGTGATGAAGATTTCTTCGACCGAATTTCCAAATCGCTCAACGTAGACGGGAATCTGTCCGTCTTTGATGCGGCTGCCAATGGTTTTACCAACCATAGCTGCAGCCAGAGGCGACCTGGCCATGCCGACTGCTTTGACGTAAGGAGCTCCCAGAGCCAGAGCCTTAAAAATCTGGTCTTCAAAAGTAATACCACCGGCAAATACTATATCCGGAACATATTCACCTTTTTTGGCCAGATAATCAGCGTATTTATAGGTTAGCGACCAGATTTCAACCCCCGGGATGCCCCACTCGTTCATCATCCGCCACGGACTCATTCCTGTGCCTCCCCCGGCTCCGTCCACCGTCAGCAGGTCAATTTTTGCCTTGGAAGCATATTTGACTGCTCTGGCCAGGTCGGCCGGCCGGTAGGCTCCGGTCTTTAGAAAAACATATTTAGCCCCGGCTTTTCTCAGCTCTTCCACGCGCTTGAGAAAACTCTCTTCTTCCACCATACCCAGACGGCTGTGTCGTTCAAATTCCTTAAAGCTGCCTTTTTCAAAGGCCTGAATGACCGCGGGGTCTTCAGGATCGGGTAAAACAATATAGCCTCTTTTCTTCAAATCCTGGGCTTTTTTCAGGGATTTAATCTTGACTTCACCGCCGATGTCCTTAGCTCCCTGGCCCCATTTGAGTTCCACGGCGGTGACTCCTAATTTTTCGATCACATATTCCTGGACGCCGAGGCGGGTATCTTCCACGTTGGCCTGCACGACCACGGTGCCGTAGCCGTCATACCAATCCTGGAAGGATCTAACCCTCATTTCCATATCAGGCGAACGGACCACCCGCCCGTTTCTGATTTCGGCTTCCTCATCCATTCCGCAGACATTTTCGCCTACAGTCAGGATGGCCCCGGAGATAGCTGCCCCAATAGCCAAACCGGCCCAGTTCTGCTTGGCCACGTTGGTTGAACCCATCCCAGAGATAACGAAAGGAACACGTAGTTTTATGCCTTTATCATGTCCGATGGCCGTTTCGACTGAGACTTTTTCGAAGGTAGCTTTATCGCTGTCGGCTTCCACACCCCAGGCTCCCGCTGCGGTCCCCATTATATTGAAATGGGAAAGGTCCACTGGATAGTCTTTTTCTGAAGCTGCGGTTATTATTCCAAAAGGTTGAGGGTAGAGAACTTCGGTTCCACGGTAGGCGGATTTCCCGATTTCACACATTCCTATGCAGCCATCGACACAGGTTACACACATCCCACTGAAGGGGCTGATGGAGCCTTCAGTCCTGTTTTTGGTCAGGGTAGCTGCACTCCTATTAATTTTTGTAAAGGTCATTGCATTACCTCCTTTTTCCCTTTTTTAGGTTATTTAAATGATTTAAGTTGATAATCATCACTTTTTCTCCCGGACACAGGTTCCGCAGCGCCCGGCATCATACATCCAGCACTGCAGTTCATCGTAGTAATCCAGGCAGGTTGGGTCCATAGTCAAGCAGGCATTGCAAAGGGCAGTCTCAGCCTGCGGTCCCTGACAGCGGAGCTGACAGGCTGGACAGATGTAGATGCATCCGCCGCACAGACGGCATTCTTCTGAACGGATATCAAAAGGTGTGGAAATCTTTCTTTGATAGCCGCGATTCTGGAAGCCTATGGCTTTTCCGTCCATCTGCTCAGCACACATGCGGATGCAAAGTCCGCACAGAATGCATTCTTCATTGCGAATTGTGAATCTCATCCTGGTTACACCGAATTTTGAGGCCAGGTCCTGAATCACCTTGGAGTAAGGAGCTACCGAAAGCATCAGCTCAATCATCATCCGCCGGGCCTGAATTACCCTCCTGGTGTCTGTGTGCACTATCAGACCTTCTTCCGCCGGGTAGGTGCAGGAAGAGACCAGTTTGGCTTTTGCTCCCTCTCCGATTTCCACCAGACAGAGGCGGCAGGCACCGTAAGGACTTAAGCCTTCATGATGGCAGAGGGTTGGAATTTCCAGCCCGTAAAATTGAGCTGTTTCCAGGATGGTCCAGCCTTCCTCAGCCTTGACTTCGACCCCATTAATTTTCATGGTAATCATAGCCGCACCTCTTTATCAATTATGATGGCCTCATCACGCTGAGCTTCAATGGCTTCAAAACGGCAAGCTTCCAGGCAGGCTCCGCACTTGATGCATTTATCATAGAGAATGAGATGGACATCTTTTCTGGTTCCCTGAATAGCCTGCGTCGGACAGGCTCTTTTACAGGCTTCGCAGCCAGTGCATTTTTCCGGAATGACCACGTAGCGGATGAGGCTTTTACAGACCCCGGCCGGGCATCTTTTTTCATAGATATGAGCTTCAAACTCTTCACGAAAATAGCGCAAGGTGGAAAGAACCGGGTTGGCGGCTGTCTGTCCAAGACCGCACATTGAAGCGTCTTTAGTGGCCAGAGCCAGCTCTTCCAGAAGTTCAAGGTCCCCGGGCTTTCCCTTGCCTTCGGAAATATCTTTGACTATTTCCCACATCCTCTGGGTTCCTTCTCGGCAGGAAATACATTTGCCGCAGCTTTCATCGCGGAGGAAATTGAGAAAATACATAGCCACATCAACCATGCAGGTTTTTTCGTCCATAACGATCATACCGCCAGAGCCCATGATGGAACCGGCGGCAGTAAGCGATTCGTAATCAATGGGCAGGTCCAGAAGTGAAGCCGGTAGACATCCGCCTGAGGGACCACCGGTCTGGACGGCCTTAAAAGCCTTGCCATCAGGAATCCCGCCTCCGATATCATAAATAATTTCCCTGAGCGTAATTCCCATCGGAACTTCCACCAGCCCGGTGTTATTTATCTTGCCAACCAGGGAAAAGATCTTAGTTCCCTTACTGCCGGCGGTACCGATGCTGGAGAACCATTCAGCCCCGTTCTGGATGATGAGCGGAATGTTGGCCCAGGTTTCGACATTGTTAATGCAGGTTGGTTTTTTCCAGAGACCTTTCTGAGCCGGGAAGGGTGGCCTCTGGCGTGGTTCTCCTACTCGTCCTTCAATGGAAGCGATCAGAGCCGTTTCTTCACCGCAAACAAAGGCACCAGCTCCCTTGGAAATATGCAGGTCAAAGCTAAACTCAGTACCCAGAATATTTTTTCCCAGTAGGCCAGCCCGGTAAAGCTGGTCAACCGCCAGGGTTACATGCCGGACGGCCAGAGGATATTCGTCGCGGACATAGATAAAACCTTCCCTGGCGCCGATGGCCAGAGCTCCAATCATCATCCCCTCTAACACCCGGAAGGGATTGCCTTCAAGGACACTTCGGTCCATGTAGGCTCCGGGGTCGCCTTCGTCACCGTTGCAGATAATGTATTTAATGTCACCGGGAGAACGCCGGGTTGCTTCCCATTTAACTCCAGTCGGGAAGCCAGCTCCTCCGCGGCCGCGAAGGCCTGATTTTTTCACTGTCTGAATAATTTCCTCAGGGTGGAATTCCGTCAGGGCTTTAAGAAAAGGCTTGAACCCGCCGATGGCCAGATAGTCCAGAAGGCTGGTTGGGTCCACGAAAATGTTGTCTCCAAGAACTATTCTTTTCTGCTTCTGGTAAAACTGAATCTCGTTTTCGTACCAGGCTCTCTCTTTAGTCCTCGGATCACGGTAGAGGTATTTTTCCACTACACGCCCATCTTTGATAGTTTCCTGGACGATGGTCCTGACATCTTCAGGAGTCAGCTTCTGGTAGAAAATCCGGTCAGGGTAGATAATGAGGTTGGGTTCGGCCTCGCAGAATCCATGACATCCAGTAATTCGCACGATAACCTGGTCTTTAAGTCCCTCAGCCTTTAGGGCTTTTTTCAAAGCCTCAATTACTTTTTGCGAGCCCCGGGCCTGACCACAGGTTCCGGATGAGACCGTTATCACCTTTTTCGTCTCCTGCTGCCTGGTTGCTTCTTGCTGTTGAATGGTTTTACGGAGGTCTTCAACATTCTTAAATTTTCTTAGCCTTTTCATGGTGGGCCTCACTTTTGATATTTATGCAGGATGTTAGAGACCTTTCTTATAGTAGTGTGGGCATGATAGTCTCCATCCACTACCACTACCGGACCGATGGCGCAGCACCCGAGGCAGGCTACAGTTTCTAAGGACCACTTGCCATCCTCAGAAGTTTCTCCTTTCTTGAGGTTCAACTGACGCTCAAATTCTTCCAGTATCCTGGGTGCTCCCCGAACATGACAAGCTGTTCCCATGCAGACCGTAGCGACATGTTCCCCCCGCGGCTTAAGGCTGAAGGCCCGGTAAAAAGTGGCAACTGAAATAATGTCAATCAGTGGAATTTTTAGATAGCCTGCGACCAGCTTGAGAGCCTGAGCAGGCAGGTAATGATAAACGGCCTGGATGTCCTGCAGGATGGAAATCAACTTGCTTTTGTCGTAACCATACCTTTCCACAATTTCCTGGATTTTTTCCAGATTAACAGTTTGGTTGGCACTCAATCTTTGCCTCCATTTTTATAATAAGTTTTTTTCCCTAATTCCATTATAGCCTTTCTTGATAAGCGACATTACACTGGTCCAGTTTGTTATCCTCTTCAGAAAAAAAGAAGACAAAAAATGGCTTGGTCTTAAAAAGAGATTTGCCCTTCCCTGGCAAATAGAGAAAGATGGGTAAGAAAAATAAATAATAATGAATAACTCCTTCTTAACCTAAACCCTATAAAACCAATTTTTTTTATATCTAAACCCAAAAATGTTTGTCAAGAAAAATTTTTTCTGGCAAAGTATATAAAAAAAGAGTAAAGACATGAAGCCGAGAGAAAGAGTGGAGCTGGCTTTAAACCATGAGGAACCTGACCGCTGTCCATTGCAGGTGAGTTTTACTCCCGAATTTGCGACCAGACTGAGGAAGTCTTTTGGTCTGGAAGATGAAAATTACAACCCCCATGGTGGCGGAAACACTTATCAGCTCGAAAGAAAAATTGGCTGCGACCTGCTGCTGACTTCGGTAGGCTGGGCCAATTCTTATTATGCTACCGAGAGCTTAAGCCAGGATGGAGTCTCATACGTGGACGAATGGGGAGTTGGATGGAGAAACGTCGAGTATGAAACCAGGTTTGGTCGGGGAAGGTACACGGAGATAGTTGGTCATCCGCTGGCCGAAGACGAAGCCCTCACTTCCTACCGGGCTCCAGACCCCCATAGACCAGAGCTTTATACCGAGGTCATTAGAGTTCTTAAAGAATTTCAAAAAGACTACTGGATAGTGGGGGTGGTGGTGACTACCATCTTCGAAACAGCCTGGGCTCTTCGCGGTTTTGAACGAACTCTGCTGGATATGGTCCGTAACCCGGAACAGGTCGAAAGACTTTTTGATATTCCTTTTTTCTACCACCTCGAAGTAGCCAAAAAATTAACAGCTTTAGGGGTGGATATGGTCTGGCTGGGAGATGATGTCGGAGCGCAGGACAGAATGCTGCTTTCCCCGTCCCACTGGCGACGATTCTTGAAGCCTCGAATGGCCAGGCTCATTTCTGAAGTAAAAAATATCAATCCCGGGGTTAAGGTGGCTTACCATTCTGATGGATATATATATCCGATTATTCCGGACCTGATTGAAATTGGAGTTGAAGTGCTGAATCCTGTTCAACCAGGGAGCATGGACCCATCCTGGCTAAAGCGTGAATTCGGGGACAGGCTGTGTTTTTGGGGTACGCTTGACCTCCAGCACACCCTGCCTTTTGGGACTCCGGCCGAAGTTGAACAGGAGGTTCTTGAAAGGCTAAAAACAGTAGGCTGCAACGGCGGTCTGATTATTGGACCGACCCACCATATACAGCTTGATGTTCCCCTAGAAAATTTTTGGGCCATGGTCGAGACGGTTCACCGGGTTTACTATTCCCATCTCAGAGAATAGAATGAAGAGCCAGAGCTATTACCAGAAAATATTAATGGTAAAAGAAAAGACAGGTCTGCCCTGGTTTAGAGCATGGGCAGATATCTTTTTATTTCATAAGGGCTGACCTGTTTATCATATTCTTCTGGGACGTTTTTAAGGTAATCTTCTATTTCCTTGTATTTATTAGCCAGAAATTTTTGCCAAAGCTCATCACCCAGGGTGTCTCTTACCAGCTGGCTTTTCTCGGTCAGCTTTATGGCTTCCCTTAGATTGCGGGGAAGAACCGCAATCCCGGTTTTTTTCTGTTTGGTGGGACTCATGTGATAGATATTTTCTTCCACCGGTTCTGGAAGGGGAAGCTGGTTTTTCAATCCGTCCAGTCCGGCGGCCAGCATGATGCTCAGGGCCAGGTAGATATTACAACCGGGGTCGGGCGACCTTAGCTCTATCCGGGTGGCCTTTTCTTTGCCCGGTTGATACTCAGGAACGCGGATGTAGGCCGAGCGGTTCTTCTGGCCCCAGGCCACATAAACCGGGGCCTCGTATCCCTCAATCAATCTTTTATAAGAATTTATCCACTGGCTGAAAATCGAACAAATTTCGCGGGCCCGGGAAATTATTCCAGCCATATAGTGGCAGGCTTCGGTGGAAAGGTTATATGGAGCATCTTTCTCAAAGAAAATATTGTGGCCCTCCCGCCACAGGGACTGATGAACATGCATTCCGCTTCCGTTCTGACCGGTAATTGGCTTGGGCATGAAGGTGACATAAAGGTTGTGCATTCTGGCAACTTTTTTGGCAATGTACCTGAAAATCATCACGATATCAGCCATTTCCAGAGCGCTCTGGTACTTCAGGTCGATTTCATGCTGGCCGTGAGCTACCTCATGATGGTCGTATTCGGATTCTATACCCATCTTTTTCAGGATAAGCTGAATCTCCTTCCTTATTTCCCCGTGTTTTCCGGAAAAAAAATAACCGCCACTGTCGGTCGGCAGCGGAGTCTGGTCATCAGGGAAAATAAAGAATTCCATTTCAGGACCGCACTTAAAATCGGTAAACCCGAAGTCAGTTTTCATCTTTTCCAGAGTTCTTTTCAGGACGTAGCGGCTATCTCCACTGAAATGCTTCCCTTTGGGGGTATAGATGTCTCCAAACAGGATTCCCTCTCGCCAGCAGACTCCGGGGTCGAAACCAGTGTAAGTCCAGGGAAAAACCCGGAAACTTTTCGGGTCAGGAACTATTATCAGGTCACTTTCTTCAATCCTGACAAAGCCCTCAATAGATGAACCGTCGAAACCTTTACCTTCAGAAAACGCCTTTTCCAGTTCAGAACGGGGAATTGAAAAGTCCATGGGACGGCCGAGAATGTCAGTAAACATAATCCTGACAAACTCGATTTTGAGGCTCGAGTTGTTGACTGTTTCCAGAACCTCTCTTTCTGAGGAGAAACCATAAAGACCGTGAATTTCTTCTTGCATTTTTAAGCTCTCCTTTATAAAATTTTAAGGACTAACACAAATGTTAATACTTAAGCTTCCTATAATTTAAATTTTAATATAAATTATGGCAAATAAATTTCATTTGTCAATATAAATAGTCAAAAAATTTATAATTATTAAAGGAGGGGAAGATGCCATCTGAAAATGAAAGAAAAATTGTCAGCAGTCTCAATAAAAATGCTCGAAAAAGCTTTAGAGAAATTGCCCGAGAAACAGGAATTTCAGTTCCGGCCGTTATTCAGACGATAAAAAAGCTGGAGCATAGTGGAGCGATTAAAGGATACATCCCACTGCTTGAGCCGGAGTATTTTGGCTTCGGGCTGATGGCCATCATCGGTTTAAGAATCTCTGAAGGTAAGCTCCTTGACACTCAAAAGAAGATTGCCGACGATCCCCGGGTGCTTTCGGTTTATGATATAACTGGCGAGTGGGATTCAATTGTTATCGGTTGTTTTGTCAACCGAGAAGATCTGAATCAGTTTGTGAAGAAAATTCTGAGCCTGAAGCATATAGAGCGAACGGTTACCCATCTGGTGTTGAATGTAGTGAAAAATGATCCTCGCCTTCCGGTATAATTTTTTAGTAAAAATATTTGACATGCCTGGCATTTATGCCATAATCAATTTGATAATTCAGAGTGGAGGAATTGAATGACCAAAGAGTTTCATTCAACCATCGGCCATCATTACATCGTCGAAGCTTCGGGCTGTGACCCGAAAATTATCGGGAGTGTGGAAAAAGTCCAGCAGATTCTGGTCAAGGCGGCAGAGATAGCCGGAGCTCAAGTCTGGTCTATTTCTTTTAGTAAGTTCCCGCCGAACGGTGTAAGTGGCGTGGTGGTGATTTCGGAATCTCATATTTCCACTCACACCTGGCCCGAAATGAGGTATGGAGCTTTAGATATCTACACCTGCGGCAACAATATTGATCCGGAAAAGGCAGTTATCTATGCGGTTGAAGCTTTTGGAGCGACCACTTCTCACATCACTGAAATAACCCGGGGTATTGATGAGGGAGACGCCATTTTCTACCACAGCTTTGTCACCTGGGAAGAATACCTGAAAAAAGAAAAGAAAGAGAAAGAGGAACCCAAGCCTCAGCCTTAGATGTAAAAAACTTTCCATCTCAGTCTTAGACAGGGATAAAGCCCTGTCCAAAATAGCTAACTGAGGTTAAATCTAACTGGTAGAAACACCCTATTTTTATAAAAAACCCATTTTGCCTGCCCTTGGCATAAAACTTGCTAATTTATCAACAGGAGTTAAGAATAATTATTTCGTATATAATATATATGTGAATTTTAATGAGACTTCAGGAGGTCGGTTTGGGGTAAACATCAAACGGCTGGCTTGTGGCCTGTTCCTGCTGATTTTTTTCTCGTGGTGGGGGGGTAATTTATCAAGTCAATCAGCCATACCAGACTACCTCCTGGAGATTAAAATGGCTCTGGAAAGCAGAAACTTAGATGATTATCTGAGCCGCTGTTCCCCCGAAATTCGAGACATTGAAAGATCTCTGCTGAACCGTTATTTTGAAATAAACCAGATGAATTCTCTTATGCTGTTTTATGCCGGTGAAAGCCAGGAAACCAATGGCCAGAAACGGGCTTTTTTCCAGGCATTTTTTCAGGGCGAATATGCAGCTATTATTGAAGTCTGGCAGTTGAATTATGTCGTCGCAGGGGAAAGAGCGGTCGTTCTTAAAAGGACAGTCTCCAGTAGCCTGCCCGAACTTTACCGTCTCAGGTTTCCTGGATTGGGTAGCCTCAGAGCCAGAAACATCCGCCTCACTCAGAAAGATATCGAGGTTAGCTTTTCTGAAGGAGAAATTTTCTTTGACAACCTGCCTGACCAGGATACGGCCCTTATTATCGTGGGAAAAGGTCAAGTTAAATTTAAGCCATCTGATGAGGTGGAGAGAGGGCAGCTCCAGAGGAGGTTTAAAAAACCCTATTTCGAGGAACCTCTGGAGTACGTTTATGTCAGAGGTTCCAGTGATTTTTTTAAAAATAACCTTAGCTATGAATTTTCTGAGCAAACTGAAAGTAAGGGTTCACAGGAAGTAACCCACAATCAGGTCTACTCAATATTTTCCCGCAATTATTCTCGCTCTTTTACGGTGGAGAATTCCTTGACCGGCGAACTGCTGACTTTCTTGCCTCGGTCAGAAGAGACTGTTCTGGAGATGAAGACACTTAAAAAAGGAGAATTCACCTATGTTTATTCTCCTTTTGCTGAAGAGGAAATCTCTTTCTTTGACCGGACGCGATCCAAGCTGCTTAACAGTTATTCTCCCCAGGAAGAAGGTCAGAAAAGGATGTTTGTCAGGTTTGGGGAAAAATTTGAACTTAAGCATTACGAGATAGAACTCAATTATCGCCCTGAGGGTGGCCAGCTGGCAGCAGCCGCCCGGCTTCATCTCAGGTCTTTGAGTGAAGGTGTTGATAGTCTCCAGCTCAGATTAAATCCTGACCTTCAGATTCACAAGATTGAGGATCAGATGGGCCGGGAGCTTTATCATACTCGCGACCGTCTTAGAAAATACCTGTATGTTTATCTGGCTGAAAGAGTTTCCCGGGATCGGAATTTCCAGTTGAGAATTTTCTACCGGGGCAAAATTGTTCCGCAGCCTCCAACAAGTGATGTCCTTCCTCAGAGGACAGCCGAGGACACCCGGATTATAATTTCCTATGTAAGCAATTCTTTCCTGTTTACCCAGTCGACCGATTGGTATCCGGCGCCGGTGAGGGAAAAATATTTTACTTTTAAACTCAGGTTAATTGTCCCCGATGGTTATCAGTGTGTGGCCAGCGGTAAGCTGGTTGAACAGTATTCGTTAAAAGAGGCCAGCAACCTGACCGAGCTGGAAAACTTGGGCAGCTCGGTTTTTGTTTTTGAAAATCAGATACCGGTAAAATACATCAGCTTTTTAGTTGGAAAACTGAACAGAGGTAGAAAATTAACTAATGGGGTGACTATTGAACATTACACCACTCAGGATTGGCGGCATCCGGAAAAGCAAGTTCTGACGGAAGCCCGGAATATTCTGGAATTTTACCAAGGGCTGTTCGGTCAGTTTCCATATGAGCAGTTGACTTTGGTTCAAAGATACTGGCTGAACTATGGTGGCCATGCTCCGCCGGGATTGGTCATTCTGGATAATTTACCTGTTTCCAGGGAACCGGACCTCATCATAATCAACCCCAAAAGTCCGGTAGACCTGTCGTACTGGAATGAGTATTATCTAGCCCATGAAATTGCCCATCAGTGGTGGGGACACGGCCTAACTCGTGGTAGCTACCGTGATAACTGGCTCATAGAAGGTCTGGCCCAATTTTCCACAGTGCTGTACCTCAAGGATAAATACGGCCAAAAAGATTTTGAGAATATTATCAAAAAGTTCTCAACCTGGGTTCGGAAAAAATCATACCTTGGTCCAATCATTCTGGGGGTAAGATTGAGTCATATTAATCTTGAGAGCTACCAGACCATAGTTTACAACAAGGCTGCCCTGGCTCTTTTTATGCTTAAAGACTTGTTGGGTGAAGAGATATTTTTTCAGGGGATCCGGGATTTTTACCAGGATTATAAGTTCAAAGAAGCCCGAACGGTCGATTTCCGGCTTAGCTTAGAAAAAGCTTCCGGAAAAGACCTGAAGAAATTTTTCCAGGACTGGTTCTATTCAGAAAGGCTTCCGGAAGTCAGAGTTGAAAAACGGGTAGTTCAGACTGGCGCCTCTTCTCAGCTGATTTTAACCTTCAAACAGCTTCAAAAACCGATGCTTTTTCCTCTGCGGGTAGTTCTGGAAACAGAGAGTGGGCTCATCAGTCATCTGCTGATTGTTGATTCGGCCAGCAAGAGCTATGAACTGGAGTTCACTGGAAGCCTGAAAAAAGTAAAAATAAATCCTTACCGCCTGGTGCCTGGTAATTTCAAATAACTTAAAGCGAGCAATTCAAAACTCAGTTTTCCTGGTTTAAGCGAGCGTTAATTTTTAGACGCTTGATCATTTCGTTTAAGGTAGTCGGTTTTAGTCCAAGAAGCTGGGCGGCTTTTTTCTGCACTCCGCCAGCTTTTTCCAGGGCAGTCATAATCAGCGTTTTCTGGAATTCAGTGGTTTTCTCCTTCAGGTTAAGGTTGCTGGTGCTTAACTCCTCATACATAATCTTCTTGCCGCTCAGTAAGAATGGAGGCAGGAGTTCTCTGGTTATTATTTTGGATTTACATAGAACCACGGCTCTCTCCAGTACATTTTCCAGTTCGCGGACGTTGCCGGGCCAGTCGTAATCCATCAGGATTCCCATCACGTCTTCACTGACTCCTTCCACCTGTTTTTTGTTTTCCTGATTATAAAGGTCAATGAAATGTTTGACCAGCAGCGGGATGTCCTCTTTTCTTTCCCGAAGCGGCGGCAGCTCAATCTTGATGACATTGAGGCGGTAGTAAAGGTCTTTTCGGAATGCCTTCTGTTCAATCAGCTCTTCCAGGTCTGTGTTGGTAGCTGCTATTATGCGGACATCAACTTTAATAGTTTTGGTCCCGCCCAGGCGCATGAATTCTCTGTCCTGCATTACTCGAAGGAGCTTGACCTGGGTTTCCAGGCTGATGGAAGAGATTTCATCAAAAAAAATCGTCCCTTTATCAGCTGCTTCAAAAAGACCTTTTTTGTCGGAGACCGCTCCGGTAAAGGCACCCTTGACATGGCCGAACAGATGGCTTTCCAGAAGGTCTGGTGGCAGCGAGCCGCTGTTAACCACGATAAAGGGATGGTGAGCCCGGTCAGAATTAAGGTGAATAGCTCTGGCTACCAGCTCTTTGCCGGTACCGCTTTCTCCCTGTATCAGGATAGTTGAACGGGTAGGAGCTGCAGCTTTGATCAGCTCAAAAACATTCATCATAGCCTGGCTCTTGCCGATGATGTTATTGAAGCTGAATTTTCTCTTGAGCTCATCCAGCAGCCGGACGTTTTCCTCCTGCAGACGGCGGTGCTCCAGAGCCCGGGAGATGGTCATTAGCAGTTCATCATTCTTGAAAGGTTTCTGGATGTAATCATAGGCACCTATTTTCATGGCTGCCAGAGCAGACTCGACTGAAGCGTAAGCAGTTATTATTATAACCAGCGATTCCGGGTCTATTTTTTTTATGTTTTTAAGTACCTCGAGTCCGTCCATTCCAGGCATAAGCAGGTCCAGCAGGATAAGGTCATATTTTTGTTCCTGCATTTTGGACAGGGCTTCCTCCCCAGAAGAAGATATTTCCACCTGGTAGCCTTCTGTTTCCAGAAGCTGACCGAGAACGTCGTGGATAATCGGTTCATCATCAATCAGGTGAATAAAAGCATTAGCTCTCATGATGCTTTCCCCGCGGTAGAAATTTCTGACGGCTTTTATCCGCCAGATTGGTCGGCAGTAAGATAGTAAAGGTGGTCCCTTTGCCAACAGCGCTGTCAACCAGAATCTGGCCTTCATGCTCTTTAACTATGGCAAAGCTAATTGACAGCCCGAGTCCAGTTCCTTTACCCAGTCCTTTGGTAGTAAAGAAGGGGTCAAAAATTCTGGACAGGTGCTCCGGTTTGATGCCGGTCCCGGTATCAGTAATCTTAACCAGGGCCAGATCGTCTTTCTGGTTAGTTTCAATAATCAAACGGCCTCCACCCGGCATGGCATCAAGAGCGTTCAGGATGATGTTAATGAAAACCTGCTGCAGTCTTTCTCTCTGGGCGTAAATAACGACTGGGTTGAGCTTCAGTTCCAGCTGAATGTTTAAACTTTTCAACCGGTAATCTATCAAAGAAATGATTTCTTCCAGACTGTCCTTGAGGTCAACTCGCTGAAAGGATTCGTCGGCGGGATTACGGGCAAAGTTGAGCAGATTCTTAATAATCCGGTTGACTCGTTCGGTCTGGGCCTCAATTTTTTGGAGGATTTGAACGTAGTGGGCATCGGTTAGCTTTTTCTGGAGCATCTGCACATAGCTGGAAATACCGGTCAAAGGAGTATTAATTTCGTGGGCCACACCAGCGGACAGAAGACCAATGGATGCCAGTTTTTCGGAAGTCAGGAGCTGTTGCTGGAGATGGATTTTTTCGGTGATGTCTTCAAATACGATAATGGTACCATAGGCCTGCATCTGGTTATCCAGAAGAGGAGTTCTGGCCACATCAAATATTTTTTTATCTCCTGATGGAAGGGACAGACCTATTTCGCTTAGCAACTGGTATTCAGCCTGGGTTTCAGGCGGAAAGATGGCTATAAAGTTCTCCTCTCCGATGACTTCAGAGAGATGGCGGTTGAGAGCCTGTTCTCTTTTTATATTAAATTGTCTTTCCAGAACCCGGTTCCAGCCGATGACCTGACCGCTCTGGTTAATAACTGCCACTCCCACGGTCAGGCTTTCTATGATGTTGTCGCTGTAATCTTTAAGACGCCTCAGCTCCTGGGAGCGGGCAATTTCCTGATTATAAAGATAGGCATTCTCCAGAGCCAGAGCCACCGATGGGCTTATGGTCCGTAAAAGCTCCCGGTCTTCACCAGACAGGTATGACTCATCCAGCTTGAGGCCAAGAGCCATCATTCCCATAATCTTATTTTCCAGTTTCAGGGGTAAGATGTTGTAAAGACCTTTCTTGATAAGAGAACCGAACGGCTTATTCAGATTGCCGGACTCTTCCAGCTGATAAAAGGTGATGAACTCTGAGCTCTGGAGCTGTTCTATTTCAACCGGAGTCAATCTCAGGTTTTGTAGCTCGCTGCCCAGTTCGCCCAGGGATTTCAAGAGATATAACTCTTCCTCGGTCCCTTCTTTTGCCAGATAGATGGCCATTTTGTTAAGAGAAAGGGCTTTAGAGATAGTGTCCACCAGAAAGTTGCTCAATCTGGACAGATTTCTTTCCCGGTTAAGCTCATTGGATATCATCAGCAGGGTCCGGCGGTATTCGTAGCTTCGGCGGTAAATTACCCGGTCAAAAAGTGTCTGGACCAGTTCCGACAGCGGGGTGAACAGGGTGGCTCCAAGAATTATGGCCAGCAGTCCCAGGAGGATGGCATTTAATCTATTTTCTGAGAAAAGCTCGGTTTGCGAGCTGACCAGAAAGTAAACCAGAGCTAGCAGGGTAAAAGAGATAACCAGGGTAGTACCCTTCTTGAAAAGGACCTCAAAGTCCATCAATCGGTACCGGGAAATGGAGTAAGCCAGCGTAATTGGAATAAGCGCCTGAAGTAAAACACTGCTCTGCCCGACAGCTGAAGGTAGCCGCCCAAATAGAAACGGAATTATATAAAAACCGGCAAAAGGCAAGGTGCCCACAGCCAGGCCCCCAGCAATCCATTTCAACTGGTTTTTTATGTAAGGATTCAGACAGAAAATAAGGTCGTGGATTATCAATCCCAGGACCAGAAGACAATAAAGGGCGAAATGAGCCAGCTCGGCCTTTTCCAGCATTCTCTGTAAATTTATTATCTGGGTTTCATTCAATCCCGGCTCAAGATAAAAGCTAAAAATCAGGTTAGCCAGGAGGAGAAGGACCGAAGGTAAGTAGATTAGAGAAACCAGTCTTTTATTTTGAAGTATTTTCTTCTTTTGAGGGAAAATAAAAAAGAAGTTTAAAAGTAGTGGGGGAAAAGCCAGAAGGGCCATTTTGTCCAACCAGAAGAACAGACTATCCAGAAAATCCAGCTGGCCGGTGGCCGAAAACACATAAAAGGAATAAAGAGCGATAGAAACCAGATAGAAAAATGAATAAGGTCTGGAAAATTGCCTTTTGGTGTTGAAAAAAACCAGAAGGCTTATGGCCAGGGTGGTCAGGCCCAGGAGCATCAGGTAAATGTAGGTGGAACTAACCCCTCTTTTTCCCAGGTAAAAGGACGGGGAAAGAATGGTCCCGCCACGGCCAACCTGGTAAAGTGCTTTCTGCTCCAGCCGGTCCACCAGCCAGAGCATTTTGGTGTATTCTATTCTATTTTTGATAGGGGTGTTGTTTATCGAAAAAAGGATGTCTCCAGGCTTAATCCCGGAGAGGTAGGCAGGGCTGTTTTCTTCAACTCGGGCCGCTATCAGGCCCCCCTGGCTTTCTACCCAGGTAACTCCGTCATAAGGTTCCTTCCAGGAGAGCTTTCGGGAAATGTTAATAAAGCCCATAACTGTCAGGATGAGAACCCCGAAAAGCATCAGGAAGAATAAAATATGCCTTCTCATTTGCCCTAATAATAATAAAATATACCAAAAAATGTATTAAATCCAAAAATTTGTATTAATAACACAAAAAAAATTAGTTTAGTATGTGGCGCACCCCAGCCCTGATAGCCCACTTAACCTTTGATTGCTTCAGGAGGTGGCGAAACTCCTGGTCTTCTTTTAAACCCAGCGGACCGGTTGTCCGGGAGAGAAAAGTGCTCATGTAGTCAAGCCTGGGCTTCTGAATTTCTTGAGGTGGCGCCTGGTCAGGCGGATTTTGGGTGATTTGCTCTTCCTGAGTGGTTTTTTGCTGGCTGTCGGCCGCGGATATTAGTAGAGTGGCTAAAATAAGAATTTGCAGGAAGAGACAGAAGAATTTTCTGCCTTTCTTTTTAGTGCAACCACGCTCCATGGCACTAAATAAATACTGATAATTACAATCCCTGTCAACCTTTTTATTAAATAAGGTTCTCTGGCCAACCCAATCAGATGAGAACTGGTTTCAGCCAGGAGGCTCAGGGGGGTACTTTTATCCGGATAACCGGGCTCGGGTTAAGCTCGCCAAGTAAAGTAGCCGGCCGCAACCCCTGTGCCCAGAGCTCTGAGTCGAAAGAATAAACTTCTGAGGGGGAAACTTTTTAATCCAGTTTTAGTTCAGTAAAGTGGCATTCAAGTGAACAGGGCCGGTTGCTCTGACTTAGTTTGATTGACAGATTCAAAACACTAACTTAAGATAATCAATTAAAGGCAAAAAAGAGAGCTGAAATGCCTGCTTATCAGTGCCGCTTTGTAACCACCGATGGCCGTCTGGTCAGAGAAACTATTCAGGCTCCCTCACTGGAAGAATGCCGCAGGAGTCTGGAGGCAGAAGGTTTCTGCGTTCTATCGGTTCAAAAAGAAATAAAATTGCCCCGGCTCCGGCTATTAGGTCATCGGGTAAAACCGTCTGAATTCATTCTATTTAACCAGGAGCTGGTGGCTCTTCTAAAAGCCGGTTATCCGGTGCTTAAAAGTTTAGAACTGGTGGAAAAGCGAATAGAAAATCCTTATTTACTTGATATCATTAGAAAAGTTGAAGTTGAGGTCCGCGGGGGAAAAGCCCTCTCTGAAGCTTTTTCCCCTTTTGAAGCACTTTTTTCCAAGGTTTATACCGCTTCCTTAATGGCTGGGGAAAAAAGCGGAAATCTGCCGGGGTCTTTATCCAGGTACATTCAGTATGCTCGGGTCGTCAATCAGACCAGAAGCCGGGTGCGTTCAGCTCTCCTTTATCCGACCCTGCTGGTCATATTTTCAGCAATATTAATAGGTATTCTGGTCGGTCTGGTACTGCCCCGCTTTGCTTCTTTCTACGCTGATTTTGGTGCCGAGCTCCCTGTTATGACTCGCTGGCTGCTGGGAACGGCTATTTTTCTCAGGCAAAACTTGCCCTGGTTCGCTCTCCTTGTTTTGTTACTAATCCTAATCTATCTCAGTCAGAAAAACAGGCTGGGCTTTATTCTTTTTAGGGACCGGATAAAGCTAAAGCTGCCTTTTGCTCGCTTTTTGATTCAGGACTCAGCCACAGCCCTCTTCAGCCGGACCCTGGGGCTTCTTCTGGAAGCCGGCATAACCCTGCTTTCCTCGGTCACGGTGGCCGGCCTTTCGGTTCCCAATCGCTTTATTTCCTTCAGACTGGAAACTGTGGCCGAAAGCCTTAAGAATGGGGAGAGCCTGTACGACTCGCTGGTCAAAACTGGAGTTTTTCCCCAGCTGGCCCTTGATATGATAAGAATTGGAGAAAGTTCAGCCAACCTGCCCGGGATGCTAACAGAGGTGGCTGACTTTTATGATGAACGTTTGCGTGATAGAATACAGACGCTGGTTTCTCTGATTGAGCCGGTAATAATCATTTTTATCGGTCTGGTGGCAGCGGCTATGATTCTTTCTATCTACCTGCCGATATTTAACATAATCAGAGTTACCAGATGAGCAGAAGGAGGCAACTTGCCAAAAGGTGAAACCAACGGTCTGTTGATGGCCGAAGAGCTGGAAGCCCGAAAGCTGGCAGAAAAGTACCATGTTCCCTATATAGACCTCAGCAGCCAGAATCTGAACCGAGAGCTGATTCAATCTTTTCCGGTTGATTTTCTCTATAGGTATAATTTTGTGCCATTGAGTGATGATGGTCGGGTTTTAAAGATAGCTCTGGCCGACCCTTCCGACCTCTCAGCAGTGGATTCTATAGAAGCCTTTGCTGGGCGAAAGGTCGAAGTCTATGCCGCCAGCAGAAGGGCGGTTCAGGAAGCCCTCCGCCGGAGTGAGACAGCCGTTCAGGTGTTGAAAGAAGCCACCGAAAGCTTTGTCCGTCAGGTGGTAGAGACCGAAACCGGCGAAGAAGAAGACGTTATTACCATAGAAAAGCTGACCGAGCAGGACGGTTCCATCATCAAGCTGGTCAACACCATCATTTTCACTGCGGTTCAGAAGCGCGCCAGCGATATTCACATTGAATCCAAGGAAAACTTTGTCCGAATCAAGTACCGTATTGACGGGGTTCTGAACGATGCCATGGAGCCGATAGACCGCAAGTTTCAATCGCTTATCATTTCCCGTATTAAGATTATGTCAGATCTGGACATCTCCGAACGCCGGGTTCCTCAAGATGGACGCTTCCGGCTTAAAATCAAAGACAAGACCATTGATTTTCGGGTTTCTATCATGCCCTGCATTTATGGCGAAGATGCGGTTATCCGCATCCTCGACAAAGAGATGATTACCGAGGCTTTTGCCGAGCTCCGGCTGGACCTGCTTGGCTTTTCTGACTATGTGCTGAAAAAATTCCGCCGCTACATCAATCAGCCTTACGGTATGATCCTGGTAACGGGTCCCACCGGCAGCGGCAAGACCACCACTCTCTATGCGGCTCTGACCGAAATCAAATCTCCCGAGGACAAAATCATCACTATTGAAGACCCGGTTGAGTACCAGATAGAAGGCATCACTCAGATTCAAGTAAACGAGAAAAAAGGTTTGACCTTTGCCCGGGGATTGCGCTCCATTCTGCGTCATGACCCGGATAAAATCATGGTGGGGGAAATCCGTGACCCCGAGACGGCTCAGATTGCTATTCAATCAGCTCTGACCGGACATCTGGTTTTTACCACCGTCCATGCCAACAACGTTTTTGATGTCATTGGCCGTTTTCTCCATATGCAGGTTGACCCTTACAGTTTTATTTCAGCCTTAAACTGCATCCTGGCTCAAAGATTGGTCAGAGTTCTGTGTCCTAAGTGTAAGGCTTCAGTTCGGTATGATGATTTAACCCTGGAGCTTTCGGGTCTAAATCCGGATCAGTACCGGGAGGTCACCTTTTTCGAACCAAGAGGTTGTTCTGACTGCAATCAGACCGGCTATAAAGGTCGGACAGCCATTGCCGAACTGCTGGAGCTGTCAGATGACATCAGGGAGATGATTCTGGCCAGGAAACCTCTGTCTGAAGTGAAGAAGAAAGCTCAGGAAGAGGGAATGATACCTCTGCGCCAGGCTGGTCTGGAAAAAGTTCTGGCCGGAATTACCAGTCTCAAAGACCTTAACAAAGTAACTTTTGTTGAGTAAGGAAGATGGGTTTGAAGAAAAAAATAACTGCCTTTTTTCTGGAACAGCCCCGACCGGCGGCCATCATCCAGATGTCTCCTTCCTTTTTCTCTTTTTTAAAGACTAAACCGGAAGGTTCCATTTCAGAAGAATTTTTTAAAAGAGAAAGAATTCCAGCAGGGTTGATTGAAGCCCATCTTCTTCAGCCAAACTTAAAAGACCCGGAAGCGCTTGAAAAGTTGATAGATGAAGCGCTTGATGAGTTTAGACCTCAAGGGAATTCAGTTACTCTGCTGATACCCGAAATGAGCAGCCGGGTATTTATCTTCAATCTGGAAGGCAACCTGATGAGTCCGTCGGAGATTACCAGGTTTGTGGAATGGCGTCTGGACCGGCAGCTTTCCCAGCCCCTGGACCAAATTCGTTATTCATATCAGACTTTTAATTCAGGCCAGGAAAAGAGGATAATGGTGCTGTGTTCCGGGAGCCAGGTGGTCAAGGAGTACGAAAGATTTTTGAAGAGAAAAAAACTCCAGCCCGGCAAGTTGACTATTCCCTCACTCTCCGTTTTCAGCCTGATCAGCAGTTACGGCCTGGGAGCTGATGATGTCCTGGTGGTTGATGTGGACCTTGATTATCTTAGCCTGATTGTTGTTCTCGACACCAGCCCTTATCTTTACCGCCAAAAACATCTCTGGCCCGGGGAGGCGGAAAATCTGGAAACAGTTCTAAGGGAAGTTGAAAACACGGTTTCTTTTCTGGAAGAAAAATTTAAAAAGAAACAGGTTTTAATCTATATCCGGTCCGGACTGGATAATTCTAACCGCTTGAAGCTGGAAATTCAGAACAGGCTCAGGCAGGAGGTCAGGGAAATTATGACTGAAAATCCGGTGGTTGCTCCACTCATTGGGGGGCAATGATGGCCAACCATCAATCTTTCAGGAACTTTAATATATTCTTGAACCTGGCCACCGAGCCCCTTCGAAACCGACGGTTTTTCTGGCTGCAATTTATTTTGATGGTGATTATTCTGATTACAGGTCTGATTGGGCTGGTGCTGGTTAACTGGAGTAGTCTCTCTGAGCTTAAGAAACTAAAAAGCTTAAACCAGGTGTTGAGTGAGAAAAAAATAGCCCTGAGCGCTGAAAACCGGGAGTTAAACCAGAAAGTAGAGACCCTGAGGAAAAAACATCAGCCCCTGGTAGAGGAGATAAACGGTTTGCTTGAAAAAAAAGCTTTTTCCTGGGTAAGGTTTTTCAGCAGGCTAGAGGAAGCGCTACTCCCCCAGAGTTTTCTGATTTCTTTGAGTCCGACCGGAGCCGTTTCAGGTTCGGGGACAGAATTCAGGGTGAGAATTGGGCTTACCGGTCGCGACGACCTGACAAACCTGGTTAAGAATTTTCAGCTTCAGGGTTTCAGTGAAATAAAAATCCTGAATGAGGCTTTTCAGGATGGCAAATTTCAGGTGGAGATGAGTTTTAGATATGCAGAAACTAAGTGAATTTCTAAGTCCGGGCGAAAGAAAGCTGGTTTCGAAGCTTTTCATCGCTGCTGGAGTCCTGCTACTCGTTTTAGCCTGCTCTCTTTTTTACTGGTCATTCCGCCTGAAGGCAGTCAGACAGGAAGCGGTTTTTCTGGAAAAAGAACTTTCCAGAATAGTCGAACAGATTCAAAGCGCCAGAACTCAATTTTTAAGCTGGCGGGCAACTCTTGAAGATTTAGACTATTTTGAAAAGAACCTCTTTTATTCTGGGGAAGACAGTCTTGAAACCTTCAGGCAGGATTTGAGACGAGTATTTCAGCAGCTTGGGGTGGTTCTTCCGCCCATTAGCTATAATTATGATGAAACCAGCCGGAAAGCCCTAAAAAAGCTCTCGGCCTCATTCAATTTCAGAATTTCTTATCCGCTGCTCAAGAGATTTCTTTATCAGGTGGAGACCTGGCCAAGGTTTCTTCTACTGGATCAGCTCAATTTTCAAAAAATAGATAATATTTCCGGTATGCTGGAATTAAGATTGACTGTTTCAGGTTTTTATCATGAGTAAAAATAAGTCAGACCGGAGAACAATTCTGATTTTTCTGATAAGTCTCTGGGTGCTGTTTTTTTCTCTGCAGTTGATTTTGGTTCAGGGAAAAACCATTCCGGCCGGCTCAGATAAGCAGGATGAAGCTAAAAAGGAAGTCGGCCTGTCTTTGATAAAAAAAGAACTAATGCCTCTGCTGGAGCCGGCTCTGGCTATCGCCAGGCGGGACATTTTTAAACCATCGCTTGCGGCTGTTCAGTCTGGTGGAATGCCTCAGTTCCCCGCTCAGGCTGCGACTGAAGCCTTTGAGGATGCGGGGGGATTAGATGAGTTTGAAACAGGTTCGTTGCTGGAAAGCATTAATTTGAGCTGTCCGGGAATCATAAATTCCAAGCAGAAGAGACTGGCTCTTATCCTGGTTGACGGGCAGGCTTTAGCCCTGGCTGAAGGTGAGGAGTTAATTGCGGGAATTGTCCTGGCAAAAATTACAGAAGAAGAAATCATTTTGCGGGATAGTCAGGGCAATTCCAGAAAGATAAGAATAAAGGAGAATTTCCATGAATAAAATTGGCCCGGGAAAAATCCACTGGTTTTTTCTTGGCTGGCTCCTGATAAATTTTTTAGCCTGCGCCACTTTCAGTCAGTCCTATAAGCTGGGTACTCAGGCAGAAATGAATAAAAACTACGATGAGGCTATTAAATACTATGAGCAGGCTATGATTGAAAACCCTAAGGAGTCAGTCTACCGGTTAGCTCTTTTCCGAGCCAAGGCTGGAGCAGCCAGCCAGGCGGTGGAGAGAGCCAGAAAGCTTATGGCTGAGGGCAATAAAGATGGAGCTTTAGAAGAATACAAAAAGGCTCTTTTTTATGATCCGACCAACAGATTGGTCCTTGAGGAATACCGAAGGGTAGCTGGCTTGAAACCGCCTGTTGAGGAAAAGCCAAAAGAAGTGGTGATTGAGCAACCGGTTAAGTTAAAGTATTCACCAGAAAAGCTCAAACTGCGGTTTACCGATGCTTCTTTGAAAGCCGTGTTTCAGGCTCTGGGTAAATTTACTGGTATCAATTTTCTTTTTGATGAACAGTTCCGCGACCTGCCGGTAACGGTTGATCTAAGTGAGATGAACCTGGAGCAGGCCTTAAATTCTCTCTGTCTGGCTGGCCGGGCTTTTTACCGGATAATCGACGAAAAAACGGTAATAATAGTTCCTGACAATCCTACCAAAAGAAATCAGTATGAGTTGAATGCCATCAAAACCTTCTACCTTTCCAACATCAATGCCCAGGATGTTCAGAGTCAGCTGATTTCTGTTTTGAGAACCCAGTACAAGGCACCGACCATTATCGTTGACAAGAGCCGGAACTCGCTAACTGTGCGTGATAATCCCCGAATAGTGGCTCTGGCTGAAAAGCTGTTGAGAGCCTGGGACAAGCCCAAAGGAGAAGTAGTAATTGACCTCGAAATAATGGAGGTCTCAAGAAGGAAACTGCAGACTCTTGGAACCCAGTTTGGCCAGAGCTATGCCGGAATCAGATACAGCGGTGGCAATGAGTTTCCCGAAAGCGGATGGCTGCCCCTTGAAGGAATTAATTTTTCTCAGGCCGGCAATTTTCAGATAACTCTGCCATCGGTGTTACTGCAATTTCTGGAAACCGATTCCGACACCAAAGTCATTGCCCAGCCCAGACTGAGGGGAGTGGATTCGGAGGAAATAAAATACCTGGTCGGGCAGAAAGTGCCGATTCCTCAGACGACCTTTTCGCCAATTGCCGCTGGTGGGGTCAGCCAGCAACCGATCGTTTCTTACACCTATCAGGATGTTGGTATAGAAGTAAAAATTAAACCACGTCTTCATCAGGAAAATGAAGTTACCCTGGAGCTGGAAATTGTCATCACTTCCATCGGCGGAACCGGGATTGCTGATATTCCTATAATTTCGACTAGAGAAGTAAAAAATATAATCAGGTTAAAAGACGGAGAAACTAATCTGCTGGCTGGCCTGCTTAAGGATGAGGAAAGGAAATCGTTGAAAGGTGTGGTTGGGTTGAAGAACCTTCCGGTTCTGGGCAGTTTGTTTTCCAGTACCGACCGGACTCTGGAACAGACCGATGTTATCCTGACTATAACACCCCATATCATCAGGACCATGCCAATAACTGATGAAGATGGCAAGCCCTTATGGATTGACAATGAAGCCCTGAGTTTTGTCACCGCTCAGGAATCATTTCCCGAGAGTTTTGAGGTCATCCCGGAAGAGGAATTAACCCCTGAAGAGCTGGCTGAAGCTTCTGGAATGAGCACAGTAGAATTTTTGCCGGGCCGGGCCGAGGTTCCAGTTGGGTCCACCCTTAATGTAAACCTGGTGGTCAATTCGCCTGCTGATATAACTTCTCTTTCCCTGAATCTTAGTTTTGACCCGAAACTACTCCGGCTCAGGGAAATTCAGCCGGGGGAACTGGTAGCCCGGTTTGGAGGGCGGGGTTCGTTTTTGCAGAATGTAGCTCCCTCCGGAACAGCAGTAGTTGGTTTTTCCTCACCTTCGCCAGCAGCTGGAATCAAATCTGGTAACCTGGCAACGCTGGTGTTTGAAGCTTTAGCCAGAGGGGAAACAAGAGTGGTGATTTCCTCGGTTCAGGCCCTCGGAGCTCAGGGGCGGCCTGTAAATTTAGCCGGTGGCGATATGGAAGTTTTCATCCGTTAACAGCGGGAGTACTCAATCACCATTTTTTTAACGGAATTCTTTATCCACGATGGTGATTCGGCCAGGGTATTTTATTTCACCGAAAGGTGTGGTCACCCGTGGCTGAACATCAAGCGCCAGCCGAGAGGTGCTGCCGTTCTTGCCTCCAATAGCCAGAGCCAGCTCAAGCAGCTTCTCTGGACCCTGGTTGCTGAAAAATTCATAGAGATCCAAGCTCATCCGGAGCGGAATTATAATTTCTTCACCGGTTCCCG
The DNA here is from genome assembly GCA_964422165.1 of uncultured Eubacteriales bacterium. Taxonomy (GTDB): domain Bacteria; phylum Acidobacteriota; class Aminicenantia; order Aminicenantales; family Saccharicenantaceae; genus Saccharicenans. Next base: position 24,255 of record CAYQZX010000054.1, on the reverse strand, counting down.
GGATTTCAATCGGGCTGGTCAGATCACCGTAAACGGTGGGCTGTCCGTCAATCAGGAGTCGAGCGTCTAACCCGCTCAAAGTGGCAGTGGTCTTAATCTTATTTCCTGACCCATCGTTCGGGTTGATAGCCAGAATGTTAAGAGTAAACTCGACCGGAAACTTTTTTGAGTTTAATAACTGGCTCAGCTTTATGCCTTCCTGAACAGTAAAGTCCTTTAGGCTGCTTTTGTTACTGAGGGTTATACCGGCCAGCGAAAATTCTTGGACCGAGTCAAGCTTGAACTGGATTTTTTGCAGGTTAGCCATAGATGCGGTGATGTCACCAATGGTCGCACAGCCAATGAAGGCGAACAATATAGTTAGAAGCCCAATCATCTTGAACCATAACTTTTTTGCCATCAGCTAAATCCTTTCAAAGGCAATTCAGGCCAGAGAAAAAGGAATTTTATTAGCTTTTTTCTGGAGTAGCAATAGACAATTTTTTATGATTTTAAAATAGAATGAGGTGGCACCGCTTAAAAACTCTGCTAAAATCAAAAAAGAGATTGAGTCTGAATCTGAAGATCAGTCAGGATGGAATAGATGATTAAAATCAAGGTTAAATTTTTTGCTTATTTTAGAGAATTGTTCGGGGGGCGAGAAAGGGAACTGGTGCTCGAAGATGGTCTTAACCTGGCTGAACTATTTAACCGGCTGATCGAGACTCCGCAGCAGAAAGCTGAGATATTTCAGGATGACCAGCTTAAAGCGCAGGTGGTGGTTATGATCAATGGCTCAGTAGTAGCTCCAGAAAATCTTGCCAAGACCAGGATTGAGGATGGTGCGGTAATAGCCCTTTTTCCGATGATGGGCGGTGGCTGAAAACAGAGGACTCAAAACTCACAATACTTAATCCTAAATTTTATTTGTTCTCGTTTCTTAACAATGAAACTATTAACAAGCCCTGTCGCTTTTAAATATCTGATATATTACATTTCTCTTGACAATTTAAAGCCAATATAAACAATAGAAATCTCGTGGGGCTCTTAGGATAATGCTAAGCGTTAAGAAATTATGATTCGAATGGTTTAGATTTTTTTTGTTCAAAGCTTCAGGAGGTATCATGAGAAAAAATTGTAAATTTCTTGTGTTAATCGTTTTTTTCCTATTTTCCTCTTTGACTTCTCTCCTGGCCCAGGGAAAACTTGAAGATTATGAAAGGGCGGCTGCCCTTAGAGAAAAATATGAGAGTCAGGTGGCTAACGCTCCCGAACGAGCGGTCTGGATAGAAAAGACTCCACGTTTCTGGTATCGAAAAGCAGTTAAAGGCGGGCAGGAATTTGTGCTGGTGGATGTAGAAAAAGGGAGCAAATCACCAGCCTTTGACCACGAAAAACTGGCCGCAGCCCTGAATAAAGAAACTGGAGAAAAATTTACCGCTAAAACTCTTCCTTTCCGCAGTCTAAATTTTGTGGAAAATGAAAAGTTTATTGAATTTGAATTCAGGGATTCAGTCTGGAGGGTTGACCTGGCTACTTATGAGCTTAAAAAAATCGGCCCGGCCCGTCCACGACTGAGGGATGGCTGGCAGGATGTGGGGGGACCCCAGGCCCAGGCGGCCTCTACGGAAAGTAAAGCCTCTCCGGATAAAAAATGGGAAGCCTTCATCCGAAATTACAACGTCTGGCTTCGCTCTTCAGAAAGCAAAGAGGAATTTCCGCTCAGCTGGGATGGTAATGAGGGAAATTATTATACTTTCCAATCCATCCAGTGGGCTCCGGATTCTAAAAAACTTCTGGCTGTTCGCCTCCGGCTGGGGTTGCACCGGAAAATTCAATACATAGATTCATCACCAGCTGACCAGTTACAGCCGAAATATTTTTCACTCGGTTATACCAAGCCAGGTGACCCTCTGGATATACCCCAACCAGTGCTTTTTCTGGTGGAAAGTAAAAAACAAATCAACGTCGAAAACAGCTTATTCCACAATCCCTACGAGCTTTCCAATTTTGCCTGGCGCAGGGACAGCCGGGCTTTAACCTTTGAATACAACCAGCGCGGACACCAGGTTTACAGAGTGATTGAAGTGGACGGCGCGACCGGACAGACCAGGGCCCTGATAAACGAAGAGAGCTCTACTTTTTTCTGTTATTCCAGCAAGAAGTTTCGTTATGACCTGGATGATGGTCGCGAAATAATCTGGATGTCCGAGCGAGATGGCTGGAACCATCTTTATCTTTATGATGGGAAGACGGGTCAGGTTAAAAATCAAATCACAAAAGGCGAGTGGGTGGTACGGAGTGTTGAGCGGGTAGATGAAGAACGGCGACAGGTGTGGTTTTTAGGAAGCGGTATGTATCCGAGTCAAGATCCCTATTTCCTCCACCTGTACCGGGTTAACTTTGATGGTTCCGGGCTGGAATGTTTCACCGAAGCAGATGCTAACCATACCATTACTTTATCTCCTGATCTTAAGTATTACGTTGACCTGTATTCTCGGGTGGATATGGCACCGGTGATGCAGCTCAGACGGGTGGAAGATAAAAAAGTACTTATGGAGCTGGAGAAAGCTGATATTTCCGGCCTGGTCAAAGCTGGTTGGCGGGCACCTGAACCTTTTGTAGCTAAAGGCCGGGACGGAAAAACCGATATCTGGGGAATCATTATCAGGCCAACCAATTTTAACCCGAAAAAGAAATATCCAGTTATTGAATACATCTATGCCGGTCCCCACAGCTCTTTTGTGCCCAAAAGTTTTTTTGCCTGGAACCAGATGATGTCACTGGCTGAGCTGGGGTTTATCGTGGTGCAGATTGACGGCATGGGCACCAGCAATCGGTCAAAAGCTTTTCACGATGTCTGCTGGAAGAATCTTAAAGATGCCGGTTTTCCTGATCGAATTCTCTGGCATAAAGCGGTGGCGGCGAAGTATCATTATTATGACATTAACCGGGTGGGCATATACGGAACTTCGGCCGGTGGGCAGAACGCCATGGCTGGTCTGCTTTTCCACCCTGAATTCTACAAAGTTGGCTTTGCTGCGGCTGGCTGCCATGATAACCGCATGGATAAAATATGGTGGAATGAACAGTGGATGGGCTGGCCCCTTGGACCTGAATATGAAGCTTCTTCCAACACTGTCAATGCTCATCGTCTAAAAGGCAAGTTAATGTTGCTTGTTCCGGAGCTTGATACCAACGTAGACCCGGCCACTACCTATCAGGTGGTCAATGCCCTGATTAAGGCTGGCAAAGATTTTGAGCTGGTCGTCATTCCGGGAGCGAATCACGGTTCGGGAGGAGCCTTTGGCGAGCGGAAGAGAAATGATTTCTTTGTGCGCCATCTGCTGGGGGTGAACCCACCGGATTGGAATAAGCTGGAGAAAAAGCTTTCTGAACCCAGGCCGTCATTTATGCCCCGTTCGCCAGAGGAAGTCTGGGAATAATCAATAAACGGTGGACATCATAATACTCTTATGACGCGAAATTAATTCCTACTCTAGAATTTCTCTGATGTAGGTGGTTCAGTCAAAGAGTGGGCTAAAAAATAGAAGGGATAGTAAAACCTTAATGGAATATTTATTTCCATTTTTCCTGGCAGGACAGAATAGTTAATTAATCAGAGCTACTTTTAGCAAAGAAAAGGTCAGCCGGCCAGGGTTGGAACAGTCTGTGGCCCGTCAGGCAAAACAGCAATAGTAGCCTGTGGGTTGGAGCGCAGAAGTTCTTTCACTGTTTCTTCAACCGAAGGGCAAGGCAGAAGATGCGACCTTCTTATTTCTTCTTCCGTGAGGCCATCGGTAAAAAGGTAGATGCTGGCTTTTTGCCTCAGCTGAGCCAGAATCTGGGCTTCCCACTGGTCGTGGCAGCGAAAACCCGGGGTCATTATCCGGTCCAGGATTTCTTCGGGTGAGCCGGCCTCCCACAGCAGCCGCTTGAACTCGCCGTGGTTGGGAAGGCCATCCCAGCATTCTGCAGCCATGATGATCACACCACCTGGCTTGACGATGCGGGCTGCGGCCGACATTCCTTTGACAGCCTGGTAAAGGTTGAGGTCCAGCGGGTAGCCGCTGTTACTGGTGATGACAATATCAAACAGCTGAGCCACTTTCCTTATGGCATGGCGTCGGGCAAATTCGCAGCCGGCCTGGTGGGCTTTAATTAAATCTCCAGCAAAAACACCGGTAATCTGGCGAGCTTGATTCAGAGTTACATTAAGCAAAAAGGTCGGTTTAGTGAGCAGGGCTATCTCCAGCATTTCTTCCCAGAGAGGATTGCCTTCAGTAACTGTCCAGGTGGCCTGAGGGTCGGCCAGCATGGTTGCTCCGTGATTATCCAGAATGCTGTCCACATCGGCAATGCCGGGCAGAACAGCTTTCGGGCCGCCGCTGAAACCGGCAAAGAAATGAGGCTCGATAAAGCCGGTCAGAATGCGCACAGAAGCTTCAAGGTAAGTGCGGTTGACCCGAACTGTTCGGCCGGCGCGGTTTTTCCCGACCGGAGCCATGGTCGTTTCATCCCAGGCGTTGTGCTGAACAATGCGGTAGCGATTAACTACGGCTTCTCCCAGCATCATTTTTAACTCTGCCTCGGTCTGGGGGCGATGAGTGCCGAGGGCATTAACCAGAACAACGTGGTCATCTGGCACCCCGGTCTGGTTTAACTCCTCCAGCAGCACCGGCAGCACCCGGTCGTTGGGCATCGGTCTGGTCAGGTCGCTGAAGACTATAGCTACACTATCAGATGGGCGAACCAGTTCGCAAAACGGGGGAGACCCTAAAGGAGAATTTAAAGCTTCGACCAGGGCGGCCCGCTCATCTTTCAGGCCAGAAACAAATTCCGGTTCGATGACAGTGACGGGTGCGGTATCTGGTAGTTCAACACTCAATCCTTTTCGACCATAGGCTAACCTGATATGCATTTTTAACCTCCAGGAGCTTCAGCCTGATTATAACAAAAAGAGGAAAGAAGGGCACAGATAATGCGGCTTGAACTATGTTCCTTATTTTTTATCATCAAAATCGGATTCTTCTAATTTCTGTATTTTTACCCAGAACTTGTTTCGGTCAGCCCTGAAGCTTTTCAACAAACCTTCTTTTTCCAGGTCGGTCAGCACTCGTTTTAAGGTTTTAAGTTCTGGCTCGATAAAATGTTGAGACAGATCTTTTTTTAAGAATTCATCTGGCAGTTCTTTTAAAACTTTTTCCCTGAGATCAAAATAAGTACCTCCCTTGAAATCTAATGGCAGCTCATATTTATTCACAGCTTCGTTCACGGCAGCTGGCAACTGGTCTGTATCATGAGCCATGATGGCCGAAAAAAATCTCAGGGTCCATTCTCTGGCTAATTTGCGGCTGCCGGCAAAAGTTATAATCAGATCCGGATGGAGGGCCTGAAGCTCGGCCAGGGCCCTGGAGGTAAAGGTAGGAGAATAATACCTTAACTTTTTCGGGTTAAGAAAATCAGAATAATTGGCTTCTATGACCAGGGCTGAATAGCGATAGGCTTCCAGTTCGCCGAGAGTCTGATGTAGAAGCGGCATGTGCCCAAACTCACTGATTAGGTTTTCAAACGTCTTTCGTTCAACCACGGCGCGAAGCCCATTCTCTGACATAAGAGCATAATCACCAACCGGCAGGTTTTTACGCTCTACCATGCAGCCCGGAAAGCTCCAAGGGTAGCGTTCGTTTTTATCAATGGCGATGCGCAATCGTGGTGAACCCTGAGTGGTAAGCTTGACTTTGATTCTTCTTTGAATCAAATTGCTTCTGGTACGCCAGAAAATCTGTTCATATTCTCCTTCTTTTTGTTTGTATTTTTTCTTGAGGAAAAGAAACTCACAGCGTTTGTTAATGGCTCGGTCAAGTATGATAGCCAGCCTTTTTCCATACCGCTTTATGGAGATAACGGGCACGTGTTCAATTTCCTGAGCCGGGTTGGGTAAACCCTGCGGATCTTCGCGCAGGCAAAAAATATGCCCTTTAGTACCGGGCCAGCGGTCCTGGACACGCAGGCAGAGCAGGTTTTCTTCGCCCTGGGTTATCCTGACCCGATATGGGAATTTTTTGTGTCCCGTGGCTTCAAGGATCCAGTAGATGGTTTCCATTGGCCTTTTAATAGTAAAAAGATAGCTCAGATGGCTCATCTTTTCAAATTTTTAGCAGGAGAGAGGTAAGAAGCAAATGTAAACAAGCTAAGTTTCCTGATTTTTCTGTGAGAAGAACGATCTCAGGAAATATCTCGGATAGAAGTAAAAAATTGAAATCGAAGGACAGAAAACACCTTTGCCCGATGAATAGGGTGAATGAGTATTATATTTCCTGTTTTAGGGCACTGGAATTAGAGTTCTGAAAACCGAGTTGCTGAAGTTCAGCCGCGCAGCTCTTCAGAAACCGGCGGATGGTGGTCTTGCCGAAAAGCCCCAGAGCCGCATAGCGAAAATGCAAAGTGGCCAGATGCCTCAAAATGTATTTCCAGGAATAGAATCTGGCCATGGCCCGAAAAGTTTCAATCTGAAGAGTTGCTGGAGTCATCAGAGCGGGTTTAAATACGACATGATGAGCGTCGTATTTGCTCCAATCGGTATGGAGTAGCTTTTTTTCTTGCGCCAGGTCAAAATAAAGCGGCGTTCCCGGAAGCGGAGTTAAAATCATAAACTGTACTGTATCAATCCGGTGTTTGGTTGCAAAATCGGCTGTCTGACGGATAGTTTCTACCGTGTCAGTATCTGCCCCCAGCACAAACATTCCGTGGATATGGAGACCATAATCTTTGATCGTTCTTATGCAGTTGATGATGTCTTCCAGACCCTGCTTTTTGTTGTAAGCCTGAAGAGTTGCCGGGTTTATGGATTCAAAGCCAATATAAAGAGTATGACAGCCACTCTCAGCCATCAACCGCACCAGTTCTATATCCTTAGCCACATCAACCCGAACCTGAGTGGACCAGGTCATTTTTATCCTTTCCGCCAGAATTCCTCTGAGAATTTCTTTAGCTCTTTGAGTATCGGCGGCAAAATTATCGTCAACGATGAATTTGGTGGCTCTAGAAACCTCCCCCGCCAGCTTCAGCTCTTTGATTGTGGCTCCGACCGACTTAAAGCGGTATTTCCTTCCGAACATCTGGATGACCGAACAAAAACGGCAGCCATATGGGCAGCCACGGGAAGTAGAAATGGGATAGATATGGGTTGGCTTTGAGCGGAGTACGAGCGAAAAGTCTGGTGCTGGCAGACTGTCCAGGTCCTGGATGAACTCGGCCGGTGGGTTGTGAACTTTGTTCATACCTTTTTCCCGGTAAGAGAGTCCTTTTATGCTAAAAAGACTGGGCTGGCCTTTTTCCAGGTGGGCAATAAGTTCAAGAAAAGATTTTTCTCCTTCACCTCGCACCACAAAATCAGCCTTCTCCAGGGCTTCTTCTGCCATAAAAGTTACGTGGGGACCACCCATCACTACCGGTATCCCAAGGAACCGGATTTTTTCGGCCAGGGCGTAAGCCCTTGGTGCTGTTGAAGTAATCGTTGAGATGCCGACCAGGTCAGATTGCTCAACCACTGACCAATCAATATTCGCCATGTCTTCCACGAAAACCCGGGCTTCATAACCCCTGTCCCTGAGCATGGTGGCCAGCAGTATCGTTCCCAGCCGAGGTATGGGAAATTTGCTAAAGATATGCGCGCCCGGAGCTCCGGCCTCAATGAATGAAATTCTTTTTAATCTCATGCTTTTTCAGGTATTAAAACCTTTCCTTTCAAAAGGGTTAGCTGAAATAAAAACCGGATTGTCTACCGCTCTTATGGTTTTCCTGGAAGTCCGGTCGTTATTGTGGAATAGGACAATAGTCACAATATGCGGAAACAGCTATTTTAATCATAGAGAAACTTCTCGCTCAGGCATAATCAAGTTTTCTTAAACAGAACAAACTTAACTCCGGTTTTTACTTCAGGTTTTAGCTTTTCCCCTTTACATAATCAAGATATACTTATTGATTAACGGAGTCAAGAAAAAGTTTTCAATCGCCAACTTGAAACATTAGGCTTCGGGCCGCCCTCAGTCCGCTTTTTCTGTCTGTCAGGTGAAAATAGATGATGTAATTTCCAGCGGCCAGGGACTCGGTTTCAATTTTAGCCAGACAGCTGACCAGACCTTCCTGCCTTCTGATTTCCAGCAGCTTCAGGTCCGAGAATAGAGGTCTGGTTCCCTTTCCTTCAGCTTGCAGTATGATGCTTTTTATCTCCAGTTCGGGATTTTCCAGTCCTGGAAAACTGCAGCTCACCAGAGCAAAAAGTTCGCTGCTTCCAGGTTCAATCTGATTGCCTGCCAGGGTTAAGTTTTTCAGATTAACCGGAAGGAATGGCGGAAGATTCTGATATATCTCGTTCCTGCTGGAGCGAGCCAGGGCTGGCTGTCCGACCAGTAAACCGGATTCCTGGGGTTTGACCATTACCAGGCTGGCTGTGCCCAGGGCGGCTCGACCGCTTTCCAGGTTTCTCATCACCATCCTTAGTTTGTATTCACCGGGCTTAAGCTCCAGGGGCGACGAAAAATAAATCAGTCCGTTTTCAGGCAAAGAACCCAGCTTTACTTTTTTGCGCTCCAGTTTGACCAGATTGTTGTCACTATCAAAAATCACAAACAGCAGTTCCATTTTTTGACCGGCCAGATTAGCCAGTTCTTTCCTTACCAGCCTGGCCCATAAAACCAGTTTTTCCTGACTGCCTTCAAAATAGCTCAGGCTGCCACCTTCCAGAGGAAGCGGTTCCTGAAGCAGTGGTTTTTCGCTGAGACACAGGTCTACCAGGTGAAGCTGTTTTTCCAGGTCCGACAACTCATTAAAGGGGCGGGGGTTGAAATAGCCTTTCTGGGCGTAAACTTTTAGCCCTGGCCTTTTGACCCGAACTTTGATTTCATGGTAGTCACCGTCCCACTTTTCATCAACATAATATCCGAGAACATAATAACAGGCAGTGATTTTCTGGACTTCATTCAGGGCCCGGCTAAAATTATTCACGTTGCCGAAGTATTTCCCACCGGAGTAGCTGGCAATTTTCTCCAGGGTCAGAACGCCGGTAAGCCGAATATCCTGATTTATCCGGGTGAGGCTGTCTTCAGTATCAAGGGCATACACCACCAGATTGGCGTGGCTTATTTGCTTCTGCAAGTCTTCCAGATAGTGCTGAATCTGAGTCTGGCCCCAGTCCTGCCTCCAGGTGCCCCGCGAGGGGTCTTCAACCTGAATTCCATAAATTAAAGAATATGGAATTCCGGCTGAGAAAAGTATCAGGTGCTTGATTCCCGGGACATAACCGAGAGCCCGGGCTAACTTAGTCATCTCTCGGATGAAGGTTAGAGCCTGAATCCGGCTTTCCCCGGTTATGAAAGCTCTTTTCATTTCTTCTGAAATGTTTGGCAAATCCATGATGGGGTCCTTTTCCGGTTTGGACCAGATTCCGGCTCCAACAGCTCCTCTCTCTCTGACATCAAGAGGATTTTCATCATTTACCTGCTGCCAGTATCTGGCCTCCAGGTTTTCCACACTACTCTGGTAATTTTTTAAGCCTATGTTTTCCACAAAGCGCCGGATTTTACTGTGATCAGTGGTAAGAAATTCGCGGATGGCCAGACCGCCTTCAAGGGAATAGGTGATAAGCCCGATTTCATCAGCAGGCTGGGCAATCCGGTCCAGGAAATAGAGGGCAGCTTTCCTGGTGGCCCGGAGACCTTTTTGATTGTTGTAGACAAAGTCAAAAAGGAAGAAAAATTTGCGATTCAGGCTGGCTCCGGCGGACTGAGATGTCGGTCCGGATTCTTCTTCTTTTTCCTCAATTAAAAAAGACCGGGTATGTTTTTCAAACTCTGTCAGGAGTTTTTTCTGGCCGTTGTCTAAAACTTCAAAATCTGACTTTTCCAGGTCGGTGATCGGGTTCCCCTTTTTGTCTGTAACATAAACCTGGATTAATTTCAGGGTGACAGAGACCTGATGCTGGATTTTTTCCTGGGGGACTTCCTGCAGAAGTGTCGGGTTTTCTTTTTCTGCCGGGGCTTTTTGTTCGGCCAGGGACAGCTCGGCGTAATTGGCAGTCAGGCTCAAAAAAAGGAAAAAAAATATAGTTGGAAATAACTTTCTTCCAGCTTGCCGGCGATTCAGAACATTTCTAAATGGAATATAAGGCATAATGAAACTCGCTGACTGATTTCTATCTCTTTTTGATAATCATAACCGCATTTTTATTCTATTGTTTTCGCTCTGGGTTAGTCAATTTGGGGATGTTTTTTCTTGAGATTTAGCAATGACTGCAGATTGAACTTTACAACAGCTCTGAAGTTTTTAAGAAGAAATGGCCAGAACCCGGAGCTTTTGCTTTCGGAATTAAGTAGCATTCTACCGAACTGAATTTGGGCAAAATATGTAATAATGAGGGGGCGTTTTATGAGCTTAGAAAAATTCCCCAGGCCAATTATCTTTATGATTGATTATGACCTTGCTTGGTTGCCTATCGCTATTCAGTTTAAGGCTGAGGAAAAATACCATTTAGTTGACATCTGCTAAATATGTTAAAAAGGATTGTTGGAGAGGGATAAAAGGGCAAGATATTTTTTGCCTTTCCCGCGCGGGTTAAGGGCCCGAACGATGGACAGCTCTCCGTTCTGGCTTAAATCTATAACCTCGCCCTCGTTTTGAGGAGCTATGATTTCCACCACCGGTCGGGCTATTTCGTTTTCGTTAACCCGGCGAACAACTGCCACACGGTCATCATTCAGAACGACGATGGTTCCCACTGGCCACAGCCCGATAAACTGAAAGAATTTATCCAGGAGCTGGGGGGCAAAAGCCTTGCCTTTTTCCATCATCATCAGCTCGTAAATTTTATCCGGTGGATAGTCTTTCTTATAGGAACGCTTGATAGCCAGGGCGTCATAGACGTCGCAGATAGAAATCATCTGGGAAGCCAGATGCGGCTTGCGGTTGAAGGGTAGTTTTGGATAACCACTCAGGTCATACCGAAGATGATGCTCAAAGGCGGCCACTACAGGCAGATAGCCGAGTGAATCCTTGTATCTTTCCAGGATTTGTGCCCCGATAATCGGATGGTTCTGGATCTGCTGGAATTCTTCATCGGTCAAACGAGTCTTTTTCTTGATGATTTTATGAGAGATATAAAGTTTACCGATGTCATGGTACAGAGCGGCAACTCCCAGGTCCAGGACGTCATCCCTGGCAAAGCCGAGCTTTGAAGCAAAAAACATAACCAGGATGGACACGTTTAACAGATGAACAAAGGTCACAAGGTCGCTCCGCTTAACCTCAATCAGGTTGAGAAGTTCCTGATGACGCCCAAAAAAGTCTTCCATGACGTTAAGAAGGTTAAAACGCAAATCCAGATAATCAACCTCCCGCTCCTCCAGAACCAGGTTAAGTGAATAAGAGACAGCCTCCACCGAGCTTTCATATTTTCTTTTCAGCTCCTCTTTTATCCGCTCTGAATCCTGGTTCTTAATCATGGCTCTGAGGCGTCCGGCGCGGATGTTCTGAACGCCGCTCAGGTCCAGGTATTCCTTTTCAGCTTCAGACACCTGAACTGGCTTTTTAGCCCGGATTAGGAAGCTTATAAACTGGCGAAGCTCTTCGCGCTGCAATCCCTGTGAGAAGACTATCCTTTCTATGCGGTTCTCCTCTAAAAAACTTATCAAAGTACTGAGTTTTGAGCTCAGGTCAAAAAAGATTTCATCCTCCCAGGCCAGCTCGCTGCTGACCAGTCCTAGAATCAGCTCTTTTTTGTGCTCAAGAATTTCCAGAAGAATGTTGTAGAGTCGGTCCAGGAATTCTTCAAATTTTGGGTGTTCGGTGGAGTAAATCCTTCCAGCCTGGATGGCATTCATCAGGAGGAGAAAACAGACTTTTACTTTATCTTTCATCTCCTTTCATCCACTTTCTTCTATCTTTTCCCATTTTTCCAGAACCTGCCTCGCTTCCTGGCGTACCCTGCGGTTCCAGAAATCTTTGCGCTGGGCCAGTTCCACCAGAAAAGGTTTGGCCTCTTTCAGGTTTTTTTCTTCCACTATCTGAATGTGCTGGATTAATTTTTTATTCCTTATGCCGTAGGGGGAAGCCAGATTAAACAGCTTGGTAAAGGCCACATGCCTGGTCCGGTCGTACCTCATCAACAGGACCAAAGCCTCGGCCTTAAGCTGTCTGTCTTTTAAGTTCAGGATGGGATAAAGAAAAGCCTCATCAAACTCGCTCAACTGCTGCATTGCCCGCAAAACCTGAAGTTTAACCTTCCGGTCGGCAATCTTAAAGATAATTTTAAGGATTTTCAGGCTGGCCGGAGAGTTAATGCTCTTCAGGCTGCTTACCATCTCTTCTATCAGCAGGCTGCTGGATGACCTCCTCTTCAGGTTATCAATAAATTCGGGAAGATGAGACGAGAAAAACCTGAAGAAGGCCCGAAGGATTTTAGAGGAAACCTTATTTTCCACAAAAATCCGCTTCAGGTATACTTCCGGACCGTGGATACTCCCGGGCAACATTGATATTAAGTCATCCAGTTCGGGCTGGGTCTCACCCTGGAGAATTATGTCTTCTATGTAGGCCGAAAGAGTTGAATATACCTTTTCACAGGTTGGTTCATCAGCCAGCTCGGCTGCTTTTTCTCGAAGGACGGTAAGGAGCGATAGGATAAATTCCAGGTCCTTTTCCTCGGTTATGCTCGGCCACTCCTCAAGTATCCGTCCCAGAAGCACTCGGATAACGTCCTTCTTTTTTTCGTTAAGCAGCAGGTTTAAAAGGATGAAACGATAGTTTCTTCTTACCTGCTGATGGTCGAAGGTAATCTGCTTTTCAAACGAAATCTCGCTAAGTAGATTGGCTAGGGTCTGTCGGTAAATATCAGTGAGCATTTGCCCTGAAGTGCCGGAGAGCAGGGCTTTGATTTTCTTTTCTACTTCTGGTTTCCGGTTCCGTGGTTTATCGGAAGTAAATAGCTCTTTTAGAGAAGTTGATACGGTTTTATGCCGCTCCCGGTCTATGATTCTGGCAAAAATAGAAAAGCTCATAGAATCAAATTTGTCATTGCCAATTAACTCTTCCCAAAGCGTTGAGGCCAGGTCCCAGTCGCTCAGCGAGGAAAGTGCCTGTTTTAGATTTTCTATTTTGGAATCGGGCGGTATCTTTCGGGCAGCCATCAGGGATTTCAGGAGCTCACGGGCACAGCGGCTGTATTTCTCCTGAGCTGTTTCTCGGAGGTGGCGGAAGAAATAAATGAAATTCCTGTGAAGTTCTTCATTCTGGATTAAGTCCTCAGTGTTAAAGCGACCAACCACTTTCTCAAAGCTTCTGGCTAACTGATTCAGCTTGTCACCGTCGTCCTCGGCCACCGCCTCCATAAGCAGATAGGGCCAGATGTCCTTAATCTCTTCGCCTTCACCATGAAGAAGCTGTGAGTAATCAAGGATTTCCAGTCTGATATGGGGGATTTTCTCCTCACGCAAAAGGGCCTGAGCACCTCCCCGGCGAATAAATTCCGGGATTGGACGGGTCAGACGAGAAATGAAACGGAGGAGTTCCTGGGTTGAAATCCCTCGGTAAATCTCCATCTTTTTTATTTTGCGGAAATGAAAAAGCCGGGCTAGTTCGGTGGTGGTTTTGTCGCCTCCCCAGAACTGCTCACCGATAAGCAGAGAATTTGGGCTGAAACCGATTATTAGGGGGCTGAAGTAATAAAAAACAGTTTCCAGACTGGCCATCAGCTCCTCAATCGTTCTCTTAAAAGTCGGATGATCCTGGTTATAGATAGTGGCCATCTTGAAAGCCAGGCGGAGGATTTTTAAAAAATCAGAGAGGCGTCGATCGCGGTCGGCACCTTCCGGCAGCTGACTGATGGGCTGGCAGGCTGGTTGGCTGGCACCGTTCAAGTCATCTTCCTTCAAATCCTCAGTGCCCATAGCTGGCTCAGATTCCTTCCCCAAAGTCCTCTTTTGCCGGTCAAGGAGTTATCATCCTCGCTTTCGGCCTTTATTCTTAAACTTTGCCCTTTGAGCCTCCTAACAATAATTTATTCTGAGGGAAGAGGGGATATATGTCATGCTCTCTGGCGGTGATTTTCGGGGCGAATTCAATTCCCCTCACTCGGCGGGAAGCTCTGGAACTTGAAACGGGAGAAAACCAAATAATTTAAAGTTTCCCCAGAGCAAGCAAAATGGAAGCGTTCGGGTCGAACTGGCATCGGATTAAATCTTTATAGGTTAATTCCCGGTGGGGTCTCAGCATATAACCCAGCTCTGGGTTATCGGGGAAATCCAGGAATAATTTGTGAGAAACAAAGCCTCTTAAACCACTGTTCTTTAGCTGAAAGGTCAAAGTATCACCAAAGCAGTTGCCGGATTGACCCGACGGCACACCGACAATTTTACTTCCTAACTTGTAGAACATGGACATTAAAGTATAACCTGAGCTATAGGTCCAGGGTGATGATATAATGATAATTTCCTGCGGAAGAAAACCGCTTCTGAATAGGTCTTGACTTTGTGACCATAACGCATGCCTCCCAAATCCTTTTTAATATAATACGAGTCTTGAAGTTATCCGGTTTTTAGGGAATTTCCATTTCAGGTAATCCTCACGGATGATTGCCCGTACCTAATGGGGGATAATCCTTCTCTGATTGGAGCTTTTCAAGAGGTCGGGAGTTTCTGGTTCCAGCTGGACGATGTTCGCCTGAAGGAAAAAGCGAAATAAATAAGTCTCTTTTGTTATGACATAAGAGCTGCCAGGGTGACTGTTTCTCTTTATTCTTTGAGTTTTAAGAATTCTTATTAATGGCGGCCCAGCCAGCGGGCACAAAATCGGCGAATAATTGTGGGATAATTATTGTGTCCGCGTCATTTCTGCCGGCATTATTTCCCATTTAAATAGGGAAACGAGTATGGTGTCACCAGTTTGTTTGCAGCTTATCTCCGAGAATGTGATTGCCAGGACCTGTCTCTGCAGGTCCGAGAAATGGCATGGAAAATAGGGAAACGAGTATTGTGTCCCCCTTTTCCCTTAACGGGGAGGTTTGGAGGCTTCCACAAGTAGGGTTAGCCCGTGCTTGCTTTCTGCTGCCCTGCGTTCTGCCAGGTGAAGAACCAGCAGGCCTGCTGTTCCAAGCACCGCATATCCTGCTAACCGCACAGGGATCAGAACTGGCGGCAGGTCGTCAAGCTTCCAGGAGAAGCGGGTCAGGGCCAAAGCCAGTCTGGAAGTGAGAACATAACGGCATCGTTCTGTTTTCAGGCCAAACTTTTGTAGCTTTTCAACTATCTTTTCTTTTGTGTAGAAAGTATTGACCGCATAGCGTCTTTGGTGCTGCTCTCTTTCCTTATCGTTAATCCCGGGATTAGAAAGGCTGTCAGCCGAAAAGACCAGCCGTCCCCCGGGTTTTAACATTCTGGCCAGCAAACTAAGCACTTTTTCGTCATCTGCAAAGTGCTCTATGACACAGAAGCTGACGATTTTATCGAAAAAAGCTTCGGGATAGTCGAGCTCGGCGGCATCTAACTCTCTGAATTCCACCATCTCATTTCTAACCCGTTTTCTGGCGCTGGCAATGGCTTTAGGATTTGAATCAATGGCTTTGACCAGGGCTCCACGCGAAGCAATCTTCTCTGAAAGATAGCCTTCTCCACAGCCTACATCCAGAATCTTTTCTCCGGGTTGCGGGTTCAGCCAGCGGAGAAGGGTTTGGCACTCCTCGACTCGCCTGAAGTTGCGATGTGAGCCAAACAACCTTATTCTTACAACAGAGAGCTTGATTTTTATTTGTTGTAAGGAGTCAGATGAGCAGAGCAGGTACAACTTTTCTACTCACTGTAAACGTTAAAACATCAAATTTTCTGATTGACAGAGATGTCAATTTCATTCATCTGGCTTTCCTATTAAATATATATCATCATCAAAAGTAATGTCAAAGTCTCAAAAGTCGGGGAAGGTTATTTGAGGATGCACCGCAAAGCGACCGAAATTGGACGCCAGGGCTAGCAGGTGCTGGCCATTCACACTCACACTAATCAATAATTTGCCCTGAATCATAGACGAATAGTTATCTGCCCCAGCCATTGAAAATTTATAAAAAACTCCAGTCAACGGGGGCTATAGCTGACCCCCATCTTTATTAAATTAAATTAGGGAAACGAGTATTGTGTCCCCCTTTTTACTGAAGCCCGAGGATACGGGCCAGGTTAGCATTAGGGTCGGTTCTAACCTTGATGCGGCCGGGCAGGGCACTCAGTATCGGGTTGACTCCTGGTCCGTGTCCGGCATAATCGCTAAAGCCGTGGATGATGACCCCGATAGTCACCGCTCCTTCATACCGACCACGGCCGTAATAATCATAATGGTCCCTTATGGCCACAATGTCCCCCAGCCTCAGCTTCTTCAGGTTGAATCTTTCTATCGCTTCAGGGCAGGTTGTCTGAATATCATAATCAATGGCTTCAATTCCCTGTCCGCCTATGCCCGAACCCATTAAATAACCAGGCACTTCGGCCACCACTGGAACTACCAGCTGGTTTCCCTCAACCACGATTCCAATTTTCTCCAGCGCCTCGGGCGAAATCTTGTTCACCCGGACATCCTCAAACCCGAGGATTTTTAAGCCGACGCCACGGGCTTTGACCAGAACCCGGTCGTGGAGGGCCAGCTTTTCCTTGACCTCTGCCGGAAACCAGACTTTATCATTAGAGCCGGCATGGCGACCGATGTAAATCCCTTTGCTGCCGCGGGCTTCGCCTGAAACCACAACGGCTTCATTGCCGATGCAGGCCAGGATGGCCAGGGCAGTTTCCATCGGGTTCTGGTGGTCGCGGCCCTGGATGGTAACATCCGGTTCGACATGGTCGCCTTCAGCCCAACCGTAAGTAGAGTCGCCGAAGGTCACGTTATAATTTATGGAAGAAGTGCCCAGGCCCAACTTGGGCTTTCCGTCGTAGGTGACTGAATAGTTCCGGATACTGGGAGGCTGTACCACCCCTTCTACGGCCACCGTGAGCAGTTGGTCTTTGTTTGTCCGGATGGGACCGAAGTAGGTAGCCGCAGCTGCTTTTTTCTGCGGCTTCTGATTCCCGGTTGAAGCTGGGGCTTGGAGGGCAAAAGGTCTGGCCGAAGGCAGAGAAAGACCAAGGTGTCTGGTAAGATTGGACCCGGGATCAATTCTGAAAGTCAGCTTTCCGCTTCTGCTGGACAGAATCGGGGTCACACCAATTCCCAGCCCGGAAATCTCACTCGGACCGCTGACCACCACACCTACCGTCCCTGCACCCTTGTAATAGCCTTTTCCGTAGTCGCACTGAATATCTTCCAGATAAACCAGGTCGCCGAAACGCAATTCCTCAAGCCCATACTTTTTAATGTCGGGCGGATAGCAGGTTTGAATGCTGAAATGTCCATAAAGACTTCCGGCGCCAGGACCGCTGCCGATAATCTCGGCCGGAATCTTTTTAACCACCGGCACCTCAAGCTTACCTTCTTTAACCTGAAGACCGATTTTTTCCAGCACTGAAGGCGAAAGGCTGTGGATGAAAACTTCCGGGAAACCATCTAATTCCAGACCGAGGCCTTCAGCTTTGACCTGAAGTTCATCGCCGATGGCCAGGTTGAAGCGGACTTCGCGGTCAAAGTGGATGAGTACATAGCTGCCAAATTTGCCGATGACTATACCTCTGGCTCCGCGGGCTGCCCCGCTTAAGACCCTGACTTCATTACCTATGGCCGGATAAACCAGCCAGGCCTGCCTGAATCTATCTTCCCCCACACCTTCAGTGGCCACACCCACCGTCACCTGGTCGGCTGCCGCCCAGCCGAAAACCGGGTCGCCCAGGCTCAGGGTGTAGTTGATTCCCGCCACACCGATGGCCATCTTCGGTCGCCCATCCCAGGTGGTTATGTAGTAGCGCGATGGCTGTGAATGGGCCACCTGGCCCTTAACCGCTGTCACCACCAGCCGCTCTTTGTTCGTCCGGATTGCCTCCGAACCGCCGGCCAGCAGTTCATCAGCCGTCAGAACAGAAATCAACAGAAGGACAAATGAAAATAACAATAAACTTCGTCCGACTTTTTCTGATTTTTTCAGCAGCATTTATTACCTCCTCACCGGTTAAATTCTAAATATCTCTAATTGTATTTTTTTTTGCTGATCGGTATCAAGCAGAAAAACGGGGGACACAATACTCGTTTCCTGTTTTTTTTGTCTTTAATTCCCACGTGATATTTGATGTGGCGGTTCATATAATAAATAAAAGAGATATAAGGGTGAAAGAAATATGAGTGCGGTAGACGAAATAGAAATATCAAATATTCAGCTTTTTCTGGCTTTAACCTTATTTAATCTTTGAGCTTATCGCTGGAAATGCCCGGCAATGAGAATGCCAGTCTCTGTCTCCGCAGGTCAAAAAATTGTCCTGAAAATAGGGATATGAGTATTGTGTCCCCCGTTTTTACAGGATTGAATATTCCTTGCTGTACTTGAGCATCTGCTTGACGTAATCTTCGGGGTAGGAAATCTTCACGTCCACGATTTTTCCGTTTTCATAAACCGGCTCCAGCTCGGGGTTGATAAATCCAGCATAGGGTGCCAGGTTCAGCTTGCGGTAGCGCTCCAGCACTTCCTGGTGCAGTTCCGGGTCGACTTTCACGCCGTAGGTTTCCACCAGGTTCTTTGCTGCCTCATAATCTCCCTCGCTGGTGATGCGCTGAACTTCCTTTAGCAGTTCGCCGTAAAGCTGGCGCAGTTTCTGGTAGTCGTTTATCACGAAGTAAGTTTTGCCGTCCTTCATCACCCGCGAAATCACGTTATCCGGCTTGCCCTTTTCATAGACCCAGTGCGAAACCAGAGCCCGGGCCCGCATGTGGGCTTGCTCGATGTTCTTGCCCGGTTCAATCCTTACCAGCTGGGTCATAAGACCGTTGCGGATTTGTATGTCGTAGGCAGCTTTGGCCGCTTCCTCGTTGGGCAGCACGCCCAGCTCTATGAGCTTCGGGTCCATTATGAAATAGAGCGCGAATAAATCAGCCCGGGCCTCTTCAATCGGGGAGTGATAATTCTTGAGGTCCTCACTCTTCACCCCGGGCAGAAGCTTCCCCGACCCGTGGCCCAGGCATTCATGCAGGTCGGTGTGCACATTGCCGGCCAGCGAGCCGTATTTTTTGATTCTCTCCAGTATTTCCTCGTTATAGGTAAATTCCGGGCCGAAAGGCGAATCCAGTGAGGACTGATCATAGGCGTAGGTGATGTTTTCCAGCGTGACCGATTTAGACCCGTGCGTCCGGCGTATCCAGTTAGCGTTGGGCAGGTTGATGCCAATGGGCGTTGAGGGATAGCAATCGCCCCCGAGCATGGCCGCAGTTATGACCTTGGCGCTTACGCCGGTGGCTTTTTCCCGCTTAAAGCGCGGGTCGATGGGTGAATGCTCTTCAAACCACTGGGCATTGGCCGAGATGAGAGCCACCCGTTTGGTAGCTTCCAGATTTTTGAAATTGACCAGGGCTTCCCATGTGCCTTTCATGCCCAGCGGGTCGCTGTAGACTTCGATGAAGCCGTTAACGAAATCAACGATTGATTCGGTGTCTTTCACCCACAGGATGTTGTACTCATCAAATTTCTTTAGGTCCCCGGTGCGGTAATACTCTATGAGCTTTTCAATGACCTGGCGCTGCAGGTCGTTTTCGGCCACAGTGGCTGCTTTTTCCAGCCAGTAAACAATTTTTTCCAGGGCCGGACCATACTTACCGCCCACGCGGTAAACTTCTTCCACAATCTTTCCATCTTTTTTCACCACCCGGGAGTTAAGGCCATAAGAAATCGGTGTTGGGTCGTTCTTGTCTATCAGGCGGGCGTAATACTCTTCAACTTCCTTCTGGGTCACGCCTTCGTAGAAATTGACGGCCGAGTTAGCCACCAGGTCCACAGATGGGTCCTGACAAACTTTTTTGGCGTCCACTTTCGGGTCAAAAATAATGGGCTTCAGGAAAGCAATGAGCTCATCGAGCGATTGGCCTTCTTCCAGCGGGAAGTTGACACCCGTACTGCCCTTAACCAGCGACTCAAAGTATTCAGGGCTGAATTCCGGCAGGATTTTGTCGGTGGAATAATGATGGTGGATACCGTTGGAGAACCAGACCCTCTTGGTGTAGACCATGAATTTTTCCCATTCAGGCGTGGTACGGTCTCCCTGGTAGCCTTCAACGATGGCGTCCAGGGTCTTTCGAATCTTGAGGTTGTGCCGGTAATTCTGGTCAAAAATAATATCCCGGCCCCAGAGGGCAGCTTCGCTGAGGTAGTAGATGAGCTCTTTCTGTTTAGGGGTTAATTCTTCAAAGCCTGGAACCTGGTAACGAAGAATTCTGATGTCAGCAAACTGGTCAACCTGCCACTTGAACGCCTGCTTGGCTTCGGCTGTGCTTTCCGGCGCCTTTTTGCACCCGGCCACAAAAAGGACTGTAAACCCGAGCATTAATAAAACCATCATTTTCCTCATTTCCTTACAGCTCCTTTTTTTATTTTATAGACTGTTTGATCAGAGCGGCTCCTCTGATTTTGATATTTTTTTTCTTCTTCTTTCTTCACTATATTACCAAAATTGCCTGCCGGAATGCATCAAAAAACGGGGGACACAATACATATTTCCCTATTTTCCAAAAATGAGGACACAATCTATATTTCCTATTTTTGTAACTTCCTGGTCCTTTTCTTATTTTTCCTAAGAGAAACGCGAAATTTGGAGACGCCTTAACTAATCGTCTTTTTATCTTGCCTCAGCAGGTAACAAATAGGGTCATATCTTACCCTTTTCCTCGTTTTACAGGGCGGGGAATAAAAAGACTGTCCTGATAAATCTTTCCTGATTTTCTCGGGTAAAATTAAGAGACGGGGGAGAACGTCGCCAGTTTTATTTGCTTGTTCTTTTCTCTAAGATTTCTTCTGGTCGGAGGTCAACTCGCTGGGGATGATTCTTGCCAAAATAGTAGCATTCCAGGATGCGGCCTTGTCTGTCCACGGTCAGAATGAGTTCATCGTCAAAGAAAATCTTGTAAAATCCGTCCTGCAGGCCAAACTGCTCACAGACGGCCGGAGCCATACCGCAGGGGAAATAGGCGTAGCTATATTTGGTTTTTGGAGTGGCTTTAAAGGCTTCTCCTAATGTCTCCATAATGAGCTTTTCTTTGCTCTGAGCCTCCATTCTGGAACTCACGATGCCTGCAATTTTCTGCTTGAGCTGGTCATAAGGACTTGGGACAGCCGTGCTCGCTTGTCCCTGGTTATAATCACTCTGTTTTGGTTGTTCCACTGCTTGCGAACCGGTGGCAGCAGCAGGCCTCATCTTAAGCTGACCCGTCAGTATAATGCTCAGTGTCTTCAAATTGATTACCTTCAGATTGACCTCAACCTCATTTCCCGCTCCTATGGCTACATTTCCGGCAATGATGGCTCCGAGACCGAGGGTGCTTGTCCACCTGGAAGCTACTTCCATATTTAATTCTCCAGCGCTTTTTATGTTAAGGAAAGCTCTATCCACTATCTCAAACCGGCCCGAATTAACCAGGGCCTGAACCAATTTTTCTGAAGCGACAACCGCTTCTCTCTCCAACCCCGGCCCTTCCAGTGATTCAAAATTCAGTACCGCCAGCTTTTTGTTGTCCAGCTTGCTTAAAGCCTGGTCCAGGCTGTCAATAAAAACTTCCAGCGGCGTTTTCTGCTCCTGCGTCTGACCAGGTGTGGTGGCAGTTGTTTCCTGGAAAAGCGAAATGGATGAACTCATCATAATTGGGGGCCAGAAAACAAGTGTTAAAATGAGACTCAGAAGGATTGAAAAATTCATCACTAATTTTTTTTTCATTTCAATTTTCCTGTAACTCATAACAAATTAATTTTTATAAAATTTTGGTCTGGAATCAAGATTGGAATAGGTTTAAGATATCTAAGTTTAAGATATCAATGACAATATTCCAAGCAAAAAGAATAGCTGGCGGTTGATAAGTTGTCAGAGGTAATTTTTCTGATTTCTTTATTGATTGAACAAGCCTGCTTTTCATTGTTTTTAATTATTTTCTGCCAGCCAAAAAATTAGGTCAATGGTCGAGCTTTATATGGCAAGTAGCTTAAATAGGTAATTTATTGAATTATTGTTTGAAAATTAATTCCTGGCTGCGATAAAATCAAAAACAAAGGAGAAGTAGGGTAAGTTTTCGTTGAAGTTTTTTTTCTGAGAGCCAGTCACGGCTAAAACTTTTATTCTCTAAATAAGTTTGCTTTAACCTTATTTGAAGGAAGGAGGAAACCGTGGAACAAAATCAGGTAACTACTCAGACCTCAGGTTCAGGTCTTAACGGGGTGGTCAGCATAGGCGAATGGCTTTTAACCTTGTTCATAGCCTCTATCCCGCTGGTCAACATTGTCATGCTGTTTGTTTGGGGTTTTGGCTCCAACACCAAGCTCTCCAAAGCTAACTGGGCTAAAGCCACTTTGATCTGGCTGGCCATTGCTATTGCCTTCTATTTCGTGGTGATTGTTTCCATAATCGGCGGCCTGGGCATTCTTTCTCATCGCTTTGGAAGGTATTAAAGACTATCGCTGGGAGAAAAGCCTTCCTGCTCTTGATTAATCCCGGCTGAGCGAGTAACATCGCTTAATATTGATAATTAAAGCCTGGCTTGAAAGACGGGCAATCATTCTGCCGTATTAATCAAGCTTGGGCAATAGATCAAGGAAATTGAACAAGGAGTGAAATTAATGCAATTTCAAAGACATTTCAATTATTTTCGGAAGGCAATACTAATCAGCGTGATTTTCTGTTTTCTGGGACTTGGCCTGGTTTCGCCTGCTCGTCCTCAAACTCTTGGTCAGAGCTGGAAGCCGAAGGCTCTTCAATCGGTGGCTATGATTCAGGTCCAGCAGAAAGACGGAAGCAAGCTGAGCGGAATGACCTTTCTGGCTTTAAAGGATGGGCTTGGGATAACTGCCCTTACTGTGGTAAAGGATGCAGTCAAGGCTTCAGTGGCCTTTCCTGACGGTGAAGAGTATGGGTCCACAGGAATTGTCGACAAAGATGAGAAAAATGATGTGGCTCTGGTGAAGTTGAGGATTTTCGGTAAGCCGCTTCTTTCTCTCAGAGCAGCTCAGCCGACAGTTGGCGAGCAGGTCTTCTGTCTGGTAAACAGAGATGGTGACTTTGGAGTAGTTGAAGCTTTAGTCGGAGAAATGATTTCAGCTGGGGCTGTGGGACCGCCTGGCGGTTTTCTTATCAAAGGCAGCTTTCCTGAAGGGAACAGCGGTGCACCAGTGTTTGATAAAGATGGTGCTGTAATCGGGATGCTGCACTGGAAATTAGAAGGAGACAAAGGATATTATTTTTTGATACCGGCCGCTGCGATTATGGCTCTGGATAGCACTCTTCCTACTCAGCCCTGGGCCGCAGCAGGAGCTGTCGCAGCCAGTGAAGCCAGGGAATCCGTCGCTCCTTCAGAAGCTGAACCTCTGGAGAATGTGGATGCGCTCCTGGCTGAGGCCTGCCTGATTCTAGATACTTTAAGGGCCCATCATGATTTTGAAGATAGCAGAACTTCCGGCCAGGGTTATTTATCGGGAGTGAGCACAGAGCTTTATACCGCCCAGCAGAAGACTGAACAGATTCTTAAAAAAATTGCTGGGCTTAAGATTAACGACCCGGTGAGAAAGAAGGCGGTCCTGGCCGTCCTGGAAATCGGAAGCAAGCGGTATGAAGCAGTTGATGCCTTTATCAAGGCCGTGGTAATCGGCCAGCAGTACAAAGACTGGGGAGCCTCAGCTAAAGATATGTACAACCGCTCCCAGGCCTCCTGGCAGATAGCGGACAATCTGATAGAAGCCAAAAAGAACGACCTGATTGAGCTTTACAACAGCTCTACGGTTTTTAAGGAGAAACTATTAAAGCCGTTAGCCTTTTCTTTCGGAATCCTGGAGCGTCCCACCAAACTGGATTTGGGTGTAGTGTCCTTCCCTCAAGCCCCTCTTTACATCATAGCTACTAAAAAAGTATCTTTTGCTCAGAAGCTGGGCTTCTGGTCTGGTGATAGGATTATTTCTGTAGCTGGGCGGACATTCGGTCCTCAGGACACGCTGGAGGATTTAAAAATAATCATTATGAACAACCTCGGCCAACAGGTGGAAGCTGTGGTTGAGCGCAACGGCAAGCAGAAGGTTTTGAAGCTCAAAATTCCCAGAGAAATCCCAGCCGAGTATCTGAGAAGATAAAAAAACGGGAGACA
>CAYQZX010000053.1:0-99567 GCA_964422165.1 uncultured Eubacteriales bacterium | reverse complement strand
GTCCCAAAGACCACAGAAATCTTGAATAATCCATTTCCATACTTCTCTTCTTTTTTCTTTATCATCCTCAGCTTGATCGAATATGTTTTCTTTATTTGCAATAGCGAGCACATCATCGCATAAGGAATTAAGCCTGTAATCCCTTGTATTTTGGTTTTTCTTAAGTGCATCAATTATTAAGCGCCTGAAAAGAATTTTTTTATAAGTAAATTCTAAATAAGGAGCAAAAAAAGCGGCATCCTGCCTGCTATCAGAAAAACAGAGAATTTTTTTATTCTTCTTGAGATTTTGATACAGAGCAGTGGCCAATACTGCAGCTGGAGCATCTTGCTGAAGCGTAAACTCTCTTACAATATCAACTGAACGAAGGCCACAAGATAAGCATGTATTAAGAACATCGCTTTTAGGTTTAACTTCTATGACTTTAAAAATAGTATTGTGCTCAGCATTACAGTTACATGATTTATCTCCGGTCCAAATAGATCCACACTTTGTACATAATTTCCATATTTCTCCCTTTTCAGCGAGTTCTTGCGGAATTGCAACCTCTTGGTCTTCATCTTCTTCCATCGAAATACCCTCTTCCCATAATAAGAAATATCGCTCTTTCCTAGGTACATCCAATTCAGCAAAAATATGCTTTAATTTTCCATTTTCATCAATGTTCCCGACTAAATATTCTTGACCGCATCTTCGGCAAGTAGCCAGTTCAAATACAGGATAGCCATCTTCTGTTTGCTGTTTTCTATCCAAAAAGACTTTTGGCTGGGGATAAAAGGCAACAAAGATTCCCTCAGGAGCTCTTACAAAAAGATGATAACGAGCGGGAAGCAAGGGAAGCAAGTCTTTATCGTAATGGGAAAATACAGCCAAATTTATCAGATTCAATATTGCCTGGCGCTCGCCTTCGGATGGGTCTTCTTTTTCTGTAATTAATTTAATGCATTCTTTAAGATCTTTAGAACTTTCTTCTAAACATATCCTGAGCTTGAGAAGATTTTCATCTGCACTGAGTAGCTCATATAAAAATATTTTAAGCCTACCATTTGCCTTTTCTTTAGCCCTTTCGATAATTTCATCTGGAAGGTTCAGATGCTTACAAATATTTTCACATTTTTTTATTACTTCTCCATAATCTAATGATTTGTTAATTGCTTCATTAAGGCGATTATATAATTCCAGAGGATATTTGTGAGATTTTTCTTTTCCGGAAATTTCTTGTCTATATCCCTTAATTATGTCTTGTTTATCTTCTTCACTTCCCCATTCAAATATTTCGCCAAATAAGTTAGTTGCAAACTCTGCTACTTTACCAAAATCTTCTTCTTCTTTAACGAGAGTTGCGCTCGTTGCAATGCACTGGATATCCCCTTGCATGTTTTTGCAAACTCTGTCCTTAAGGCGGCGGATAAGCATAGCAATTTCAATCCCCATAGCGCCGCTATAAATATGAGCCTCATCTAAAACTAAGAATTTCCAATGATTTGCATGCTTACCATCAAAAAAGGGCGAGTCTTCTGGTCTTAAAAGTAAATATTCAAGCATCGCATAATTAGTTAGGAGAATATGAGGAGGGCTTTCTCTCATTTCCTCTCTTGACAGCAGTTCGCTTTTGACAGGTTCTTCGCCTGGATGAGTGAGTCTAAATTTTTCTTCTCCTTCCTTCCTAGTATCAGGAGTATCACCTACATACCTTCCAAAAGTAATTTTTATATCAGGAAGTCGCTCTTCCATAACCCTTGCTATCTCTCTCAATCTTCTCAATTGGTCGTTAGCCAGAGCATTCATTGGATAAATCAATATAGCTCTTACGCCGGGCGTAAGGTTGCCGCTTTCATATTCGTTAATAAGATGATTAAGAATCGGGATAAGGAAGCATTCTGTTTTTCCGCTCGCTGTTCCGCTTGCAATAACCAAGTTTCTTCCTTTAAGCAATTTTCTTATTGCTTTTTCCTGATGAAGAAATAAAGGATTATCATGGAGTTTATAAAGAGGATTCTTTTGAATGCCATTTTTCCATCGGGGATAAGTCAATTGGAATAGTTTATCCGATATTAATCCTTCATCGACTAAATCGCGAAGAAAACATCCTCTTTCAAATGGAGGGGTTGCCTCTATTACTGGGCCATTTGTGAATGGAAACTGTTCAATTTGCTGATAGAACAATCTTCGCAAATTAGGATTTCTTATTTTAAAAGTGCTGGTTAAATATCTAATATAGCTTTCTTTAATTTCTTGTGTAAGTTTAAGAGGATCTATTGTCATCTTTCTCACCTTCTTTAAGAGATATTAAAATTTTTACATTTTCTTGATGAACACTCTTTCTTCTTTTATCTAAAGATATGTGTTTGCTTTTTAGCTCTTTCAAATTGAGCCCTGCAGCCATAAGCTCGGCTATGCTAAAGCCTTTGCCTTTCCTTAGCTTCCTGTTACCACCTATTACATTAGGTTTTATATTTTTTTCTTCTCTAATAACTTCTTTTTTTGGTTCTGAAGGTATTTTTTTGGTAATTTCCTTTTTTGTATAGAAATGCAAAGTATTAAAATTACCTAAATATTGTCCATTATGATGAACCTTAACATTCAAATAAAGATTGTTCGGATTAGATTTAATAGTGTCATATAGTTGATTTAATAAAACATAATAATCGATTCCCTTACGATCGAAGTCAATTTTATGATAAATAGCACCCTTATCTGATATTAAATGTGCAATTAAATCGTATTTTTCAAAATAGTCATTAGAGCGAACTACCAAGTATAAATCACGACCAAATTCTAGATTGTCTTTAATTATATCTAAAATTTTGTCCTTCCATTCGAACATGTCTGAGGTTCTCCATTTCAGTCGAGGAATTGTTATACGAATGTTGGTTTCCGTCTCTGGATTTGAGATTTTAAAAAGTGAAAAGTAAATTGAGTTTAGATCTTTAGGTAAATTTAATTGATATCCTTTTGAAGTTTCATATATTTCAATTTTGCTCTTGGTATCTAGCTTTAATTTCCATTCATCTTTATTTATAATTACATCAATTTCCTCCTCTTTATGACCTTTATTTTTATCAGGAAAGATGAGAATGTTAGAAAATTTTAAATATAAACGCGGGACAAAGCGGAAAAATAATGTGTCAATAGGTTTATTTTTACTTTCCTTGCAAATGTCTATTTGAAATTCTCCAGCATCGCAAGGGAGATCTTCAGGTAATTTAATTGAAATAGGCCCACTGGACAATATCCAGGGAATAATTTTAAAGGCACCAAATCTATTCTGGATCCATATATTAAATTTTGATTCATCTGAAGAAAAGGGAGATATTATTTTGATTATATTACCTGAGAATAAAGGCATTTGGTTAACATAATCATCCTTGACCAACATATCCCCTTCTATTGAAAAAGAACGATTGACATTAAATTTCTTTATTTCGTCAGTTTTTTTATTTTTTATTTTAATTTCACTCAAGTTCTTTAGATCCACACGTTGCAGATTATAACAATCCCAAAGAGGTCTTAAATCAATGCTGTTTGAATCTATTAATAAGTCATAATCATTTTTTAAAGCTATCCAAGCATCCCTATTGGGTACGGGAATTAGATTGGCGTTAATATCATAAATATAATGCATTCTAGCCTTATTTCCTGCTGCTATAAAAACATAAAAATTATTATCTGAATGGTAATATTCATATATGCGACCTTCGAGTTCAGGTGGATAAATAACTTTGAATATTTCTATTGGTTTGTCTATCATAATCGAGACCTGATCGACCTGAATCTCATCTTTTACTTTCTCTACGGATGTAGGCAAAGAAATCGTTCCACCATTTAATTCAAGTTGATAGATCAGCTGGGATGGAAAATTGCCAGAAGAAGCGGCAGGTAGCCTATGTGAAGGAATTATCAAAAAGATCCGGATATCATCAAGATCTAATTCAAAGTAAGGTGATGCAATTCTTTTTTGGAGCTGAATTTTCTCCTTATCTGGTTTCTCTTTAGGGGGGAATTCTTTGGGTTTAGGAGATGGATTCAGATGTCTTCTTGATTTCGCTAAATCGTGCTTTTTAGAAGTTTTAATATATTCAGCCTCTATTTTAGGTCTAGGCTCAACCTCTTTTTTAGTTTTCCTTTTTTCTATTGGAAATTTTATTGTTCGTGGTTTTCTCTCAACCTTTGGTTCTTTCTGAGGAATAATATTATTATTTTCTATGTATTTAGATGGCTGAACGATTTTAGTTAATTGCGACTTTAAAGAATGTCCTTCTGATGTTATTCCTTTTTTCAAACTTTCTTTTTCACCTTCTTCAGAAGTTTCAGAAGAAGGGTGTTCCGGAGACTTTGATAAAGTCAATTTATTTGGAGTAGTCTCTTCAGATTTTTCTTTATTTTGTTCTTCTATTTTTTTAATCTCGGCGTGTTTTTTTCTTTCTTTTTTTGATGGGAGATTATGTGATAGATGGGATATTATCTTTAATTTATTCTTAAGCCAGGAGATAATTTTATTAATTATTTTAAGTAAGGGGTTCATTTTTCACCTAGATCAGAGTTAAATAATATGATGGCTTTATTTAAAAATTTAAAGCAAGATTTATAAGAAATGCTAATCATCTTTCCCCTGTTATTTATTTTATAAAGTAAAAGAAAATTTGCAAATAAAGTATAGGTGTTATTATGCCTCCAAAAATCCTGGTCCGCATTGTAGAGCGCAAAATAAAAATCCCAAGAGATATGGAAATCTGGCTCTGCAAAAACCGCATCAACCTCTCCTCCTTCTTGGGCTGGTCAATCTAATCCAGAACGATGATGAAAGGCTTTTTCCCCAAATACAGCGAAAGCCTCTCAAGCTTGAACGATGAGTTAAGTTTTTACACTCCAAGTATGCGCAAATCTTGAACGAGCCTGTCAAGAACCGAGTAGTACGAATTCTTTTCCCAACAGTTTACATAAGCGCCTGAAACGCTTGCTTCCCTTTCGATTTTCCTCAGCATAAATTTCTCGATAAGCGTTTTTCCCGTTCCAGGCCTCCAGAAAAGCCAAGCATGCAGGGGCTTTTTCCTCCTCGCAGTAGGCGAAAGGCAGAGGGAAAGCTATTGAATCTGCGAGTCGCGCCCTGGCACATCTGGCGGTATGCAAGCCTCATCAAGAAGGTCCGGATTCACAACTATCCCAGCTTCCCTTATCATATGCATAGAGTTTTGCCGATAAATTTAAAAAGATTTCCCAAAGAATCTGTGCATTTTTTCGGATAAATTTGAATAGGGCCATGTCAAGTTTTGTTCGCAATTTAGCCATCGTAATATCTCCATTTTCAGGCCTCAGTTAGCTCCCTGAGTCAGTGCCTCACTCCATACAGGCCTTAGCTTCTCAGGCTTTATGTAAGCATACTCATTGGCCTAGTCCTCCGTGTACTCCATGAGATACGAAGTAATAAGCCTGAGATACGAGCTTACAGATGGGAACACTCCTACCACCCGGCTCCTGCGCCTTATCTCCCGGTTGGTCCTCTCCAGCACGTTGGTTGAGGCGATACGCCGTTTGTCCACCTCCGGGAAATTATAGAGCTGAAGTGAGTCCTCTAAGCCCTCTTCCAAACAGCTCATGGCCTCAGGATATTTACTCTCATACTCCTCAATAATGAGCCTGGACAACTTCTCTGCACTCCTTCTATCCGGTTGTTGCCAGATCTGCTTCAACTTCTCTGCCAACCGCCTCTTATCTCTGTGAGGCACTCTGGCCAGGATGTTCCTCATAAAGTGTATCTTGCATCTCTGCCACACAGTCCCCAACCACTCCTTCTTCACCGCTGCCTGGATGCCCCTATGAGCATCTGAGATGACCATCCACACCCGCTTTAGACCTCTTCTCTTTAACCCCTTCATAAACTCCCGCCAGGTGTCTTCACTCTCCTCCCACATTGGCTCCACCGCTAACACTTCTACTCTATAATTTATTGATTGATTATTCTGAAGTTATCATAAAATTCAAAAAATTAAAGCTCACCGGAGGCGTGGCTTCAGTAGACTTAAAATTATATCTGATATTATAATTTATAAACTTTAATGTCATTAAATCTTTTAATATCAATTAAATAAGCTATGACGAGAGCCTGGCTTAATTGATAGGCGCCTGAAAAAAAATTAAAAAAAGCCCCGAATTTACCGGGGCTACTCATTCGGATTCTTATAGATTATAAACCCTTACTCATGGCTTCCAGAAAATCGGCATTGGTCTTGGTTTTAGAAAGCTTTTCAAGAAGAAGCTCCATGGCTTCCACTTCATTGAGCTGGCTTAAAATCTTCCGTAGTATCCAGATACGGTTAAGGTCCTTTTCTTGAATCAGAAGCTCTTCTTTTCTGGTACCAGAACGGCTGATGTCAATAGCCGGGAATATTCTTTTATCAACCAGACGCCGGTCAAGATTGATTTCCATGTTTCCGGTTCCCTTAAATTCTTCAAAAATCACATCGTCCATTCGGCTTCCGGTATCTATCAGGGCCGTGGCTACGATAGTCAGACTGCCACCTTCTTCAATTTTCCGGGCAGAACCGAAAAATTTCTTGGGTTTATTAAGGGCATTAGCGTCAATTCCACCTGAGAGTACCTTACCTGAGGGAGGAACTATGGCGTTATGAGCTCGGGCTAACCGGGTAATGGAGTCTAGCAGAATGACCACATCTCTTTTCAGTTCTACCAGTCTTTTAGCTTTCTCCAGGACTATGTTAGCTACCTGAACATTCCGGGTTGGCGGTTCATCAAAGGTCGAAGCTACCACTTCTCCATTAACACTTCTTTTGAAATCAGTGACTTCCTCAGGCCTTTCGGCTATCAGCAGTACAATCAGGAAAATTTCTGGATGGTTTTTTTCTATGGATTTGGCAATGGTTTTAAGCAGGGTAGTTTTACCTGCCCGTGGCGGTGAGACTATCAAACCTCTCTGCCCCTTCCCTATTGGGGTAAGAAGTTCCATAACTCGGGCATTCATATTCTTTGGGTTTCCGTCCTGCAGTTTAATCAGCTCAAACGGATAGACCGGAGTTAGCTGTTCAAAATAGACGTTTCTTCTGGCTTCCAGAACCACGTCCGGGTGAAGGAAATTGATGGCTTCAATCTTTATGAGAGCAAAGTATTTTTCCCCATTTTTAGGCGGCCGGACCACTCCTGAAATCGTATCTCCGGTCCGGAGCTGGAATTTCCTGATCTGAGAAGGAGATACGTAGATGTCATCGGGACTGGGCAGATAGCTAAATTCAGGGGCTCGCAGAAAGCCAAACCCATCTTCCAGGCACTCCAGAACGCCTTCGGAGAAAAGTAAACCCTGTTTTTTGGCCTGAGCTTCAAGAATCTTAAAAATCAGATTGTGCCGGCTGGAAATCTCCAGCTCTTCCTCCGCTACCCCCAAAGATGTAGCAATTTTCCTGAGCTGTGGGAGTTCTTTTTCTTCAAGGTCAATCAGGCTGTATTCTTTCATCTCCAGTACCTCACTCCTTTATTTTTTTTTTTTTGATATTTATTTTTGAGGAAGCCAATTAGCTAAAAACTAAACTATTAGAATATCAGTTGGTAAGCTCTGGCTCCTTGGCCACCGAAGGTGCGGTTCCAGTTTCTTTGGTTTCTGGCTTTTCTTTGGCTTCAGTCTCAGCCGGACCTGGTTTAGGAACCAGCTCCTGAGTCAGGGCGATTTTCAAAACCTGGTCCATGTTTTCAACCAGGTGGATCTTTAGGTTCTGTTTTAATTTTTTAGGCAGGTCCTTAAGGTCTGGCCTGTTATCAAGAGGCAAAATCACCTCTGTTATGCCCTCGCGGTAAGCGGCCAGAAGTTTTTCCTTGATTCCTCCTACCGGCAGAACCTTCCCCCTGAGAGTTATCTCCCCGCTCATGGCCACTTTTTTGCTCACTGGAATCCCGGATAGAAGAGAAATGATGGCTGTGGCAATGGTGATACCTGCCGACGGGCCCTCCTTGGGGGTGGCTCCTTCCGGGACATGAATGTGGATATCAAAATTCTTTTCCAGTTCTTTCCCCATATTCAGCTCGTATAGCTTGTGCCTCACATAACTATAAGCAGCCTGGGCCGATTCCTGCATGATTTCGCCCAGCTGACCAGTGAGCATCAGGTTGCCCTTACCGTGAATCTTGGTGGCTTCAAAAGTCAGAAGCTCTCCCCCAAATTCGGTCCAGGCCATTCCCAGAGCCACTCCGATTTCGTTCTGCCGGTCAATTTCCAGACGGCGGTATTTAGGTATGCCAAGGTAATTTTCCACGTTCCTCGGGGTGATTCTTTCGTGGTAGTCCTTACCTTTGGTCACCACCTTTTTAACCATCTTCCGGCAGATGGAAGTAATTTCTCTCTCCAGGTTACGAACCCCGGCTTCTCTGGTGTATTCCCTTATGATTTTAAGAATAGCCTGGTCGTTAAACTCCAGGTTTTTTGAGTTTAAACCATGAGCCTTCAGCTGTTTGGGGATGAGAAAATGTTTGGCGATCTGAACTTTTTCGTCCTCGGTATAACCGGGCAGCCTAATGACTTCCATTCTGTCCAGTAGAGCCCTGGGAATGGGATCGATAGAATTGGCTGTAACAATAAACATAACCTGCGATAGATCAAAATCAGTATCGATGTAATGGTCAAGGAATTCTTTGTTCTGTTCCGGGTCCAGCACTTCCATCAGAGCAGCAGCCGGGTCTCCCCTATAATCCATACTCATCTTATCAACCTCATCCAGCAGGAAAACTGGATTTTTGGTTCCAGCCCGCTTGATCATCTGGATAATGCGTCCCGGGTAGGCCCCGATGTAGGTTCGACGATGGCCCCTGATTTCAGCCTCATCCCGAACTCCGCCCAGAGATAGCCGGACAAACTTCCGGCCAGTAGCCCTGGCAATGGACTTGCCAAGCGAGGTTTTACCCACTCCCGGTGGGCCAATAAAAGCCAGTATAACCCCTTTGGGGTTTTTAACCAGCTGGCGAATGGCCAGATATTCCAGGATTCTTTCTTTGACCTTTTCCAGCCCGTAATGGTCTTCATTCAGAATCTTTTCGGCTTCTTTTAGGTCTCTTTTTTCCCTTGATTTTTTATTCCACGGGAGAGAAATTAACCAGTCTAAATAATTCCTGCTCACCGTAGCCTCGGCCGACATCGGAGGCATAGTTTCCAGCCTTTCTATTTCTTTCAGAGCTTTTTCGCGCGCTTCAGGTGGCATCTGTGCCTCGGCAACCTTACGTTTCAGTTCTTCAATTTCATTCGGCTGTTCTTCTTTCTTAAACTGCCCGCCTGGAATGAAGGTTTTCTGGGCATTCTCTCTGGCCACTCCCCTTCTCCTGGCACTACCAGGAGCTGGCTCCCTGCTTATATTGGCAATGATGGATTCCTGAAGTAAATATTTTAGCCGATTGAGTCGTTCTCTGGTGTTGATGGTTTCCAGTAAATTCTGTTTTTCTTCAAGCGGCAGATAAAGATGGGAAGCAATTATGTCGGCAATCCGGTAGGCCGTATTTTCTCTCAATGCCGGGATAATGGAATCAAGGTTGGCGCTCTGGTTGGCTTTAAGATATTCCTCAAAAAGAGCCAGAACCTTCTTTAAGAGTTCCTGGGTCTCCTGAGAATTGTCTTCAATTTCCCTGACCACTTTAGCCTGAACCTGGTAGTAGGGATAGGTACTTACGAACTCTAAAATCCGGGCCCTGTTCAGGCCCTCCACAATCACCTTCAAATTTCTTTCATCAGTCCTGGAGGTCCTGATTATCCTGGCGGTAACTCCCATGGTGTAAATATCTTTAGGCATAGGGTTATCTATGCTGGCATCAATCTGAGCTGCCAGAAATATAAGCTTGTCCTGCTCGTAGGCCTTTTCCAAAGCTCTGATGGAAGAGGGCCTTCCCACGACAAAAGGCACCAGAGTAGCAGGAAAAACCACCAAGTCCCTCAAAGGAATAAGGGGAATATTTTTCATAATTTCTGGATTATCACGAGTGTCGGTCATCTTCAGGCTCCGATTACTTTTTTGTATTTTTCATAGCTCAACCTTTGTTCTTCTACCATTTCTCTGGTAATCACAATTCTGGTAGCTTTCTTCTGGGATGGAAGGTAGAACATCAGGTCAAGCATTAAGTCTTCAATTATGGCTCTCAATCCTCTGGCACCCAGCTTCTTTTCCATAGACTTTTCAGCGATAGCGGTAAGTGCCTCAGGGGTGAATTCCAGCTCCACCCCCTCCATCTCGAACAGCTTCTGGTACTGTTTTATTATAGCATTTTTTGGCCTGGTAAGCACCTCTATCAGCTGCTCTTTGTTAAGGTCATGGAAAACGGCGACCACCGGAATCCGGCCAACCAGCTCCGGAATCAGCCCGAATTTTATCAAGTCCTCAGGCATTAGATGGCTGTAAATATCCTGACTGTCGCCCATTTTTTTTACCTCAGCCTTGAAACCAACCATAGACTTACCCAGCCTCTGGGCGATTATCTTATCAAGACCTATAAAGGCCCCGCCCATAATGAACAGGATTTCAGTGGTATCCACCGGAATGAATTCCTGATAGGGATGTTTACGGCCGCCCTGAGGTGGTACATTGGCTACTGTTCCTTCAATAATTTTTAAGAGAGCCTGCTGCACCCCCTCTCCGGAAACATCGCGAGTAATGGAAGGACTGTCAGTTTTCCGGCTGATTTTGTCTATCTCATCAATGTAAACGATGCCTTTCTGGGTTTTTTCCAGGTCGCCCCGAGCTGCCTGGAAAAGCCTGAGGATAACGTTTTCCACATCCTCTCCTACATAACCGGCTTCGGTTAAGGTGGTGGCATCCGCTATGGCAAAAGGTACAGAAAGGATTTTGGCCAGTGTCTGAGCCATCAGAGTTTTCCCGGTCCCGGTAGGGCCAATCAACAGGATATTGCTCTTGGCAATTTCCACCTCGCTCTGTCCACGAGGCTGGTTTATTCTCTTGTAATGATTATAAACGGCCACTGAAATTTTCTTCTTAGCCTCTTCCTGGCCGATTATGTACTCGTCAAGAGCTTTCTTGATCTGTTCTGGCGTCAGGTAATTTTCCTTCTTCTGCTTGAATTCAAGCTCTTTATGCTGGTCATTTACCAGAATAGAATGAGCCAGCTCCACACAGTTATCGCAGATATAGACTTTTTGCGGACCGGCTATCAAGCGGCGAACCTGGGTCTGGGTGCGATGGCAGAAGCTGCACCTGACCTGGGATGCGGAATGTTGATTGTTGACTGTCATTTTTTGCCTAAAAATCTTGTCAGAGAACTTTCCTCAGGCGAGAGTCTCTTTTCGAGTGCTGATGATCTGGTCTATCAGGCCATACTCTTTAGCCTGGACCGGGGTCATGATGAAGTCTCGCTCAACGTCAGCCTGAATTTTCTCAAGCGGCTGCCCGGTGTGCCTGGCCAGGATGCCATTAAGGCTCTCTCTTATCCTGAGAATCTCTTTGGCCTGAATAGCCAGGTCGCTGGCCTGTCCGTGAACTTCGCCAAAGGGTTGGTGTAAAATAATACGGGCATTGGGCAGAGCGTATCTTTTACCGGAAGTACCGGCGGCCAGAAGGACGGCTGCCATACTGGCTGCCTGTCCCAGGCAGATGGTATTGACCGGCGCGGTTATGAACTGCATGGTATCGTATATAGCCAGCCCGGCCGTAATGCTCCCGCCAGGCGAATTTATATAAAGCGAAATATCCTTTTCACTGCCTTCAGCCTCTAAATAAAGAAGCTGGGCAATTACCAGATTGGCCACCTCGTCAGTTATTTCTGTGCCCAGAAAGATTATCCGGTCTTTCAAAAGCCTGGAATATATGTCATAACCGCGCTCGCTGCGCCCGTCCGACTCGATGACGTAAGGAATTAATACCATTTAGGGAGCTTTATTAAATTATAACCTTTGAAGCTAAAAAGTCAAATGTTTTTCTGAGGAGCAGGTTCAATCTCCAATCTTTTTCCCGGTCCTCTTTTTTCAGGGCAGCTTTGAGCTGGTCAAAGGGGATGTTCCGGTTTTCCGAAATTCTTTTAATTTCTGTCTCCAGCTCTTCATCTGAGACCGTTAGACCTTCCTGGCTGGCAATTTTTCTCATAAGAAGATGCTTTTTCAGGTTAGCTTCAGCCCTGGCTCTAACCTGAGCCATGACTTTTTCTTTAAGGTCTGGGGGCATTTTCTGAAGGACGTTTTCTGGAATCTCCCGGCTGATTAGGGCTTGAGCTTCTTCCTCCACCGGGCTCCGGGGAAGAGTCAGGTTAATCTCCTCAGCCAGTTTTTCAAGATATTTATTTAGGGCTCCCTCCCTGGCTTCTTCTTCCAGGTGCCTGGCCAGGTCCTGGCGGATTTTTTCTTTTAGCCCTTCGAGACCTTCAACCTCCGGATCCACGGTCCTGGCAAATTCGTCGTTGAGCTCTGGAATCTTTTTTTCTTTTATTTCCAGCACTTTAATCCTGTAGTCAATCTCCTTGCCGGCAAATCTTTTTTCCCTGTAATCTTCAGGGTACCGGACGGTAAAATTATTTTCCTGCCCTGGCTCCAGGCCAGCCAGAGCCTGATTAAGCTGGGGTTCGTTTTCCTGATGACCGGCTAGGACCACTATTTTCTCTGCCGGCATTAACCTTTTGCTGGCTACTTCCCGGCCCTGAATTTCAATCACCACGTAATCGCCGTCCTGGACCTCCCGGCCCGAGACCGGAAGATATTCTACTGACTCTTCTCGGATCTTTTCCAGGACTCTTTCTACTTCTTCGTCTTTTACTTCAATCTTCTCTTTTTCTACTTTCTTTTCCAGGTAGTCAGCCGGCAGCTTAATTTCAGGCCAGACTTCAAAGGAAACCTGATAGACAATGCCCTTATCCAGGTCAAAATCTACCGATTTAACTGTAGGCAAGCTGACTGGAATCACCTTCAGGTTCCCGAGCTCCTGCCAGAGGTTCTCATTTATCAAATTTTCCAGAACAGTCTCTTTGATTTCGGAATCGAACATCCTCTGAACCATATTTCTCGGAGCATAGCCTTTTCTAAAGCCCGGGAGCTTGACTCTGGCCACATAATCCTTCAGAACTTTTTCGTACTCCTGTTTTACCCTTTCAGGAGCTATTTCCAGATTAACCTCTCTTTCGGTAGGGCTCAGAATTTTGATTTTTTCCTGGGTCTGGCTGGTGTTGTTTTCCATTTTATATTCCTTCAAAATAAAATTTGCCGGTCTCCCTTACCATGGGATGATGGCTTTATCCTCCTGATAGTTGGGAAAATGGGCAGAGCGGGAATCGAACCCGCACTCCTTGTTCAGGAACTAGGTCCTAAGCCTAGTGCGTCTGCCAATTCCGCCACCTGCCCATCATAAAAATTTCTTGTGAATAACTTACATCCAGTGCGGATTTTAAGATAAATTGATACCATAGATTGACTTTTTAGTCAACGAACACTACTTGATTAACTTGCTCAGGCGCCCGGCTAAAGTCGGGTCCAGCCGCTGTAAAACCTTCAGAACTTCTCGGGCACTGTAGTTATCCTTGAGATTTATGTAGGTAATGCCAAGGTTGTATTGAGCTACGGCATTATTAGGATTAAGTTTAACACTTTTTTCCAGATGAGGTAAAGCACTTTCAAAATCCTTCATCAGCATGTATTCCAGGCCGAGATTCAACCAGCCGCTGGCATCATCTGGAGCCAGAGCGGTGTATTTCTTAAAAGCCTCTACGGACTCAGCATGCTTTCGCATTTTGTCATAGATGAGGCCCAGGTTAAACCAGGCATAATTGTAATCAGGTTTAATTCTCAAACATTCATTCAGGACTGAAGCCGCCTCTTCCAGCTTCCCCGCTCTATCTAACATTATTCCCAGGTTATAAAGTGCCACTTCATTATTGGGACTAAGCTCAACGATTTTTCTGGCTGCTTCCACAGCTTTGTTATAATTGCCTGCTTTGTCGTACATCTGCATTATCTGACCATAATAGGTTATCGCATCCCGCTTGTTTATCTGGACCAGTTTTAAGAATACCATTTCAGCCTCTTCGTATTGGCCGTTTTCAGCCAGTAGCTTTCCAAGGTTATAATTTGA
The DNA here is from genome assembly GCA_964422165.1 of uncultured Eubacteriales bacterium. Classification (GTDB taxonomy): domain Bacteria; phylum Acidobacteriota; class Aminicenantia; order Aminicenantales; family Saccharicenantaceae; genus Saccharicenans. The sequence goes on along the minus strand of CAYQZX010000053.1, from coordinate 85,519 downwards.
GCTGACATCATCAGGATTAATCTTAAGAGCTTCACGGTAGGCAGCTATGGCTCTTTCCGGCTGGTTGATTCTGATTGAGGTCAGAGCCAGCTTCAGCCAGCCGCTCCAGGGATTGTCCGGTCCGGATTTCACGTATTTTTCATAGTTATCAGCAGCGCGGTGATAATCCTGAATTTCTTCGTAGGCAGTAGCCAGCTCAAAGAAGATTTCTCTGGAATTGACACCGTTGGCGATGGCTTTTTCCAGGAATTCGGCTGCTTCTTTGAATCTTCTTTCTTTAAGATGGCAGAGACCTAACCCGTAAAGGGCATCAGGGTGGCTCGGGTTTAAAAGAGCCGCCCGGGCAAAATTTTTGTAGGCTTCGGAATTATTGCCAAGCCGGTAATAGGCTTTCCCCAGAAGAATGTAGCTTTCCAGGTCATCCGGTTTAAGCTTGATGTATTTTTCAAGATAAATAGTGGCCATTCCGGGTTCATTCAAAAGACTCGAGGTTTTTCCAGCCAGATAACTCCCTTCAAAGGAATCCAAAAAATTTTCCTTAACCAAAGTTTTTAATTCTGCACCTCTGGCCTGCCGGTTAAAGGCCAGAACAGCCTCCAGGGGCACGCCAAATTTCACTCCCGAGCTTAATACCATAGCCATTCCAACAACTTTAGCCTGATTGTCAAATATCGGGGCTCCACAGGCAGGTTTTTCCAGGCTCATGCTGAGGTCTATAACCCTGACCCTACCAGGATGAATTTCCAACCAGTTTCTTAAAGACCCTTCTGTAATTATGACCTGGCCGGCTATTTCTGTTAAAGCAAAAAGACGGGCGCCTGGCTCAAGTTTCTGGGAAGTCCCCAGGCTGACTGGATTTAGCTTGCCCTTAACCCGAACCAGGGCAATATTATAATTCCGGTCATAACCAACCAGCGTCTCAATTTTCCCGGTTTTTCCTGAAATAGTGGTGATTTCAGCCTCAGCCGCCTGAGAGATAAGATGATACGGTAAAACCACCAGGCTTTCATCTATGGCAAAACCAGTTCCCTCACCTACCAGGCTCTTGTTGCTATCCCAGGCTTTAACGGTAACCACCCCCGAAGATGCCTTGCCAATTATATCAACTGCCTCTTGAGCCAGAGAGGTGATAATCAGTCCCGTTAAAAAAATAATCATGGCCAATGAAAAATGGCAGACTCTTTTCATCATGCCTCCTTCCATTCCGAATGATTAAAATTTATATTATGATATGAGATTATGTCAACCCTTTTAACAAATCTTTTGGTCTCAAGACCGGGACAGAAATTTATCTGGGCTGCTACAGTTGCCACCTCCGGGTTCATTCTGGCTGGCATCTTCCTGGCCCCTTTAATCCATCAAGCCTATCCGGCTTTTTCGGCTTGGCTATCAAGCCTATACACTCCTTTTTGCCATCAGCTGCCTGATAGATGCTATTATCTTCAAGGGCTGCCTCTGCCTGTCTGCAGCCGGTGCCTGGGATTTTATATCGGTTTTTTCTTAAGTTCGCTTTTCTATCCTGTGTTTTCCAGCCGCCTGACCAGGTCTTTGACCAACAGGCCGGGTTTGCTGCTAATTCTGGCTCTGCCCTTAGTTATAGATGGCCTGGCCGGTTTACTTAAAATTTGGTCCTCGCCTCTTCCGCTTAGAAGCTTGACCGGCTTTATCTTCGCGGCAGTTCTACCTTTTTTCTGGTTTAAAGCCTTCACTGAACTTCAAATCGGCAACAGAGGTTAATTTGCATTTCCATTTAAAGAGTCGTAAAATTTGAAACTTAATTGAGGATTAAGATGAAATTAAAAGAAAAAGATTTATTTCTTCCGGCTCTAATCGGTGGGGCCGCAGCCGGTCTGACTTCAACCATTCCCTTTTTACACTGCCTTTGCTGTCTCTGGGTAGTTGCTGGTGGGGTACTGGCAACCTATCTGGTATTTGACCGGACATCAGATAAATCAATCCTGAAAATCTCTGACAGCCTGACGGTGGGAGCTCTGTCGGGGCTGTTCGGAGCAATTATCAATTCTATTTTAAAAATTCCATTAACTGATTATTACCTGAGCTGGAACAGAAGATTTCTGGAAAGTATGGCCAGGTTTATGGATGAGCTGCCAGCTGGCTGGGACAGCTTGATGCAGATGAGGTATGAGGGTTTTAATCCCTTTTTATTTTTCTTCGGCCTGATAATCAACGGTGCGGTCTTTATTTTTCTTGGTGCTATTGGAGGTTTGATCGGTTATTCTCTGTTTAAGACTAACCCGGGAGTTAACAATGAAAAGACGATGGCTCAAAACCAGAGTGATAGTCAACCCAGCCTCTAACCAGGGCCGAACCAGACATCGCTGGGCCGAAATCAAAGAAAGTCTAAGGAATTTTTTCAAAGATTTTAAGTATGATTTTACCGAAAAACCCTGTCAGGCCACCGAACTGGCCCGGCAAGCTCTGCGAGATGGAACTGAGCTGCTGATTGGTGTCGGGGGTGACGGGACGGTCAACGAAATTGCTAACGGCTTTTTCGAAGAAGGGAAAATTATTAACCCGGAAGCCACTCTCGGTATTGTCCCCTCCGGAACCGGCTGTGACCTGACCCGGAGCTTGAACATACCCCGAAACCTGAAGAATGCAATTAAATTCATTTCCGAAGCCCCTGACCAAGCCATTGATGTGGGCCGGATAACCTATACTGAGGCAGAAGGCCGGATTTCCACCCGCTATTTCCTTAACATCGCTGATTTTGGTCTTGGGGGTGAGGTTGTTCGAAGGGTTAACCAGCAGCGGTTAAAAAGAAAAGCCTCCTCTTACATCCGCTGCCTCATCGAAACCATGCTGTCTTTCAAAGGCCACGAGGTTCATCTTGAGGTTGACGGCCAAGAAAAAACATCCGGCCGGTATCTGATTGGAGCTATCGCCAATGGCCAGGTTTTCGGAAAAGGAATGAAGGTAGCACCGGAAGCCCGGCTGGATGATAGTCTGTTCGATTTAATTCTGGTAAAAAGTTTGCGTTTTCTGGAATTCTGCCTTCACGGCTGGAAACTGATCAATGGCAGCCATATCTCCTACCATAAAGTGCAGATGTGGAGAGGCCAGAAAGTCAAAGTAACCCCGATTTGTCCTGAGCCAGTCCTGATTGAAATCGACGGAGAGCAGGTCGGACACCTGCCGGCTACTTTTGAAATAATCCCCCGGTCTCTTCTGGTTAAGGGTTTTTTGAGGAAGGTTTAAGCCTAACCCAATCAGTTGGACTTTTTAGGCAGATAATAAGGGTTGTTGGTCAAACAGAGGCGACCGTTTTCGTCATAAAAACGGTAGATAATAGTCTTAGTTTTGATATAAGGCTTGTTGTATTCAACTTTTTTCAGATAATTTCTGGTCTCGGGATAAGGCGGCACTCCGCCGTATTTTTCAACCGCTGTCTGACCGGCGTTATAAGCGGCCAGAACCAGGTTTCTATCTCCATTGTACAGCTTGATTAAGTCCTTTAGATATTTGATGCCACCTTCAATGTTCTGTTCCGGGTCCAGAAGGTTCTGAACTCCATACTTCAGGGCTGTTTCTGGCATTAGCTGCATCAGACCGATGGCCCCTTTAGGCGAGACAGCAAACTGATCGTAGTTAGACTCAATTTTTATTACTGCATGAACCAGGTCAGCCGGTACGCCGTGCTTAGAAGCCAGCTTCTGGATTATGGGGTCGTAATTAGCTTTGAGTTCTGCCTGGCGCAGGGAAGCTGAAGAGCCGCAAATTGTCAGGACGGACAACAGGATTAATCCCAGGCTAGTTTTTCGGCCCATTTTTCCACCCGCCATTTTATACCAGCATCATAAAAAATTTCCCTCAAAGAAACAATCACCCTTTGAGGTGATTTTATAAAATTTTTTGAATCCAATCAAAGCTTTTTTGCAGAACCTGGTCCAGATTCTCAGGGCTGGTGCCTCCGGCCTGAGCAAAATCTGCCCGGCCTCCACCCCCTCCTTTTATGACCTGAGCCAGTTCCTTTATCAACTTATTAGCTTGAATCTTTCCGGTCAGATCAGAGGTTACGGCCACTACTAAATAAGCCCGCCCATCTTCCTGGGAGGTCAGAATAATAACTCCAGAGTCTATTTTCTGCTTAAGGTTGTCGGCATGTTGCCGCAGAGCTTCAATGTCTATGCCCTCAAATTTCTGGGTGATTAGTCTGATGCCTTTAACTTCGGTGATTTTCATCTCTGGAGACTGTCCAGCCTGAGCAATCAATTTCTGTTTGAGTCGTTTTATCTCATCTTCTTTTTCTTCTATTTTTTCCAGAAGATTTTGAGCCCTGGTCAGAAGTTCCTTCCGGCTGACCTTGAAAAGTTTTTCCAGCTGACTTAACTGAGAATCCAGCTCTTCCACATAATTTAAGGCTTCTTCACCGGTAACAGCTTCTATCCGGCGCAGACCGGCGGCTACACTGGCTTCAGCAATAATCTTGAAAAGGCCGATTTCTCCAGTCTGCCTGACGTGGATACCTCCACAGAGTTCTTTGCTGAAATCCCCTACTCTCACCAGACGGACTTTTTCCCCGTATTTTTCTTCAAAAATAGCCATGGCCCCTGCGGCTATTCCTTCTTCCAGAGTGGTAATGGTCACCGATACCTGGAGATTTTCTCTGATTTTTTCGTTAACCAGCTGTTCCACCTTCCGGATTTCTTCATCAGTCAGAGCTGCAAAATGAGTAAAGTCAAATCGCAGGCGGCGGGGACTGACCAGCGAACCCGACTGGCGAACATGGTCCCCCAGAATCTGACGCAAAGAAGCATGAAGCAAATGGGTAGCGGTGTGATTTCGGCTGATGGCTTTCCTTCTGGCCACATCCACTGCTGCTTCAACTTTCTGCCCGACTCTGAGCTCACCAGCCAGGACCTTCAGGCGGTGAATTATAAGCTCAGGTATGGGCGCAAAGGTATTCTCAACCAGTCCGGAAAAACTGGAGCTTTTAACTACTCCCGAATCACCCACCTGCCCCCCAGCCTCCGCATAAAAAGGAGTAATAGAAAGAATTATTTCCCCGCTTTCTCCCTCCTTAAGCCGATCAACTGGCTGTCCGTCTTTGAGGATGGTCAGAACTTCGGTTTCCTCCACTTCTTCTTTTTCATAAAAAACAGGTTGAACTTTAAGATGTTGATAATTCTTGTAGACAGACTTCTCTTTAAGCCGTTCTTCACCTTCCCAGGACTGACGAGCTCTTTCCCGCTGGTTTTCCAGCTCCTGCTGAAAACCCATCTCATCTATTTCCAGATTCTTCTCTCTTGCCAGCTCCTGACACAGGTCAAGAGGAAAACCGAAAGTATCATAGAGCTTGAATACTTTATCACCAGAAATAACCCGGCTGCCTGAGTTAAGAGTCTGCTCAGCAAATTGTTCAAAATACCTGAGGCCAGAATTCAGGGTGTAGATAAAACGTTCTTCTTCTGAGAGACAGACACGGCTGATATAAGGCAGATTGCTCATCAGCTCGGGATAAGCATCCTTCATCACCTCAACCACATTTCCGGCCAGACGATAGAGAAAAGGTTTTTCCAGCCCCAGTAGATTGCCGCGGCGGTAGGCTCTCCGGATGAGCCTTCTCAAGACGTAGCCGCGGCCTTCGTTGGACGGAGTTACTCCATCTCCTATCAGAAAAGTAATGGCCCGGATATGGTCGGCAATTATCCTGACATAAACATCATTTTCTGTACCCGTCGGGTATTCCTGTCCTGTTTCTTCCAGAATGGCCTTGATAAGCGGGGTAAAAAGGTCCGTGTCAAAATTACTTCTCTTACCCTGCAGTACAGCGGCCATTCTTTCAAGACCCATCCCGGTATCAATCGAAGGCCGGGGCAAGGGATGCATCTGACCGGATTCGTCCTGATGAAATTCCATGAAGACCAGATTCCAGAGCTCCACAAACCGGTCGCTCCCACTGCTGATCAGCTCGTAAGGGCTGCCCGTTTCCAGCTCTTCACCCAGGTCATAATGAATTTCCGAGCAGGGACCACAGGGTCCGGTTTCCCCCATCGCCCAGAAATTGTCCTTTTTACCAAAACGAAAAATCCTGGAGCTTTCAATCCCGATTTCTCTGTTCCAGATATTCCAGGTCTCTTCATCTTCTTCGTAAACCGTGATATAGAGCCGTTCAGCTGGCAGACCAAAATGTTCTGTCACCAGCTCCCAGGCGTAAGCTATGGCCTCACGCTTAAAATAATCCCCGAAAGAAAAATTGCCGAGCATTTCAAAAAAAGTATGATGTTTCGGGGTCCGGCCAACCTGCTCCAGGTCATTATGCTTACCGCTGACCCTTAAGCACTTCTGAACGCTGGCTGCCCGAGTATAGCTCCTTTTTTCCAGCCCAAGAAAAATGTTCTTGAACTGGTTCATTCCAGCGTTGGTAAAAAGCAGTGTTGGGTCGTCTTTAGGAATCAGGGATGAACTTGGAACAATCCGGTGTCCTTTTTTCTCAAAGAATTCCAGAAAAGCGGTTCTGATTTCATTAGCTTTCATCATCCTTTAACTTTCCTCTTCACCCCCTCCTCCAATCCTTTCAATTTTCACCATCTCCTTCTCCATTTGCTCAAGCGCTATGTCCAAAGTCGATTGAACCCCCATCACCCTCAGCTTGAAGGCATCCGGATTTGATGAATACTTAATGCCCTGTTCAAAGGAAATATAACCATCACGGTATAGCTGATAGATAGACTGGTCAAAAGTCTGCATTCCGTATTGAGAAACGCCGGTGGCAATGGCATCTCGAATCAAACCGGTCTTATCCCGGTCGGCAATACACTCCTGAATGTAGGGAGTGGAAACCATGACTTCTACCGCCGGCACCCGGCCCTGCTCATCCATCCTGGGGACCAGGCGCATGGAAATGACCGCTTTAAGGACACTGGCTAACTGCAGCCTCACCTGACGCTGGTGATGAGGCGGGAAGGTGGCAATGATTCGGTTGATGGTTTCCGGAGCATCAAGGGTATGCAGGGTGCTCAACACCAGGTGTCCGGTTTCAGCCGCCAGAAGAGCGGTTTCGATGGTTTCCAGGTCACGCATTTCGCCCACCAGGATGACATCCGGGTCTTCGCGGAGGCAGGCTCTCAGCCCTCGCGAAAAATTCAGAACATCCATCCCCACTTCTCTCTGGCTGATGGTGCTCTTTTTATCTTTATGAAGGTATTCGATTGGGTCCTCAATAGTTATTATATTTTCCCGTCGATAGGTATTGATGTAGTCAATCATGGCAGCCAGAGTGGTGGTTTTACCACTGCCGGTCGTTCCAGTTACCAGAACCAGCCCTCGGGGGTAAAAGGCAATTTTCTCCAGAATTTCAGGAAGCAACAACTCCCGGATGGATTTAACTTCCAGGGGAATGATTCTCAAAGAAATAGCCAGTGTGCCCCGCTGGTAATAGATGTTTCCCCGAAAACGACCAAAACCTGAAAGGCTGTAAGCCAGGTCCACATCAAATTCTTCTTTGAGCCTTTTTTTCTGATAATCGGTCATAATCTGGTTAGCTAAGTCTTCAGTATCATCTGGAGTCAGCCGAGGAAAGCCAACCAGGGGAATCAGCGTTCCGTGAACTCTAATCATCGGATGGTTTCCAGCTTTTAGATGAAGGTCGGAAGCATCTCTTTCTATGGCTATTTTCAAAAGATCATCGATGATCATCAAACCCTCCCTAAAAAATCTTTTTTTTATTTACAGCAGACATTTCTTCCTCCCAACCAGCTCTGACTTCGGGCTGGAATTTAGCCCTGCCTCCACTTTAATCTACAAGCTGAACACTGCTCTTTGAATTCAAATTATTTTTATAGTAAAACAACTGAAAATCGTTGTCAATTTAAAAAACACTGACCTTCTCTCAATTCCACCTCAGACATTTTCACCGCAGTATGGACAAACCCTGGTTTTCAAGGGAAGAGGGCGACGGCAATTCCAGCAGAGGTCAGACTTGCGCTGTTCTCTGGCTTTTATCCTTTCAAAGATATCATCAAGTTCCCTGGTTTTCTCCTCTTTCCCTTTTATCCGCGAAAGCTCCCGAATGATTTCCGAAGCAGTCTGAATTCGGTCCTCAACTTTAGGAGCCAGACACTTCATGATCAGAGTGTCAATTTCTTTCGGGATTCTCTGGTTTCTAAGACGGGGTGGAGTTATCTTCCCCTGCTGGGCTTTTTCCAGAATCTTAAAAGGGTCCGGGTCAAAGATGGGCGGCCGTCCAATGATCATTTCATAGAAAATACAGCCTATGGAATAAATGTCAGAGCAGTAGCTGGCTTTACCCAGAAACTGCTCCGGAGCCATGTAGGGCGGAGAGCCGATTCTGGTGGAAGCATACTGAGCCGAATTCAGCCAGGCTGAGGTTCCAAAATCAGTAATCTTAACTGTACCTTCTTCTGAAATCAGAATGTTGGAGGGTCTTAAATCGCGGTGAATGATTTTATTCTTGTGGGCATGGTCTACACCATAGGCAATCTGTTTTATTATGTCAATAGCTCTTTCGCAGTCGAGAATTTTCTCTTTTTCCAGAATTTTTTCCAGAGAACGGCCCTTAACATATTCCATCACCATAAAAAAAACGTCCTTTTCTTTCTCGGCCGCCAGCACCCGGACGATGTTGGGATGGTTTAAAATAGCCTGGAGCCGTGGCTCTTTTAACAGCTTATAAAGTTCCTGAGATTGTTTATGGGGAACCTTGATAGCCACTTTGATATCCAGCCAGGTATCTCTGGCCAGATAAACTGAGCCGAAGCCTCCGCTTCCGAGAGACCTCAGAATTTCATACTTTCCGACTTTCTGACCCTGAAGAAACATTTTACCAATTCCAGAAGTGAGAAATCAGGCTCAGAGCAGCCAGGGCAGCAGTTTCGGTGCGTAAAACCCGACCACCCAGGGATAAACCTTGAAATTTTGCCTTTTTCAAACTGTCTTTCTCCTCATCTGCCCAGCCGCCTTCTGGACCGACCATCAGACAGACTGAGGTAGCTTTTTCCTGAATAAGTATATCACGAAAATACTCCTGGCTATCTTCATCCAGATATAATTTCAGCTTGGTCTGGAGTATATCCATAGCTTTATCCAGGCTGACTGGCTCCTTGATAGCCGGAAGCAGAGCTCCCTTAGATTGTTTAAGCGCCGCCAGGGCAATTTTTTGCCAGCGCTCCATCCTTTTTCTCAGACGGTCGGCCGGCAGAGGCTGTGACCTTCGAGTGTGAAGAGGCCAGATTTCAGCTACTCCCAGTTCAGTGGCTTTTTGAATGATGAACTCAAAGGTATCTACTCTGGTCAAACCCAGGCCGAGAATAAGGCGACAATTCAATTTTTCTTCAATCAGAGTTACCGGACGCAGCCAGGATTTTTCGGGACCGACTTCTTCTACTACAGTCAGCAGCTTCCGGCCCCTGCCATCAGTGAGCCAGATTTTTTCACCTGGTTTAATCCTGGCCACCCGGTAGAGATGATAGTTCTCTTCCCCTTCAAGGGAAAAAAGTTCCGGCCCCTCCGGTAATTTCTTCACAAAAAACTGATTACTGGTCACTTCTTTTACTTCCGAACATCTTCTGAAAACGCTCTAAGACCGCAGTGTCAACTTCGTCCAGCTTCTCTCCCCTCAGCTCCGCCAGCTTAATTAGAAGATTTTTCTCTTCCTTACTCATTTTTTCAGGAGTTTTAACCAGCACCCTGACAAAAAGGTCCCCGCGGCGGTGTCCAGACAGGTCTTTAAGACCGGCTCCTTTTATCCTCAGAACTTCACCCGATTGTATTCCTGCCGGAATCTTCAGAATTTCCTTCCCTCCTTCAAGAAGGGGTATAGCCACTTTTGCCCCCAGAGCTGCCTGGGAAAAACTTACTTCTATCTGACAGTAAAGGTCGCGCCCCTTTCTTTCAAAGAAGGGATGTCTTCCAATCCGGAGGATGAGGTATAGGTCACCTCTCGGCATCCCCTGGTCACCAGCTTCCCCTTCGCCAGAAATCCTCAATCTGGTTCCGTCCTCAACCCCGGCCGGTATCTTGACCTTCAGATTCCTTTTAAGTTTAACCTTTCCAGTTCCCTGACATTCGCCGCAGGGGGTGGCAATTAACTCTCCGCTTCCGTCACAATGGGAGCAGGTTCTGGTGATGGTGAAAAAACCTTGCTGATAACGCAACTGCCCACGCCCCTCACAGGTCGGGCAGACTGATTTTCTGGTTCCAGGTTTGAGTCTGGATCCCTGACAAACAGGACAGAGTTCGGTCCGGGTAATCCTGACCTCTTTTTCTACTCCACTGGCTACTTCTTCCAGCGTAACCTCAAGTTCCAGAGCCAGATCCCGGCCTCGTTGAGCTCTTGGCCTTCGGCCTGGCTGTGTGCCAAAAAATTCGGAAAAACTGAACCCGAAAAAATTCCCGAGGATATCCTCAAAATCCTGAAAGATGGAAGAATCAAAACCACCAAAACCCTGATATCCCTGGCCCTGAAGACCCTGATGGCCGTAGAGGTCATATATTCTTCTTTTTTCCGGGTCAATCAGGATGCTATAAGCTTCAGCCGCTTCCTTGAATTTTTCTTCAGCTTCCTTATTTCCCGGGTTGCGGTCAGGATGATATTTTAAAGCGGCCTGGCGGTAGGCTTTCTTTATTTCTTCAGCTGTGGCCTGTCTGGAGACGCCAAGGACCTCATAATAATCCTTCTTCATCTCGGTCCTTCACCTCCTTCTTCCTCCGGTCGATTATCTCTTGAAGTTCTTCTGGCAACAGGCCAGCTGCTGGCTTTATCTCAACTTTTTGCTCACGGCCGGTTCCAACATCACGAGCTGAGACCCGGAGCAGGCCGTCAGCATCTATTTCAAAGGTCACATCAATCTGGGGCACACCGGCAGGAGCCGGGTCAATACCCACCAGGTCAAAAGTAGCCAGGGATTTATTGTCAGCCGCTTTAGGGCTTTCGCCCTGAAGGACATGAATTCTGACCCGACGCTGGTTGTTTTCCACGGTGGTAAAAGCCATAGTTTTACGGGCTGGTATGGTGGTATTACGTTCAATTATTTTCTGAAAACCCCCGTTTTCCGTTTCAATACCTAAAGAAAAGGGGGTCACATCCAGAAGAAGAACCAGGTCCCTGGTGCTACCTTTGATGATATTAGCCTGAAGAGCGGCTCCTAAAGCTACAATTTCGTCAGGATTTATTCTGGCTGCCGGCTGGCGTCCGAAAAACTCAGCCACCATCTGCCGGACCAGAGGCATTCTGGTCTGCCCGCCTACCAGAATAACTTCGTCCAACCTTGAGGTGCTCAGGCCGGCATCCCTTAAGGCTTTCTGGCAGATGGTCAGGGTATTTTCCACCAGGTCTCTGGTCAGGTTTTCAAAAAAAGCCCGGTTGATTTTTTTCTGAATATGAAGCGAACCGCCAGGCCCTGAACAGATAAAAGGCAGATTGATTTCGGTCTCCGGAGTAAAAGATAGTTCTCTTTTGGCTTTTTCAGCGGCTTCTTTTATTCTCTGCAGAGCAAATTTGTCCTGGCTAAGATCAATTCCATGTTCTTTCTTGAATTCTTCCAATAGCCAGCCTATTAACCGGTTGTCAAAATCATCTCCGCCAAGGAAAGTATCCCCGCTGGTGGAGAGAACATGAAAAATGCCATCGTGAATTTCCAGAACGGTGATGTCGAATGTTCCACCACCAAGGTCATAGACAGCTACCTTTCCGTTTTTTCTGGTGTTAAAGCCGTAAGCCAGGCTGGCAGCCGTGGGCTCGTTGATTATTCGCAAAACTTTAAGTCCGCAGATTGAAGCTGCATCCTTGGTCGCCTGTCTTTGATGGTCATTAAAGTAGGCCGGAACAGTTATGACAGCTTCTTCAACCCTGGTCCCGAGATAATTTTCAGCACACTGTTTCAGGTAAGCCAGAATGAAAGCAGAAATTTCCTGAGGGGTATAAATTTCTCCTGCAGCTTCGATTAAAATATCACCGTTAGGAGCCTCTATCATCCGATACGGAAATTTATCCCTTAACTGCTCCATTTCAGGAGAGTCAAACTTTTTTCCTATTAGCCTCTTAACCGAATAAATCGTATTATAAGGGTTGCTGATGGCCTGACGGAGAGCCGGCAAGCCTACCAGATGTTGCCCCCCAGGAATAAAGGAGACCACTGAGGGTGTGGTATTGTTGCCTTCCAGGTTAGGGATGACCACCGGAGTTTGACCATCCATAAAAGCAATACAGGAGTAAGTAGTTCCCAGGTCTATCCCAATTACAGCGGACATGCTTAATTCTTTTTCGGAACGACTACTTTTACCATACTCGGTCGCAAAAGTCTATTATGAATTAAATAACCTTTCTGCAATTCTTCTTTCACTTCTGGCTCAGTAACCTCTTCAGATTCTTCTGACATCACCGCATGATGAAGAGCCGGGTCAAACTTCCTGTCCTGAATCTCTATGGGCTGAACACCATATTTTCTGAGCAGGTTCAGCATCAGCCGGTAAATGAGTTCCACCCCTTCTCTGAAAGTCTTGCCGTTGGTTTCCTCTTCAGAAGTCTTTAAGGCCCGTTCAAAATTATCCAGTATAGATAGAAGCTCCTTTAACAGATCACTCAGGGCATACTGATAATACTCTTCTTTTTCTCTTTCAGTTCTCTTTCTAATGTTTTCCAGTTCGGCCAGATTTCGGAGAAGGCGGTCCTTAAACTCTTCAATCTGGTTCTTTAGCTGCAGGATTTCTTCTTCTCTCTGCTCCAGATCTGATTTTAGCCTGTTAACCAGGTCTTCCTGTCCAGCTTCTGTAGAAGAGCTTTCCCCTTCAGTCCCACAAACTTCCGGCTTTTCCTTACCTTTCTGGTTCAGGTACTCTATTTCTTCCTGCTCGCTCACCTCAAAAATCGGAGGAATCTCAGCTTCTTCCTTCTGTTCTTTAACTTTCACCCCAGCTTCAGGTTCCTTCTCTGCTTTTTCTTCGGTCTCAGCCTTTTTTTTATCTTTGACAGCAGTCATAGTTCAACTCCTTTTTCTAAGGTAGCGATTGTTTTGGTCAACCTTTTGGCCACGTTATCCACCAGGGGAATTATTTTCTCATAGGGCAGCCTTTTCGGGCCAATGATGCCAAGGGAACCGAGGATTTGATTGCGATACCCATAGTGAGATAGAACCAGCGAGCAATCAGAAATTTCCGGTATCTGTAATTCAGCGCCGATCAATACCTTAACCCTCTCCAGACTGATCAGGTCCGAAAGCAAACGAGCCAGATTGGCTTTTTCCTCAAAATTCTGGAAAAGAGACCTCAGCTTTTTCAAATCAAAAAGCTCGGCTTTATCCAGCAGTCGAGCTGTACCCTGGAGGAAAATCTTGCCCCCTTCTTTCGCAGCCGTAGGATAACTTTTAAGCAGCGCAATAAGCTTATCGACCAGGTCTTCATACTTCAATTTCAGCCGGGGAAGCTCCCGGTAAAGATAATCTCGGACCGCCGAGAGATTCTTACCTCTAAAATTCTGATTTAAGTACTGAGCAGCCCGGTCCAGCTCGCTCTGGGTAAAAAGATTCTGAGTCTCAAAAATCTCAGTCTGAACCAGACCAAAGGTGGAGAGCAGAACAATCATCACCCGATTGTCTTTAAGCTTGACAAATCTCACCTGGTCAAAAGCCACCTGAGAGATGTGAGGCGATATCACAAACCCCAAATTGTCTGAATAATCAGCCAAAATCTGGCTAACCTGAATCATCAGGTCATCCAGCTCTCCCGACTCTACTCGAAGCTCGGCCGGGCAGATTTTAAGCTCATCAGGAGTAGCATAGACAGTTTCATTGAGGAGATTGTTTACATAAAACCTCAAACCTTCATCGGTTGGCAAGCGGCCGGCGGAGGTATGAGGCTGGTAAAGATATCCCTGATTTTCCAGCAGAGCCATGGCATTCCGGATGGTGGCTGGAGAAATAGAAAACTGCAGCTTTTGAGCTAAATAGCCCGAGCTTACCGGGCGTCCGGTCTGAAGATAGACTTCTACTGTAAGATTAAGAATTATTTTTTCTTTATTTTCTAATTTAGAGTAAGCCATTTTCTTTTTTTTCTTATTTTTACCTCAAATTAATCAATTTGTCAATCAACCAGCCAGAGTGCTAATCAGATTAAAGCCAGACCGGCATATCCGACTACTTCTCTAAAATCCCCCGTCCGTTCTCCTGAAGTCAGGTATTTGATAAGCTTACCTTCTCTGGCTCCCAGAGAGCGACAGGCGGTTATCACTGCGGTTGTAGGCTGAAAACCGCACATGGAGATACCGTAAGAGGTGACTGTTTCAAAAAGACCCCGGTCGTCAAGCCTTTCTATGAAAGAGATGGCCTTAAAATCCAGTTCTTCAGCCACCTTTCGGTTTACATAATGGCTCATATCGGTGCTGGCCACCAGCAGCACTGGAGCCCCAAAACGTCTTACTGCCTCAGCCAGAGCCAGACCAAACTGATGCAGGTTCTCATAATCTGCTTCATAGGAAATCATGACCGGAACTATCTTTATTTCAGGCTGAAAATACTGAAGAAATGGTAACTGAACCTCTATGGAATGTTCTTTTCGATGGGCTTCCGGGTCTCTGGAAACCACGTCACTCTCAGTTATTAATAACTCGGCCAGCCGGTTTTCAATTTCAACTTCACCCAAAGGGGTCAACCAGCTACCACGATCAAAAAGGGCAAAGACCGAATTGATCCGGTGGTGGGCCGGCCCCAGGATAACTGCTGTTTCTGGAATTTCAACAGAAGAATAAACAGCGGCAGCCACCGGACCTGAGTATTCATAGCCGGCGTGAGGAGCCACCACTCCCCTGGCTTTTAGCTTTTTCTGCTCCCCGGTTCTTTCTCTTAAAAAAGACTCTATGGCTTTCTTTAAAGACTGAGTATCGTCGGGATAGAAATATCCGGCTACATAAGGATTTCGTCTCATCCCTACCCTCCTTCCTGAGCCCGGAGCTCAGACGTATTTCCTATCTTCCCTGAACTTCAGCCCCAGAGACTGAAGCTCATTAAGAATCGGTTCGTAGATCTCAGAAAGAGTCGGAGTCAAAACTCCCCTATTTTTAATCCTCTTTTCCAGAATTAATTTTACTCCGAGCGCTACCGGCAAACCAACTGTTCTGGACATGGAAGAATGGCCATTGGGAATTCCAAAATCTATCAGAGTAGAAGTTATCTTCTCTCTTTTTTTACCTTCGTATTCCACCAGAATCTCGTGTTGAAGAACAGTCATATCCCGCTCCCCTTCCCGATATCTGAGTTTTTCTACCATTAGAGCCAGAAGCAGATCGAGCGGCGAAGCCTTTTTGGCCGGAAGAGGCTTTTCGCTGAACAGGCCCAGCCAGTCAAAGCTCTGGATAACTTCAGAATTCTCAGGCAGATTCAGTCGCCCGGCAACTTCTTGCCTGAGGTTTTTCTCAGCTGTCAATCCAAGATATTCCTGCAAAAAGCCAGCATAGGTTTCTTGCTGCCATTCTCTTTCTGTGAGGTCGAGTAACCCCAACTCACTTATCTTTTTGAGTTTATGACACCAGCCAGGATAACGGAGAGTTCCGCGCAACATGGTCCTGACGCCGGAGATCCCGTAAACCTCAATATAAGAGACAGAGTCACGATTGGGATAGCCTTCAAAAGAGCCAAGCCCTGAAATTTCTATTATCCTATAATGACTGAAGAGTTCTTCAGCCGGAACCACCACTATCTGGCCCTCATTAAGGTAGCGAGCTTCATTCTTCCCGGCCAGCAACACTCCCCGCGGACTCCAGGAAAATTTGTAGCCGAAAGGATTATCGCAGGCTTCCGGAGCTGGCAGTCCACCGCAGT
The DNA here is from genome assembly GCA_964422165.1 of uncultured Eubacteriales bacterium. Taxonomy (GTDB): domain Bacteria; phylum Acidobacteriota; class Aminicenantia; order Aminicenantales; family Saccharicenantaceae; genus Saccharicenans. The sequence continues at coordinate 69,728 of CAYQZX010000053.1, read as the reverse complement.
AAGAAATAAAGCTCAGAACCTGACCGCCCTGTCGCCGGGCTTCATCTATTAACCGCATGGCTTCCATATGGTCAATTCCGGGGTCCAGACCGAGCTCGTTCAGAAAAACGAGGCCTTTATCTCTGGCTTCCCGGTCCATAGCTTTCATTTCCTTGCTGACATAAGAAGCTGTAACCAGATGTTTGCGCAAGTCCAGGCAAATATCGGCCACATATGGATGGTAAGTATAAGGAACCATACTGACCACCACCTCACAGTCAGCAATGAGCTCGACAAGAGCCTGGCGCTCTTTCAGGTCAAGCTGAAAAGCCAGACCTCCCGGGTGGTTTTTAACCAGCTCTCGAGCTTTCTCCACCTCAATATCAGCCACTTTTACCTGAACTTCATTCAGGTTGAGCAAATATTCAACCAGTGGACCGGCAACCAGACCCGCCCCCAGAACACAAACTTTTTTCATCCGTTTATCTCCATACAAAAAGTTGTAATGGCTTTTTATTTTAAATAATTTTCAAGATACCGGTAATCCGGAGTTAGCTCACCCTGATAGACAATAATCGCCCGCTTCAGTACCGGGTCGAGTTCCAGCCGGTCAAAAGGTTTCTGGTAATTGGCCAGGGCAATTTCGGGAACGTAATTTTTCAAGGCTTGACTGAAGTAGGTGGAAGACTCTATCGGCAACTCAGCCGGCAGGTTATACACGGCCATAACTACAGGACCCCGCCCGGCAAAACCATCCACAGCCCGACCGCTTTCCGGCTCGTAAACATAAACTGGGTTTTCAGAATCCGTAGCTTTGATGGTGCTTTCAATAGAACCATTAAGATCGCAAGAAATATCGCCTATCACCTGAAGCTTTGGCCAGGATGTCTGACTGTATAGCTGCTGGAGAAACTTTCGGGTGACAAAGCGGGGATATTTAGGAGTCCAGAAGATTCCGTTAATCAGTAGGCTCAAATATGGAAGGAATTGCTCGGTCACAGGAAAGTACTTTTCAGGAAATTGATAATAATCCTGAAGGTCAAAGCGCTGATTACCCAGCGGTCTAACCATGTCTTCTTCCTTGAAAACAACCTTATAAACCCTATGGGCTGAAAAATATCCTTTTTCCACAACCTCAGCCAGCTCAGCCGGTTTTATCTCCAACGCCGGCAGCAGGTCGTAGATTTCCTGAGCTCCTTGCGAGACGTGACCATAACCAAAAAAACCGCAAATAAAAGGAGCAATTTCCGGAGGAAGCCCCCTGTCTATAATCATCTGGCCGACTGCTCTGACCTCCTCTTTAATCTCGGTCAGATTCCGGTAGTGAACTGCCTGCTTTAAACGGAGAAAAGGAGTCTCCAGACCCAGCAGTTTCATCCTCTGGCCGTAGGCCCAGAGCGAATCTACCAGGCCGGCCTGTCCAGCATAATTTCCAAAGAACAGAACCCTTCGCCCCTGGTCATCCATCATCCTTTCGTAGTCAATAAGGGTACATCCCTGCTCCATAATCTTTTTAAGCATGGGCATGTTATGGGCCTGCCCCTTAATGGTATGAGAGAAAAAAACATAGACCTTTCCCTTCTCAAAAAGAGATAAGGGGATTTCCTTGATTGCCAGAATAACCCGGCTGGGACAGAGGTCTTCTTGAACCTCGGCCCCGGCAGCCAGGTACTCACTGTCAGGAAAGACCCTGATTTTTGAGGGCTGAACGTAAAAATTTAATGGATATTTTTCCCGCAGCTCTGAGACATGAGCGGGAATGAGTGGAGCTCTTCTTTCCCAGCGGTTAATATCTTCACGCCTTATCCCCACATTTATCTTCATTATGAGTCCTTTCAGGAATAAATTTTATTAAATTTAAGTATTAATTATGTCATAACTTGAGAAATAAGGTCAAATTAGAGCGTCTCTTATGGTAAAAGCTTTCCTGGAAAGCTGGTCGGCTATTGACGGCTGGAATCGGTTTGGACATAATAGTCAGGATGATTCGTTTTTATAACACTCTTTCAGGTTCAGTTGAAGAATTTATTCCTATAAATCCCGGTGAGGTCCGTCTCTATACCTGCGGTCCAACCGTTTATGATTATCCCCATATCGGCAACTATCGAGCTTATATTTTTGAAGACCTGCTCAAGAGATTCCTTCTGTTCTACGGCTTCAGAGTCCTTCATGTGATGAACATTACCGATGTGGATGATAAGACTATCCGGGGAGCCCAGACTCTGGGGATTTCCCTGCAGGAATACACCCAAAAATACATTGAAGCTTTTTTTGAAGACCTTCAGACCCTGAAAATCTTGCCAGCGGATTATTACCCGAGGGCTACAGAGCATATTCAGGATATGGTCAGAATGGTCAAAGGCCTTCTGGAAAAGGGCTTTGCCTACCTTAAAGACGGTTCAGTCTATTTCAGCATAGAGAAGTTTCCGACCTACGGGCAGCTGGCCAAAATAAAAGTGGAAGAACTTAAAGCCGGAGCCCGAGTGGACAGCGACGAATACGAAAAAGAAAGCGTCCACGATTTCGCCCTCTGGAAAAAAGCTAAAGAGGGTGAGCCCTTTTGGGAAACTGAGCTGGGTCCGGGCCGTCCGGGCTGGCACATAGAATGCTCGGCTATGAGCACCCGTTATTTAGGCCCGACCTTTGATATCCACTGCGGCGGCATAGACAACATTTTCCCCCACCATGAGAACGAAATTGCTCAATCAGAAGCTTATTACGGCCAGAAATTTGTCAATTACTGGCTGCACTGCCACCACCTGGTGGTGGACGGAGAAAAAATGTCTAAATCCAGGGGCAACTTCTACACCCTGCGCGACCTTCTGGAAAAAGGTGTGGACCCACTGGACCTCAGGTTCTTTCTGCTCTCAACCCATTACCGTAAAATGCTTAACTTTACCTTTGATAACCTGGAACAATCACGAGCCTCGCGTCAGAGGATTCTGGATTTTGTCTACGAACTGGAGCACCGCACATATGCTCATGGCTCATCTCCTGAGGTGGAACAATTGAGCCGACAGGCTCTGGACGGATTCAGGTCCGGCCTGGCTGATGACCTAAATATCTCGGCTGCTCTGGCCTCCCTGTTTGAGTTCATTAGAGAAATCAATTCCCTGCTTACCCGAAACCTCCTGAAAAAGGAAGATGCGGCTCTGGTCTTAAAAACCATTTCTGAGCTTGACCGGGTTCTGGCCATACTGCCAGAAAAGAAGGAAGAGGCTTTACCTGAGGAAATCCTGAAAAAAATCGAAGAAAGGCAAAAAGCCCGCCAGGAAAAAAATTTTGCCCTGGCTGATGCCATCAGGGAAGAGCTGCGGCAGCTAGGTATCATCTTGGAAGATACAAAAGAAGGTGTCCGGTGGAAAAGGATAAAATAGGTTCTCTCCCCTTCGGCCGCTGGGGAGAAGAACTGGCCAGCAACTATCTCCAGGGGAAAGGGTATCAAATCATAGAAAGGCATTTTCTTTTTAATCACACTGAAATAGACCTCATTGCCCGCGACGGTTCTTATCTGGTATTTGTGGAAGTCAAGACCAGAAGTTCCGGTGAATATGGTTTTCCGGAAGAAGCTATCACCGAGCGGAAAAAGACCTATCTGCGGCGGGCAGCCGAAGGTTATCTTTACCTGAACCATCTGAATCAGGTGGACTGCCGGTTTGATGTCATCTGTATCAACTGCAAGCCCGACGGTTCAATCGAGGTAGAACATCTGGTTAACGCTTTTGAATGAACTATAACTCAGGAGATAGATGATGAAAAAATTATTTAGTCTATTATTCCTATCGGGATTATGTATTTTGTTCTGGCTGATACCAACAACCCTCAAAGCCCAGGTCATCCCGGCCCCGGAAGATATCCTGGGTTTTAAGGTTGGAGCCGACTATCATCTAATCACTTATGACCAGGCAATAGATTACCTGAAAAAGATAGCTTCGGTTTCTGACCGGATTAAACTCCGGGAAATGGGGAAAACCACCCTTGGTTTGCCGATGTATTATGCCATAATCTCTTCACCCGAAAACCTGGTTAACCTGGAAAAATACCAGGAAATTATCAAAAAGCTTTCCCTGGGCAAAGGACTTAGCCCGAGCGAAGCCGAGAAGCTTTCACGACAGGGTCGGGCTGTGGTTTATATTGACGGCGGGCTGCATGCTTCTGAGTGTGCCCCGGCCCAGCACCTCGTCCAATTAGCCTATGACCTGGTTACGGCCAGGGACGAAAAAACATTGAACCTCTTAAATGAAGTCATCTGCCTTTTAGTTTTTGCCAATCCGGATGGTATGAACATGCTGGCTGACTGGTACCATAAGCATGTAGGCACACCTTTTGAAGTTTCGCCTATGCCGTTTCTTTACCATTATTACGCCGGTCACGATAACAACCGTGATGCCTACCTGGCCAATCTGAAAGAAACCCAGCATATTACCAGGCTGGTCAATCAAGAATGGTACCCGGTCATTCTCTACAATCACCACCAGACAGCGCCCTTCCCGGCCCGAATCTGGATTCCACCCAATTCCGAACCTACCAACCCAAATGTTCATCCACTAATTGTCCGCTGGCAAAACCTGATAGGTTCGGCTATGGGAGCTGCCTTTGACGCCGAAGGTAAAGAAGGTGCTATATCCCGGATTGTTTTTGACACCTGGTATCCTGGCTATATGACCCAGGTAGTAGACTCCCATAACATCATTTCTATACTTACAGAAACAGCCCTATACCGGTATGCTACCCCACGATTTTATACTATCCTGGACTTCCCACCCGAATACCAGGACCTGACCATGTCAGCCTTTTACCCCAGCCCCTGGAAAGGAGGCTGGTGGCGGTTAAAAGATGCGGTGGACTATTGTCTGACTGCCTCCAGAGCAGTCCTGGAAGTAGCCGCCAAATACCGTCAGGAACTTCTTTTCAACAAATACAAAATGGCCACCGAGGTAATGGCCAGGTTTGAAAAAGAACCGCCTTATGCCTGGATACTACCCCGGTCGCAGTCAGACTCGGGAAATCTTTCTCTGCTGATAAACCGGATGAAGCTCCAGGGGATAGAGATCTATGAAGCCGAAGAAGATTTTCTCTGCGATGGAATTTCCTATCCAAAAGGTACACTGGTCATACCAATGCAGCAGCCTTTTGCCCTGTTCGTTAAAAATATGTTTGAAGAACAGCGTTATCCCGATCTGAGAAAATACCCAGACCTGTGGCAGGGGCTTGTTCAGTCAAGAAAAATAGAAGGGGCTCCCATTGATTCTTATGATATGATGGGCTGGACACTACCCTACCAGTTCAACCTGAAAGTCCAGGCCGCCAGCACCCCGGTCTCAGTCCGGATGAATCCCTTACAGAGCTTCCCCCCTACAGCGGGTAAAGTGGAAGGCTCAGGTCAGACTTCCTACCTTCTTGACCACAGTCAGAACGCTTCTTTTATTGCTATGAACAGGATATTCAAGCTGAAAGGGAAAATAAGCTGGGCCAAAAAATCATTCAACTTGAATAACCAAACCTATCCCGAAGGGACCATAATTGTAACTTCAATCGGGCGAAACCAAATTGAGACTCTGGCTAGGGACCTTGGGCTCAAGATTCAGGCTTTAACTTCCCGGCCGTTTGTGGAAACTGCTGAAATCAAACCGCCCCGTCTTGGTATCTACCAATCCTGGGTGGCTGTGGAAGACGAAGGTTGGACCAGATTTGTCTTGGATGAGCACGAATTTACTTACAGGGTACTTCATGATGCAGATATCAAAGCCGGCAACCTGGCTTCCCAGTTTGATACCATAATCATACCGGATCATTACTCAACCGAGCTTCTGCTCAACGGTTACCCAAAAGGAACCATGCCTCCGGATTATGTTGGCGGGCTTACGACCAAAGGACTTAACAACCTGAAGGAATTCGTCAGACAGGGCGGGACTCTGGTCCTTCTCAACAGCTCTTGCAATTTAGCCACGGGACAATTTAAACCCCCGGTCAGAAACATTCTGGAAAAGGCCAAACGCGAAGAATTCAACTGCTCTGGCTCAATCCTTCAGGCTGAATTTGACCTGAGCCATCCAGTGGCTTACGGAATGCAGAGTCCGCAGCCTATAGTCTTTGCTGATAGCTGTGCTTTTGAAATTTACCCTTCTTTTGAGCAAAAAATTTCTCCAAAGATAATAGCAAAATATGCCGGAGAAAACCTGCTTCTAAGCGGCTGGATTCACGGGGAAAAATTAATTCAACAGAAAGCGGCTGTAGTCGAAGTACCGCTGGAGAAAGGGCGTTTGCTTCTGCTGGGATTTCCAGTTCAGTTCAGGGCTCAAGCCCGGGGCACCTTCAAACTACTTTTCAATTCGATATACTACGGGACCATGAAATAAAAACTAAAAAACTGAGCTGAAATTTAAGTTAAAAAGGCTGAAGAAATCAGAAGTAATTCAAGCAGTAGTTTTTCCTGACTCAGATGGCCTGAAGCTGGAGAGCTTCTTCTACCTTTCTTACGGTTGAGGTGTCACCGGTCATTTCTACCAGAACCGAGACCGGCAGATGGAACAGTGGATGGATAAAATCTGGTGCGATTTCAGCAAGGGGTATCATTACAAAATTGCGGAAACTCATCCGGGGATGAGGAATAATCAATTTACTGGTCTGAACCACAGTCCTTTCAGCCAGCAGAATGTCTATATCAATGATTCTTGGCCCTTTGTCAATCGATGGCCGTCTTTTCATCTGCTTTTCAATCTCCTTGATTAGATAAAGCAGAGAAATGGGATTCAGAGTGGTTTCTACCTCCAAGACCTGATTGAAAAACCATGGTTGCTCCAGAAAATCCACTGGTTCGGTTTCGTAAATCGAAGATTGACGGACTATTTGGACTCCGGCCTTCTCTAACAGGTTCCTGGCCTGAGCCAGATTCCGGCTGCGGTTTCCAAGGTTACTGCCAAGAGAAAGAAAATATCTCATAATCCTAATGTTCCAGCTTAGCAGTAAATATTAGCACTATAATCTCAAAAATCAATAGTTTGTAATTTTTTATCTGTTATTTTTTGAAGCCCGGACCCCTGATAATTTTTCCTGGTCTCAGGCCGGTAAACTTACCCTTTTCATAAACCGTCAGACCGTTAACCAGGACCCAAGCTATCCCCTGACTGTGCTGATGGGGGTTAGAAAAGGTAGCTCTGTCTTTAATAGTGGCCGGGTCAAATATGGTCAGGTCCGCCCAGAATCCTTCCCGAACCAGTCCACGGTCTTTCAAGCGCATTGTCTGAGCGGGCAAAGAGGTCATCTTACGGACAGCATCTTCAAGAGAAATTATCTTCCTTTCCCTAACGTATTCTCCCAGCACTCTGGGAAAAGTGCCGTAGCTTCGCGGATGTGGGCTGCCCTCGCCTTCAATCTGCAAACTTCCATCAGACCCTATCATGTTGTAAGGAAGCTTCATCAGCTCTTCCACATCTTTTTCGTCCATCTGAAAGAAAATGGCTGAGGCATCACCTTCTCTGACTATCTCAATAATAAGGTCCGCGCCATTTTCCACCGTAGCAGGACGCCCCTGAATCTCAAGGATCTGCCTGAGGCTCTTGCCTACATATTCTGGAAATTTCCGGCTGCTGGCAATATAAATGGTTTCCAGTTTGTCTATTCCTCTTTTTGAGGTCAGCCGGTTTTTTATTATGACCTGTTTCACCCGGGCGTAGATTTCAGGGTTCTTAATTCTTTCCAGGAACTTATCCCGACCGCCCTCAAAGACATCCTGGGGAAAACTACTGGTAAAACCAGAGCTGGTAGCGGTGTAAGGATACTGGTCCAGGGTGACTTCCACTCCCCGGGCTCTGGCCTCTTCCACTGGCTGAATAATCATTTCCAGCTTATTCCAGACCTCCTCATCGGCCAGCTTGATATGGGAAATCTGAACTGGAATGCGGTTTTTCTCGCCAATGGTAATTGCTTCTTCAATGGCCTGCGTAATTCTCTGGCCCTGATTTCGAAGATGGGTGGCGTAAAACCCACCGCTTTCAGCCAGCACCGAAGCCAGTTCCACCAGTTCTTCAGTCTTCGAATAAGTTCCAGGAAGGTAAGAAAGCCCGGTGGAAAGACCGATAGCTCCAGTTTTCACCTCCTGTCTGAGCAGGTCTTTCATTCTCTTGAGTTCTTCAGCGGTGGGCTCAGCCATCTTCATGCCCATTACTTCCCGGCGAATGGTATTATGGCCGGCCAGTGAGGCAAAATTACAGGCTATTCCCTGCTTTTCGATTTCTTCAAAAAGTCTAGCCAGAGGAAAATCATGACCTCCACAGTTTCCCCCAACCAGAGTGGTCACTCCCTGAGAAATATAATTTTCACAGCCAGGTATCCTGAGCAGATCCCGGTCAGCATGAGTATGAATATCTATAAACCCCGGAGCCACCACCAGCCCTGAGGCTTCTATCACCTGAGTGGCCCTTTTCGGCTCTATCCGGTCCCGAATGGCAGCAATCTTTCCAGCCTTAATGGCCACATCAGCGCGGAACCAGGGGTTACCGCTTCCGTCAACCACCAGCCCACCGGTGATGACCAGGTCATACCTGGGAGCCGCCGGTCGGCAGAGAACGGTGAGTAACCCCAACCCGACGACCAAAATCAGAGTCAAAAGCTGGCCTTTTCTCATCTGACACCTCACTTCTCACCTTATCAGACTAAACCTGATAACGTTTTGTGATTATTTTTTTACTGCAAAACGAAAAAGTCAACCTGAATTTTTATGAAGCTGAAGCTGCAGCACAAGATTGATTTAATTTTTCATTTTTATTAACATAAAAAACTTAAAGAACATGGAAAATAACTGTAATCCAGAATGTAGCCTTACCTGCCTTTTAATTCTAACCTGCTTTTCTTATATTCAAAAAAAAATATTCTTCGGAGGTCATTTTAATGAAAATCATCTACCTGGATAACGGAGCCACTTCCTACCCCAAACCGGAAGAAGTTTACCGGTTTATGGACTATTTTTTTCGCAATTTTGGAGTAAACCCCGGTCGTTCCGGATACGACCTTTGCCTGGAAGCCGGCGATATGGTGGAAAATACCAGAAAAATGCTGACCGAATTCTTTAATGGCTCAGACCCCAACCGCCTTTGTTTTACCTACAATTCCACTGACGCCCTGAATCTGGCCATCTTCGGTCTGCTGCAACCCGGAGACCACGCCATTACTACCACTCTTGAACACAACTCGGTGCTCAGGCCTCTCTACCACCTTTCACTTCAAGGAGTGGAGGTGGACTATGTTCCTTTTGACCAGAAAGGTTTTGTAGATCCTGACGAAATAAAGAAAAGAATCAAAAAGAACACCCGGCTGGTGGTGGTCAATCATGCCTCCAACGTCATCGGAACAGTTCAACCGGTTGGAGAAATCGGCCGCATCTGCAGAGAGCATGGAGTTATTCTGGTGATCGATGCTTCTCAATCTGCGGGAAAGGTCCCAATAGATATGAAATCTATGAACATAGATGTGGTCTGCTTTACCGGACATAAATCCCTGCTCGGTCCGACAGGAATAGGCGGTCTTTGTGTTGGTGAGGGAGTCAACATCAGAATCACCAGAGCTGGAGGCACTGGAGTTCGTTCAGCCCAGAGAACTCATCTCGAAGAATATCCTTACCGGCTGGAATATGGTACACCCAATGTAATGGGAATAGCTGGCCTGCAGGCTGGTCTTAAATGGCTGCAGGAAAAGGGTCTGGAAAATATCCATCACCAGGAGATGAAACTTACCGAGATACTGGTCAGAGGACTTAAGGAGATTGAGGGAGTCAGGCTTTACTGTCAGGATGACCTGACCGACCACATTAGCGTTCTGGCTTTCAATATTGACGGGCTGGAAGCCCAGGATGTGGGCATCATGCTGGACGTTGATTACAACATAGCCTGCCGGACCGGTCTGCACTGTGCTCCTCTGGTGCATGAGCAGCTGGGAACTGATAAAATTAAAGGTGCGGTCAGGTTTGGTATAGGCCCATTCAACACCGAAGAACACATCCAGGCTGCCATCCAGGCAGTCAGAGAAATTGCCGAGTTCAGGCGACAGAAGAAGACCTGAACACCGGACAGTCAGGAAGAATTATTGGATTCTTTTCTGGATTAACTATTAAAATTAGATAATTCTGGCTAAATCTCAGGTTATCGCTTTTCGCCTCACTGCCTGACCAATCTCAGACGCAGCCGTCAGGTTTAGGCAAACCAGCCACCTTACAGGCTCCCTTGGCCGGACCTGAAGGAAAAAGCTCGTAAATGTGTTTGAGAGAAATTCCCGTTTCGGCCACCATCTTGCGGATGGATGGGGCCTGACCTTTCTGCAGATAATAGTTTCTGATGTAGTTTACAATTCTCCAGTGCTCCTCGGTCATTTCTTCAATACCTTCAGCCTGTCGGGCCAAGAATCGGGCGATTTCTTCGTCCCAGATTTCGGGGGTAGCCAGAAATCCTTCTTCGTTCAGCTTAAGTTTTGTTCCTTTGAATTCGACTTCGGTCATACTCTTATCTCTCCAGGTAATTTTAGGCTGGAATTATAACCAATTTCAGGCGGTCTGGCTATCTTTCAAAGAAGCCGGCAGCCAGACAGAAAAAGTGGTGCCAAAACCAGGTGAGCTTTTGACCTCAATCCTGCCCTTATGGACCTGAACTACGTGTTTAACAATGGACAGACCCAGTCCCGTCCCGCCTGTCTTACGGGAGCGAGATTTGTCTACCACATAAAAGCGCTCAAAAATCCGGGGCAGGTGCTCTTCAGGAATACCTATTCCGGTATCGGAAACGGTCAGCAGGACCCCACCCTCTTTTTTCTGCAATTTGACCACTACTTCTCCTTTTTCAGTATAGCGGATGGCGTTATCAACCAGATTGACCAGGAGCTGCTCCAGCTGAAAGGCATCAGCCATAATAATCGGCAGTGGTTCTTCTTCCAGTTTCAGTTTCAAACCTTTGGCTTCGGCTGCTTTCCGGTAAACCTCAAGAACCGCTTTCACCAGTGCCACAAGGTCCACAGGTTCTCTTAAAATTTCCGGACCTTTTTCTTCAATCTCAGCCAGTCTGGCTAAGTCTTCCACCAGCCTGATAATCCGGTCAGTGTTTCTCTTGATTATGGTCAGGTAGTTTTTCCCTTCAGGACTCAGAGCTTCATCTTCCAGCGTATCCAGAAAACCATTAATAGAAGTAAGCGGCGTTTTAAGCTCGTGAGCCAGGTTGGCTACAAATTCTTTTTTCCTGCGACTTAGCTCCTGGGTTTCGGTAATGTCAGTAAATTTCAGCAAATAATGCTGACGTCGTGGCAACCAGCTGACCAGACAGGTATAATATCTTCCCTCTTTTTCCAGCTGTCCTTGAACCGGGCGGTCAGAATTTCTGGCCTGATTGATAAGCTCATTCAGGACAGGCAACCTTAGGTTCTGCCAGAAGAACTCACTTCCCTCTCCTATTTCAGGAAACATCTGTCTCAAACTACGGTTAGCCAGAATAATTCTTCCATCCTGGTCTACCAGAAGCCAGCCTTCTTCGGTTGAATCAATGAAACTCTGAAAAACCTCTCTGTCAGATTTCTGGGCTTCCGAAAGTTCTCTAATCTTAAGAATTATTTTGTTTAAGTCAGCCCCGAGCGGCTGAAGTAACTTAACCAGAGACGGTCTGACTGTGACCTCTTCCCCAGTTTCTGCCACTCGACGGACGATCAGGGACAGGTCATCCAGGGGACCAAGAATTTTTCTGAGCAAAAAATAGCTGATGCACAGACCTAAAAGAAAGAACAATCCCGTCCCGATTAAAATATGATTCCGGATACGGGGATAGGCTGAAATCGCCAGCTCCAGCGGGCGACTGACCCGGCAGATTCCTGATATCTCTCCCTTCTGACGAATGGGAACAGCAACATAAAGCATTTTCTTTTTAAGGGTGTCGCTCCAGCGGATTACTGAGCTAACTTCGCCACTTAGAGCCTGATTGATTTCTGGCCGGTAGCGGTGAAGCTCCATGGTCTCAGCTTCTTTTTCGGTATCATAAATTACCTTTCCTGAAGTGTCCACGATAGTCAGTCTGGTTCTGGAAATTCTGGCCTGAGTAAAAATAAACTTCTGGAGCTCCGTATCGTCTAGAAATTCAAATCCGGCTATCTCTTTACTTAAAGATAGCCCCAGTCCGGTCAGTTCACCAATTTGATCATCTATTATTACCTGACGAACCTCAAGCAATCCAAAAACCAGAATTACAGTGCAGATTACAAACCAAAAGAGCAGAAAAAACATAAAGGATTGGGAAAAAAGCCTTTTTAGTTTCATTGGTTTTTACACAGTTTCTTTAGTAACAGGCTGGCCTCCAGCTCTATGATTAATGATTATAAAAGATTTGAAAAAAAATAAAAATATTTTTTGTCAAAAAGTTGTGTGTTAAAATTTTTATTGAAAGAAGGAGGTAACTGATGGAAAAGCTACTTATTGTAACTATATCAATTTTTCTGGGGCTGGCTCCTCTTCTGGCTTCTGGCCAAAAACACGAAGAGGATATAATCAAGACTGCTGGCGGCGACCTGAAAATTACCTTTATCGGTCACGGCACCCTGATGTTCACCTACCAGAACAAAATAATCCATGTAGACCCGGTCAGCAGTGAAACCGATTACACTAAACTTCCCAAAGCCGACCTGATTCTCATTACCCACGACCATTTCGACCACTGTGACCCTCAGGCTCTGAAAATTATCCGTCAGGACTCCACCGTGGTCATCGGGTCTGCTTCCTGTCAGGCCAAAGTTCCGGGACTCAAGGTAATGAAAAACGGAGATAAAGAGAAGGTCCTGGGCCTGGAAATAGAAGCTGTGCCGGCCTATAACCTTCAGCATAAAAGACCTGACGGCAATCCCTTTCATCCCAAAGGGGCAGGTAACGGCTATGTTATAACTTTCAGTGATATCAAGGTTTACGTGGCCGGTGATACTGAAAATATTCCCGAAATGAAAAATCTCAAAGACATCACTGTAGCCTTTTTGCCAATGAACCTGCCATACACCATGACTCCTGAAATGGTAGCCGAAGCCGCCAGATGGTTTAAGCCCAGGATTCTCTATCCCTATCACTTCGGTGAAACCGATACTTCAAGACTGGTTGAACTGCTTAAAGACACTCCGGAAATTGAAGTTCGCCTTCGGCGGATGAAGTAGAATAAACAAACTAATTCCAGAATAGAAAATTTAATTGGTAAGATTAAATCTCTTAAAAGAAGAATTGATTTGTATTTTCTGAACTCTCCCTTCTCCTGTTTAGGATGCCCTGAGAATCCCAGCCGAACATAAAGCCTTGCCCTGAAGCCAGAAAGCTCTATCCCAAAAATCAATACACTTCATAAAAGCGAAAGCGTTTGTTGAGCCATTTAACCAGCTCCATACCCCAGAGAGAAAGAGAGGAAAGCAGGAAGACCAGAGCCCAATCCAGGAGGGTCAGATTCTGGGTCTTAAATATTTTCTGAAGGGGCGAGAGATAAACCACCATTAGCTGCAAACTCAGAGAAACCAGAAAAGCATAGATTAATTTAAGATTGGAAAAAACTCCCAGCTCAAAAAGCGACTTCATCTGACTGCGGCAATTGAGGGCATGAAAAAGCTGGCTAACTGACAGAACTATGAAAGCCGCAGTTCTGGCCCTTTCCAGACCTTCTTTCTCGACAAAAAGAACCAGGAAATAAGCTGTTAAAGTGCAGAAAGCAATAAATAGGCCCTGAAGGCTCATCAGGACAGCTCTTTTGCGGTCAATTATGGGCTCATCAGGCCGTCTTGGTGGCCGCGACATGATATCAGGGTCAGTGGGTTCAAAACCCAGACCCAGGGCCGGGAAACCGTCGGTGACCAGGTTGACCCAGAGGATTTGAATCGGGACCAGAGGCATTGGCCAGCCCAGAAGTGAAGCAGCAAACATAACCATTATTTCTGATAGATTGCAGGACAGAAGGTAATGAACAAATTTCTTAATATTATCGTAAATAGCTCTGCCTTCTTCCACCGCGGCCACAATGGAGGCAAAATTATCGTCGGTGATGACCATGTCAGAAACTTCTTTGGTGACATCTGTTCCGGTAATTCCCATAGCCACTCCGATATCAGCTTCTTTAACAGCTGGAGCATCGTTCACTCCATCGCCGGTCATGGCTACTACCTGACCTTTATTTTTCCAGGCTCTGACAATTTTTAGCTTGTGTTCGGGTGAGACCCTGGCATATACCTGAATCCGATTGACCAGTTCCTGGTATTCTTCCGGTCTCATCTTATCAAGTTCTTCTCCGCTTATGGCCAGTCCGTTTTCTTCCAGAAGACCCAGTTCTCTGGCGATAGCTACAGCTGTGGTCTTATGGTCCCCGGTTATCATAACCGGTTTTATTCCAGCTCGTTTACATGAGGTAATAGCCGTTAGGGCTTCCGGACGGGGTGGATCAATCATGGCTACTAGACCGACAAAAACCAGATCTTTTTCCACTGAACCGGCATCCAGCTTTGCTGGAAAAGAAGGAAAACGGCGGTAGGCACAACCGAGAACTCTCAGAGCCTGACTGGCCAGGTCATCATTAACCCTCAGGAGGCGGTTCACATCACCAGAGGTAATTGGCCGTTCCTGCCCACCTTCGTAGATAAAAGCACACTTTTTTAGCAGAACATCAGGTGCGCCTTTGACGTAAGCTACATACTGTCCATCAACCCGGCGAAGCATGGTCATCATCTTGCGTTCTGAATCAAAAGGAATTTCCTCCACCAGCGGCTCAATAGCTTCCAGCTCTTCTTTTTTTAATCCGGCCTTTCGGGCCAGAGTCAGGAAGGCTCCTTCGGTCGGGTCCCCTATAACTCGAAAATTGTTATCAGCTTCCAGAAGAGTGGCCGAATTGCACAGAGCTCCGCAGACCAGAGTTCTCATCAACCCGGGAAATTCTGAAGGGTTGATTTTCTCGTCATCAAGCCAGAAATCGCCTTCTGGTCGATAGCCTGTTCCAGAAACGCTGAACAGCTGACCGTCGGCATAGACTGCTTTAACGGTCATTTCGTTTTTGGTCAGAGTACCAGTTTTATCCGAGCAGATAACTGTAGCCGATCCCAGAGTCTCTACTGAAGGCAGCTTTCTTATCAGGGCATTCCGTTTGACCATCCTCTGGACACCAAGAGCCAGGGCAATGGTTACCACCGCCGGCAGGCCTTCAGGAATGGCCGCCACCGCCAGGCTGACGGCAGTTAAGAACACTTCAACCAGCTCTCCTCCCCTTAACCATTCCAGAAGAAAAATCAAGCCTACCAGGAAAAAACAAAGATAGACAATCCAGCGCCCGAATTGTTCTAATTTTTTTTGCAGGGGGGTGATTTCCTGGCCAATTTCCTGGATCATGGTGGCTATCTTCCCCAGCTCGGTCGACATTCCGGTAGCTACCACCAGGGCCCGGGCTTTACCTGAAGAAACGGAAGTTCCGGCATAAACCATATTAGCCCGGTCTGCCAGCGGCAGGTCATCCCCTTCTAATTCCATACTGGTCTTAAAAACAGGAGTTGATTCTCCTGTCAGAGCCGCCTCGTGAACTGAAAAATTGGTAGTGTGGGATATTACTCTGGCATCCGCGGGTACATTATCTCCAGCCTCGAGTTCCAGCAGGTCGCCCGGAACCACTTCGCTCACTGGAATCTGCCTCAACTCACCATCGCGGATAACTTTGGTCTGAGGGGCAGCCAGCTTCTTGAGGGCCAGAAGAGCTTTCTCAGCCCTGTATTCCTGAATAAACCCCAGGATGGCATTGAGGATGACGATGGCGATGATGGCCAGGGCATCCACCCACTCTCCCAGAAAACCGGAGATAATGGCTGCCGCCACCAGAACCCAGATCAGGAATGATTTAAACTGGTCGAAAAAAACTGCCAGCGGATTGCGGCCGGGAGTCTCCTTCAGCTGGTTGGGTCCAAAGCGTTCGAGATTTATTCTGGCCTGCTCTGAAGAAAGCCCTTTTTTCAGGTCCGTACTAAAATTAACTGCAATTTCATCTGGAGAATCCATCCAGAATTTACTTTTCAGTTCATCCAGGCTCATAACTCTCTCCGATTACTTCCTGTCGTTTTATTAGTCCGGAATTATACCATTAGAAGCGCTAAGTAATAAGTAGAAGATTATATAAAAAAATTTTATCTGGCAAAGGGCCAGATTCTTGCTCAGCCGCAGTCATGATTCAGACCCCACTTAGACCCCGGGCAGCTCAAAACCTACTGGATACTCCACCGAAAAGCTCAGGTTAAATTCAAGCTTCTTTCCGGGTTCAAGCATTACTTTCCAGGAAATGATACCTTTTTCGTCCTGTTTATCGGGACGTGGGGTAATTTTTATATCTTTTACCAAAATTGACCTGGTCTGACTTACTGGAATTTGGTCCACAAGTTCAACTTCCACCGGACGGTTACGAAGATTCTCCAGAGTGATTCTATAGGCCAGGCTCACCTTTTGGCTATTTTTAAAAGCACCTGCCTTACCTTTTTCTTTTTTGACCAGCTCTCTCTTAACTTTCACCTGAGGGTCGCTGCCAAAAACCAGTTTGAATTCATCGCCTGCAGGAACGTACTTGAGATAACCATTCCCGGTAAAGTCCTGACCGGTAAAGAGGTCAACCTTCCCCGGTCTTAAAGGATAACCGAGGGTATTATTAACCCTGGCCCTCAGAAACACGGTCTCCTGAATTTTCGGTATGGTTAGATAATCAAAACTGGTAGCCAGCTTCTCCAGGGCTACAGGCACCCGTCTTTCCACCCCATCGCCGGGAATAGTCCAGGGTGTTTTAATATCAAAACTCACCGCCCCCCAGTTTTCCACTGTTTCGGCTGTTTCTGACTCCGCAGTTTCTTCTACGGTTGCCTCTTCGAACTCAGAAGAAGTTTCTTCCTGGCTCAACATTTGCGGTCTGGCCATTTTAAACTTTATCCTTTCTTCAAGAGGCAAAGGTATAAGAGTATCATCGTTCAGGTACCATGGTTCAAGCTCCATGGGCATGGTCAAAACCTCGGGCTTGGTGGTAGAGAGAGTGAGTTTAACTTCATCCCAATTCTCAGCCGTTTTTTGAGATACCAGAGCCACATTGGTCAACTCAACTTCCGCTGACTCTGGTAGAAGCCTCAAGGTATAGGCCGGCTTCCAGCTGGCCGGAGCTACAAAGTAGCTGAACTCAACTTCAAAGTGGCCGGTCTGAGACACTTCCACCAGAACCTTAACGTCTTTTTCCTCTTTAGCCCGGGCGGGCATTATTTCATTCAGTTTTTTCTTGAGCGATTCCAGCCTGGCCTGATTTTCGGTTAGCTGTTGTGCATTTTCCTGTCTGGTTTTTTGAATAGTTTGCAGCCTGGTGCTCAAATAATCAAGAAACTTATCAAGACCGGAAAGATCGGGTCGTCCGGAAGCCAGGTCCCGGGCAGTCTGATTGCTGTAAACGTTGCTGAAGGAATTTAAAAATTTCTCCTGTGAATCTAAAACCGCCTCCCAACCTTTGATTTTGTTTATCTCTGTTTCCACCGCCTTTATTTCTTCCCTAATTTTTTTAACCTCGGGCAGTTGCTCGGATTCAAGGTATTTTTTGAGCACTTCAACTCCCAGGAACTTTAACCTGGCTGAGCCTTTGCCAGATATCCTTAAAGACCTGTCAATGAGGGTGGCTGGCAGCCCTTCAAAAACCAGCACCTTGACGTCGTGGTTGATGGTTGTCTGTCCCTTTCTGAAGACCTGGGCTCGGTCAGGGAAGACGATCACCGAATCAATTTTTGTTTTAACCCTGAGCTCTTCCAGCTTTTCTGAGCCAGCGGTCCTGGCCATCGGTGCCATTATTTCCTGCCCCGAAGTCTCTATCTTTTGACCGTGTAGAAAAAGAGAAACGGAACTGACCATCACCACAGCCATTAGAATCATGAAGAATAGACTGAAACCGCAATGACTTTTCTCTTGCCTCATGGACAAAAGGCCTCCTCTTTTTTTCTAATTTACTTCTTTTTCATATTTTCTGCCTTCTTTATTGTAAAGAAAAAAAATAACATATTAAACCTATTTTACAGAGTTTTGGTTTCAGGCTCTACTGTTGCTGGCGAAAAAAATGAGGCTTTAAAATAAACTGGTAATTAGATTTGCCTCAGCTGGTAAATTTTCGGCCAATACCCTGAGCCAGGCTTTCCAGAACCTCTCTTACCAGAACTTTTTCCAGGTCGAGCCCCCGGGATGGCAGAAGGGCAAATTCTACACTGGTGGGAATCTGAACCAGGAGCTCAGTGCCGAACTGCCTGGCCAGCTTTTCGGTCTCATCCTGGCCGAAGAAATTGGTCTTTTGCCCGCAGTGGGGGCAGATAAAATAACTCATGTTTTCTACCAGCCCCAGCACCGGCACCTTCAGCCTCTGGGCCATCTGCATGGAGCGAGCCACCACCACCGAGACCAGGTCCTGGGGTGTGGTGACAAAAATAAAGCCGTGAAGCGGGAAGTATTGCATGACAGTTATGGCCACATCAGAAGTTCCCGGCGGCATATCAATCACCAGGTAATCCAGCTCGCCCCACAGCACTTCGCCCCAGAATTGCTGGATGGCTTTGCTGAGAAGTGGTCCGCGCCAGATGACCGGTTGTTCTTCGCTGTCCACCAGAAAACTTATAGACATAACCTTTAGCCCCTGCTCTGTTTCCACCGGGCAGATAAAATCGCCGCAGACTTTCATCTCATACTTTGGCAGGTGCATAATCCGCGGGATGCTGGCGCCGGTTATGTCGGCATCCAGTATGCCGACTTTATAGCCTTTTTGCTTCAGAGCCAGAGCCGTGAGGTAGGTCACCGTGGACTTTCCCACCCCGCCTTTTCCGCTCATGACGCCTATCAGATGCCTTATCTTGTTGGGGTTTTCTTTTTTTTCTGGCTGACTCATTTTTCCTCCGTTATTCTTTTCACATTATATACCTTTTATCCGCAAGCACCTAAACCAAAAAAATTGCCAGGTAAAGGATAATCAAAAATCTGGCCGAAAAAGATTTTTGATTTATAACACGGCAATCTAGCTAGAAGTCAGATAAGACTCTCCTTTTACTCGATGGTTATATTCATAATTCGTATAATCCATAATTGAGTTATGATAACAAAATTGATTCCCTGACCGTCGGGCCCGGTTTAGTCTTTAAGCACTTTAACCTGGAAATCATTATTAAAATACCACTGACCTCGGTCAAAAACATCTGATTTATTCAGATAAGCACCTTTAAGTTCGGGATTCCGGTCAGGCTTTAATTAAGCTACCTAAAGATCTATTTTATTTCCTTAAACTGGTATTCAGCTCGACGCCGGAGCGGCATGCGGTAGATAGAAACCAGGCTTTCCAGACCGTTAGTCCCGACAGCCGAAACTCCAAAGGTCCAGTCATCTATGGAAACGTTTTTTAGCAGAAAAGATTCTGTTTTGCCGGCAAAATAAACTCTTTCCCAGTAAGGTGATTTGGTATCCTTCATATAAACCTTAAAACCAGCCAGGTTTTCGCGCTTGCCTTCCCATTTCCAGCGCAGTTCTGCATCATAACCCTGACCACGGCCGAGAAGCGGTGCCCCGCGCTCACTGGTTACCTGCGGTGCTTCAGGCGCACAGGCCAGGGAAAGAAGAGAAGCCAGCACCACCCTGGTGACATCAGCACAATAAGGAACCGAAAGATTTTCAATAGTATCAAGCGGCGAATGTTGAACCGAATAGTTTTCCCGGGCTTCTGTAAACCTTATTCCCGGAAATCCTTCCAGTACAAAGGGCGTGTGGTCTCCTCCCCGGCCGAATCTATCAGCCCGGTAAATCAGGTTGACCTCAAAAGAGGGATAAACCTGCTCAGCCACTCTTTTAACGTAGCGGGCCAGCTCCCGGCTGGGAGAATCGTTGGGGTCATCGCTGAACACCCGGACCCGGGTTGAATCTATGTAACCATTTCCAGCTTTGATGTTAGCAATCATGTCCATGGTCAGGACTGCTTCAACGTTCTTTCCCTGCTTTTTCATCTTCTGGGCATAAAGCGAGGAACCGACCAGACCCTGCTCCTCACCAGAAAAAGCTATGAAATGGATAGTGGCTTCTGTTTCCAGCGGGGCTATAATTCTGGCCATTTCCAGCAGCGCGGCCACACCGGAAGCATCATCGTTGGCGCCTGGGGCTTCGATGTTGACGTCTTCGTAATGGAATTTTCCATCTTGACTAACAGCAATGGTGTCGTAATGGGCATTGACAATGATTATTCTTTCGCTGGCTGCTTTTCCTTTTTTGATGGCTACGATGTTATGAAGCTCAGTATCGCGGACAATCCGTCCACCCTGCTTCGGTAGCCAGTAACCATCATTGATCACTTCCAGCCCGGCTATCTTCTGAAATTCTTTGATTAACCATCGTCTGGCCGCCCCTATTCCAAAATTATCTGACCTGGACTCAGAGAGCAGGTTTCGGGTCTTAAAAGATTGTAGAGCTTTAATGGTCGCTTCCAGATTCTGTTCGGAAACCTGTTCCACAGCTTTTTTCAGATAATCATATCCTCTGGCTTCAATTTCCTGAGCTCTAAGATAAAAAATGCCCTGAACCAAAACCAAAAAGAGGCAGACAATTCTCCGGGTCTTACGGCAGCTCATAATCTTCTCCTTTTATCTTTAATTTTTTTGATTGAGAGCAATATTTTCAACCCGGAGTCATCAAGTTTTACCAGAAGCCGGAAAAACTCCTTTTGTTTTCTGACTTAAATCGTAGTTTATAACTTAAATCTTTTCTTTTCTCAAGGGCTAAGCCGGCAGAACATTTATGGAAAAAATTTTCCATAGCCTTATCACTGTCCTGACATCCAGAGCTCACTAATTCTTCAAAATAGCCTGTTTGCTGGCTTAATCATTTCTGTGACAGAATTATCTCTGGAACCAAGATTCAAAATAAATCAATTTTTTCTGAAATTAATCGGCCTTTCTTTATTAACCCAGCCTACTTCTTTGGATAGGGCGGAACAGGCGGCAGCTTGGGTTCTTTGGTTTTAAGCTCTTCCAGAATTACCTCTATAGCCTTATTTAGCTGTTCATCTATACCTTCATATTCTTTGGCCGGGTCGTTATCAATATAGATATCCGGTTCTACCCCTTCACCTTCAATAATCCATTCTCCTTCCAGACTGTAAGTGGCAAACTCCGGTTTGTTAAGGTAACCACCATCAAGGAGTGGCAGAGTGCCTCTGATTCCAACCACCCCACCCCAGGTTCTTTTACCGATGAGCTTGCCCAGCTGATAACGTTTAAAACGATACGGAAAGATGTCTCCGTCAGAGGCAGAAAACTCATTTATCAGGCAGACTTTTGGACCCATGATGATAGCAGCTGGATCTGGCCTAGGCACCGAGCCGCGGGCAATATCCATCATAGCTGCCTGACGGGACAGCCTTTCAATCAGCATGGGCGAGACATTCCCACCACCATTGCCCCGGACATCGATAATCAGACCTTTCTTGTTGGTCTGGGGATAGAAATGTTTGACGAATTCATTAAGTCCCCGCACACCCATATCTGGCACATGAATGTAGGCTATTTTGCCTTCGGTTGCTCTGGCCACATATTCGGCATTCTTTTTAACCCAGTTGTAATAATAAAGGCTGTTTTCCGTCTCTATCGGCACTACTACTACCTCTCGGGCCCCTTTCTCCACCGGCTGGGAATTAACTTTGAGCCTGACCTGCCTGCCAGCCGTGTTCACCAACAGTTCATAAATATCTCTGACTTGATTAACGGGCCGGCCGTTAACGGCAATAATATATTCGCCCTCTTTAACCTTTACCCCGACCTCCGTCAGCGGGGAACGCAGTTCCCGGTCCCAGTTCTGGCCTTCCAGAATCTTTTTAATCCGGTAATAACCGCTGGCCCTGTCCCTCTCCAGCCTGGCTCCTAACCTACCGACGTTGACCCTTTCCACTCCGGGTAGGTCCCCGCCGCCAACGTAGGTGTGGCCGCAGTTCAGCTCTCCAATCATCTCCCCTATGACATAAGTAAGGTCCGCCCGGTGGTTAACTGCCCTGGCCAGAGGTTCGTACTGAGCCTTTACTTTCTCCCAGTCTACTCCGTGCATGTTTGGAGCGTAGAAGAAATCCTTCATCTGGCGCCAGCACTCCTCAAATATCTGAGCCCATTCGGCTTTGCGGTCTAACCAGACTTCCAGGCCTGAGAGGTTCAGTTTTTCTTCAATCTTTATTGGAGCCTGAGGTAGGTCGATAATGGCATAATCCTTTCCCTGCTGGACCAGCATTTTCTTGTGATCAGCTGAAATCACGTAGTTATTAACCTGACCAAGGTCTTTTTCTTCCAGCTTTTTCAGGTCGTAATATTTAAGCGAAGTCTGTCGGTCGCGAAAAGACCGCTTGAGATAGAAAAGCTTATCTCCAACCGACCTCAGCCTGTAATAACCGGAGACTTCAATCGGTAAAGCCACGATTCGGTCCTTAATTCCTTCTTTATCTATCTTCACCACTACTTTTTCAACCGGCTGAGCGGAGGCAGGCTTTTCCTCACGGCTTTTTGCTGTTCTGGATTCGGCTTTAGCTGGTTCTGAAGAAGAAATCTTTACCTCATCACTTTTCGGTTCAAAAGGTGACTTTACTTCTCTATTCAGAGTAACAAGGTAGATTCGGGCCATGTCAAGATAAGCGTGATTCCATTCAGTCCGGCTGTAAACTGGATTGAAATCCCTGTCGGAAACAAAAAATAGATACTGACCATCGGAGCTAAAGCAGGGAGAGTAGGATGAATACCAGCTGTCCGTGACTTCAAAAGTTTCTCTGGTATTAAGGCTGTAGAGGTAAATCTTATTCAAGCCATTTTCTTCCTGCTGGGAGTAGGCAATCCAGCTGGAATCCGGAGACCAGCTAAAATCCATAATTTCCCAGATTTTACCTCTGGCCACTTCTACTACCTGCTTTTTCTCTATATCAACGTAACGCAGCCGAAACATCCGGTCGGACCAGAGGAGTTTCTTGCTATCCGGAGACCAGACCGGAGCATATTTATAACAATCCGAATCAGAGGTCAGCTGCACTGCTTCACCCGAGCCGTCCTGGGGGAGGATGAATATTTCTTCCCGACCTGTTCTGTCCGAAACGAAAGCAATCCAGCGGCCATCGGGCGACCAAACCGCATCCCGCTCATGAACACCGGAGGTGCCGGTCAGATTGCGGGTGTTGCCGTGTCTGGCCGGGACTGTAAAAATTTCACCACGAGCTCCGAACAAAGCCCGGGCTCCATCAGGAGCCAGGTCAAAATTGGTAATTCTATCAGCTACCTTGACCAGCTCAGACCTGGCCATCACTTGGTCATCAGCAATAAATACCGGAATACGGCTGACCTTTTCGGAGGCCAGTTCCAGACGGTAAAGGTAGCCACCGTTTTCAAAGACAATCGAGTCAGGCCCGAGTGATGGGAATTTAACATCAAAATCCTTAAAATCGGTTACTTTTCTGGTGGTTCGCTGCTCCAGGTCGTAGACATAGATATTAAACCTCTGGTTCTCATCCCGGTCGGAAAGGAAATAAATTCTATTCCCGCTCCACATGGGAATAATGTCGGAAGCCGGATTATTGGTTATGTTTTCCGTCTTTTTGGTTTTGAAATCATAAATCCAGATATCATCCACCATTCCACCACGGTATCTTTTCCAGGTTCGGAATTCCCGGAAAATCCGGTTAAAGGCCAGCTTCTGACCATCTGGCGAGAAAGAACAGAAGCCGCCTCTCGGCAGAGGCAGTTCCTCGGGTGTTCCACCCTCTTTCGGAACTAAATAAAGCTGGCCATTGAAATCATTCCATTCAGCCATTCTGGACCGGAAAATTATTTTCTGACCGTCGGGAGTCCAGCCCATAACGATATTATTTGGCCCCATACGGTCAGAAATATCATCACGGCTGAGAACTGGAGTGAAGGTCAATCTAACTGGAATTCCACCCTGGGCCGGCATCAAATAAACTTCCCGGTTGCCGTCGTATTCAGCGGTAAAAGCCAGGTACTGACCATCTGGAGAAAAACGGGCAAAAGCTTCATACCCCTGATGACTGGTCAGTTTTCGGGCCAGACCGCCGTTCACAGGAACCGAATAAAGGTCACCAGCATAGGAAAAAACAACCTGGTCCCGGTAAACGGTTGGAAACCTCAATACTCTGGCTTCTTCAGCAGCCTGGAGTAATACCGACCCGGCAGCCAAAAAAAGCAGTACCAAAAATATCAGACACTTACCGTAGATTTTTTCTAATCTGAGACCCATAGCCTCCTCCTTTCGACAAATAGCATTTCAATTTTATAGTCTGTCAATAGTGATTATCAAGAAAAAAATGCTTTGCTCCAAAACCTGCTTTTTTTTACTTTTACAAATCAGTCTTACTATGCTTTCCTTTTATTCGAAAAAGCCGAAAACTCTCTCTATTGACCGAAAGCTTCCAATCAGTTATTAAATAGTCATGATTGAATTTTTTATTAGTCTCCCAGCCGTTCTCCAGGCCCTTCTGGCAACTATTTTCACTTACCTGATGACAGTTATCGGGGCAGCTTCAGTCTTTCTTTTCAAAAATGTTAGCCGCCGGTTGCTGGACCTCATGCTGGGTTTTGCCGGTGGAGTGATGATAGCTGCCAGTTTCTGGTCGCTCCTTTCCCCGGCCATAGAAATGGCTAAAGGCGGGAAATTGCCATTCTGGTTTCCTCCAGCTGTCGGATTTCTGGCCGGGGCAGGTTTGCTTTTTATAATTGACCGCACTCTCCCCCATCTTCATCTTTTTTTGCAGGAGGAGTTTTCTGAAGGCTTAAAAACTCACTGGCGAAAAGCCACTCTTCTCGTTATGGCCATCACTCTTCATAACATCCCTGAAGGCCTGGCTGTGGGAATAGCCATTGGAGCGGCGGCCTCAGGAGTTCCAGAAGCTACTCTTAGCGGAGCTCTGATTCTGGCTCTGGGCATCGGGCTGCAAAACCTGCCCGAAGGTCTGGCTATTTCCGGACCGCTTCGCTCCGCCGGACTTAGTCGTTCAAAAAGTTTTTTCATGGGACAACTTTCCGGTTTGGTCGAACCGGTAGCCGGGGTGCTGGGGGCTCTGGCGGTAACCAGGATAATTTCCATTATGCCTTATGCCCTTTCTTTTGCGGCCGGGGCAATGATTTTCGTGGTGGTTGAAGAAGTTATTCCTGAATCGCAGCAGAGCGGCAAATCAGACTACGCCACTGTAGGAGCCATCTCGGGGTTTTTGCTGATGATGATTCTGGACCTGGCTTTCAGCTGAACTTCACTTTTTCACTTTTTTTCTGAGTTCTTCCACGAATTCCGGTTCGACCTTGACTCCACTCTGCAAAGCTCTCAGACAGAATTCCCAGCTCTGCTGATACTGGGCTTTTCTGTAGTAGATAACCGCCAGGTTGTTGTAGATGAGACCGTTTCCTGGATGACCGGGTTGAAGGGCCACAGCTTTCAGAAAAAGCTGAAGAGCCCTCTCGTCATTTCCCAGAGAAAATTCTACGTTGGCCAGGTTCACCACCGAATCCCGGTCCACAGGGTTTAATTCCACAGCCCTGTTCAGAGCCTGGCGGGCCTGCTCCATTTTTCCCTGCTGGGCCAGAGCGATACCCAGGTTATTATAAGCAAGTGCCAGATTGGGCTGCTCCTGAGTAGCTTTCAGGGCTTCAGTTTCCGCCCGGCTCCAATCTCCTTTGGCTAAATATGCATAGCTCAGGTTAACGCTGATGACCGGGTTTTGATAGCCGAGTTCCCTGGCTTTATTCAGATGATAGATAGCTTCGTCCCAGCGTTTTTCGTGTAAATAACACAGACCTAAACCGGCCTGAGCTTCTCCAAAATAAGGGTCTACTTCCAGAGCTTTTAAGAAATAAGCTCTGGCCTCTGGCCAGCGCCCCAGGTCTGTGGAAATTATTCCCATATTGTAAAGAGCTTTTTCGTAACGGGGATTTCTTTTCATAGCCTTCTCGTACTGAGCCAGAGCTTCTTCGAGTCGGCCTTCCCGACGCAGCAGGTTACCTTTGATGTTTAATGCGGAAATCATTCCTGGGTCGATAGACAGGGCTTTCTCCACATATTCCCTGGCTTTATCCAGTTCATTACGCCTGCTATAAACTTCAGCCAGGTTTGAATAGGCCAGACCAAAACCTTCATAGATCTCAATGGTTTTAAAAAAATGCCTTTCGGCCTCATCCAGCCGGTTTTCCCTCAGAAATATTTCTCCAAGGTTATTATGGGCTTCAAAAAAATCGGGCTTGAGCTCCAGCACCCTCTGGTATATCCTTTTGGCCTCTTCCAGCCGGTTCATCCGGCCATAAGCAATTCCCAGATTAAAAAGAATTCGGGGTTGCTCGGGTCTGGCTAGGAGAATGGTCTGGTAGATTTCGGCTGCTTTTTCAACCTGACCTGAGCGTCTTAAAGCTATAGCTTTTAAGTTCAAGGCCTCATGGTCTTCGGGATTGAGGACCAGAGCTTCCTCGCTGTAGGAGATAGCCTTCTCAAACTCAGCCTTTTCCAGCTGAAGCTGCGCTAACATTAGAAAGCAGTCGCTCAAACAGATTGCTTTTCTTTTCAGGAGAGAATCAAAAGGCCTGGTAACCGCAGCCTCTCTTTCCTTAAACAATTTCTGAATTTCTTTTTGCTCCAGGATTTTGGCTCTGATTCTCAGGTAGATTTTCTCGAGCTCTTCTCTCACTTCTTCAGGAAAAGGGAAGCCGAAAGGCTTAAAACTTCTTGTTCGACCGAGCTTAATTATCTTGAGATTATCAGGATCGAACCTGGTTCCTTCCCCCAGGCAGCTCATAATGGAATTAGCCACCGGAACATGAACGGCCCCAAAAACATGACCGAGCTCATGAACGATAAGTCTCTTGAGCTTAAAGCGGTCCGGTGTATAGATTACTACTACCATCCCGGCCCTGAACAGAGAAAAGCCGGTATAGTCAAGCTCCAGGTTTTGCTGAGCAGTAACCGCTATCAGGAGGTCAGCTCCCTGCTTCTCGGCCCTCAGGTCCAGCTGTTCGGCAAAATCCTCCAGTCTGGTAATCCGGTCATCAGAATCCCATTCGGACCAGCCTTCCCAAATGAATCTAACCTGAATCAGCTGTTCAAACTCGCGGCTGACTTCAGTCAGGATTTCTTCAACTCTTTTCCTGGCTCCCCAGATTTCCCGCAGTTCTTCATCGGCTGTTAGCTTGACCCTGATTTCTCTTAGACCTGCTGGCTCACCGACTAATAACTGACTGCTGGAAGCAGGCTGCCCCCAAACTAAGGAAGCAAGAAAATAAAACAGGAAAGCTGCTAAAAAAAAGACCGAAGTCCTGCTGGCTGACAAGGGGTTCATCAAAATTATAATACCTGAATTTTTGGCCGCTTAAAAGGTCTCTTCGGTTCTCTTCTTTCTTCCTTTTTCAAAAAGCGAATAGATAACCGGAATGACTATCAGAGTGATGAAGGTGGAACTGATTAAACCACCGATAACTGTTCTGGCCAGCGGCGTCTGGACCTCGCTTCCTTCCCTCAGTCCGAGAGCCAGAGGAATCATGGCAATTATGGTGGTAAGGGCGGTCATCAGAATAGGACGGAGTCTTCGCCTCCCGGCCTCTTTTATAGCTTCCATTATCTCCATCCCGTCCCGACGACGCAGCAAGTTGGTATAATCAACAAGCAGGATGGCGTTGTTGACCACGATACCACCTAGCATAATAAGACCGATATAGGATTGAACGTTAAGCGTGGTGCCGGTTAGAATCAACATCAGCACAACTCCGATAAAAGCCACAGGCACTGAGAACATAACAATCAGCGGATCAAGAAATGACTCATACAACATAGCCATGATCATATAAACCAGAAAAAGAGCTAACAATATGCTGATCAAGAGCTCACGGTTGGCTTTCTGCTGCTCTTCGTAATCACCGGTGAAGTTGATAGTGAAATCTCGAGGAACCGGAACTGTCTTTAGAGCCTGTCGGGCATCTCGAATGACCGAACCCAGGTCCCGGTCGGCAATTTCAGCCGAGACGTTAATGATTCTCTCGCGGTCTCTCCGCTCGATTTGCATTGGACCCCGGGCCGACCTGACCTCTATGACATTACGCAGGCTAATTTGCTGGCCATCAGAGTTAGTTATGGTCATATCCAGCAGGTCGTTAACATCCAGCCGCTCTGAATCCTTAACCTTAACCAGAATCCGGTACTCCCGGCCGCCCTCCCTGAACTGACTGGCCTGAGAACCCATCAGCACTGTCTGGATAAAATTAGCAATCTGATTCACCGAAAGCTTCATATCAGAAGCCTTCTGCCGGTCTATGACCAGATGCTGTTCAGGGGTCCCTTCGAGCCGGCTTATTCTGACATCAGTAACTCCGCGAATGTTCTCCACTACCCTTTTTACCTGGGCCGCTAAACTCTGAGCAACTTCCAGGTTGTAGCCTCGAATCTCAATCTGTAGTCTTTCTTGCCCGCCTCCACCTCTCATTCCAAACATCATCTGACCCCCTGAAGCCCTGACTCTGATGATGGCTCCAGGAATACCTGATAGCTTTCTGCTTAAATCAGCCGCAATCTCCTGACTGGATCTGGTTCTCTGCGATTTGGGCAATAATTTAACGGTTATATTGCCCTGGTTGGCTCCACCTCGCCAGCCACCACTGCCGGCACTTTCCTGAATGGTCTCCAGCTCCGGCACAAGCTGTTTAACCAGAGTGCTTACTTCCTTTAATTTCTCATCCATCACCGATAGTCTGGTGCCAACTTCCATTTCCACGGTAATAGAAACCTCTCCCTCGTCAGTCTGGGGCATATACTCTCTACCCACAAACCTGAGCAGAAAAATACTGACCGCCAGCAGCAGGACGGTAACCATTATTATTCTGGCCCGATGACGGAGCGAGTAATCCAGCATTTTTTTGTAAGAATTTTCAAGACTGGCAAAGATGTCTTTAGCTTTAACTGCCAGCCTGGAAGAAGAAATAGACCCTGCCTTTCCCCCTCTTAGAATCTTACTGGACAACATGGGAACCAGAGTTAAAGACACTACCAGCGAGCAGGTCAGAGAGAAAGCCACCACATAGGCTAACTGCTTGAACATCAGTCCTGAAGCGCCTCTGACAAAGAGCATCGGCATGAAGACTATAAGTGTCGTCAGAGTGCTGGCAATAATGGCAGAGGTGACTTCTCTGGCTCCCTCAACGGAAGCCTTAAAAACCGAAAGTCCTCCTTCTCGCAGCCGGAAGATGTTTTCCAGAACAACAATGGAACTGTCAACCATCATTCCGATTCCCAGAGCCAGGCCGCCGAGGCTCATCACATTGAGGGTAAAACCATTAAAGTAAATCAGGGTAAAGGTAGCAATAATAGAAATTGGAATTGAGAGAGCAATAACCAGAGTGCTTCTGATATTGACCAGAAAGAAAAGCAAAACAAAAATAGCTAGCAGTCCACCATACAGAGCTGAAGTGCCGACGTTGTCTATAGCATTCCTGATATATTTAGCACTATCTCTAATGGTTACAAACTTAAACTGAGGATAATCTTCTTCCAGTCTTTTTAGCTCTTTATAAATTCCATCCACTACTCTTACCGTATTCTGCCCGGATTGTTTATATATGGCGAGCCTTACGCCCGGTAAATCGTCAATCCTGGCTACTCTGGTTATCCGGCGAAAGGTATCTTCCACACTGGCAATATCTTTTACCCTGATGGCTGCCCCTTCTCTTATAGCCACAATAGTCTCTTTTATTTGATCGATACTATTATAAACCCCGGGAATTCGGATAACTATTTCATAGTTGCCTTTTTCAATCGTCCCGGCCGGAACATCAATATTTTCCTGCCTGATTTTGCTGATGATTAAATCAAGCGGCAGGCCCAGAGCTTTAACTTTATCCGGGAAAAGATTAACCTGAATTTCTCTTTCCAGACCGCCCCAGACATCAACCGAGGCCACACCAGGTACTCTTTCCAGGCGGTAGGAAATCTGCTCATCAATAATTTTCCGGACTTGAATTGGATCGAGCTCACTTAAAAGACCAACCATTAAGACTGGCATCTGAGCGGGGTCGAACTTTCTCAGGGTTGGCCGCTGAACTTCAGGTGGAAACCGGCCAATAATTCGATCCAGCCTTTCTCTGATCTCATTGGCTGCCTCATCAAGGTCTTTTCCCCAGGAAAACATAACCCGGACCGAGCTGTTTCCCTGAGACGAAACTGAAAATATCTCCTCCACCCCCGGCACCGAACTCAGAGCCTCTTCTATTGGTCTGGTAATAATCTGCTCCATTTCTTCAGGGGCTGTATTGGGATAAGAGGTATTTACGTTTAAGGTCGGAAAGGTTATGTCAGGCATTAAATCCACAGGCAAACGACTCAAGGAGATAAAACCCAGGACCAGGACCACCAGGGTCAACATGGTCACAAAGATTGGCCTCTTTATCGAAAATTCAGAAACGTTCATTTCTCCCTCCTGTTTTTCTACCTGGAGACAGAATCCATTTTTTTATCTCCCGGTACCGGCTGCAGGTCTACCAGGTCTTTTGCCTTCTGCTTGTTTTTCTTTAGATTCGGGTAGAATTATACCCATACCATCCTGCAGAAGATGCTGACCGAGAGTCACTACCAGACCGGAAAGGTTTTCCGGCTCCAGAATTTCGGCCATTTCACCTTCGATGATACCGACCTTAACCGGGGTAAAAACTGCTTTTTTACTTTCTAGATCAGCCAGAAAAACCCCTTGTTTCCCTCCCCGGGTGACTATGGCACTGAAAGGAACCTTTCGGGCCTTTTCTCTTCGGGCAAACTCAATTTCGGCATTAACGAACATGCCCGGTTTTAAAAGTCCTTCTTCATTGTCAATGTCAATCTCCACCCGGGCCTGGCGGGAAGTTTCTTTAAGCAGCGGAGCCACCCGAACCACTTTCCCGTGAAAATACTTATCCGGAAATACACTGGACCTGATTGTAACCGGCTGGCCAGTATTAATTCTGAAGTATTCTTTATCCGTAGCATAGATAACGGCGGTTATGGGCTGAATTTCAACTATGGAAATGATAGGAGTGTTAGCTGAAAGAAGGGCTCCCTCATCCACAAACCTCTCGCCTACAAAACGAACTGGTCCGCCACTTTCCCAGGTGGCTATTATTCTGGTATAAGAAAGCCTGACTCTGGCCGTTTCCAGAGCCGCTTCCCGGTTTGCTACCTGAGCTTCAGCCACCTTGAACCTCGACTGCTGCGCCTGATACTGAGCTCTGGATGTGTCATACTGAGCATCAGAGAGAATTCCCCGCTGATGGAGGGTCTCGGCTCTCTCCAGGTCTTTCCTGGCCAGCTCCATAGCACTCCTGGCTTCTTCGTAATTAGCTCTGGCCACTTTAAGATCAGCTTCGGCTTGAGCCACCTGCTGGAGGTATTCTTCGTCATCCAGCTGGGCCACCACCTGACCCTTAACTACCCGGTCACCTATATTGACGTAAAGCTTCTTCAGCCGGCCTGAGACCTTCGGGGCAATGTTGAACTGAGATTTGGGAATCAAGCTGCCTGAAAACTGACCGACGTCTCTAATCAAACCGGTTTCCACCGGGCTCAAAACCACAGCCACCGCAGCCTGCCGGGGCCCTCCGGTGCTATTTTTCTTAAAAACAGACTGACCAATTTTCCATAGCAACAGTCCGACGACTATCAAACCAGCCGCCACCACAATTTTTTGTACCAAAGTCATTTTTTTAATTCGGCCGATAACTTTCATTCCTGTGCTTCTCCTCTATCCAATTTATCTCAGAGAGATAATAAATTTCAGTCAGAACCGAGCACCGAGATTCTATGTCTTTCCCGACCGGTTCCCATAACTCTGTCCAGGTTGGCCAGAGAAACGTTGTAATCAATCAGAGCTTTCAGCTCCATGGTCATGGCATTGGCCAGGTCCCGCTGATACTGGAGTACCAGATAATTGGTGCTGAGTCCGACCTTAAACTTTTCCTGCTCGGCCTCCAGCTTTTTTTCAGCCAGTTCCCGGGCCGCCTTATAAGCCAGCACCCGTTGATAATTGGTCTCAACCGCCCGGACGGTGTTGCTGATTTCCAGGTCCACCTGAAGCTGCTGATTTTTCAGCTTCAATTGAGCCTGCTCCAGAGCCAGTTTAGCCTGAGCGTAATTCGCTCTGGTTAAGACCGAATTCAGAGGCAGGGTCAGGGTAAGGCCCATTGTCCAGTTCTTGTATTTGAAGTTAAGGGCGTCGCGGAGGGCATCGGATTTTTTGCCAGGAATTTTGCCGATAATGATTCCAGTAAGCGGGTTATTGTCCTGATAAAGAATCTGGTCACCGGAAATCCCCGGGCTCCAGTAAGAGAGCTGAAACCGGAGATCAGGCAACATCTGATTCTTTGCATAACTGAAATTGAACTCCCGGTTTTTCAGGTCCACTCTGATAGCCTGAAGGTCAGGACGCTTCTGCAGAGCCACAGTCAAAGCTTCCTCATAATTTACTTCTCTTTTTTCAGTGGAGGGAGAATCTATCGGAATAATTTGCACGTTTTTCGGATTTTCCATCTCCGCTCCCAGGTTGATTATCACCCGCAGCTGGTCTTCATAGTTTTTTACCAGAGCCTGAGCTTCCAGGATGTCAGCCTGACGGGTACTGACTTCACTTTCGGCGGTAAGAAGTTCTATGGGAGGAAGAGTACCAGCTTCGATTTCCACCTTATTCTTTTCGAGCAGTTCCTGAGCCAGACGAAGTGATTGCTGCCGGACTTTAAGGTTCTCCCGGGCGAAGACCAGATTCCAGTAAGCTACTTCCACTGCGTAGATAGTATCTTCAAGGACTCTCTGGAAATTCTCTTCCGATATCTCCCGGTTGTAGTTAGCAATTATTATTTCCCGACGGCCGTATTTGAAACCAAAATCTCGAAGCAGAGGCTGGCTGAAATTCAGTCTTATGGTGGTGCCGAAGCGGGGGTTGATGGTTTGAAAACGACGGTTGCTGTCGTTGACATAGTTATAAAGGCTTGCGGAAAAAGCACCGCCTATAGGCAGGTTCTGACTCAACTGTATAGTGTAGTCATTCTGCTTGGTTATGACTACATCGGAAGCATCAAGAAAAGAATAGGAAGCCGTCCTGGTGCTCTGATCATTATAGTTCAGGCTGATTAAGGGAATGTATTTTTCGCTGGCCAGGGTTACCGCCCGCTCAGCAATCTCCGGGGTTAACATCTCGGCTTTCAAATTCAGATTGTTCTTCAAAGCCCGGCAGATGCAGTCTTCAAGCGAAAGTTCCAGAACTTTTTGGCCGGGCGAGGTGGACTGACCGGCAGGCTTGGATTCCATTCCACCAGATAGAGAGAAAAGAGGAAAAACTCCCGAAAAAAACAGAAAAAGATATACCAGAATCAACCGATTTATAGAATTTGAGGTATGCTTCTTCATCTAACCACTCCTGATTTTATTTTTCTTTTATTAAAAAGTTAAAATTTATACAGAAAATTCCTTTTTTACTCAGCATTTTAGACGAAGCCTCTCACTCATTTCTTCCCATTATACAGGCCAAAACCTTCTAGCCAAATTGACCGCCAGAAAAAATCTGGTTTTTTCTCTCAAAAACCAGACCGGGCGGAAATTCGTTCTGTGATTACAGTCCGGAAGTAATATGAAGAAAGCTTTTTAACTAAATCTGTTTAGCCGGACTTACTGTGAAAAAATCTTAGCTTCCGGCCTTCAGCTTTTTAGAAACCAGGACAAACAGCGGATGACGATGAGTCTTCCAAGTCTCTGCCTTTGACCAGATAGTGGAAAGTTGGCTGAGAATCAGGTCTCTGGAAAATCGCAGTGAATAATCTTACCTTTTTTCTAATCCTTTATCACTCGCTCCGGTCTGAGGTTAGACTTTTCCCGAACAGAAGCTGGCTGGGTTCCGGTTTCACTGGCAGCAATTACCCGGCCGGTGCAGTCCAAGGCTTCTATCCTATAAACATAGCTTTTTCCTTTATCAAGATACTTATCAATGTAAACCAGACGGCCATAGCTGAAGTCGGATTCTATAAATTCCCGTCGCAGTTCATAACCTCCGGCAACAGGTTTTCTCCACAGCCGGTACCTAGCCACGGTGTAGGGAACCTCTTTGTTAACCACCACAGTTATATAACCATAGTCTCTCCTGATAATCCAGGCTCTTTCGGTGCGCTTTTCCACCTCCAGACTCAAATTAATCACCGGTATCAGAGCACTTCCAGAAACTACAAATGAGACTTCTGGATGGTCAGGATCGTTGGAAATAAGGCCAAAGATAGCCTCAGCCGGACCGGGGTCATAAGGATTGAACCTGATGGTTAAAATTCTTGAACCGAACGGAGGAATAGTGAACGGAGTATCTGGCCCGACATAGCTGAAGGCTGTAGAACCGGAGCTTCTGACAATACTGCTTACCAAAAGCTCCGCTCCCCCATCATTGAAAATAGCCATCTGACTGTTACGTGATTCACAAACGTGCAAGCTGCCGAATTCAATCCCGGCCACCGGAACCCTCAGCCTGGGCCGGTTCTCGGGAGTGGTTACTACAGCTTCATTAGAATAATCAGAATTGCCAGCCAGGTTAAAAGCCCTAACCCGGTAATAATAAGTGGTCAGTTCTGAAAGGCCGCTGTCAATGAAAACTCCTGAATTCTCAGCTACTACTCCAATCTGCTCCCAGGTTCCTCCGGCTCCGGTCTTTCTTTCAACCTTGAATCCGTCTTCATTGTAAGAATTGTCAATCCAGTTTAGCCTGACCTGGGTAGCCGAGATAGCCGTTGCCTGAAGCCCGGATGGAGCGGCCGGAATGGTAAGAGCTGGCGTGGTTACGGTGGCTTCATTGGAAGAGTTCGAATCACCGCTGGCATTGTAAGCAAAAACCCGGTAAGTGTAAGTGGTGGACTCAACCACGCTCAGATCGGCATAGGTTGTCGAGTTAGCGGCTACGTTGGCCAGAGCAATCCAGTTTCCGGCGCCGGTTTTTCTTTCTATCCGGATACCGGTCTCCCCTGCCGAGTTATAAGTCCAGCTCAGGTTAACTCGCCTTTCGTGAACGGCCACGGCCTCAAGACCGGAAGGAGCTGCTGGCCTGGTCAGAACGTTTAGTTCATTGGAGTATTTAGAATCACCGGCTGAGTTATAGGCCTTAACCCGGTAGAAATAAGAGGTGGCTTCGTTCAACCCGCTGTCCTGATAGGTCACTACATTAGCTCCAACCAGGGCTATCTGGCTCCAGGTCCCGACAGTTCCGGTTTTTCTTTCTATTTTGAACCCGCTTTCGTTGCTGGATTTGTCTTCCCAGGCTATAACCGCTGTGGTATCGGTAACCAGGTTGAGCCTCAAATTCTCTGGTGCAGCTGGAGGCAGAAGTACGCAGATGCGGCTGACAAAGGCATCTTCAGCCAGAAGACCAACTCCCCCTCCAGGTCTGGTGAAGGGACCTACCAGCACCGGGAAATCAGGCGAAGTGGTAAAACCGGCCAGGAAAAAATTGCCAGTACCATCAGCGGCCACCGCATTAGCTTCTTCCCGGCCTGAACCACCGAGAAAACTGGAATAAATAAGATTCTGACCATCAGCGGCTAAGACTGCAAAGAAAGCATCGCGGTTTCCACTGTAGGAGCTGTAAGGCCCACCAATTACCGGAAAATCAGCCGAATCAGTGGCTCCTACCAGGCTTACTATTCCCTGGGCCTCCACGGCTATTGAAAGACCGAAATCATCTGCTGAACCCCCAAGATAACCGCAGTAAATAAGCCCGCTTCCAGACTGATTGACCTTAGCCACAAAAGCGTCAGCCAGGCCATTCCAAGTAAGGTCCGGCCCCAGAATTACCGGGAAGCCGCTGGTAGAAAGAGTGGCTCCGGTGATGTAGGCACATCCATCACCATCAACCGCTATTCCTGAACCATAGTCATCACCGGTTCCACCAATAAAGCCGCAGTAAACCAGACCGGCTCCGCTGGCACTTACTTTAGCCACAAAAGCGTCCAGGCCTCCTTTATGAGTCAGAAAAGGCCCGGTCTTTACCGGAAACAGGTTGGCCTGAGTTGAGGTAGTATGGCCGATCACATAAGAATTCGCGAACGAATCCAGAGCCAGGCCGGTACCGATATCGTCTCTGGTACCACCAATAAAACCTGACCAATCAAGCGACTGACCGGAAGCGGCCACTCTCAGGATAAAAACATCTTTCTGGCCATTATAACTGGTATCCGGTCCAGCTTTGACCGGGAAATTTGATGATTCCGTAGTCCCGCAGACATAAGCCCGACCGCTACTGTCTACTGCCACGGCACTGACCACATCGGCCGACGAGCCTCCCAGGAATCCGCTGTAGACCAGACCGGTGCCAGAAGCATTAATTTTGGCGATGAAGCCGTCACCGTATTGAACCACTCCGGCAGCCGGAGTGGTATATGGCCCGAGATAAACCGGAAAGTCAACTGATTTGGTATAGCCGCCTACATAAGCATTCCCGGCCGAATCAACTGCCAGGCCGGTGGCTCCGTCGTCATAACTACCACCGAGGAAACCACAGTAAACCAGCCCTGTCCCGGAGGGATTGACCTTAGCCACAAAGGCATCGGTGCCGAGGGAGGGTCCGTTAAAGCTGAGGTCCGGGCCAACCGTCACCGGAAAGTCTATGGAAGCCGTCCAGCCAGCCAGGTAAACATTACCGGCACTGTCCAGAGCTATGCCCAGGGCCCGGTCATTGGAAGAACCTCCAAGGTAGCCGCTGTAAATCAATATAGCTGGGTCCAGGTAAAGGGGAAGTCCCGGGTCGTAGGGTCCGAGCCTTATGGTATGAAGGGAGCTTACTAGACCGTCTTCCCCCATCTGCTTTTCTAAAATTTCAAAAAAGGCCTGGACTTTGACCTGTCGTCCGTTTTTAAGCTGGTAGGCAGCTGGAGCTTCGTCTTGAAAACTCCCAACCGGAGTGAAAACCTCAATTGCCCCCTCTTCGTTTAGCCTGATGTCTTCAGCCCCGCGATAGCTCATTTTTATGCAGGAAACATCTGCCCCCGGGTTAATCACCAGCTCATATTTCAGGTGGTTTCGGTTTCCTGAAAAGCTAAGGTCAATTCCGGGCCAAAGATTTCGATAAATAACCCGGCGATAAGAAGAAAGCCCGGTCAGCCAGCTTTCCTCCGGTCCTTTGAAAAAAGAAACCACTGTCTCGGCTTTATCCTGAGCTTCCACAGCTTCAGGTGAGGCTCCGACGAAATCAAGACCAACCACCCAGCGTCCCGGTTCGAAGAAAGCCGATTCCTGATTAAAAGGAGAATTTAAATATATATTATTAATCCTATCGGATAATGATAATATATTTTCTAAGTAAGCATTTTGGTAAGCATTCTGGCCAGCTTTTCTGGTTAGTCCGATAGTTAACCCGTTTTTCCTGAAATAGATATGCTTATCCCTCCCCAGAACATAAAATTTCACTTCCGAATCAAGCTGACCGTAATTCGGAATAAAAAGAAGCGGCCAGGAAGGCTCCAGAGTTTCCAGTGTCTGGCCTAAATCAGGCGCTTCCTTCCCGGTTTGTGCAGACTGCCGGTCCGGACCTTTAATAAAAGCCCCGGTCTCTAAACCGGAAAAAGCTAAAAGAAAACCCGCCAGCACCGAAAACAATAAAATTATTCTAATAAAGATTATCCTTGTCTTCATTTTTGCTCACCAGTCCTAATTCCAGTAATCACCCGCGAAACTTTAACCCTGTCAGCTGACAAAACTACCACCGCCATTTTTGAGGTTTGATCTCTTCACGCTGCCTTTCAATTAAATGATATATTTTTACCAGAAATGAGGTCAAGTTAACTATTCTTTTCGGTAAACTCAAAAAAAAGAGCTGGGCAGTATATAAGATTTATTTTAAAGCTGACTGCAAGCCTGGAATCTATGAGTAATGGTATTACTCGTTTTGCTTCTCACTTTCAATTCCTCTTTTTATTAGACGGTCGTTGAAAGTGTTCCGCTCCCAGAACACTCCTTCCACATAACCCTGTATAGACCGGTCATGTTCAGCAATCTCCAGACGCTTTTCAGCCAGCAAGCAGTAGTACTCATCTATTTCCACTCCCAGAAAGCGTCGCCCCAGCTTTTTAGCCACCACACAGCTGGTACCTGAACCGAGGAAGGGGTCAAAGACCAGGTCTCCGGGCTGGGAACTGGCCAGAATTATCTTAGCCAGGAGTTTTTCCGGTTTCTGTGTGGGATGTTCGGTATTCTCCGGCATCGACCAGAAAGGAACCGTCAGATCAGACCAGAAGTTGGAAGGATGGGTCAAACGATATTTTCCTTTACCTGCTTCCTTCCAGTCCCTGGGTTTTCCATTTTCATCGCGGTAAGGAGCCAGAACCTTTCTCTTCATCATAACCGCCTCTACATTAAAATAGTAATCATCGGACATGGTACAGAACCAGATGTCTTCCGAACAGTTTTTCCAGTTCTTTTTAGCTCCACGGCCCTTTTCTCTCTCCCAGGTTATTCGATTTCGAATCCGGAAATATTTTCTGGCTGTATTGAAAATTGCTCCCGAAGATTTCCAGTCCCCACAGATGTAAATTGAAGCTGCTGGCTTGAGAAGC
This sequence comes from uncultured Eubacteriales bacterium, assembly GCA_964422165.1. GTDB lineage: Bacteria > Acidobacteriota > Aminicenantia > Aminicenantales > Saccharicenantaceae > Saccharicenans. The sequence continues at coordinate 31,154 of CAYQZX010000053.1, read as the reverse complement.
CGGACCATTCTGGCCATCCAGGACTCTAACCAGTGTTCATATCTATCAACTTCCATCTCCCGAAAAACCGTCAGATTGAAAGTTTTATTGAGGTTATAAGGTGGGTCGATAAAAGCCAGATCCACAAAAGCTGATGGCAACCAGTCCAGCACCTCAAAAATATCCTGGCAGATTATTCTGTTTTCTATCTCAGCCAGGGAAGCGGGAGCGCTGAGCTTCAAAAGTTTTTTCCGATATTTACTCATCTCCTCCGGGCTTAAGGTCAGAGTTCTGTTCCTGGGAGCCCTTACTTTTTTGTTTCTATCTTCTTTGGTCATTCTTATTCCTGTTCCTGAATTGTTTTGTTCCGAGTTCTCAGCCAGGTTTTAACCCGACTACCAGAACTATAACTTTTCTGACCCCTTCGGGCCGGCTGAGATTGAAATCAGCAGAAAAAACTTTCCATCCAGAAAACCAGTAAAGACCAGAGAATTAATTAACATTTTACTTATCAGCCTTCCAGAAGCTGAAATTTTCTTAACTTTAATTTTGACCTGAACAAGCAAAGATTATTATTTTTATGATTCTCAGTCAATTCACCAGCCGCTTTTTTCCAGACTTCCTTTGTGATAAATTATTTAAGTGAATATAAAACAATTTTTAGTTCGCCCGGTTCAGATTCTTCTGGCCTTTAACCTTATCCTGCTTATAATCAGCTGGATTATGATGGCTTATGCTTACCCACGCCTGCCTTCGGAAATCCCTTACTGGTTGAACTTAGCCGGCCAGCAGATAATGAAATCAGCCAAAGGACCGGCCTTTTTTCTATATCCTCTTTTTCAGACCATCTTCATAATCAGCTTCTATCTAGCCGGCCGCCGCTGGATAAATCAACCGGAAACATTAAAACCAAGAAAGGAATCTCAATCTGGCCCGGCGGCAGGCCTTAGAATCTCAGAGCTTCCAGAAGTTTCCAGTGTAACCGGAGCTTTTTCTGAAGAGATAGAAACCAGGAAAGAAGACGCCCTCAGGCAGGCTCTGCGCCAGCTCAAGCAAGAAATTGTCCTCCTCATTCTCATCTTTTTTAACCTGGTTTTTATCCACCTGCAGCGGGCTTTAATTTGGCTGGCTCACGGCCAGGATGGAGTAAATAAGTATTATCTTTTTTTCATTATGCTGATGATCTTTTTGCTGGTTCCTTACCATCGCTTCCGACGTTCTTTGCTTATCAAATCTCATGGTCAATAGCCGGAAATCCATATAATCTAAAGGCTCCAGATTTTTTCTCTTGCCATGAAGGACTACCAGTGTGGATAATAAATATTAGATAAAAGATGAAATTTTGATTTAATTTTTAGCTCCAAAGAAGGAAGGCAAAAATGATGGAAAATAAAACCAAAACCAATTCCAAGACTTTCAAAGAAAATATGTCAGGCAGGCTGGAACAGAAAAACCTGATATTTCATACCAGGCTGTCTCTAATTGCAGTTATTCTGGTTTTAATCATTCTTTACCTGGCCTGCGCTGTAAATCCCGTAACCCAGAAGCGAGAGCTAATGCTTCTCAGCCGTTCGGATGAACTGGCCTTGGGTCAGCAGACCGACGAGGAAATCATCCAGACTTATGGGCTTTATGAAGATAAAAACCTCTCTGATTATGTCTTTAACGTAGGCAAAAAGGTGGCAGCTGTCAGCCATCAGTCTGACCTACCCTATTCCTTCAAGGTTCTCGACAGCCCGGTGGTCAACGCCTTTGCTGTCCCCGGGGGCTTCATCTACCTGACCAGAGGTATTCTGGCCTATCTTAACGATGAAGCCGAACTAGCCGGAGTCATCGGCCATGAAGTGGGGCACGTGACTGCCCGGCACAGCGCCCAACTCTACAGTCGGGTAATTATGGCCCAGCTGGGTCTGGGGTTAGCTGGCGCTCTTTCAAAAAATTTTGAACGCTACGCTCAATTAGCCGAAGCCAGCCTCGGCCTGCTTTTCCTCAGCTTCAGCCGGGACAATGAACGTCAGGCTGATGACCTCGGAGTGCTTTATTCTTCCAGAGCTGGTTATGACGCCCGCCAGATGGCTAATCTTTTTATCACTCTGGAGCGGCTTAAACCTGAATCAGGGAAAGATGGACTGCCCAGCTGGCTTTCCACCCATCCTGATCCCCCGGACCGGATTGCGGCCATTAAAAACGCTGCTTCCAGCTGGCAGCAGGCCAATCCGGGAGTTGTCGTCAAAATTAACCGGGATGAATACTTGACTAACCTGGACAGTCTGGTTTTTGGTGAAGACCCGAGACAGGGGTTCGTAGAAGGAAAAGTGTTTTACCACCCGGGTCTTAGAATCCAGTTTCCAGTTCCCTCGGGCTGGAAGCTAAATAACACGGCCAGCCGGGTTCAGATGATATCACCCAAAGAAAATGCGGTACTGGTTTTCTCTTTAGCCAGAGAAAAGAAAGCAGATGAAGCTGCTCAGAATTTTGTCGCCACCAACAAAGTTAAGGTACTGGGCTCGGAAGTTAAAAACCTCAATGGCTTCCCGGTTCTTAGGCTGGAGTTTGAGCTTCAAGCCCAGGAAACTAAAATACTCGGGCTGGTTGATTTTATCAGCCACCCAGAATTCGTTCTGGTTTTTATGGCCTACACCGACTCGGTCAACTACCTGCCTTATCTTTCCACCTTTACCGCTTCCATGAATGGCCTGCGGCCTCTAACTGACCCTAAAAAGCTTAACCTTAAACCAGAGCGTCTTAGAATAATAAGAGCAGCCAGAAGGAATACTCTGGCTGCCATCCTGCAGGGACTCGGTCTTCCAGAAAACAGATTGAAAGAGGTTGCCATCCTGAACGGCCTGGAGCTCACCGACTCGGTTGAACCAGGAACCCTGCTTAAAATTCCTGTTAGAGACTGAGTTTCAGCCTCTATTTTTGGGCTTCAAGTTCTAACTTCTTCAGAGCCTCACTCAACCCGGGAAGATTTTCAACTCCATGAGGAACCTGGATGGAAGAACCGCGAAAATCATCACCTATTTCCTGAGCTCTTCCGCCTAAATAACGGGCCAGGAACAATTCCGAAACTGCAAAGAATGACATCCGGTTTTCTGGTCTGGCAAAGCCGTGGCCTTCGTCTGGGTAAAGAACATAAGTAACAGGAATTTTTCTCTCTTCCATAGCTTTAACAATCTGGTCAGATTCGCTCTGTTTAACCCTGGGGTCGTTAGCTCCCTGGCCGATTAGCAGAGGTCTTACGATGCGGTCGACATAGGTCAGAGGAGAACGAGAATCCAGGAACTTCCTGCCTTCCTCGGTCCTCGGGTCACCCACCCTGGTGGCCCACATATCCATCAGAGGCTTCCAGTATGGTGGGATGGTTTCCAGTAGAGTCCTCAGGTTGGATGGCCCGACTATGTCCACTCCGCAGGCAAAAACTTCGGGAGTAAAGGTCAAACCCACCAGGGTAGCGTAACCGCCGTAGCTTCCACCCGCTATAGCCACCTTTTTTGGGTCAGCTATCCGGTTGTCAACGGCCCAGTTGACCGCATCAATCAAGTCCTCATGCATCTTCCCGGCCCATTCCAGGTTGCCGGCATTGATAAAATCTTTGCCAAAGCCGGTTGAACCCCGGTAGTTAACGCTTAAGACCGCATAGCCGCGGTTGGCCAGCCACTGATGAACCGAATCATAGCCCCAGGAATCACGGGCCCAGGGGCCGCCATGCACCCATAAAACCATGGGCAGAGGTTTGTTTGGCCGACCGTCATTATCGGGGTCGGTCCACGGTGGCAAAGACAGATAGCTGACGAGGTTAAGCCCGTCGCGAGACTTTATAACCACCGGATGCATTCTGGCCAGCGTCAATCCTTCAAGAGCTTTACGGTTGGTAAAGAGGAAGCTGGCTTTCTTCTGGCTACGGTCATAGAGGTAATAGCGAACCGGACCGTTATCCACAGTATAGGCTACTGTCCAGAGTCTATCGTCGAGAGTCCGGCCGGTGATGTTGACATCACCATCAGAGACAGTTTTAAGGTAATCAAGGTCAGCTCTGACCGCCTCATCCAGAATCGTCCATTCAGTCCTTAAATATTCTACGGCCGCCGCTTCCACAGTTTTTTCGGTGGGGTGCATCATCAATCCGCTGACGTCGGCTCTCGGGTCTTCAAAAATTACTTTCTTTTCGCCGGTTTTCAGGTTAACGGCCAGAAGAGCTGCGGTGTTGCGGCCCCGGCTGTCAATCATATATAGTATCTCACCGGTTTTATCAAACTCTACCGGATTGGTGGTCATTAGATCTTCCATTGGTACGGTATCAAATGGCTTCCAGCCCCCCCGTCCATCGGGTTGAAACAGGGCCATCCCCCCATCAGGGGTCATCTGAGCCGCAAACCGGAGGGAATATTCATCATCAACCTGAAAACCCATGAAGGCGTCGTTTTTCTGGATCAGTTTCAGCTCACCGGTCAGAATATTAACCCGGTAGAGGTCGTGGAATTGTTGGTTGCGGTTATTCAAACCAATCATGATCTCATTGGCGAACTTATGGCTTACAGCCTGAATCTGAGCTTGAGGTCGGAGGGGGCGACCGTCGGGCTGGGTTAATGGCTTACCATCAGGTCCGGGTATTTCTTCAAAGGGCGTTAGATTTTTGTCTTCCCTGGTGGTAATGTTAACCACATGAATCTGCCAGTTTTCATCACCTCCCAGGTCTTGAGCATAGATGATATGCTCATTGGTATGGGCCCAGAAATAAACTCTGATGCCACGGTTTTTATCCTGGGTCACTGGCTCGGCTTTTTCTGGAGCCTCAACCGGCGCTACCCAAACATTCAGCACATTATCAACCGGAGCCAGAAAACTCAGGTAGCGACCGTCGGGGCTTATCTGGAGGGAAGCCCGATCCGGATTGCCGAAAAGAACCTGACGTGGGATAAGCGGTGACTCTTTGACCGCCGGCTTACAACCATTCAAAATCGTCATGGCCAAAACCAGTCCTGAAAATAAGATAAACCATTTTTTCATCTTTGACTCCCTTCTTTTTTAGTATATTGGACTTTTCCTTAATTATCAAAATAAAATTGGCTTTTAACACAGATAGGATTTTCCTCAACGGTAGTAAAATGACCTTACTCATCTTAAAGTATGAAATTTTCTATCTTAGAATATAACGCTCAATTTAAACCCAGCTCTTAATATTATACGGATTCAGCCGTTATAGAGTTCCAGAAAAATGGGGATACAATCTATATTTCCTATTTTTTGGCAGCCTCTGCAATTATAAAATTGATAAAATTGATTAAGAAACCGAGGAATACCCAGAATATCCTGAATATATAGGATACCCTCTTCATCCTTAAGTCTATATTATCTATAAAGCAAGAAACCTACCTTAAAGCGGAAATTGAAAAAAGCAGTTGTTATTTCAAATTATTTTCAATTTTTAAAGGCCGAAAATTGGTGAATATATATTGTGTCCCCAATTTCATTTCACCATAAACCTCAGGTAAGATTCTGCCGGCTGCTGAAAACCAGGGGCGGAAGCAGTCAATTTCAGGCTGTAACGGCCCGGCGTCAAACCACCAGTCTCAAGCTCTACCAGCAGCCTGACCAGCTGAGCCTGCCGTTTTCTTTCTAAGATTGAGACCGGGATAATCTTATTCTCTCCACTCTGCTCTTCAGTTAAATCCGCTTTAATGATTAACCCTTCCTCTGAGCCTTCCGGGCAGGCCAGGCGCAGGGCAGCATACAGCCGGCTGGTTCCAGCCTCCAGCTCGCCCGCGGCCGCTGAGTAGTTCTGGCTATTATAACCATAAAGCGCAGCCAGAGTGGGTTCGCCCTCAGCATTTATCTCTCGCGAAAGGTCATCAAGCCTGAGCAGAAGAGGCGGATCAAAATAAGGCATTACCGGAAGTTTGGCTGCAATTTCAACCGGAGCTGAGCCCCTGGCACACCGGCCAGTTTCCATGTTGCGCATGATGAGCACGCTTTCATATTTTCCCGGCTTCACCTGAACCAGAAAAGAAGGAAGGAAAGATTTTTTTTCTTTTTTATCTTTTTCAGGGACAGAAGCCTTGAATCGCTTGATAAAGACCAGCTCCTGGCGGTCGTTAAAAAGCAGAAGATAAACTTCAGTTCGGGGTCCGAAAACTTCAATCAGTTTATCGCCTGAGGCCCTGGCGAAAGTCAGCAGCGTTGGCCAACCTCTTTCCACCAGGTTAAAGCTGACAGCCGGTATTTCCACCGGAATGTACGGCCAGGGGTCATCAGAAAGAGCAATTTCTATCAGATGAAGCAGTTTTTCAAAACTATTGTACTCCTTAAACGGTTTGGGATTGAAATATCCACCCTCAGCATAAACTTTGTAACCCTTTCTCTTAACATTAACCTTAATCTTATGGAACTTACCATCCCAGCGCTCATCAATCTTAAAGCCTAACACATAATAATTTCTGGTGAGGTTGACGATTTCTCCCATGGCGTTTTCCGGATTAACGGTGCTGGCATAAAAACGCCCGCCAGTCTGAGAAGCTAACTGCTTCAAAGAATCAGCTCCATCGAGTTCCCTTATCCCGGTCCCGGTCACCTGAAACTCACTGACTTCACCTTCTTTATGAGCCCGAGAAATATCAAAAGCAAAAATGGTGCAGTTGGAGGCCTTGAATTCTTTTAACAGATTGGAAAAATCGCTTCTGAGTCCGGCATCGGCCTGAGCGGCGTCATACTCAGACATCTGAGCAGCTAACTGTTCTGGCGTTTGCCAGTCGCCGACCACCGCTCCCCCGGTCCGGCCGAAAAGAACCTGTCGGGCTATACCTGAAGAAAAAAGTACCATGTTCTTATTGCCGGGGACTGTCCTGAGGACCTTAGCCAGATTGTTCAGAGCTTGAAGATAAAACCGGGCCTGATCCACATAACCCTGCCTTCGGTTAACATCGAGCATCTGGCCAGTCTGAAGACGGGCCTGGTCGGTAAAGAAAGTTTCTTCTGGAGAGGGAGAAATGTCATCGCTCTGAGATTCAGCCAGGGCTTGAGAATAATAAAAGCTGGCTAAGTTTTCAGCACGGCCGGTAACATTCTTCAGGCCGAAGCTGCTGACTATATTTTTTATTCTTTCGTGGTCTCTGGTCATGTACTCATGGACAGTAAGTCCGCGAAGAGCAGTATAAGTGATCAGGGTTATTTCATCAGATGGCAGAAGAGAGCTCTCCAAGAATTTGAGGGCTGCCTCTCGGGCCCGGCGGAGGCCCCGGGCATCAGTGAAGGCAAAATCAAAAAGCAACAGAAACTTGCGGGCTAAAGCAGGTCGGGGAAGTTCAGAGAGTTCCTCAGCCGCAGCTTCATCTATTATATGTTTTTCAAAGTGGATCAGCTGAACAGGTTTATTGTTGTCAAGAACTTCAAAGTCTTCTGCCGTCAGGTCTGCAGCCGGGCGTCCGCTCTTGTCAGTGACATAAACCTGGATCATTTTTACAGCTACCGTAACCCGGTATTCGGTCTGGTCTCTAACATACTGCTGGGACCTTGATTTCTCCTGCTGGCCTCCAGGCTGAGACCCAGTTCCCAAATCTGACAGCAGAAAGAAAATCAAAATAAATAAGCTTATGATAATAATGGCTTTTTGCCGCATTCTGAGAGCCCTCCTAATTTTATTTTTGCCTTGTCATTCCATAATGTCAAATTAAAAATTAACACTTAGAAATCTTTCCTGGAATCAGTGTCAAGGGAAAAAGAGCTAAGTTCAATCAGGCAGTCTGGATGATTAAAAGACTTAACCCGGTAAGTTTGCTCTTAACTACCAGATCAATTAGGTCTCAAAGAATCTACATTAAGGAAATAGTTGCAAAAAATATATCAAACGGCCAAAAAAATCATTAACCTTTAAAAACCTCAATGCCCTGCTAACTTAAACCTGGTTTTGAAAATTACCGTAGCGAAGAAAGCGAAAAATTTCCTTGACGCTGAACTCAGCTTTTCTCCGCACAGCTTCAGTGGTATTGAAGGCGTTATGGGGAGTGAGAATAACATTCTGGTACTCTAGTAGTTCAGCCACCAGCCTGGCCTTTTCAGAGCTTTCCACCCGCCCCGTCCGCATGGCTGCCCCTACTTCAGGTTCGTCTTCAAATACGTCCAGTCCGAGACCTCCCAGATGTCCTTCCTTTAGCAACCTCAGCAAGTCTTTAAGAGGGGCATGTTCGCCGCGAGCTATATTGATAAAAATCACTCCAGGCCTGGCTTTTTTAAGCAGCTCGTAGGAAAAATAGTGATAATTTTCATCGGTAAGATTCATAGCACAAACAATGGCCTCTGCCCAGGGAAGCCCTTCTTCTCTACTCACATAAGTGACGTAATCATGCCGCCAAACAATATCCACTCCCCTCACTTCCATCCCCAGGCCCTGACCGATTTTGACGATTTCGCCGCCGATCCGCCCAACACCTACCACCAGCAGTTTTTTGCCGGCGCATTCCACACCGGTGAGCCCATCTCGGCTAAATCGCCTGAAGTTCTCCATCTGAGCTGGAAGGCGGCGCATTAATGCCATCATCAATAAAATTGCCTGTTCGGCTACAGCCCGGGTGGCGTATTCCTCCAGATAACCAAGAGCCACGGGCCTGGAGATGAGCTTTTTATAAGCTTTAAGATGGTCAAAGCCGGTGGTGCGACTTAAGACCCCATCCAGCTCATCCTGCCAGGCCACTGGAATCAGGGATTGGGTGCGGATGCTGATAAGTCGGGCCGGTGGATGCTGATGACCAATTTCCTGGATGGTTTTATCTGTCAGGCCAAAGGTCAGCTGGTCGCCGACCAGATTTTCAATCAGCCTGGCTTCCTCTTCAAAAACTTCGTAAAAATAAACATCCATGGTCAGCTTCTCCTGATGATTAGCTAAGGGCATAATCCACAGCCGCTTCGGCGTGGATGATGGTGGTATCAAAAATAGGTAAAGGACTATCTTTTTCCTTGACTAAAAGTCCAATTTCCGTGCAGCCCAGGATGATGCCCTGAGCGCCGGTCTCACCGAGCTTTTCAATCACCGTCCTGAATTTCCGGCGCGATTCTTCCTGTAAGATTCCATCGCATAATTCATAATAAATAACGTGATGGATTAGCTGGCGGTCGCTTTCATCTGGCACCAGGACTTCCAGACCGTGCTTCTTTTCCAGACGGCCACGGTAGAAATCCTCTTCCATGGTAAAGCGAGTGCCAAGAAGCCCGACCTTCTTTATCCCCTGGGTTTTAATTCTCTCAGCGGTTGGGTCGGCAATATGAAGCAGAGGAATGCTGACAGCTGCTTCCAAGGCTGGTGCTACCTTGTGCATGGTGTTGGTGCAGAGCACCAGAAAATCAGCCCCACCGGCTTCCAGGCGGATAGCTACCTGAGCTAAAATCCAGGCCAGTTTATCCCATTCTCCACTGTGCTGAAGGTGCTCAATTTCCGCAAAATCAACTGAATACATCAGGCATTTGGCCGAATGAAAGCCACCCAGCCGTTTTTTAACTTCCTCGTTGATTATGCGGTAATACTCAAGCGATGATTCCCAGCTCATACCACCAATTAAGCCAATAGTTTTCATTTTTCCTCCAGGCTTGACAGAATTCTTTAGAAACTAATTCTCTAACTCCCGCCACCTAAAATCAAGAAAAATGGGGACACAATCTATATTTCATATTTTTTACTCCTGTAGAAATTGGGGACACATCTATATTTCCTATTTTTGGCAGTCTCTGCCAGTACAAAATTGATAAAATTGATAAAATTGATTAAGTGACCGGGGAATACCCTGAGCATCCCGAATTTATCCGGTACCTCTGTTCATCCTTAATTCTACATTCTCTATAAAACAGGGAACTCGCCTTAAATTGGGAAAATGGAAAAAAGCAGCTGTCAAAAAACCTATGCCTAATAAAGAGCAGTATAATGTCCGACCATTTTTTTCCCAAGTGAGGCCAAACTAAAATTGACCAGCATAATCCAGTTATTGTCCACTTTTAGCCACCGGGGCGTTTTATCAGACACCACCATCGTCAGAGTGCATCTTCTTTAAAATGCGGCTCAGCCGGCCGCGGTTATAGCGCTGGACAATTATACAGGGAACATTGACCACTAAAGCATAGCCCAGCATAATCAACTCTACCCACCATTCGTTCCACAGCAAAAACACCGGAGCTCCAGCCATGGTCAGCCAGTGGGCGAACTCAGCCCGGCAGGTTTCCAGATAAAAAACCTCAAGATACTCTCTACTACTCTCTTTTAATTTCTTTTTCGGAAATCCCGGTTTGAAAAAATCACCGGCATCGGGCAGCCACCCCTTCCAGGCTTTTACTCCAAGGCGCTCATAAATTTTACCACCCTTTTCAAATTTTCTGAGCCGGTAACAACCAGTTTCAGGATTGAATGATGACCTCGGTCTCCTGGCCGCCACATAGCCAGCCGTAAAATGAATAACCGGCCAGAGTCCGAAGTTTAAGACCAGGATTGCAGTCCGGCTTAACTCCAGAATCTTCATTTCAGATCCTCTTCTTCAATCTAAACTTCCTGCCTTTCCAGTAAACGTAACCAAGAATATGCGTGTAAACCAGTGACCTTAAAAAGATGAAGATGAAGAAAGTCAGGTTGATGGGATAAAGTATCGCCGAAAGAAGACCGAAATTACCCAGCTTCTGCAGAAAAAAATAAATCTGAACTGCATAGATAGCATAAAGCACCAACCCTGTTTTTAAAAAAAAGCTGTTATGTGTCGCCAGCCCCTTAAAAATGTCTACAGGTCCGCTCATAGCCCCGGTCACCCAGCCGAAAGATATCAAAAACATTAACGGACCTATCTTGACTGCCCCAGAAGCAAAGTTCTTGGTCCAGCCTTCAACAAGCTGACTTAATCCGCCAGAATACATTCGGAAAGAAATTACCGACCGTCCGCCAAAACAATGTAACTCATATCCTTTCCTCTGAGCCAGCCGGGCCAGAGCCATATCTTCAATTATTTCGCCTTTTATGGCCTCATGACCACCAACCGCGAAATAGTCATTCTTCCGGCAAATGAAACAGGGGCCAAAGGCTCCAACAGGTTTATTGAACCTACGGATAACAGAAGAAATATTCAGGCTCAAGAAGGAAATCAGGTTGAAAAAGGCCGAAAGCCTTTCATAAGGTCGTTCCATTCGGTGAAAAGGTTGAACCGACAGAAAGCCTCCACTTTTTTCATAAAGTTTCAGGAGAACTTCTAGGCCATTGGCTTCAAGAACAGTATCGGCATCGAGAAAGATGAGCAGTTGGCCACTGGCAGCCCGGGCCCCTTCAAAGCAGGCAAAGGATTTTCCAGTCCAGCCTTCAGGTAAATCTTTAAGGTTTATTAACCTGACTCCGCCCATCTCTGCCACTCTGGCTGTTCCATCTGTAGAATTATCATTAACCACAATGATTTCCTGCGGCCTTACAGACTGCCGGCCCAGGGATTCGAGCAGCAGGCTCAGATTTCTTTCTTCATTTCTGGCCGGGATAATGACAGAAACTGACCTCAGCTCAGGTGGATCAGAGCCCATTCCTTTTTTCTGAATCTGAGCCTCTTTCAGGGCAAGGGGTATTTTCCAGAGAAAAAGAAACAACAGAAGCCAGAAAAGGAACGGAATTGAGACCAGAAAATAAAAATTCATTTTTTTTATTTTACAAAAAAAATGGATGAGTGATAATGGAAAACTGTCGTAGCCCTCGAATCAATATTCTGAAATTGACCGCCACTGCTTAATGAATTTTATTCCTTTTTATGAAATTCTGGTCTAAAATGTTTTAGAGGGAGGCAAATAATGGGTTATAAAAATTTGATGGGTTCAGTTTTAATCATTCTTTTTATGTTTTTCTTCCTGGTCGCTGGCCTTGAAGCTATGGCTCCCCGCACTATTGGTTTCAAGGTTGGCTATACCAGCGGGCAGCTCCGAGCGGTGGAAACCAGTGATGATATCCAGGTGAAGAAATTCGCCACCGGTGGCCTGACCCTCGGGCTGGTAAGCAACCTAAAGCTGACCGGCTGGCTTTATTTCCAGCCAGAATTTATTTACTTCCAGAAGGGGGGGAAATACGAAGTTGACGTTCCTCTTCCAGTTTCCATTCCCGGATTTAAGGTTTATGTCGTTGATACCAGACACCTGGATTACTTGGAAATTCCCCTGCTGATGAAAGTTGCTCTGCCTCTCAAGTGGAAAGTCAAACCGACCTTCCTCACCGGAATCTCAGCAGGACTCAAGCTGAGCGGTCAGCTTGATAATAAGGTCAACGTCAGCCTGGGAGGATATAATTTCTTATGGCCTAAGACTGAAGACATAACCCGGCAGCTTAACAACATTGAGCTGAGCTACATCATCGGCGGCGGACTGGATTTTGAAATCGGAAGGGGCAAGCTATCCTTGGACCAGAGATTTTCTTTTGGCTTAAAAACAAATAAATATGAAACCGTGATTCCTGCTTCCTATTTTCAGGTTATAGGCATTCCTGTTCCCCAGGACATAGTCTACCGCCTGAAAATGTATAACTATGTTTTCTCTTTGGCCCTGACTTATTTCTTTTAATTAACTTCTGTAAAGTAATTATTGTTTTTTTAGAGGCGAAAAAATTAATCACTGGCCTAATTTAAATTTCATGCAGGATGACTGAAATACCGGACAGCCGTATAGTTCTTATCTAAAGCCAATATCTGAAGCCAATATTTTTTTGACAAATTAAGGCCACTCTTAATAAAATTCCTGCTGTATTTTAGTTACAGGCTTAAAAAAGGAGATGAATATGCCAGAAAGAACTTTACCTCAGCTGTTTGAAGACAGCGTGAAAAAATTTCCAGCCAATATTATTATCTGGGAAAAAAGAAACGGCCAGTATGAAGGTATTACTTATAAGGAAATGAGGACGCGGGTCCACCGGTTTGCGGCCGGGCTAATGAGCCTCGGGCTGAAGCCGGGAGAACGGGTGGCTCTCATCAGCGAAGGTAGGGCAGACTGGTTGATGAGTGAACTGGCCTTCTCTACGCCGGAGCCATTAACGTCCCCATTTCAGTCAAGATAGAAGAGCCAGCAGAGTTAAAGTTCCGGCTAGCTCATTCGGAAAGTCGTCTGGCCATCGTCTCCCGGGGTCAGCTACCAAAACTTAGAGCCATCAAGGGAGATTTACCTGACCTTGAAAAAATAATCGTCCTCGATCGGGCTGACGACCTGAAACCTGATGAGCTTCTGGCTGAGAATGTTTGCCGTCAGGGCGACCAATTTCTCACAGCTCACCATGAAGAATTCCAGAAAAGATGGACTTCGGTTAAAGAATCAGACCTGGCCAACATCTGTTATACTTCCGGTACCACCGCCGACCCTAAAGGCATCATGCTCACCCACCGCAATTACACTTCCAACGTGGAACACTCGCTGTCACTGGTGGAATGTCCTGAATACTATGTGACGCTGCTGATTCTTCCCTGGGACCATTCTTTTGCCCACACCTGCGGTCTTTACAGCATGATTAAAAATGGGGCTTCCATTGCCTGCGTGGAGCTGGGGAAATCGCCTCTGGAAACCATTAAAAACATTCCAAAAAACATTAAAGAAATCAGACCCACTGTGTTACTTAGTGTACCAGCCCTGGCCAAAAATTTTAAGAAAAATATTGAAAAGGCTATCAGCGAAAAAGGACCAAAAATCGAAGCCCTTTTTAAGAAAGGTCTGGCCGCAGCCTATGAATATAATGGAGAAGGCTGGAACCGGGGCCAGGGAAAAAGAAAGCTAAAAAAGCCTCTTTACTTCCTGGTGGACAAGTTGATTTTCAGCAAAATAAGGAAAAATTTCGGAGGCCGCCTGGAGATGTTCGTGGGTGGTGGGGCTCTGCTGGACATTGAACTGCAGCGGTTTTTCTACGCCATCGGAATCCCAATGTTTCAGGGCTACGGGCTGACTGAAGCTTCGCCGGTAATTTCTGCCAACAACAAAAAAGAGCACAAACTGGGCTCTTCAGGCAAAGTGGCTAAAGGAATTGAAATTCGTATCTGCGATGAGAACGGAAAAGACCTCCCGGTTGGAGAAAAAGGCGAAATAGTCATCCGGGGAGAAAATGTCATGGCCGGCTACTGGAAGAACGAAAAAGCCACCCGGGAGACTATCCGCGACGGCTGGCTTTATACAGGAGACATCGGCTATCTGGATGCCGACGGTTACCTCTACGTCCTGGGCCGAACCAAAAGCCTTCTAATCGCCAACGACGGAGAAAAATACAGCCCGGAAGAAATAGAAGAAGCTATCACCGAGTCTTCTCCCTACATTGAACAGATGATGCTCTACAACAACCAGTCGCCTTATACCGTGGCTCTGCTGGTACCGAATAAAGAGAATTTGTTACGCTGGATGAAAGAAAATCATCTGGACCAGAGGACCTCTGAGGGCCAGGAAGCGGCCTTGAAACTGCTGGAGTCGGAGATTGCCCAGTTTAAGGAAGGCGGTCGTCATTCCGGGATGTTTCCAACCCGGTGGTTACCGGCAACTTTTGCGGTGCTGGGCGAAGGCTTCACCGAACAGAATCGGTTCTTAAACTCCACCTTGAAGATGGTCAGACCAAAAATCGTTGAATTTTATAAAAACAGACTTGATTACATGTTCACCCCCGAAGGCAAAGACATCCTGAACCACCAGAACCGGACTATCATCAGCCGCCTCTAAAGGCAATCGACAAAAAGCCGGGGATAATTATCTGCATCCTGAGCGATGACAACTGAGGAGCGGTTAACCCCGGGGATCCGTAACGCTTATGCTTGTGCCCTTGCGCTCTATTTTTCCCTTATCAATTATCTCCAGGCCATAAGGAAGATCCCAGTAAGCCCGCCAGAGGAGCTTTCCTTCGGGTGAATATTTTTCAATGCGGTTCTGATGAGGAAAAGTCAGGTAGAGGTTATCTTGTTTATCCACCGTCATGAAAAACCGGAAGCGGCGGTTTGTCTCCAGGCTTTTGTGAACCTGCTCCATTTTGTCCGAATTCTATTCACCGAAGATAAATATCGGCAATCCTTTCCATCGTGTTTCCTCCTTAAAAAAGTGTAATTTTAAAAATTCAGGCAGCCGCGCCTGAAGTTTTAAACTATGGTGGAATTTTCATCTGATGGATTAAAGTTCCCATCATCAACCCTCCGCTTAAAAATTGCTTAAAACCACCCTTAGCCCTTTTGTCTTTTCACCTTTTGGATACCCTGTTTTGCCCGCTTTTCCTATCTCCTTTTCTATTTTTTATTTTTTATTACTTACTTTTTTCTTTTCCTTCATTAAGCTCATTCATTAGTTATTCTTCGTTTTCGTTTATTTCCTGCGATTTTTCCCAAAACTTAATTCAGTCAATGTTTAATTTTTTATCCCTGTTTTGTTTCTTGTTTTCTTTGCTCTTCTTTTCTATTTCCTCCCTCATTTCCTTCTTTCTTATTCCTTTCTCTCACTTTTGATTCCCATCTAAAGCATATCCACTAACCCCATTCACCGCGCTCTTCCCCATCCTCACCTAAAAAATTTCACCCATTTCGCTCTTCAATTGTTCTGGGGTGATTTCAGCCAGGGCCGCAGCCTGGCTGAGGTCCAGGATTTCGGAGCTTACGGCATAATGCAGCAGGCGCCTGAACCTGGTCGGGTTTTCTTCCCCCGGATATTCCACCGGTTCTTTCCAGAGCCAGCCTTTCTCGTTCATCATTTCCCGGAAAGAGCGGAAGCGCCTTTCAGTAACTAGCTCCAAGTCCAGAGCCCGGCGCATAATAGCCTGAAGTGAAACTCCGTATCTCAGTTTAAGTTCGGCCAGCTCGCTGAAGGCAATCTTGCGTCCAGCCGGCAGAAAGTACTCTTCCAGTATTGGCGCCGGCAGCAGAAAGGCCGCCGCAAACCGGTTGTAAAGCCTGATTATTTCCGCCTCGCTGGAAAAGCCAAACAAAACCTGAGCCAGCTCAGCCGCGGCCTTAAATCTCATCCTGTCCACTGGCAGATTCTTTTCCACAACGATAAATGGCTGAGCGCGGTAGCAGCCAGACAGGCTCTCAAATTTTTCTGGACCTTCCAGTTTGAAGGTCTTTATGCCGTGTTCTTCCAGAAACGTCAGTAGGTTGACCACAGCGCCGGTGCCCAGGTCCCATCGCTGCCGCAGTCCTTCGGCTGCCTTCTCCGCCTCATGTGCGTTTTTAATATTTATTTCAAGGGGCGGTTTAAACAATTTCTCCTGGCGCAGTAATTTTTCCAGCCAGAGATAATTCTTCATTTTTTCTGCGAGTGTTACCTTAAGAGCCAGAGTCTGCTTTTTAGGCAGTCGCGGCTCAGGCCGGAGCTCAACCTCTTCTTCAGGCGAATATTCAGCCCAGGCCTGTTTAAGCCGGGCGGCTCTGGCCTCAGACGTCCACACTGGGGCTCCCGCGTCCTGGCAAAAGGCATAAAAACTGACCTCATTCAGGCTGAATTTTCCCTTTTCTTTCAGGTGAGTTTCTATTCTTTTTGGCCGCCAGATTCTCGCCGTTTCCACCAATTCTTCCGGTTCCTCGGGAATTTCCTCTGGAATGTCAGGCGAAGGAGGGATCTCGAGGACCTGGAGGAGGTGTTCCAGAACCTCAGGGGATGGGCTGCTCAGGCCTTTTTCGTACTTGGCGATGGCCTGTCTGGTAACTATTCCCCCGAGCTTTCGAGCCAGGTCCTCGAGGCTAAGGCCGGCCTTTAAACGGGCTGCTCTCAACCTTATGGGGAAGGTTGGGTCTAACCCGGGTTTTTCGCTGGTGGGCGTCATTTTCCCTACTTTCGGTTTACAATATAAGCACTTTTATGCCAATTGTCAACTGATTTTTAAAAATTTTTTTAATTTTTTTTTTGGACCCAATTTTCCCTGATTAGCTCAATTTTCCACGCTTAGCAAAATTCTCCCCGCAAAACAAAAAAACCGGTGGTTTCCTCTGATTTTCTGCGCTTGCCCTCGCTCCCTTGCCATTTCAATTATCTTAGCAGGCACAAATTCAAAAGTACCGAAAACGAAAATTAATAAGGTTTATTTTTTATTATTTTCGCTGAAAATAATCAGCACTCGCCTCGTAAAAAACAATGTTGACAATTATAGGGATAGCTTTATTGCTGGCTTTAGTCTTTACAATACCGCAGCTCTGCTGAACATAGGCATCTTAGCCCACTTATGGCGCCGAACCAGCCAGGGAAATCAAAAAGAGGCTATTAATCTATCAAAAAAACAAACAAAATAGGCCGCAGCTATAAATATACGCCACAACTACGAGTTATAGGATACCTGTTCATCCACTGATAAAACTTCTCAGCACTGCTTCGCGCTGCCAGGCCACTCCCATTTTAAGATATTTGTTTTGCTGTTTGCTTTGTTCCGCTATTTAATCAGCTATTTGCTATGCAGTCCTGCTAGTGCCTGGCTCAAACCGGGAATATGCTCAGCACCCTGCGGCACGGTGATGCTTGAGCCTTTAAAATCGTCGCCGATTTCCTGTGCCCGGCCACCCAGGTATTTAGCCAGGAAAAGCTCGCTCACTGCAAAGAAAGAAAGACGGTTTTCCGGCCGGGCAAAGCCATGACCTTCATCGGGATAGAGCACGTAGGTTACGGGTATGTTTTTTCCCTGCATGGCCTTAACAATCTGGTCTGACTCTGCCTGCTTGACACGCGGGTCGTTGGCTCCCTGCCCAATAAGGAGAGGCTTTTTAATCCTGTCGGCGTATGTGAGCGGCGAGCGCTTTTCCAGCAGCTTGCGGCCTTCTTCTGTTCTGGGGTCGCCCATACGGGTGGCAAACATTTCAAACTGGGGCTTCCAATAAGGCGGGATGGTTTCCAACAGGGTTATCAGGTTGGACGGACCAACGATATCCACACCGCAGGTAAAAACCTCGGGCGTAAAGGTCAGCCCCACCAGTGTGGCATAGCCGCCGTAGCTGCCGCCCATGATGGCTATTTTGTTTTTATCAGCAATTTTATTCTCCACTGCCCAGTTGACGGCATCAATCAGGTCATCGTGCATTTTGCCTGCCCACTCCAGGTTGCCGGCGTTGATGAACTTTTTACCAAAGCCAGTTGAGCCGCGGAAATTAACGCTGAGCACGGCATAGCCGCGGTTAGCCAGCCACTGATGTATTGAATTAAAGCCCCAGGAATCGCGGCCCCAGGGTCCGCCGTGCACGAAAAGCACCATCGGCAGCGGTCTGTTCGGCCGGCCATCGTGGTCCTGGTCTTCCCAGTAAGGCAGAGTCAAGTAACTGACCAGCTCCAATCCATCGCGCGACTTAATAACCACTGGATGCATCTTAGAAAGCTTAAGGCCTTCAAGCTCCTTACGGTTGGTGAACATAAACTTAGCCTGCTTATTGGCACGGTCATAGAGATAGTAGCGCACAGGACCGTCATCAACCAGGTAGGACACGGCCCAGAATTTATCATCAAGGGTGCGGCTTAAAACATTGACATCTCCGTCACAAACCGTTTTAAGATAATCCAGGTCTTGCTTCACCGAGTCGTCCAGCACCGTCCATTCGGTACGCAGGTATTCCACGGACACAGCTTCCACTTTCTTTTCCACCGGATGCATCATAATACCGCTGACGTCGGCTTTCGGGTTTTCAAAAATTAATTTTTTCTCGCCCGTCTTTAAATCCACTGAGATGAGAGCAGCTGTGTTTCGGCCCCGGCTGTCAATCATGTAAAGCACGCTTCCGCTTTTATCAAAGCCTACGGGGCTAGTGGTCATCATATCTTCCATCGGCACCTGATCAAACGGTTTCCAGCCGCCTTTTCCGTCCGGATTGAGAAAAACCATGCCACCATCGGGCGTCATCTGAGCGGCAAAGCGGACGTTGTAGTCGTCATCGACCTGAAAGCCGAGGAAACCGTCGTTTTTCTGGACGAGTTTCAGCTCACCGCTCAAAATGTTAAGCCGGTAGAGGTCATGAAACTGCGGGTTGCGGTTGTTGAGCCCGATAAGGATTTCGCCTGGGAACTTGTGGCTCACATTCTGAATCTGAGCCTGAGGGCGCAGGGGCTTACCGTTGGGCAGGAGAATTGGTTTTCCGTCAGGTCCAAGAATTTCCTCAAAGGGCGTCAGGTTCCTATCTTCTTGGGTAGTAATGTCCACGGCGTGGACCTGCCAGTTTTCGTCGCCGCCGAGGTCTTGCAGGTAGATGATGTGCTGGTTGGTATAAGCCCAGAAGTAGGTGCGGATGCCGCGGCCCGTGTCTTTGGTGACTGGTTCAGCTTTTTCCGGGGCATCGGCTGGCGCTACCCAGACGTTGAGCACATCGTTAAGCGGTGCCAGGTAGCTGATATACCGGCCGTCGGGGCTTATTTGCAGCGAGGATTTATCCGGGTTGCCGAATAGAACCCGCCGCGGGATTAACGGCTCTTCTTTAGCTTTTGTGGCTTTGCAGCTCATGATAGACATTATAGCCATCAGAGCCACCAGGGCAAAAATGATTTGCTTGCGCATCCCACTGCTCCTTTTGGTTTTAATTTTTGTTCGATTTAATCCTGTTTGAATTTTATTTTCCGCCATTTAATTATCTGCATTTAATTATCTGGGGTCTGCTTAGCTAAATCTTATCTCTATTAGATACGATAAACAACTTCAAAAGTTTCAATGGAAAATTGGAAAAATGGGGACACATTCTATATATCCTATTTTTTCTTTACGAAGCCCAAACACTTGGCCAGGTCGATTTTAATAACCAATCACCTGAGATTTTGAGCCCTTTTTACATTAATTTTTTAACCTATTAGAAGGTTTAAAGAATTATTATCCTTTTAGCTAATGCCGATCAAATTAAAAATGACACTATATAAGCCAATTCATTAAACCCATATTTCATGAATAGTTCTTTGTGGGAAGCATTTCTTGATCTTTGTAATATAGGCTGGCGGGCAATTTACGCATATAATCTTTTTGAAATCTGAAAGCCTGAAGCTATCTCTTGATCCAGGACTTAGGCTTCTTTTCTGCTTTGCCTGATTTACCAGAGCATCATCGGTAATCGGAAAATCATCAGGATTGTCAATGTTAATGTCGTAATAAGAAATCGGGTGCCAGGGCTCTATGAAGCCATACTTGCCGCTCAATATATACCAGAAGCAGCCTTTTTCCTTAATTTTTTCCCTCCTCGTCCACTTCAAAAAATCCAGAAAACCTTTCCCAGTGTAGGCCATAATTGCCGGGACATAATCCGGGGCATCCGGGAAAACATCCCATATTTTTTGTTTGGTGCAGGCAGTAATTATTAATGACCCGAGTAAAACCTCTGAATCCAAAGCTGCAGGCTCCGTGAGTTCCTGGTATAACATGTCTGTTAAAATGGTGCTCTCGTCGGTTGGCTTGCGTTTGCCACTAATCTCTGTCTTATAATCAGGACCTGGTTCTTTCTTCAAATCCTCTAATTCTATTTTTCTCTTCACTCTTTCCTTGGCTATTTTTGCCATATCCTGATATTTTGGCCAGGGAAACCTTGCTTCTGCCTCCACAAAATATTTAAGGGCTTCTTCAAACTCTCCAATTTTTTCTAATTCTTCGCCTAAAGCAAGCGCCACCATCCCATCGCCAGTCTCGTAGAATAGATTATTCAGGCAGCTGATAACTTCCTCAGAAGTTCCCCTGTTTGTGCATATCTTAATTTTTTTTATAATATCTCTGAAATTATCCATTTCATTCTCCCTCTTTCAATCTTAAATTAGGTTCAAATTCTATTTCCGAATAGCTATATTTATATATGGCAGATGGCTTCAATAAATAACATTGCCAACCTTTGGGAATAGCTTTTTCTATATTTTCTGCCTCAAATTGATAAGCCTTTCTTGTCTCCGCATGAGTGGCACATGCATGCACAATTAATATTCGAAACCCGCCTTTATACAAAATTTCTAAAATTTCTTTGCCCAATTTTTCAATTTTCTCAAACTTAATAAGCTTATTCCACCCCTTCTTTTGGGCATATTCCATGAAGTTCTCAAATTGCTTCTTCTCGAAACAAGCGATGGCAACATTTTTATTTTTAACCATTCTTTGCAAAAGAGCTTCTGGGCTATCATTTTCTTCATAAGGCTTTGCTGGTAATTCCTTAGACAATCTAATTACTGCATTAGCAGTATGGTAAATTTCTTCATCGTCAATTATTCTTGACAGTTCTTCTTTATTAATTCCTGCCAGATGTCCACATGACCACCTAACCTGTCTCGGCTGCAAATCACCAACCGATACCGCATGCCTGATCTCCCAACCTTTCAAATCATACCAATCGATCAATTCGCTATATTCATGGCTACCGCAACAATCAATTATGCAATCTATTTTCCGCTTTTTTTGAGCAAGATAATCTATAAGAGCTTTTGTAATGGCCTTACTTTGCTTCCATTTTGACGTTATTCCTTCATCAGATAAGTCCAGATCATAATTTTGAATGGGCTCTCTGAAATTTACTAAACCATAAAGAGCCGATACAAAAAACAAATCGTTATTTTGTGCCCACTCATCCAATTTAACACCGGCAGAATATAAACCCTCTATATAGGCTCCCTGGCTATATCTTTTATAAGCGGGAAGGTAAAGCCAATCTAAAGAATCTCCACCAAAATCGGGGCCCAGTTCAGGCTTTTTTTGGCTCGACTTCATCACCTGGAGTACTTGCTTGCGGACCGCTAATAACTCTGACTTCCTGTTATAATTCCAAGTAAATTTCTCATATTTTTCTCCCCCACCTTCTTTATTCATGGCACAGGTTGTGATAAATATAAACATTAACTCCTCCCCTCTTTTATTTCCCAATATATAATCTCATTCAAGCTAAGATGTGAGTTTTTATTCACTTAAAATTTTATACCAATCATAAATTATTTCCCAGGCATAATAAGCGATGATTTTTTCCCTATTTCCCAGCTCTAATCCGTCATAAACATAAGAATTTCGTAAATTACAAATCGTCAGCATCATATTTGCTTGATGAGACGGGATGTGATCTTTATCCCTAAGTGTATTTATAATCTTGGAAATACTGTGTGGTGCTTCTTCTTTCATGTGTTTTGCCCATATTTTCTGGCATATTTTAACGATTTTAGTCCGTATCTCCTCTATCTTGAATCGTGATAGGTTTTTGAGCTCATCTTCAAGTAATTTGATTTTCTCGCCTTTTACAACATGCTCTTTTTTCCTGATGCCAACTATTTTCGATCCTAATTTATTCGTAATTTTTATCTTATTGCAATTATCACATCTGAACCTTATCCTTATAATTTTCCCTTCTTGTTCGAGCCTGCGGCATATTTGATTAACTTGCTGTCTTGGCCTGATATTTAGCTGCGTTGATAGGCAATCATCACAATATTGCTTAGAATAGTCTTCTTCTAAAAATTCTAAAATATAATCAGAATTACTCAAAACCCACCCCCTAAAATCATTTTCAAAATTATTTTATTTAGGTCTTTCCACCAAAGTCAATTAATTGGTTAGCCAAAGATTGCTTAGGGAAATCGCTTCAGTTTTACAATTTTCCGGAGATAGATAAACGCCGTATCTCCTCCACGAATGTCCTGGAGAGGACTACCGGGTTGATAAAGCGCAGGAGCAGAGTGGTTGGGGTGTTTCCATCCATTGAGTCGTATCTTAGACTGGTCACTGCTTATCTTATCGAGTACACTGAGGACTGGGCTAATGAGAATGCCTATATCAAAGCTGATAAGCTGGGGCCGCTGTTGGAGCAAGAGCAAGCGCAGGCAGCTAATTAGGAGCTAAAAATGGAGCGTTTACGATGGCAAATTTGCGAACGAAACTTGACATGGCCCAACTGAAGACCCCTGCATAAAGCCTTAACTGCTTAAACCAGGGTAGAGAAAGACCCTGGCACGGTGAGCTGACTTAGGGCCTAAAGTAAAGCTTTGTCGACGGACAAATCGAAGACAAATCCTGAAAATGTCGCAATACTGTTTATTTAAATAATAAGCGTAGTAGAAGGTACAAAATAATAATATAAAATAAACAACCAATATTAAAATTATCGGTTTTATTATTAATGTTTATGTCTTTTCTTTCATCAAACGAATTATTTTTAATCTCCTTATTGCTATTTGAAGGATTATATGTATTTTGATAATTATTTCGTCCTTTCGACATTATTTCAATATCATTACTCTGCTTATTTATGTAATCAAGACTATAATAGGTCCTGCTTTGTCTCCCTTTTATCCTTTGTTCTATACTTTTCCAAAATTCGTATTCTCTTTCTAGTAAAATATTAATGTACGCCTCATTTCTTTCCACTTTTATCAATATTTCATGATTTCCTGGCCAGTAACACCAGAAATCTAAACTTTCATAATTTGTTATGGCAAGAATATGTTGCGTCTGCGCATAATAGTATTTTGGTACGGTATGATGCCGATATACCCATTCATATGCTGATTTACCACACTTTATCTCAACTACTTTTCTATCATAAATATTAATACCATCAAGACTTGCTCGTAGCCAATTATATTGCGCACTTTGAATGCATACCGGCGTTACATAATTTCCTGTCTTTTTAATATAACTATCCAAAGCAACAGGTTCAAGAGACTTACCTAAGGCCATCTTCTCATTTTCGTAGCCATCTATTAGATTAAATGAGGTTTTCTCTTTTATTAAATAATCAAGTCTTTTAAATCGATTTTCCCCCATAATAATCGGTGCGTCCGATGCACCTATCCCTTGTTTTCTCCATTCATACCATTCTGGCGTTCTTTGTTTAATATTTACTGTAATAAAACTCACATTCATTAAAAAACTATTTTTTTACTATAATCATTGTTTTCAAATTTTTTTCGTTTTATAAATTGTCTTTTATCAAGCATTCAAATTTCATCACCCCTATCGATGATTTTAAGGGTTATTTTTTGGGTATTTGTAATATTTATGATCTTATCAATATTTTAAAATAATTTGGCTATTTCAAGTTTTGTTCGCGATTTGGCCATCGTAATCTCTCCATTTTCAGGCCTCAGTTAGCTCCCTGAGTCAGGGCCTCACTCCACAAAGGCCTCAGCTTCTCAGGCTTTATATAAGCATACTCATTGGCCTAGTCCTCCGTATACTCCATGAGATACGAGGTAATAAGCCTTAGATACGAGCTTACAGATGGGAATACTCCTACCACCCGGCTCCTTCCCGGTTGGTCCTCTCCAGCATATTGGTCGAGGCGATACGCCGTTTGTCCGGAAGTATGGAATTATTATGGGCTTAAGATAATTAAATCGTCTGGATGAAAATAGAGTTCTTTGAAATTCCTAAAAACACAAGATTCAGTATTATAAAGCAATGCTGGTCACCCAAAAAGAAGGGAAAAAGCGAAAACTATTAAAAAATCACCCCTAAAGGTGATTTACATCAATATTTTTTATTTTGTTAAATAAAAGAGAATAAAATTAATTTATTTAAATGGTTATTTTTATGTTAAGCCAAAAGGGGAAGTTAATACCCAAATATGACAGGTTGATTTTATTCTTTTCTTCTATTCTTCTATAAAACCAATTTTGAGGGAGGTTCGGAATGGCATTTTATACTTTTATAACGGAAGAGTGCAAAGATCATGGTAAAAAATATGGTAAAAAAGAAGAAATTGAAGCCATAGCAAAGAAAATAGAGCGAGACCAAAGCATAAATAACTTACAAGTGTATGGTCCATATTTTTTGGGAAAACCAATTGGAAGAGATTATCGTCTTATTATAGGTATTAGGTATCATTCGGATGATACTATATTAGTTTTATGGCGGCTTTTTTCAAAATCTGAAAAAGATTATGAAAAATTTTGCTCAAGGCCTGACGAATACAGAACACATTTAGAAGAGGAAATTAAAGAAATAAATTTTGATGAATATTTAAGAAATAAGAAAGCAAACCCAGAGATAAAGCCATTACCTCAACTATCGAATGAGGAAAAGGATTATTTATTTGAAAATAAAAGAAATCAAGATAATTATAATAGTGGAAACGATTTTAATATAATAGAAAGCGAAAATTGGGTTGAAAAGATCAAAAGGGAAGAGCTCAAGAAATATGGGGCAAAGATTCATGATGCGATTTTTGATTTATGCGATAACATAGATAAAAATCATAATCTCCAAAATAGGTCAGAATACGATTTCGGGGAAATCAAAATAATTTACAAGTATTTAAATAAAGAAAATCAAAACGTTCTATTCTTAATAGAGCCATTTGTTAATAATTTGAGTTATAAAAAAAACCTTCCTGAAAATTACTGTCAAATTATAACAAGCCCGATGCCAGAAGGTATAGAAAGGCTGGCATACAGAGCTTACCCTGTGGATGTAGTCTGGGATAAGGAGATTTGGTTAAATTACATTGAATATAGCGATGAAAAAGCAAATATGGCTTTATCAGAAGAAGAAATTCAAATATTAAATTCCGTTAAGCAAGATGGTTATCCATTGTTTATTAATGGGCGGCCAGGAAGCGGCAAATCAACAGTTATTCAATATTTATTTGCTGAACATTTATTTTACTATTTAAATAAAAAGCCCAAGCTGCACCCCCCATTATATTTAACCTATAGCAACGAATTATTATCATTAGCAAAAGAGGTGGTAAAGAATATTTTAAAGTGCAATGCAAAAAAAGTTGAAAAAACAAAAGACATAGATGAATCGATTTTAAATGAGATTATTGATAAAAGTTTCGTAAGTTTTAGAGTATTTATGAAAGGACTACTAGATGATGCAATTAAATATCCGGATGAGAAATATATCGATTTTCCTAGATTTAAAAGAATGTTTGAGGAAAAACACTTTAAAAAAATATCACCAGAAATTGCTTGGCATGTAATACGAACATATATAAAAGGCTTTACAGCTGAAAAAGATGATTATTTAACACCAGAGGACTATGAGAGGTTGCCTAGGAAAAGAAAAACTGTCGATCAAAGCACATATAAGGAAATTTATGATAAAGTTTGGGAACGTTGGTATAGAGAGAAAAATAATGAGGGATATTGGGATGACCAAGATTTAGCCCGTAATATATTAATGGCTTTTGAAGAAAATAATTGTAGTGACATATCAAAATATCCGGCGGTGTTTTGCGATGAAGCGCAAGATTTTACTCATAATGAATTAAGATTAATATATCGTCTTTCTTTATATTCAAAGAGAACGCTAAAACAGGATTATATTAAATGGATTCCCTTTGCTTTTGCTGGAGATCCTTTTCAAACATTAAGTCCAACCGGATTTGATTGGGAAGCAACAAAAGCTAATTTTCATGAGATAATAATACAGCAGTTAACCCATCATACTCAGACAATAAGAAGTAACGTTCCGATGAATTGGAAGGAATTAGATTTTAATTACCGATCAAACAAGAGTATTGTTCAGCTCTGTAATTTAATTCATCTTATACGAGGAGTTATATTTAGAAAGAAACAGCTAAGACCACAAAGAGCTTATTTTGAACATCCGGCAAATATTCCGGTTTATTATGAATTAGAAGAGCCAATTTGTAAATCTAAAATGAGAGACCAAAAAGAGATTGTTATAATAATTCCATGTCAAGAAGGAGAAGAAGTTGAATATGTCAAGCAAGATCCTTTCTTAAGTGAAATTGCTTTTAATAAAGAACGTAATGAAATTACTCGAAATATATTAAGCCCAATAAGGGCTAAAGGGTTAGAATTTAAAAGAATTGTTTTATATAAATTTGGGGAGGAAGCAATAAGGAATCATAATGGATTATTTGATCTTCTTGATGTTAGAATAGAGGGTGAAAAAATCGATTCAGAAAAAGGCATTCCTCTTGAATATTTTATAAACCGTCTTTATGTTGGAGCAAGCAGGGCTATAAGTCGATTAATTATAGTTGATACTCAAGAGGGGATTAATAATTTTTGGAAAAAATATTTTGAAAATACAAAGTATATCGACAGTCTTATTGATAGATACAAAGAATTAGATAAAAATTCTGTTTGGTCTAAAGATGATATTGCAATATTAAGGCCAGGGGATGAATCTGTATGGGAAACAGATCAGGACTCCCCGGAAGACCTTGCCGAGCAATTTTTTAAACAAGGATATGCTCAAAGAGATACATATAAGCTATTAATTGCAAAAGATAATTATCAAAGAGCTAGAAAAGATGACAAGGCCCTGGAATGTCAAGCGTATATATATGAAATAGAAGAAAAAAGAAAAGAAGCCGGAGAAATCTATGTTCAGCTAAAAAAATGGGATAAAGCTTTAGAACATTATTGGCAGGGAAAATGTTGGGAAAGTATTATTAAACACGATATGTGGGAAGGTTCCTCTGAATTTAAAGCAGCTGATTTTATGATCAAGATTAAGGAATATAGGCTGGAAGACAAAATAAAATTATTAGATTCTTTAACTAATGACCTAAAAGACGGGCGACTCAAATTAAATCCAACATGGGATTATGTAATTTCTAAGCTGGTTGAATCTATTAACGATAATAAAGACCACTTATCAAAACCTAAATATGAATGGGATAAAGTTTTAAGCAACATCCAAGAATTCCAAAAGCGGGGAATATTATCTAATTCAACCGAAGTGATTAATAATATAAAATTAAGAACTTTAACTTATCCTGAAAATATCGAGGTTTTATACAATTCTGATCTTGTTAAAATGTTGTATGATGAATATTTTATAAACGAAACCATTAATTTAGATGAGCGGCAATCATATTTTGTCCTTAGTGCGATTTTGAAGCTGGGAGAGGTTGAAAGAGGCTTTAAGTTTTTAAAAAAATATCTGCATGAAAAAAATATCGCAAGATTTATTAGTTATTTAATCAGCGAAAGAGATTTCAGATTAAATGAATACCTGTTTAAGTTATTTAACTTACTCACTGAGAATGATAGATGGGAACTATCTTATGATTTGGTAACTTCTAGCCTTATTCCTGCTGAGCCTGAGGACTTAAAAAAGATAAAGGAGTATCAATGGGGAACAACGCTGGACTCTGCTTTCATTAGATGTATTGCTTTATCGGATCTTATTATATATCAAGACAATAGAGTGAAAAATAAAATTTCTAATTATTTACGTGAGAAGCTTATTTTGCAATCAAGTACTTTTCAAGGAATTGTTACTGCGTACGAGGCTGGAGCAGCGTTAGAAAAAGCAGGAATGGTTAAGTATTGTTTAGAATTTTATGAGCTGGTTATAGAGCAAAATAAATCAAATGCATGGAAAGTAAGAATTGAAGATGAAATTAATTTTGCAAAGCTACGTTGGTTAAAGTGCAAACTTAAAAATTATGATTTGGCAAAATCTGAAACTAGAAGAAGAGGAGTAATGAGAGAATTTAAAGATAAACTTATAGGGTGGGGACTTGAAGAAAATTACATCAAAGAACTTCCAGATTTCCCTGTGATTGAATATAAAGAAAAACATAACGATGAGATACATGAAGATCCTGTGACTGAACATGTAGAAAAATTTCATGTTCCAACAATTCAACTAGAAATGAATTTGATGATAGATGAGAACAAATACAAATTGGAACTAATAAAAGATAAAAATAAATTGCGTATTATTAATAATAATACCAATGATTTAATAACGTTGTTAGGGCGCACTTTCCAATTAAAAGCCGACGATAACGAAATAGAAAAGACCATAAAAGAAAAAAAAGAAAGTGAAGAGAAGGTATATTATTATGTGACATGTTGGAATATGTCATTTGTGATAAGAAGACTTGGAGATGAAATGCTCGTTGACATTTGTTATGGAAATTTTGAAGAACTAAATAAAAGAGTGATACTTACTATAGCTTTGTAAAGCGATTAAAAATAATAATTAATCAAATAAATATGAAATTTATTTGAAGGCCATGTCAAGTTTTGTTCGCAATTTGGCCATCGTAATCTCTCCATTTTCATGCCTCAGTTAGCTTCCTGAGCCAGGGCCTCACTCCACACAGGCCTCAGCTTCTCAGGCTTTATGTAAGCATACTCATTGGCTCAGTCCTCCATGTATTCCATGAGATACGAGGTAATAAGCCTGAGTACAAGCCTACAGATGGAAAGACTCCAACCACCCGGCTCCTGCGCCTTATCTCCCGGTTGGTCCTCTCCAGCACGTTGGTTGAGGAGATACTCCGTTTGTCCACCTCCGCTTAGCAACTTGCTAGGATCCTTCCAGATCGCCATTCCTATTACCATTTACCAATTTTCTGTATGAGAGCTATTAGATATACAGCTATTGACTTTTTGCTTAACATATGTTAATTTTATTTTGCCAATTAACATAGGTTAATATTTAATCGATTATTAACTTATGTTAATCTTTAGGCTCATGAAGGAGTATAGATTGTGGGAAAGAATGAATTTATGACTATTCCCCAGCTTGCCAAGATTCTGGGAATAAGCAGAATTGCTGTCTACAAGAAGGTAAAAAACGGAGAAATAAAGGCCATAAGAATCGGCAGAAATTATGCTATCAACGTCAAAGATATCGTGGATATTATTGGCAAAGAGCTCTCCAAAAAAGACAAGGAAGAAATTGATAAA
Organism: uncultured Eubacteriales bacterium; assembly: GCA_964422165.1. Classification (GTDB taxonomy): domain Bacteria; phylum Acidobacteriota; class Aminicenantia; order Aminicenantales; family Saccharicenantaceae; genus Saccharicenans. The sequence continues at coordinate 1,649 of CAYQZX010000053.1, read as the reverse complement.
GCAGTAACGAAGACTGTAGCTGAATATGGAGAAGTCCTGAAACTATTAGGCAGAGAATGATTAAAACACTTACAGTAAAAGAAGTAGAATATATTGCATTTAAATTGGCGCGAGAGCTTATGACTTTTAATGAACCGATACCAGATTTTTCTACCAGGTTTCCAAACATCCTGGAGAGCTGTCTAGCCGTTCCCTTTCAAAGTTTCTCAAAAAGGCAGCTCTATAGGGGCCTGGTGGAAAAAGCCAGCATCCTCTTTTATCTTATGATTAAGAACCATCCTTTCCAAAACGGCAATAAAAGAATTGCTATGACCACGTTGCTGGTCTTCCTTCATAAAAATAAAAAATGGATAAAAGTTGACACCCAGGAATTATATAACTTTACCATCTGGGTGGCGCAAAGCCCTCCCCGGCTAAAAGATGAAACAGTCAGAGCAATAGAAAAATTCCTGAAAGTACATATTATTAATTTGGACAATATAAACTAAAGCTATAAGCTTAGCAATTGAACTTTCCCGGCTTTTTTAATAAAATTAATATAAAAAAATGGATTCTTTCTCTAAAAGAATTAAGCCCGATCAAACTGAAATAATTTTCGAAGAGGCTCCACATAAACTTCGAATTGGGCTAATCAATCTAATTGAGGATTATATAAAACAAAGATATTTTTTTGATTATGAGCAGTTATATAAATTAATAACAGACTGTTTTATGATTGAGAGAAAGTCGGGAATAAATTATGAGGAAAACGTCAGATATCTTGTTAAGAACAAGCTCGATTGGAATGAAATTTATGATTTAATTGAATTTCTATATGCAAAATTAATATATAAAGAATATGACGGATTTTTAGGCTGTTACGAAGAAATACCTGATCAAACGAAAAAACTCAGATATGATTACACTGTTAAAATTAACGATTTGCTTTCAAAGTGCAATATCGGTTGGAGATTAAAAAAAGGTAGATTAGAAAGATTCATACCTGAATTTATAGATACGGAGATAATCCAGAAAACCAATATTTTGCTAAAGCAAAAAATATTTGAGGGCCCAAATAGCCAATTCAATAAAGCCTTAGAACTCTTAAGCAACAGACCTAAGCCCGATGTTATTAATTGTATAAAAGAAGCAGTCGGAGCATTAGAAGGGACTGTCAGGATATTATTAGGGGATGAAAAAATAACATTAGGGAAAGCAATCGATAAACTCGTAGCTGAAGGAAAAATCAAAAAACCTTTGGATAAGATATTTCATGTTTTGTATGGATTGGCAAGTGATTCTCCAGGAGTAAGACACGGAGCCACCAGAAAGCCAGATCTATCAGTATCGGAGGCAACATTTCTTGTATTCGTATCAGCTAGTTGTATTAATTTTCTATGTGAACTTTTTGGCTATAATCCTATACAAGTTTCTGAGGCATCTGAAGAAGATATACCTTTCTGAAATATAATTTTATTAAATGATTATATTAAATCACACACTCAAGTAGAGGTGGCGGATTTAATTAAGGCCACTACCTCTTCCCTGCTCTTTGCCTGGCGCAATGCCTCACGAAATTCCTCGTGGATTAGTTTTCGGGAAAGCTTCGGCAGAAGCTGGAGCTTCTGGCGCACCTTTTCCCCCGATGGAAAGGCCAGGGCCACCACCAG
>CAYQZX010000052.1:0-290500 GCA_964422165.1 uncultured Eubacteriales bacterium | reverse complement strand
CGGGTGGTAGGAGTATTCCCATCTGTAAGCTCGTATCTAAGGCTTATTACCTCGTATCTCATGGAGTATACGGAGGACTGGGCCAATGAGTATGCTTACATCAAGCCTGAGAAGCTAAGGCCTGTGTGAAATGAGGTTCTGCCTCGGAAACTAATTGAGTATTGAAAATGAAGGCAATACGATGGCCATATCTCGAACAAAAATTGACGTGGTCAAATCATTTGTCATTATAAAATCATCTGCAAGACAAAAGCATTTTATAGGCTATAAACAAAAACTAAAAGGAACTAACAGGGGATATTCGAAATTTCCACATTTGCCCAAAAGAAGGGCAAATAAAATATCCACAGATTTATAATATTCTTATCTAATTGATAATAAAAAAGATATAAATAACCAATATGATGTGTCGCATAAGTTATATTATGTAAACTAATATCAGGTCAAAAACAAAGCTACTTAAAAAACCTTTATAATTTTATTTGAAAGTACAGAACTTTTTTGGCATTAACCTTTTTCTGTATCTTCCTCATTTGATTTTTGGGTTTGAAGGCTTGAATCTGATTTTAAGTTCTGGATTATTTCCTCCAGGATTCGAATTAATTCCTGTCGAGTTACAACCTGTTTCTTAAATTCTATCCTGAGTTTAAAGGTTTTGTTGTTTTTAGGAACATAATTAAATACAAAAAATTTTTGTTTTTCTTCCTTTGATTTTTCCTTGTCCCGAAAAAGCTTAGTTAAGTCTCTGGTATCGGTTCTGGTTAATCTTCTCTCTATAATTTGCTCGACTAACCGAGCCATCGCATTCTCATCATCGATTTTGGCAATTTCAATGATGGTACTGCGGCTAGTAATACCGGCCTTTTTAAGTTTCTCTCTGATATTGAAAGGTATTCTCGATACTGAAATTATTTCAGTGATTGTAGACCTGGCCTTGCCGATTTTATCAGCAATATCCTGATGGCTATATCCATAAAGACTCATAAGGGCTTTAAGACCATCTGCTTCTTCAAAAATGTCCAAGTCTTTTCTCTGGAGATTTTCTATCAACGAGATTTCCATTGCCTCCTGGTCTTCTACTACCATTTCAATGCATGGAATCTCTTTAAGACCAAGATTTTTTGAAGCCACATAGCGTCTTTCACCAGCGATAATCTCAAATTTATCATCTTTTGGCCTAACTATAATAGGCTCAAGAACCCCCTTGGCTCTTATAGAATCCATAAGCTCATGAATGTTTCCTAGTTCACTGCGAGGCTGGCGCGGATTAGGTTCAATTTTTTCTATTGGAATCATCCTTATTCTTGGAGCCGGTGATTTTGAAGCTATTAGCTCAACAAAATGGGGATCATGCCTCATCATTAGGCTATCTGGAAGGCCGGATTTTTTAGTTTTTTGCACGTTTAATCAACTCCTCAGCAATTTCTTTATACTGTACTGCCCCAATTGAATCAGGGGCAAAGGTAAAAATGCTTTCTTTATAGGCTGGGCTTTCTTCAAGCTTAACACTTTTCGAGACAAAGGTTTTAAATACTTTATCTCCGAAAACTTCAATAATCCTGTCGACAACATCTTTTGAGATATTCGTTCTTTTGTCGTGAAGAGTTATTATTACTCCAAGAATTTTCAAGTCGGGATTGGCAATTCTTTTAACCTTTTCAATGGTTTCCAACAAATCATCAGTTCCCTCGAGGCAAAGGTATGAGGATTGGATTGGAATCAGGATATGACTGGCTGCAACCAGGGCGTTTAGGGTAATTAATCCCAGCGTGGGCGGTGTATCAATAAAAATAAAATCATAATTCTTCCTGACCGGTTGAATGGCATCTCTTAGTCGATAATGTCCGTCAAACTCCCCTATCAAAGCAGGTTCTAATTTGGCCATTGAAATTCTGGAAATAGCTACATCGAGACCAGGAATATTTGATTTAATGATAACCTCCTCTATTCTCGAATTCTTATCCATCAGAACATCAAAAAGGGTTTTCTGGAATAAATGTGGATTGTTGACCACAGAGATTGTGCTGTGAGCTTGAGGGTCCATATCCACCAAAAGAATCTTATATCCCATAAAAGCCAGAGCTGCTGACACATTAATACAGGTAGTAGTTTTCCCAACACCGCCTTTTTGGTTGGTAACCGCGATGATCAAGTTATCCTCCGCCGTATTTCGTTTTTTATATCTTTATACAAAAAAATCAGGTGAAAAACAAGGTTTTTTCAACATAAATAATTAGAAATAGTCGGCAGGCCGACATATATTTAAATTATTGATATTAAATAAATTATAAAACTTTGCATAATAATTTAGCGTAAGAAGCTCTATTCCAAAGTAACTGCCGGTGGTAAAGACAATGGTTTAATCCCTGACTTCTGTAGCAATTCATTAAATTCTATTAAGTCAGACTTCAGGAATTTATTGAAAAGTTCAATCGATTCCACTACCAACTGATTTATTTCTGAGGTCAGCCTGATCTGGGTTTCTGTTGGTTCAGAGGGATAGGAGGCAAGGCTTTGAGGCAGAGTCAAAAGGCGAAAATTTATTGGCATTCTTAGAAATTTTTCATAAGGTACAGTGAGTCCAAGAAAGGTTCCTTCTGTCTGAAAAATATCAGTGATAGATTGAAACTTACTCCAGATGGTCTCAAACTTCTTATTTAGAAAAGCTTTAAGATTTACATCCTGGAGCATAATCAGGTCGTTTCGGGTGGTCTGCAGGGCTCTGGAAAGATTCCGGGTGGCTGCTACTGCTCTAGCATATATATTATTTATCTTAATCAGGTCTCCAACCAGTGAGTACTGTTTTTTTATCAACTCGGGGATTATTTCAAAGCGCGGATCTGGAAGAATCCTGATTAAGCTTTTATATTCTTTATCTCCAATCTTTATGGAAGCAGTGTAGCATCCAGGAAGAACGTAGCACATAATGTTCACGGCTCCTACTGGAGAATATTTTTTACCGTCTGAAGCCCTGGGAACAAACTGCAGATTCCAGACTGTTCTGTTTAAACCAGCTTTTTTATTCAAAGGCAGCTCGGTAATAGTCTCACCACTTTCATCAGTTATTTTAATCCTCAGGTCACCTTCAAGGTCTTTTTTAACCAGATAATTAATATAAGCTCCTGGAACTGGGTTTTTCCCTGAAAAACCACCGGATAAACTATAGGGGTCTCCTCGGTTTGAAGTATAAAATAAAACAGCTTCCCTGGTTTCAAAAAGGAAAAAGTCCTGGCCCAAAATTTCTTCTTCGAACTGGCTGAGGACGCTTATATCATCCAGAATCCAGATGCCGCGTCCATGTGTCCCGATTATCAGGTCATTGTCTCGAGGGTGAATGGCGATATCATTTATTGATACTGTTGGCAAATTAGAGCCCTTCAGGTCTATCCAACTTAACCCAGAGTTATAAGAAAAGAATATTCCAAATTCAGTTCCGACAAAAAGTAAATTTTTATTATGGGGATGCTCTCTTATAACATGAGCCCAGCCTAATGGTGGCAGATTTGAAGTTATAGACTTAAAACTTTTGCCGAAATCATCTGTCTTGTAAACATAAGGTTTGTAATCGTCATTGCGGTGGTTGTCGAAAGTTAAGTAGGCTGTACCGGGTTCGAAATGGGAAGCTTCAATTCTTGAACACCAGGAGTTTTTAGGAAGGCCCGGTATGTTTCTGGTAACATTTACCCAGGTCTTGCCATTGTCCCGCGAAATGTGCACTAGACCATCATCGGTACCAGCCCATAATACCCCTGGTTGAACCGGTGATTCGGCAATGGCAGTGATGGTGCAGTGGACTTCAGCCCCGCTGTTTTCCAGAGTAATAGGTCCAACTCCATCAACTTTCTTGGCCGGGTCGTTGGTGGTAAGGTCCGGGCTTATTCTTTCCCAGGAATATCCCCCATCTTTCGACCTGAAAAGGAAATTTCCAGCACAGTAAATGGTGTTGTTATCGTGGGGTGAGACCAGCACCGGAGCATTCCAGTTAAAACGATAGGGTGGCTCTTTAAGGCTGGCTTCGGGCCTGATCGATTTTCCTCGACCGTGACGGCGATCTATCCTGAGCAGCCCGTTGTTTTGAGAGTTAGCGTAGACGATAAAAATATTTTTCGGGTCCGGCCTGACGAAAAAGCCATCACCTCCGGAAATAAATTCCCAGTGCTCGTTTAATATGCCCCGAGTATCGAGAGAATTAGATGGTCCTCCCCAGCAGCCGTTGTCCTGAAGTCCACAATAAACGCGGTAAGGAAGGCTGAAATCGTAACCTATCTGATAGACCTGAGCTGCGTCTATACTTGTTACAGGCAGCCAGGTTTTTCCCCCATCATAGGTGATGTCGATACCTCCGTCATTTCCGTCAATTAGATGGAGAGGATTTTTAGGGTTTATCCAGAGGGCGTGATGATCGGGATGAGTCCCCTGCCCTATGGCTCTAAACTTTTGGCCCATGTTGTTTGAAACATAAAGCCCGGTAGATTGGACGTAGATGGTTTGGTCATCAGATGGGTCCACGTAAATATGGCTGTAATAAAAAGGTCGGTTATTGACCGTGCGGTAAGTGGCGGCATCGCAGGTTCTCTTCCAAGTCTGTCCGTAGTCTTCTGACCTCCATATACCCGGGTCTTGATGTTCGATAAGTGCATAAACCACTCCGGGCCTGCTCCGGGCCACGGCCAGGCCTATTCTCCCCATGATTCCCTCGGGTAGATCACGAGTCAGTTTTTCCCAGCTCTGGCCGCCGTCTTTCGTCCGGTAGAGACCACTACCCGGTCCTCCACTTATCATTCTGTAAGGCAACCGCCGGTGTTCGTAAGCGGCTGCGTACAGGATTAGAGAATCTTCGGGGTCCATTTCCAGGTCGCAAATACCGGTGTCCTCGTTAATGTAGAGAATCCTGGACCAGGTTTTTCCACCATCAATGGTTTTATAAACTCCTCTTTCCTGATTTGGCCCCCAGAGATGTCCCATCGCCGCTACGTAAACTATATTGGGGTCTCCCCTGCTGATAAGAATTCGGCTGATATGTCTGGTATCCTTCAGGCCCATATTGGTCCAGGTCTTACCCCCATCTGTTGATTTGTAAACCCCATCCCCAACTGTGACGGAATTTCTGGCGGTTGATTCTCCGGTCCCTATCCAGACAATGTTAGGTGAAGACTGGGCCACAGCCACAGCTCCGACAGAAACTGTAGCTTCCTGATAAAATACCGGAAACCAGCTGAGACCGTTGTTTTCCGATTTCCAGAGTCCGGCAGGGCCAATAGCCGCATAGATAATCCACGGTTTGCTCTCCACCACATCCAGGTCCACTGTTCGACCGCCCGGTGTGGCTGGCCCAATATTACGCCAGGTGAGGAAGCTTTTAAGGTATTCAGAAAATAGAGTTTGAGGGCCTTTTTTCTGAGCGTAACTAACTGATAATAAAGAATAAATAAGAACTAAAGTCGCGGTCAAAAATAATCTGGTTAACCAGCCGCCCTGTAACCAGGCTAATTTTATCTTTCTTTTCCCGCCCACTTTTTCCTCCAATTCGTTATTTTTTTTGTTTACTTTTGCAATGAAATCATTATAAGATAAAAAACTTAAATATAGAAAATATTTTATATTATCTTATTGGATGAAAAATTTAATTAGGCTCTGCTGTTCTAACCGTGACTTGTTAACCTAAGGTGAAAAAAGAGAACTGAAAATAGTTAAAAACGTATATTTTTTTAACAGTTCTTAAAAATTTAGGAGGTCGGACATGTCTTCCTGGAAGTCGAAGTTAATAGCCCTCTTGCTGATGCTATTCAGTCTGGTAGCCCTGCCGGCTTTGGTTAAGGCTAAAAGTGGTTTAAAGTACCTGGCGCCTAAAGAACTGGCAGTTGTTTTAAAAAGCTTGGCTGAAAAATATCCAGAAGTTTGCCGCCTTTATTCCATAGGAAAGTCGGCTGGTGGTCAGGAAATTTTAGTTCTGGAAATAGCCGCCGGGAAAAATAGAATCAAACCAGAAAGCCGGCCAGGGGTGCTGGTGGTTGGAAATTCTGAGGGACTACATCTTCCCGGTACCTTAGCAGTGTTGAAGTTAGCTGAATCTATCCTCAGTGGTCATAGTGGCGGGGATAAATTCTGGTCTGAATTTCTGAATAAGAAATCTATCTATCTCCTTCCCCTGCTCAATCCAGATGCGGCTTCAGCCTATTTTGCTTCACCAAAATATGAGCGGACTTTTAACGCTACCCCGGTCGACGAGGATAATGATGGATTGGTAGATGAGGATGGACCAGAAGACCTCAACGGCGATGGCTACATTACCCTGATGCGGGTTCGCTCCCCGGAGGGGCGGTGGATAATCGATCCAAAAGAGCCCAGACTGATGAGGCTGGCCGATCCCAGAAAGGGAGAAAAAGGAGAATTTCTGCTTTATAGCGAAGGCCGGGACAATGACGGCGATGGCCAGATTAACGAAGATGGCCCCGGTGGAGTTGAAATCAATCGTAATTTTCCCCATGATTTTGAATATTTTAACAAAAAGGCCGGTCTCTATCCGGTCTCAGAGCCTGAAACAGAAGCTCTGCTGCGCTTCATGTTTGAGCGGAATAACATTGCTTTAGTTCTGAATTTTTCCACCGAAAACAACCTGTTAAACCTTCAGCAAACCGGTCAGGCCAGGATTGGAGCCGACCGGGTCCGGGTTCCCAGGCAGTTTGCCTCCTTTCTGGGGGTTGACCCGGAGGCTGAGTACTCGATGAGAGAGTTGATTGATATTATGAAGAGTTCTGGTTTGGCCCGGGGAATGGAAATTGATGAAAGCCTCGTAGCTACCTTCCTCGGTTTGGGCCCGGCTATGACTCTCGACCGGTCTGACCAGGCCATTTACGAAGAGCTCCAAAAAGAATACAAAAACGGTCTAAAACAGGTTGGTCTTGATTATTTAGAGAAAAGGGCTAAGGGGGTTGATAAAGGTTCTTTCGCAGCTTTCTGTTATTACCAGTACGGAGTTCCAGTTTTTTCCTTTGACCTGTGGCAGGTGCCCGAGCCGAAGAAAGAAGAGAAGAAAGAGGGCCTGACTCCGGAAAAGCTCAAGAATATGTCTTCAGAGGAATTCCTGGCTCTTGGTGAGGAAAAGATAGCCATTTTCCTGAAAGAGCAGGGAGCTCCACCTAACTTCAACGCGGCCATGTTAATCAAGATGGTTCAATCGGGTCAGGTTACCCCGGCCAGAATGGCCGAAATGATGGAGAAAATGCCCCGTTCTTCAGCTGCCGTGGTTTCAGGCGAAGAACATCCCGAGGCCTATCTTTTAAATTTTTCTGATACCAGCCTTAAAGGCGCTGGTTTCGTCAACTGGAAGTCATTCAAACATCCAGACCTGGGTGAAGTGGAAATTGGTGGGTTTGTCCCCTACCTCAAGTATGTGCCTCCAGTAGAGTTTCTGGAGACCACCATCAAATTTCACCTTGAGTTCGCCCAGAAAATAATCAGCAGGCTTCCGGAGCTATCGCTCAAAGAAGCCAGAGCTGAAAGAATAGGCCCTGACCTTTACCGAATAACTGCATATCTCCATAACCAAGGCTGGTTGCCAACTTCCACCGCTCAGGGGCGTCGGGCTCTGACCTCTTATCCTATCAGAGTCAGACTGGTTCTTGAAGGAAAACAGCGGCTTTTCTCGGGTAAGCATATTGAATCAATACCTTTTCTTCAGGGCGGAGAGAGCCGAAAGCTGGAATGGACAGTTCAGGCTAAAAAAGGTTCAAGCTTGAAAATAAAAGTCTGGAGCAACCGGCTTAACACTCCTGAAATTGACTTAAAGCTTGATTAGGAGACAGGCTATGAATAGATTTTCAACTTTACTTAAGATTTTATGTCTGATTTTAATGGTGATAGTGATAGCTGGATTTATCCGGCCTCAAGCGGCCCAGAGCAAAAAAGCCCGACCGGAAGTTCGCTTAAGCTTTGATCATTTCTACGATCATGCCGAGCTGACCTCGGCCCTTAAAGAACTGGAAAAAGCCTATCCTGACCTGATGAAGCTCATCTCCATAGGCAAATCCTACCAGGGCCGGGATATCTGGGCAGTTATCATCAACAACCCGGCTACCGGGCCGGCTGAGAGAAAGCCAGGTTTTTACATAGATGGTAACATTCACGGCAACGAAATTCAGGGCACAGAAGTGGCTCTTTACACCATCTATTACCTCTTGAAGAACTTCGGAAAACTGGAATTTGTTGACCGTCTGCTTCGGGATAGGTCTTTTTACATCGTACCCACCATGAATCCTGACGGCCGGGATTATTTTCTGCATCTGGCTGCAGATTCCAACACTCCGCGTTCCGGTCTTGTGCCTTATGATGACGACCGGGACGGGCTTTATGATGAGGATGCTCCCGATGACCTCGATGGAGATGGTTCCATAACTTTCATGAGAAAACGAGATCCAAAAGGCAATTACAAAACCAGTCCGGACAACCCTCTGGTCATGGTGCCCTGTAAACCTGGAGAAAAAGGAGAATTCATCCTGCTGGGTTTAGAAGGAATTGACAATGATGGAGATGGGTTGATCAATGAGGATGGGCCTGGCGGCTATGATATGAATCGCAATTTTGGCTACAACTGGCAGCCAAATTACGTCCAACGCGGGGCTGGCCCCTATCCCTTTTGCTGGCCTGAAACCAGAGCAGTTCGGGATTTTATTCTGGCTCATCCTAACATCATGGGAGCACAATCTTTTCACAATTACGGTGGAATGATTCTGCGCGGACCAGGAGCCAAAAACCTGGGCGAAATGCTGGCTCAGGACCGTCAGATTTATGACTATATTGGAAAGCAAGGTGAAAGGATACTTCCCGGCTATCGTTACATTGTTATCTACAAGGATATGTACACTGTTTATGGGGGGACCATAGATTTCCTCTATTACCTGCTCGGCATCTACACCTTTTCTAACGAACTTGATTTCGACCAGTATGCGGGCACCCAGCCGGTTGAACAGAGAAGAGGCGGTGAAGACGACGAAGACCAGAGAAGCCGGATGTTCCGGGGCGGCTTCAGTTTAGAAGAAGTTATATACCACCAGCTGGTACTTATGGGTGAACAGCTGACAGAATGGAAACCCTATAAACATCCTCTTTACGGTGACATTGAAATCGGTGGGGTGAAGAAATTCGGTCGCCGGGTGCCGGCCCTTTTCCGCCTGGCAGAAACCTGCCATCGCAATGCGGCTTTCTGCCTTTATCACGCTGACCAGCTGCCGCGGTTACGGTTTGAAGAAGTTAAGGTTAGCAAACTGGACGGTGGACTCATTCAAATTGACCTCAGAATTGCCAATGAAAGGGTTACCCCTTCAATTTCAGCTCTGGCGGTTCAACGGAAACTCCATCGGCCTGACCAGTTAAAAGTTGAAGGTAAAGCCAGGATTCTGGCGGCCGGAATTCTAACCGACCGTTTCCGGGAAACAGTTGAGCCGCTCAAAGTCAGAGGTAATTACTTCAACCTGGAAAGCGGAATTCCAGGCTTTGGCTTTGTAGACTTTCGTTTGCTGGTAGAAGGCTCCGGGGAAATAAAACTAATTTATGATTCTCTAAAAGGTGGCTATCTGGAGAAAACACTCACGCTGAAGTAACAACAAGAGGCAGATTTTTTTCAGCCAGTTAATGTTTTGACTGAAGCGAGTTGAGCTGCTTTCCTGGAACTAGAGTAATAAAAAATTTGCTTTAATACAGGATACTTCAATTAGCCTGGTACTATACCTTTCGGTTCATGGTCAGAACGGCTCCTTCAAAGCTCACTTGTTACTTTTTTACAGATTATTCGCCGCCAATCTGCAGGGATTTGACCCTCAAGGTCGGGGCCGTGCGGCTTCGGTTCAGATCCAGGTCGTTGCCCAGCAGGTCAATTCCATTTAAGATTTCATCTGCTGTGCCAGCAATGGTTATACCTTTAACCGGAAAAGCAATCTTTCCGTTTTCTATCCAAAGCCCTTCGGCTCCCCCGCTGAAATGGCCGTTTACCGGATTTATTCCATATCCAGTTACTTCTTTCACCAGAACCCCTCTTTCAGTGGAGGCAATGATTTCTTCCGGCTTTATGTTTCCAGCTACCAGGTAAAAATTGTGAGGACCTATTCCCGGAAGACTGGAAAAACTTCCTCTAAAAGCATTGCCGGTGCTTTTCAGGCCAGCTCGTCTGGCAGCATAAGTATTATAAAAGAATCCTTTAAGGATTCCATTTTCCACAATGGTCCTTTTCTGGGTAGGCACACCTTCGCCGTCAAAGGGAGCACTGGCCAGCCCTTTTTCCAGAGTGCCATCATCGATGATGGTAATAATCTCAGAAGCAATCTTTTTACCAAGCTTATTCCCGAGAAAACTTGCTCCCTGCAGAACACTCTGGCCGTTGAGGGCCTGGATTAGACCTCCAAGGATGGAGTAAGCCACTTCAGGGTCAAAAATGACAGCAGCCCGCTGGGTTTTGACAGGCCTTGGGTCGAGCCTCTCCAGGGCTTTTCGGGCGGCGCTCTCAGCAATTTCTCCTGCCGGTTTCAGGTCGGAGAAAAAGCGGCGGTTGCAGGACTCATAGCCGTTGGTCTTATGGTCACCCTTTTCAGCGATTACTCCGACCCCGTAACCACAGCCGGTTGACTTATAGGATTTGAGCAGCCCCTGGCTGCTGGCCAAAACCACTTCGCTCTCCCCTTCTCTGTAGCTGGCTCCAGCACTTCTGGTGATACCGGTAACCTTGAGGGCTAAACTTTCCACCTCTTTGAGCAGGGCGATTTTTTTGGCCATCGGCACCTGGCTCAAGGAGGGGTCATAGAGTCCTTTGACCTCAGTTATTCCGGGGTCCTCGGGAAGGACATGGTTTTCGTCTGGTGTCATCACTCTGGCAAAATTAATGGCCCGGCTGACAGTTTCCTCAAGGTTTTCCGGCCGGAAATCATTGACATAGGCAAAACCTAATTTTTTATCTTTGATCACCCTGAGCCCGAGTCCATAACTGCTGGCTTCCTGAACGCTTTCTATTTCTCCGTTACGGACTTCAAGATTCAGCTGCCGGCTGTTTACTAAATAAGCTTCGGCCTGGTCAGCCCCCTTTTTTCCGGCTATTTTTATGACCAGTTGAGCTATTTCCAGGTAGTTCATCGTTTCCTCCTTAGCTTCTTTGTCTGGTCCCACCAACCGTGATGCCCCTTATTCTGACAGTGGGCTGGCCGGCAGTAACTTCTGCCGATTGCCCCTTGCCGCAGATACCAGGTCCAAAATCCAGATCATCACCGATGGCGTCTATTCTGTTGATAATGTCGAGGCAGCTCCCGATAAGAGTAGCTCCTTTTACCGGAGCGGTTTTTTTACCATTTTCAATCAGATAAGCTTCCCGGCAGGTAAAGTTGAATATCCCGGTGGTCGGGTCAACGCTGCCGCCACTCAGACTCTGGACGTAAAGGCCGTTTTTTGTTGAAGCCACAATGTCTTCAGGCTTATCTTTACCTTTTTCTATGAAAGTATTGGTCATTCTGGGGATGGGGTAATAGCGAAAACTTTCCCGGCGGCCATTTCCAGTTCTTTCCATCTTAAGCTGTTTTGCCGACAGGATATCGGTCATGAATTTCACCAGAACACCGTTTTCTATAAGCACATTTCTTTTCATCTGGGTGCCTTCGTCGTCAAAATCAGTTGTGCCCCTGAAGTTTGGAAGAGAGCCATCATCCACCATGGTAAATATCTCAGCCGCCACTTTCTTACCCAGCTTGCCGACAAAAGCCCCTGTCTGCCGAGCGATGTTATCAGCTTCGAGAGGATGCCCAACGGCCTCGTGAACCAGGACTCCACCCCAGCCGTTCTGGATGACCACATCCATCTTACCGGCCGGAGCTTCTCTGGCCTCAAGCATGGCAATCGATTCCCGGGCGGCCTCCCGGGCAGCCTTTTCCGGGGTTAGTTCATCAAACATTTCCAGGCCAGAATGGCGACTCAGCCTTTCCCGACCCATATGGGAAGTTTTTTGGTCCTGGGCCAGAGTTTGAACTACGAAAAAAATCAGCGGCAGACTGCTTCTAAGAAGAACTCCCTCGCTGGTGGCAATAATCCTATCCCTGATTTCGTCGTAGTAATTGATTGAGGCCATTTTAATTCTCGGGTCATAGCTCAAAGCCGTCTCCTGAGCTCTCATCATTATTTCCAGCCTCTCACTGTCGGCTACTTCCTGAAGAGGAATCTTTACCGTGATGTAAGAAGGGCGTTTTTGTTCTTTTATCTCCACAGGTTTAATCTTCTTACCTGAGGAGGCAATCAAGGAAGCTACTTCAGCTGCCCTCAGAATTTTTTCTTCAGTCAGCTCGTCGGTATAAGCGTAGCCAGTCTTGTCCCCATCAATCACCCTGACTCCAGCTCCACGAATCAAGCCAAAAACTGCACTTTTAAACTTTCCTTCTTCCAGTAAAATGGTCCGGCTGAGTCGGTTTTCCACGTAGACATCAGCAAATTCACCGCCTTTTTTTAAGGCGACAGTCAGGGCCTTTTTCAAAACTCCATCAGATAGCTGGAGCTCTGGCCCTTTGCCAGCCAGCAGGGTCTTGACCAGGGCTGGACTGGCAGCCAGAGCCAGACTGCCCTGAAGACTCAGGGTTAGAAACTTTCTCCTACCAATTGACTTAAGCTCAGGCCAAATGTCAGGCATATCTACTCTCCTTATAACTGATTTATTTATACTTTCACTGATTTCCTGAAAATCATTATCTAAATCACCTTTCTCCACTTTAATATCTCATCTACCTTCTACGGTCAAGCCTTTTCAGGCCTTAGGGAAAGAGGTCAATTGACAGAATAGATGTTGAGGAGTATAATCCATTTGTATATTTGGCGAAATGAGAAAATATAGTCTTAAAGAGATAGACAGAATTATTTCGGCTCTTTCCGAAGTTAACCGATTACGCATTGTGGCTGTCCTGACTTTTAGGCCTCTTGCCGTCTGCGAGATAAAGGAAATTCTAGGGCTATCGTTTTCCACAGTTTCCAGGCATCTTTCACTTCTGAAAGAGGCAAGGCTAATTGTTTCTGAGAAAGAGGGCAAATGGGTACATCACCGTATGAATCCGGAGCTTGACGCTGAAATTCAAGAATTGCTCCAGAACCTGCTTAACCTCATCTCCGATGATAATCAAATCCGTGAAGATTTGGAAAAAGCCCGGATAGTGGACAAGAATATTATTTGCCAGATTTCAACTCCATCTGGCAAAAATAAAACTGAACCAGGGAGGTTCCAACCATGAAAAAGGCTATTTTAATCTGCGCTTGCAGTTTTGCTTGCCCCAGCATGAAAAACCTCAATTTTGCTGACCTAACGGAAAGAGTTAGGTTAGAACTGCCCCACGATTACCTGCTTATTCATCCTCGATTGTGCGAAGCTAACGGAGAGGCTCTGCTGGAAGACCTGGTTAAAAAAGACGGCGTAGTTTACATAACTGCCGCCTGCAAGCCGGAGAAACAGTATAAGCTTTTCCGCGATGGTTTTCAGAAAGCTGGCGTGGAGATGAACGAAAAGAACTTCAAACCGGTCTGGATTCAATTTAGAAACACCGATCAGGCTTTTGAGGAAATCAAAAAAGCCCTGGAGGAACTGGAAAAATGAGTGGACACTCTCATTATCTGGGTATTCCAAGAGAAAAAATTCCCTGGTATCCGCAGATAAACCCGGATTTGTGCACTAACTGCGGAGCCTGTCTTGAATTCTGCCCCAACGAAGTGTTCGCTCCCGGTGAATCTTCACCAGTGGTTGTCAATCCCCTGAACTGTGTAGTTGGCTGCAGTGCCTGCGCCCGGGAATGTCCTTCTGAAGCCATCAGCTTCATGAGTCAAAAAGAGCTGGTAGCTCTGTTACAAAAATTACGGCAGGAAATAGCCTCCGGGCAAAAAGAATGAAGTCGAATTAGCACCCGATTCAGAATAAAAGGGCTGAGATAAATAAACTGATAGAATGTAAACGGCTAAGGTTTCAATTTCATCAGCTTAAGAAAGAACAAACTAATCAGTGTTAAATCACCAAGTGGTTTAAATTATTGATATAAAGTGAGGGAAAAATGAAAGTGAAAATCATTCTCAATGGTGAAATCAGGTCCTGTTGTTCCAGTTTTCCTCCAGACCTCGTGCGGGAAATCGTTCAGGACTGGCTGAAAGATAAAGCTGAGGTGGAGGTAGTGGATAAAAATCAGGGAACCTGGAAGCCAGAGGCCTTAGCTTCCCTGGCCGAAAAGTATTTTGGTGAGTCCATCTATCCCCTGGTTTATTTGGATGACCGACTGGTTTATATCGGTGATATTCCTGACACCAATACCATGCTGGAAATGGTTGAAGGTCGAGTGGCCTTCGGTCTAACGGAAAAGGATATTGAAGAAGAAGCCAGACGCCATGGGAAGATGAAATAGCTTTCGATGCAGTATCAGTAACTGTCTTCAAAAAGTCTTTAGGCTGCGGGTTTAAGAACTTTAAGTCCAGTAAAATAAAGCAGGTTAAACCTGACAATAAGTTTCAACTATATTAATGCCTTTCCCTTTAGCTCAAATAGCCCCATTTTTTCAATGCCTTGGAAAACCACTAAATTGATTAATTTTTCTTCAGGTCAAAAGTGATTTGGGGTTTGACGAAAAATTTCGTTTTCATTGTGGCAGTTAATTTATTAAAATTTCTTGTGGTGAGCTTGGTCAAAATTGCCACCCAACCAGGAAAATGGCTGAACTGAAAATCAGAGTAAAAGTTGACCAGAAATCTTTCCGCATTAAAGCAACCAGAGGAGAAAAATTGACCGAAGCCCTGCTGCGAGCCGGATTTCCCTTGCGTTTGTACTGTCAGGGCCGTGGAGTTTGCGGTCAGTGTTCTGTCAGAATTGTGGCCGGCCGGCTGCCGGAAGAAACTCAGGCTGAAAAGAAGTGGAATAATAGAAAAAAAATACCTCCTGACTGGTGCCTGGCCTGCCAGCTAAGGGTGGTTAGACCGCTTGAAGTTGAGCTACCTCCGACTTTGTTGATACAGAAAGAATCTCTCCCCGAACCCCGGTTGGTTCGAAAGAAGGCAGCCGACTTTCCCGACTATGACCCTCTGGTAAAAAAATACCTGATAAATATGTCAGATTTAGCTTTTGAGACAATTGAAAGATCTGATGAAGCACCCGAAAGCGAAACAGTTTTCCTGCCCGGCTTTGGAAAAATGCGGATTAACCCGGAAGCCCGGGAAAAATTGGCCAGTCTCAGCCCCAAATACAAACAGATCATGGCTGTTATTTATGACGACCAGCTTGTTCTGGATTTTGAAGTTCGGGGTACAGTCTCCAGAACTTTCGGTCTGGCCATCGACCTGGGAACGACCACGATTTCTGCCGAAATTATAAACCTGGTGACCGGCGAAATCCTGGCCTATGGCCAGAAGGCCAACCTTCAAGCTGTATTTGGAGCAGACCTTGTTTCCAGGATAAGCTATGCTGGCTTCCAGCCTGATAATTTAGCGAAGCTCAGGGAAGCCGCGCTTAAATCAGTCAATGAGCTGGTTATTTCTCTGATGAAAAAGGCCGGGGTCAGCCGAAAAAGGATTTATGCGGTCAGCCTGGCCGCTAACCCGGTTATGAACCATTTATTTCTGGGAGTGCCGGTAGAGTCTTTCGGCCGGTCTCCTTTTCAATCTGAATTTATCTCGCATTCCCCTGTCTCTGCTGCCGAAGCTGGTTTAAAAATAAACCCCCGGGCTATGGTTTACCTGTGCCCTAACCTGATTAGCTTTGTAGGCGGTGATGTGGCTTCTGGTCTGATTTATGCTGGATTAGTTGAAAAGTCTGGCTGTTATCTATACTTAGACCTTGGAACTAATGGGGAAATTGTCCTCAAGAAAGGAGAGACTATCCTGGTCACTTCCACCGCCGCTGGCCCGGCTTTTGAAGGCAGCGGAATTTCCTGCGGCCTTCCGGCAGTTACCGGAGCTATAGAAGAGGCCTATTGGCAGAAAGGTAAATTCAGGTATAGGACCATAGGAAGAACCAGGGCGGCTGGTATCTGTGGTTCTGGTCTGGTAGCTGTGCTGGCTGAAGCTATTAAGGCTGGTCTTCTGGATAAATCGGGCAAAATAACTGAGGCAAAATCCGCTATTAAGATAACGAGAAAAGTTATCCTCACCCAGGAAGATATTAGAAAGCTGCAGTTAGCCATGGCTGCCATCAAAAGTGGTCTCAATCTTCTCTTAAAAAGCTCGGGCCTGAAATGGTCTGAACTAGATGGACTTTATTTAGCCGGGGTTTTTGGGAATTCCCTTAATATTAATCAGTGCCTTTCTCTGGGCTTACTTCCTCCCCTGCCCCGGGAAAAAATATTTTTTATCGGCAATGCTTCTGTTAAGGGAGCCAGACTGGCTCTTATGAGCCGGAAAGCCAGAAGAAAATTGGAAGATTTACCTCGCCAGATTGAATTTGTATCTCTGGCCGGCCGGGAGGATTTCCAGACGGAATTCTTTAAAGCTCTGACTCTCAGCCGCCAGTACTGGGGGGAGAGAGATGTTTAATCTGAGCCAGCTCGTTAAAAAACAGATTTTTCTTCTTGACGGAGCCATGGGCACTGAGCTGATTAAAGCCGGCCTTCCGCCGGGACACTGTCCCGAAGCCTGGAATGAGGAAAACCCTGAAGCGGTAGCTAGGATTCACCAATCATATTTTGAAGCTGGTTCAAACGCTGTTCTTACCAATTCTTTTGGCGGAAATGCCCTCAAGCTGGCCAATTATGGGCTGGAAAGAAAGACCTTTGAGCTGAACCGCCGGGCAGCTGAAATTGCTCAAAGTGTCTGTCCTGAGGGGCATTACGTGGGGGGCAGTTTGGGCCCCACCGGAAAATTCTTGAAACCGGTTGGAGACCTAACTGAAGACAGCCTGATAGAAGCTTTTAAACCTCAGGTAGAAGGACTGGCAGCTGGTGGAGTAGATTTCCTGTTGATTGAGACACAATATGATTTACGGGAAGGCCTCTCCGCCCTCCGGGCAGCCAGAGAAACCTGTTCTTTACCTGTCTTTATGACCATGACCTTCCAGCTGACCAGGCGTGGCTATTTCACACTGATGGGTGTCACTCCGGAGACCTTCATTCAAGCTATGGAAGAAAATCAGTTGGAAGCTTTTGGAGCAAACTGTACCTTAAACTCTACTGAAATGATTGGTTTAGTAAGGATTATGTCTTCTCTTTCTCTAAAACCGCTTATAGCCCAGGCCAATGCCGGTCAGCCCCAGATGTTACCTGACGGCTCTATAATTTATGGTCAGAGTCCAGATGATTATGCCCGTTTCATTCCGGAGCTGATCAAAGCCGGAGCCAGAGTGCTTGGTGGCTGCTGCGGAACTTCGCCCGAATACATTAAAAAAATTGCAGAAATTATCAATACTTTTAACTTTGATAAATCCAGTTCAGGAGAATAAAATGAAAAACGAATTGCTTGAATTATTCCAAGCCCTCCAGCAGGCTATAATTCAGGGGCGGGTTGAAGAGGCCCGGTCTCTGGCTGAAAAAACCCTGAATTATGGCCAGGAACCACTTGAAATCATCAATAAGGCCTGCGTGCCAGCCATTGAAGAAGTCGGAAGGTTATGGGAAGATGGCGATTATTTTCTTCCCGAACTCATTGCTGGAGCCGAAGCCATGAAGGCCGCTATGGATGTTCTCCAGACTGCGCTAAAAGCCTCCGGTCAAACTCTCAAATCGGCTGGACGGGTAGTAATAGGAACAGTTGAAGGAGACATTCATGACATAGGTAAAAATCTGGTGGCTTCTATGCTCCGAGCTTCAAGCTACGAAGTGATTGACCTGGGAGCTGATGTTCGGGCGGAAAAGTTTGTGGAAAGGGCAGTCCAGGAAAAGGCGGATATAATTGCTATGTCGGCTCTTCTTACCACCACCATGCTCAACCAGAAAAAAGTTATTGACCTGCTGGTGGCCAGTGGTCTCAGGGACAGGTTCAAGATAATGGTCGGCGGAGCACCGGTTACCTCCCGCTGGGCTAAGGAAATAGGAGCTGACGGTTACGGAGAAAGTGCCGTTCAGGCTGTAAGCGTGGCCAGAAGACTGCTGGCTGAAGCTGGAGGCAACCATGACTGAAGCCAAAAGACCTGAAGTTAGATTTTTAAGTCAGGAAGCCGTGGAACAGATTGTGGATGAAGCCTTCCAGCTTCTGGAGAAAATTGGGGTTTTTGTAGAGAATGAAGAAGCTCTAAGACTATTTGAAGAGGCCGGAGAGCGAATTGACCGAAACAGCAACCGGGTCTTTATTTCCAGAGCTCTGGTAGAAAGATGTCTGGCAACTTGCCCTTCTGAAATCTGGCTTTATGATCTCAGCGGAACCAAAAAATACCTGGTCGGAAAAGACGAAATTCATTTTAACCCGGGCTCGGCGGCCATAAAAATTCTGGATTCCGAAACTTTGAAGGAACGAGAGCCACAGACGGCCGACCTTATTCAGCTTTACCGATTGGTGGAAACTCTGGAAAACCTGGATTTTCAGAGCACCGCTCTAGTGAGCGCAGATGTTCCAAAAGAAATGGCTGACATTTACCGTCTTTACCTCGGACTGCTTTTTACGACCAAACCTCTGGTCACCGGAATTTTTCGGATTGAAAGTCTGAAGCCCATGCTGGAGATGCTGGTAGCAGTCAGGGGAGGCAAAAAAACTCTGGCCGCAAAACCCCTGGCCATTTTTGATGCCTGCCCTTCTCCACCTTTGAAATGGAGTCGGCTTACTGCCCAGAGCTTGATAGAATGCAGCCGGCTGGGTGTGCCTTCTGAACTCATTCCGATGGGAATGACCGGAGCTACCTCTCCGGTAACGCTGGCCGGTACTATTGTCCAGCAGGTATCTGAGGCTCTCTCTGGAGTGGTCATCTGCCAGCTGGCCCAACCCGGTTCTCCGGTTATCTTCGGAGGCTCACCGGCCAGCTTTGACATGAGAAAAGGAACTACCCCGATGGGTGCTGTGGAGACCATGATGATTGACTGCGCCTGTGCCCAGATTGGTAAATACCTGAAGCTGCCAACTCATGCCTATATGGGTCTTAGCGATTCCAAACTGGTCGATGCTCAAGCTGGGCTGGAAACTGCTATGGGGGCAGTCCTGGCTGGTCTGGCCGGAGTCAATGTGATTTCTGGACCGGGGATGCTGGATTTTGAGAGTACTCAGAGTCTGGAAAAACTGGTCCTGGACAACGACCTCTGCGGACAGGTTTTGAGGATGGTCCGGGGTTTAAGTCTTAGAGAAAAGCCCCTGGCTTTACACCTTTTTGAGGAAATAGGAGCTGATTTTAACTTCCTGGTTCTGCCGCATACCAGAAAATGGTACCGCCAGGAACATTATTTTTCTTCTGTTCTTGACAGGGAGGTATATGATACCTGGGTTGCTCTGGGCCGGCTGGATGCCTTTCAAAGGTCCAGGAAAGAAGTTGACCGTCGGCTTAAGCTCTACCGGAGACCTGAAGTCTGTCAAAGAGTTGACCCAGACCTGAAAGAGATTATGATAGCTCATGCTAAGGGATGCGGACTGGGAAAGCTGCCTGAAAATCCTGAAACCTGTTTTTGAGTCTTTTCTCAGTCCAGGAGATATTCATCCAGATAATCCGGAATTTCCACTGCCCAGCCGGTCTCAGTCTTAATTTCGCCGGCAAATCTTTCGATGACTTCTTTTTCACCGTGAATTAGAAAAATCTTACGCAGGGGTTTTTTCAGAGATTTCAGCCATTTCCACAGCTGAGGCCGGTCGGCATGGGCCGAAAAACCCTCAATTTGGACAATTTCAGCTCGAACAGGATGAAGCTCGCCATAAATTCTTACCGGATTCTTACCTTCAAGAATCTGTCGGCCGAGAGTTCCCCGGGCCTGATAACCCACAAAGAGAATGGTAGATTCAGGACGGCCGATATTGTTAACCAAATGGAATTTAATGCGACCTCCGGTGCACATCCCGGAGCCGGCCATGATAACTACAGGGCCCTTCACTCTGGGGATTTGCCTGGATTCTTCAAAGCTCTGAACCAGCCTCAGGCCTGGAAAATTGAAAGGATTATTACCGGAGGCGAATAGTCCGCGGCTTTCTTCGTCTAAATATTTAAGATAGTGACCAAAGATATTGGTGATGCTGATGGCCATGGGGCTGTCCAGAAATATCGGCAGTTTCGGGATTTTTCCTTCTCTGGCCAGGAGGTTGAAGTGATACATCAGCTCTTGAGCTCTTTCTATGGCAAAAGTCGGGATGACCAGGTTACCCCCTTTCCTGTATGTCCGGTTAACAGTTTCAGCCAGCCTTTCTGCTACCTGTTCTGGATGGTCATGTTCCCGGTCACCGTAAGTAGATTCCAGAAAAACATAATCGGCTCCGGAAAAGGTCTCCGGGTCGCGCACCAGCGGTTTATTCCACTGGCCCAGGTCTCCAGAGAAAAGTAATCGCCTGGGTTCAGAGCCGTTTTGAACTAAAATTTCTACTATGGAAGAACCAAGAATATGTCCGGCTTCGTGAAAGATAAGGTCAAGCCCCGGGCTCAGGTTTACTCTAAGATGATAATCAACAGCTTCTACAAGCGGCAGCACTTTTTCCACATCGGCTGTGGTGTATAGCGGAATTTCGGGATAAGGACCGCGGCGGCCTTCTCGCTCATGCCGCTTTTTCTTAATCTGGGCATCTTCTTCCTGGATCTTAGCAGTATCTAAGAGAACTACCGGTAACATTTCAGCCGAGGGTGGAGTGCAGAGAATCCTGCCCTTAAACCCCTCTTTTACCACCTTGGGTATTAAACCGCAGTGGTCCAGGTGAGCATGGGTCAGAAGGATGTAATCAATTTTTTTCGGTGGAAAAGGAAAAGGATTCCAGTTGCGGGACTGAAACTCTCTTTCCTGGAAAAGACCGCAGTCAACCAGCAGGTTTAAGCTGTCAGTCTGCAAAAGACAGCAGGAACCGGTTACCTGAGAGGTTGCCCCCAGAAATTTCACCTTGATCATTCCTATATTCTCCTTGAACTATAATAACTATACTCGACCCCAATAAAGATCAGCTTGGCCAGCAGCCGGAAAAGTAGATAGGCCTGGCCCAGCAGAAAGACTATCAGCACTCCAGGCAGATGGGTTGAAGAGAAAAGTCTAACAATAATTAGCCAGACTGCAGAGATACCTACCACCGTCAAACCCAGCAGAAGATAAATTCCCCAGAGGGTGAAAAAATGTCTCTTCAGAAACCCTAAACTTGAAGCATAGGCTGGTATTACTTTTCTGTTTTCAGTGACAATGATGATTCTGACCAAATCCAGTAAAAGCTTAAAGGCTGACCAGAGAAGAATTAGTAATATCATTTTCAGGTTAGCCGCAATGATGACTGGCCATTCGGTCGAAGCCCTGCTGGACCAGAAAGTCAGAGGGGCTGTTAGAAGGCGAAATAACAGAAAAAAAATGAGCAGAAAAGGAATAAAGGCTACCAGAGAAAGGAAAAACTTCCAGAAGTATCGACTGCCGTCTGCCATGAAGTCACTTAAATTAATCTGATTTTCGGCTTCCAGCAGTCGACCAAATAATGCACCCTCCAGAAAAATAAAAATTGGAACGGCCACCAGGATAATTGTCAGTAGCAAAGCCAGGTAAGGACCAAAGAAGGCCTGATTGGCCAGAAAGATTTCCACAAGGTTTAATTCAAAAGGCAAAAGAGGGTTTTCGGGCAAATAAAGGTTTCCAAGCTGGCTTCTTATAAGCGAGCTAACGGGCGTGATGGCCACCAGCGCCAGAATAAAAATTGCTACCCATAGATAGACAGCTAGCTTGAATTTTTTAATTGCCCTTCTGAATCCGGCCTCAAGGTAATTACTAAAATTCATATTAATCTCCTTTATTTCAGAGGAGTCCAGAAAGAGTTAGAAAAACTTTCTGCGTCAACCAGAGCATCCCGCTGAGAACAGACCAGAGTTTTACTCCAGGTCCTTTAACCGAATAGCTGTTGTTGGAAAAATTGCTATCTACCAGCCAAATTCCCTCCGGATCCAGCACGGCCGTTTTCAGCTTGGCCGGTTTCTCAAAAAAGAAGCGAACCCAGCGGCTCTGTCCGTCCCATTCTCTCCACTCCAGGCTACCGTCTTCAAATTCAACTTTCAGCTTTAAGGTTATTCCCGGGCCAGGACGGGCTTCACCGTAACGCCTGAGGGTAATCATGGTTTCGTAGATTTTTCCCTTTTCATTTTTCTGGTTAGAGTCAGCCTGGGGCTGGCTATTAGCTCCAGTCGGCAGATCGTCAAAAATCCCCTGATATTTTTCAGGTTTCTCTCTACTTTCAACCAGACCGATAGCATAATCAAAATCTTTAGCCTGGAAGAAAAATTGGTCAAAAAACCAGCTCAGGTCTTTCCCGGAAATCTCGTTTACCACTTTGAGGAAATCCTCAGTCTTCGGCTGTTTGAAACGATATCTCATATGGTAGGTGCGCATTATTCTGGCCCAGGTTGTCTCACCCAGGAGCCTTTCCAGGGTATGGAGGCAGGTAGCTGCCCGGTAATAGACATTGAGGGAATAGCTTAAGGAATTGTAGAACTTCCAAGATTCGGTGACTATTGGGTCAAGTTTGGCTACGGTTCCTGACAGCACCCGGCCTAACTGCCAGTCGTAGACAGCCGGCAATTTTACCAGCCAGCCAAGAGGCAGGCCATTAAACCGGAGCGGGAGCCGGCCAGGTCCATAGGCTACTTCTGAAACTTTACCTGTGGAGTAAGTGTTTATCCCCTCATCTAACCAGGCCTCCTCAAACTCGTTGCTGGCTACCATACCATACCAGTAGCCATGTCCGAATTCGTGGATGATGACCCCTTCAGGTGAAAGAACATCTTTTTCCAGAAGGACTGAGGTGCCGGCGGTAAAAAACGTGGGATACTCCATCCCGCCGCTTCCGGTCCGGAAAGGTGGGTCCACCATGGTTATAGTTCTATAAGGATAAGGTCCATACCAGAGACCATAATACTTAAGGGCTGCCCGCAGAGCCTGGAAATGACGTTCTATCTGAGCTCGATGTTGTTTTTCGATCAAAAGAATCATTTTCACATCAGGCAGTTTTATTTCTTCCACAGGCAGTCCCAGAAGCTCAGACATTTTCTGGTATTCCTCGGGACTGACTTCATCCTCCGCCTTAAACCATCTTTCTATTTTTAAGAATCTGGGAGAAGCTGTCCAGGCAAAATCATGGATGTTTTGCTGAATGTAGGTGTAGGTTGTTTTACCATTGATTTTGTCTTCAATTTTCTCTACTTCTTCCCCACAGGCCCCGACCACCATTCTAGCGGGAACGGTTATCTGGACGCGAAAATCAGCAAAATCAGCAAAAAATTCGGAATTCAGGTGATACTCGTGGCAGTTCCAGCCCTTGCCTTCTTCATAAACCCCTGGTTTTGGATACCACTGAGAGATGAAAAAGCCGTCCTGATAATAACCGGTCCGCAGCCCATTCCCTGGTATCCGGGCTTGAAATTCCAGCTTCAAAGTTATCGACTGTCCGGGAGCTACTGGCTCAGGTAGCAAAATCCGAAGAACGGTTTGGTCATCCGGGTTGGGTGGTTCATCAGGGCTAATGAAAGAGGCTGCGGGCATTAGGTCCTGACCGCTGCCGGTGGTTAGAGAGGTAATTTTGATCCAGCCCCATTCATCTTTCTTCACCCGGTATCGGCTGAACAGCTTTTCCCGCCTGGCTTCTTTAGCCAGTGTGGATTTCTCGTTCTTGAAAGCATTCCAGTAAAGATGAAGTTGAAGGTCAGGAACATAGTCCATGGTTTGATTTGTCCAGATAATCGTTTCTTCTGCCTTTATCATTCTGGTTTCTGGAAATAGTTCAACCTTGAGGTCGTATTGAACAGGCCGTTCTGAGAGTGAGGCTTTTAGGAAGCTGGCTGAGGCGGAAAAAAACAGACCAAATATTCCGGCCAGAAAAATCTTAAGGTAAAACCCTGATTTCATTTAATCCTCGCTTTAGTTTTGGATTTTCTCCCAACTGTCCCCGGCTCCAGAAAATCTAACTTTTGTGGTTTCAGGTTTGACCGAAAATCTCTTTTTCCGTTGACCAACCATTAGCTGGGGGCGAGCCACCCGGAGAATTCCTTTTTAGCTTTGATCTAAAATCCATTCCTCCCAGGACCGGCGTCTTGGAAAGAAGATGAACAGAGCTACCACAGAAATCACCAGCAGGACATAGAAATCACGGTTGAGACCACCGATTAGAAATAGGATTAAGCCGAACAGGGCAGGCAGCTCGCTCATTATGACTGTGATGAGTGAGGTGCGGTAGAGCCGGTTAAGCAGGTCAGAAGCATTTTCTCCAGATTTTTTTCTTAATAGCAGGCCCTGAATGATTCTGGCTAAAATCAAGCTTACGGCCGAAAGCCCGTAAAAAAAGTATCTTAACTGGTTAAGAGTTTTTAAGTCTTTCAGATGATAAAGTCCATAAAAAGGAGCCATTTTGGTTCTAATCAGTTCAACCAGCACCAGGTAAAACACCAGGGCTCCGAAGACCGCCAGTCCGACCAGGGCTGCTATCCGGTGAGTCTTTTTAATGACTTCTCTCGCTTCCATTTAGCCTCCAGAATTTGTTTCAAATAATCCAAGTAGATTATATTGTTTTTAAGTACTGGCAACAATGCTAAATTTCAGTCATAGTTCAGGAACTGTTTTTTATTATCATGATAAGGCCGAATTTTTTCTGATAAAAAACAGTTATCACCCAGCAGGAACCTGTTCGGTTCTTCGCTCAATCTCAGCTGAGGTAAATCAAAAACCCTTTGAGATACTCGCTTTCCGGATGAAATATACTGACCGGATGGTCCATAGCCTGGCGGTGGCGCTGGATAATTTTTCCTTCCCGCCCGGCTTCCAGAGCTGCCTGAAAGATAATTTTTTGAAAAAGCTGGCTGTCAATGTGGTAGGAGCAGGAGAAAGTTAGAAGGAAAGTCCCCGGTTTCATTCTTTCTATAGCCAGCCGGTTTAATTCCCGGTAGGCTCGAACCGCCTGCTTTTCATCGGCTTTCTTCTTGGCAAAGGCCGGTGGGTCCAGAATTACCAGATCATAATCAAATCGGCTTGAGGTCTTAAGAAAATCAAACATATCCTGTAACCTCAAATTGAACGACTGTTCAGAAAAACCATTCAAGAGGAGATTCTCTCTGGCAGTTTCCAGAGCTTTTTTTGAGGAGTCCACCAGGTCTACCTGGATGGCTCCTCCCTTCAGGGCTGAAGCAGCAAAACCGCCGGTGTAGGAAAAGCCGTCCAGTACTTTTTTGCCCGAAGATATTCTTCTAACCAGCTGCCTCATTTCTCTCTGGTCAAGAAAGAATCCGGTTTTCTGGGTTTCCCTTAGATAGACTTTAAACTTGATCCCTTCTTCCTCCAGAATCAGAGGCTCCTGAAGCTTACCCATGAGCAAACCCTCAAATTCTTCCAGCCCTTCTTCTTTCCTTGATGGCATTAAAGATTTTTCGTAGATGAATTCAGGCTGAAGAAGTTTGGATAGTCGTTCAAGAATCCAGGGTTTAAGCTTTTCCAGGCCCAGGGTGGAAACCTGAATGACCAGCCCGGGGCCATAACAGTCAACTACAAGGCCGGGCAGATGGTCGCTTTCTCCATTGATCAGACGAAAAGCTTCAGATTTCGGGTAGAGGCAGCGTCTCAACTGAAGAGCTTTTTCCAGGTTTTTCTGGAGAGCTTCGAGGGGGTCTTCCGGTCCAAAACTCAATACCCTTCCGGCCAGAGAACAGTTACGGTTAAAGTAGCCATGGCCCAGCAGCTGGCCTGAGGCAGTATATATTGGATAGATAGCCCCGTTTTCAAAATTAGAAGGATAAGAAGCAATTGCTCCGGAAAAAATCCAGCGGTGAAAACTGTGGACTGATTTTTCCCGCCCGGGTTTTAAGCGAACTCCATTCTGTCTGGCGGAGCGGGGGCTCAGGATAATTTGGTTTTTTTCTTTCTTCATCATTTTTCTGTTTTTATGGATTATCATTCTTTAAGAGTTTCATGGCCAGCTCCCGGTCTGCTTCAAGAAGGTCAAAGCTTAAAAGCTCCTCAGAACTTACCCAGGCCACCTGGTGATGCGAGGAAAGCACCAAAGAATCAGAAAGAAGTTCAGCTTCAAAGGCCAGAAGTAGAGCCGGCTCCCTTTGAGGAATTTTAACCCAGCCCAGGCATCTTCCGACTTTTAATTCAACTCCCAGCTCTTCTTTTATCTCTCTAATTAGGGCTTGCTCCGGACTTTCCCCGAACTCTACCTGTCCCCCAGGAAATTCCCAGCGTCGGTTCAAAGTTCTCTCTTTTCTCTGGGCCAGCAGAAACCGCCCCTCTTTCTTAATAACCGCAGCTACCACAATCACGGTTATTAATTCTGCCTCAGACAGAGAGTAGAGTCAACTCTGGCCCTTTTTGATTTAAGAAGCTATTAATTGTCAATCTGAGAGTTTATTGATAAGATAAATCTTCAATGGGCAATAAATTAAAGACTCTGGAATCAGAAATGGATGATCTAAATAAAAGTGTTAAAACAGTTATCCAGCCGGCTGAGTACCACTGTTTTCGTACTCCAGTTAAAATAGAAATAAACGGTGACCTGAATAAGGTGGCCTGGAAAAATGCTCCGCGCTCAGAGCGTTTTGTGGACTTGGTTTCAGGAAAACCTGCTTTCCTCGACACCCGGATAGCCGCCCTCTGGGACGATGAATATTTTTACTTAGCTTTCTGGGTAGAAGAACCTGACCTCCAGGCCAGTCTGACCGAAAGAGATTCTTTCCTCTGGCTGGAAAACGACGTGGAAGTCTTTATAGCCGGCCCTGACTGTTATTACGAACTTCAGATAAATGCCTTAGGAACAATCTATGAGGTTTTTTACGTCTGGCAGGAAGCTTTAAAACCTGGTAGCTTTTTTGATCGTCCAGAATTTGACCTTTATCGCCGTCGGGTAGATGTCCTTGGAGGATTTCAAGATGCGGCTCGCTATGGGCGTCATCCCCGGGGAAAGCGCTGGGCCTTCATGGACTGGGATCTGCCTGGACTGAAGTGGGCCGTTAAGCTGGACGGTACTTTAAATTATTCCGCCGACCTGGATCGCGGCTGGACAGTGGAACTGGCCTTTCCCTGGAAAGGTCTGGAAGTTCTGGCTCAGGGCCGCCCCCTACCACCAGTTCCCGGTGATGTCTGGCGGATGAGTTTTTCCAGGTTTGAGGCACTTGAGATCAACGGCCGTAAAATAGAGCCCTCCGTAGGTTGGGCTCTTAATGCTCATGGAGTTTATGATTCTCATCGTCCAGAATGTTTTTCCCGGGTTGTTTTCAGGAAAGAAAAAATTGATGTTTGAAGGAGAATGAAAAAATATGACCTCTAAAATGAAAATTGTATTTCTGACTTCTGAGATGGCTCCTTTAGCCAAGACAGGTGGTCTGGCTGATGTGGCCGGAGCTTTGCCAAAGTACCTGAGCCGCTTACCACGGACTGAAGTGGTAGCTCTGATGCCTTATTACCGGGAAGTCAGAAAGAAAAATCTCAAACTTAAACCCGTTTTGAAAAACTGGAGGCTGGATTGGCCGGGGGCGGAAAAAGAGTTTTCAGTTTATGAATTTGAGGCTGAGGGTTTCCTGGTATGGCTCATAGAAAATAATCAATACTACAACCGAGATTATCTGTATGGAACTCCAGAAGGTGACTATCCAGACAACGGGGAAAGGTTTGCCTTCTTCAGTCTGGCAGCCCTTAGAACCCTGGCCGGAATTAATTTTAGACCAGACCTGATTCATGCTCACGACTGGCAGTCAGCTCTTACCCTGGCTTACCTTAAGCACTGCCCGATTGAAAATGCTTTTTTTGCCTCTACCCGGTCGCTTTTTACCATTCACAACCTGGCTTATCAGGGGCTTTTTCAGCCTGAAATTTTAAAGACAACTGGATTGCCTGACTACCTTTTTAATCCTGAAGACCTGGAATTTTATGGAAAAGTTAATTTTCTCAAAGCCGGGCTACTTTACTCCGATGCTATTAGCACCGTCAGCCCGACCTACAGCCGGGAAATTCAGACCCCGGAGTTTGGTTTTGGCCTAGATGGGGTATTGAGAAAAAGGTCAGATCGTCTTTTTGGCATATTAAATGGCATTGACTACCAGGAATGGAATCCGGAAACTGACCCGGCACTTCCAGCTCATTATTCTCTGCACAATCAGACTGGTAAAACGGTCTGCCGGATGGAGCTGCTCAGAGCTTTCAATTTTCCCCCGAATTCAACCTGGCCGATAGTGGGCCTGGTCTCCAGGCTGGCCGGCCAGAAAGGCTTTGATCTACTGGTTAACAGCCTTGAAGATATCATGGAAAGAGAGCTTTTTCTGATTATCCTGGGAACCGGAGAGAAAGAAATTCAGAATTTGCTGTTGGAAGCATCACGAAAACATCCTGACCGTCTCGGTTTGAAGATTGCCTTTGACGATCGCCTGGCCAGACTTATATATGCTGGAAGTGATTTTTTCTTGATTCCATCACGCTATGAGCCCTGCGGTCTTACTCAGATGTACAGCTTGAGATATGGGACTATACCGGTAGTAAGGAGCACCGGAGGGCTTAAAGACAGCGTCAGAGAGTTTGATCCAGAGCAGCTTAAAGGCAACGGCTTTCTTTTTGAAAGCTACGAGACAAAATCTCTGCTTGAAGCTCTGGACCGGGCTCTTGGCTTTTACCAAAAGCCGCCTTACTGGTTCAGTTTGATAGAAAATGCTATGAAGAGTGATTTTTCCTGGGAAAAATCGGCTTCAGAATACTTAAACCTTTATCAAAAAATCCTTAATTTTTAGGCTGCTCGTTTTTTCTTAAGTAATCTGCAGCTATTTCCGGCGGTACCGGGTTAATGTAAAAACCGGTGCCCAGTTCAAAACCAGCCACTTTTGTCAGAATGGGCATCAGCTCGATATGCCAGTGGTAGAAAGAATTGATGCCCGGCCAGGCTTTTTCAGAAACCTGGGGATTAGGAGCATGATGAAAGACCAGGTTAAAAGCTGGATCCTGGAGTTGAGTTTTAAGCCGGCTGAGGGCCTGTTTCAAGGCTTCAGCCAGCCAGTAGCTCTCCTTGTCACTGAGGTTTCTGAAAAAAGCAGAATGGTCAAGGGGAAAGACTGCCATTTCAAACGGGAAACGGGAAGCATATGGAGCCAGAACTATAAAGCTCTCATTCAGATAAATCAGCCTTTCTCCAGAAGCCTGCTCTTCTTTGAGCATCCGGCAGAAAACACATTCCCGGAATTGATTTCGGAAAAGCCTTTCTGCTCCGTAAATTTCTTCTTTTATCCTTTTGGGCACAATTGGCGTGGCAATTAGCTGGGAATGGGGATGGGCAAGAGAGGCTCCTGCTTCTTTACCCTTGTTCTTAAAAATTTGAACATATTGATGGTGGTAAGCTTCTTCGATGTCAATGATTCGGTGACGGAAAACCTGGAGTACCTGAGCCAGATGTTCTACCGGTAATTCTGACATCTCCTGGTTGTGGCTCGGTGTTTCTATTATAACCTCATGGACTCCCACACCTTCCATCCATTGATAAGAACCTCTAAATTTTTTGGGTGGTGGGGAGCCGGGCATAAGAGCTGGAAATTTATTGGGCACAACCCTGATTTTCCAGCCAGGTTGGTCGGGTTGAGAATCCGCCTCTCTGAGGGCATAAACCTCCGGAGGAGTCTTCCCTTCGTTTCCAGGGCAGAAAGGGCAAAAAGTCAGGCTGTCCCTACGGGGTTCAACTGGCTCCCCCGGTCGGAAATCGTCTGGTCTTTTACTTCTTTCGGTGGCGATTATAACCCAGCGACCGGTCAGTATATCTTTTCTGAGTTCAGGCATGATCGTCTTTCCTTTTCAACTCTCATCTATAAAAATTTTATCTTTAATCCCCGAGAAGCTCTTTGATTTTGCTCTTGAGCTCATCCAGAGAAGAAGATTTGATGATATAGGCATCAGCTGCCCAGGTCATAAAGTCGTCCTTATAACTCTGATAAGCAGTGTTAATGATAATCGGAATATCCTTTCTCATACCCATAATGCTGGAAATAAGTTCAATTCCATCTCTACCAGGCATTCTGATGTCAGTGATTATAAGATCAAATTTTTCTGAACGAACTCTTTCCAGGGCAGATTCAGCATCACAGGCCAGAACCACTTCATAGCCCTCACGCGTCAGTTCTTCTTCGTAAAGAATTCCCAGGGTTTTTTCATCCTCAACCAGAAGTATTCTTTTCATGGTGACCCCCTTTCCTGAGTTTGAAAGTATAGACGAAACAGTGTTCCTGCACCAGGTTTACTTTTGACCTCGATTTTACCGCCACAGATTTCCATTACTCGCCTGACGAACAGCAGACCGAGACCGAGGCCGTTTTCTTTGGTGCTAAAAAAAGGACTGAACATTTTTTCCCTCATTTTCTCATCCAAACCGGGACCAGAGTCTTTGATAATTATAGTCAACCACTTCTTGTTCTTGAGACAGGCCCTTATCTGGATTTTACCACCGGGTGGTGTCACATCAAGAGCATTATCCAGCAGGTTGACTATAGCTTCTTCAAAATAAACCGGGTCACAGAGAATTAGAGGTAAGTTCTCTGGCAGTCTGATTGAGATTATTCGGTCAGCAGATTTGGCTTTAATGTCCGGTCTTTCCAGCATGTTTTGAAGAATTGGCTTGAAATCAATCGGGACAAGTTCTTTAATCTTAATCCGGAGAAAATGGCTCATTCGGTAGATTATGTTTTCGAGATGCTTGATTTCTTCCTGGATGATTTTCAGGTTCCGCTGACATTTTTCCGGGTCACAGGGGCGTTTTATCAGTTGCTGAGTAAAGCCACCTATGGCCACAATAGGGTTTCTTATCTGGTGAGAGATGAAAGCGGCCATTTCCCCGAGAGCCGCCAATTTCTCCATTTCCACTACCTTCTTGTAAAGCCTGGTGGTGTAGATGTAATTACCGGCCAGCAGAGCACAGAGACTGGCCAGCTCAATATCTCTGGAATTAATAGGAGCTCTGGTTATGCCATTATCCACCACTATCTCCCCCATTACTTCATCCCGGGCGATAAGAGGTAAACAAAGAAATTCATCCACCTGGGCAAATTCCAGGTAATTAGGATCCACCAGCGGTTCAGTCCAGGCTTCGGTGACCAGGAAAATCTCTCTTTTTTGGGCGGCCAGAGCTGGCAGACGAAGATTATCCTCCTCCAGGTTATAGTTTAAGTTTTTCAAACGGGGTTGAAGACCGGCCATACTCCGGCTGACCAGCTCCCGATTGTGTTCCACTATTTCAGCATAGCCCAGACCGGGAGAAGAAAGCATTGTCCAGATGGCCTGAGCTTCTTCCGGAGTCCTGGGACCAAGCCACATGGTAGCTTGAAGGCGGTCCCCTTCTTTTAAGAAAAGCATGGCCCGGTTAAAACCAACTCCTGCTCCAGAAGTCAGGGCTGTAAGTATTACCAGTAAATTATCTTCCAGGGAGAAAGGCTGGAAAAAACTCTGAGCTATGATAGATAGCAGCACTAGCTCTTTTGGAGTTTCCGGATTGAAATTAGCCGGTTGCAGTCTGAAGGTTTCAATCATTCCAGTCTCCAGCCTTTAGGAATTGTTCTAATGCCACCCGGGCTTATCTTAAAATAAGCCAGGTCTTTAGCCTGGTCAAAGCCTACGGCAAACTTTTCAGGGATGATAACGTTTTTGTCGATGATGGTCCTTTTAATTCTGGCTCCCTTTTTGACTACAGTCCCCTCAAAAATAATAGAATCTTCTATCTCGGCCTCAGCTTCAACCACTACTCCAGGCGAGAGAATAGAATTTTTAATCCGGCCACCATAAATCTGACAACCAGAACCAATTATGCAGTTCTGGATTACCCCGCCAATAAAATAGGAGGATGGATACTGGGGTTTGTAGGTGCGAATCGGCCATGTTGGGTCATTAAGTTTAATAGGCGGGTTGGCCGAGAGAAAGTCCAGGTTGGCTTTCCAGTAGGCATCAATGGTTCCTATGTCCTGCCAGTAATCGTCATAAATGAAAGCATAAACCCGATTCTGTTTGATTAGCTCCGGTAGAACATCCTTGCCAAAGTCGTGGCTGGATTTAGAATTTCTGGCATCTTTGATGAGAGCTTTAACCAGAACACTGGTATTAAAGATATAAACACCCATTGAAATCAGAGCCTGCTCAGAAGACCAGGGCAAAGGAGTCGGTTTCTTGGGTTTTTCGGCAAAATTGATTATTCTGAAATCATCGTCCACGGTAATGACTCCAAATCTGCTGGCTTCTTCCAGCGGACAGGTATGAGCCATGACCACGGCTTCAGCGTTTTTTTCCAGATGAAATTTCAGTACCTGTCGGTAATCAGCCCGGTAGACGTGGTCGCCAGACAGGATCAGGATAACATCGGGGTTTTCCTGTTGGATGGTATAGATGTTTTGAAATACGGCGTCTGCAGTCCCCTCATACCAGTGTTCACTCAATCGTCCCTGAGCTGGAAGTGAAATGATGTATTCATTACTTTCAGGATGGAAAATACTCCAGCCCTGAAGGATGTGGCGTTCGAGAGATAATGACTTGTACTGGGTAAGCAAAGCTATTTTCCGAAAGCCCGAATTTAAGGAATTGGATAGACTGAAGTCAATTATCCGGTAGCTACCGGCAAAAGGAACCGAAGGTTTGGCTCTATCTCTGGTTAGAGGATAAAGCCTCTCCCCTTTTCCGCCGCATAGAATCATAACCAGGACTCTTTTATAGAATGTTTCCATCGGGCAAAATTATCTCCTTAAATACAGAATCTTCTTCTTCTATTCTATCGAGTAAGAAGGATTCCTCCCGGGTTAGGTCATAGTCCTCTGATAGCAGATTAAAGAGTTTCCGGGCCCTTTCGTAGTGGAGGCTGGCTCTGGCTTCAGCATAATCTCTGGCGGTCATGGTGGAAATGAGGAATGGCCAGTCGGAGCTTTCCAGCAGAAATTTTTCCTGAAAGAAAAGTTTCAGCAACCTTGGATTCCGGGTTTTAAGCCGTACCGGGTCTTTAAAAAGAGACCAGCATTTGTTCTCCAGTTCATAAATTTTTGACCAGATCCAGGCTGTTTCGTCATTTAACCATATCCAGTGATACCCCCCCTCCCCCCATGAGCCTTCAGGCAGAGAAACTATCAAACTGGCCGGAATGTTTTCCAGAGCCCTGGAAACAGTTACCGGTTTAACTTCAGAGTCAGGTCTAGAGAGTTTTTTGACTACCCGATACAACCATTCCGGCCCTTCAAACCACCAGTGTCCCAGCAGTTCGGTGTCGTAAAGTGCGGGGATAAGGCCTTCTTCCCTACCTTTCAGAGTTTCGTTCAGCAGCCAGACGAAATGATCGGAATGGGCTTCTAAACGCTCTTCAGCCTTTTCGGGTTCATATGGTAGTTTATCGGCCAGGTCGATTTGAGGG
The DNA here is from genome assembly GCA_964422165.1 of uncultured Eubacteriales bacterium. GTDB lineage: Bacteria > Acidobacteriota > Aminicenantia > Aminicenantales > Saccharicenantaceae > Saccharicenans. The sequence continues at coordinate 257,065 of CAYQZX010000052.1, read as the reverse complement.
CCAGTAATTTTCCAGTAACGCTGACCTCCTGGAAAGTGCTTTTTGTGAAATTCAAGATAATTTCCGTCGCCGGGATAACCAGAAGAGCGGCTCCAGACCTGTTTTCCAGAAATTTCATCCCGGGCCAGAACATTAAGCAGGGACGGATGAACCAGATAGGGTTGATAAAAGTCCAGTGGACGATGAGGTTCAGGCCGGTATTTCTCCTTGAATCTCTCCCAGAGGTAGCGCAGAGCAGGAAATTTTTCCAGATAGACCCCGAGAGCCTGACCACCTTTGAGTAAATGCGAGTCTACGAAAAAGTAGGTAAAACCTTCCTGGCCCAGAGTCTCGTCCACTCCTTTCCTTTCGTAAGGATCGGTCTGGCCAAGAGGAGGTTTCCAGGAATAAGGGGGACGATAAGCACATTCAGGTAACCAGAATCCGGCCGGCTTCCGGCCGAAGTATCTCTGGTAGACCAACCGGCCCTGGCTGACCTGGTGGACTATGCTTTCATCCCGGGATAAAAGCGGCAGATAACCATGGGTGGCGGCTGAAGTTATGATTTCCACAGAGCCCGATTCCTGAAACCTGGCAAAACCATTCACCAGATCTGAACTGAATTCATCGACGAAAAGCCGGAAAATTTTTTCATACCATTTTCGCCAGAAAGAAGCCAGGGAAATCAATTCTCTCTGGCCTGACTGCTGAAAATAAAGATAATCATTGACGGCGGCTTCAAGTTTCATAGTCAGATAGTCCAGAAACCCCCGACGAAACCTCTGACTGTGCAATTGTTCCAGAAGGACCGGAGTGAAGCTGATGGTCAGCCCGGCCTTTAGTCCCTCTTCATCGAGCTTTTTCAGGACATCAAGCAAAGGAAGATAGGTTTCGGCGGCGGCTTCATAAAGCCAGTCGGTCCCATGTGGCCAGCTTCCATGGTTTAGCACATAGGGAATGTGGCTGTGAAGAACCAGACAGAAAAATTTTTTATGGCTTGAATTTACTTTCATCGTATAAGTGTCCGGAAAACGTTAACTTTTAACATTATACCATATAAAATAGCTGAGGAAAGAACTTTAATTCCAGGCAATCTTTTTAACCGGCTGAAGATCGGGCCGGCTGGAGCGGGTGGTGTTGAAGAATAAGAAACAGGACTTTTTTTTCCCCTTCTTTAAGCCTCAACCGCCAGACCGGATGAAAGCTGATTCCCTGGGTGATAATCTCAAAATCTTTTTCTGACTGAGAAACCGTTTTAACCGGAAAGTCCCAGATCATTTCGGCTTCTGGCGCTTCCAGCCAGAGTTCACCATCAAAAAATTCCACCCGGTCAAGGTGGAGCCGGTACTGATTTTCAAAAAAAGCCAGATTCCATTCCGAAGTAAAAGTCAGGTTAACAGATTGCTGGCTCTGGTTTTCAATTTCATAGATAAAAAGTAGCGCTCTCAGCCCTGGCCTGATTCTCTTGCGCACAATCAGATTGAAACTTTCTTCTGTAAAGGAAATTAAGGCTGATCGTTCCATGGTTAACAGGTCATCTTCCAGGCTGAACTTAAAGGGTTTTTCCACCAAAAAGCCAGTTTCTTTAAAATAAATTTTTTCGTATTCTTCTCTTGTTAAATTCTCAGGAAGAATCCTTTCCAGAAAAGAAAGACGCCGGTATTTATCAAAAACCAGCCACTGGCTGGCCTCGGCAGGAAGAGTTCGGGGTAGCTCGTGAATGGATTTGCCCTCACCTTCCTGATTGCCCGCGGTCGAATAAAGATGGTAGAGCTCCTGACGTCTGGTCAGAACATCGGTCAGATTGAAAGACCCGGGACGGTAGTCAATTTCGGTGACAGCTCCACCACAACCTGGCTTAACCCAGACAAAAAAGGATGGGCTACGCAGGATAAACTCATCTTCTCCGTCGAGGTCATAATCAAGCCTCTCCCAGCTGCTGACAAAGGGTATTTTCAACTCAGCCGAGATCAGTTTCTGGTATACGGCCCGCCTCAGATGAGGCAGATAAAGGCCGCCAAAAACTCCGTGCCAGTAAGCATCGTTGCACTGGGCCTGATACAGGTCTTTTCTGGCTTCAAGATCCTCACTTTGGCTGACCTTAGCTGAAACGAGAAGCTGGCGACAGCGCAGATGATGGCTTTCTGGATATTTGAGACCAAATTCGCGGTACTGACCTCCGCGAAGAAAACGCCGGGCTTCAAGCGGCAGACTATTTTTTAGCTGGATGAAATTCTTTTGTTCTTCTGGTGGCAGAACCCATTCCATCATTTCTTCGTAGGAGGCCGGTGGTAAATAGACCCGACCCAGGGGAGCTCTCTCTTCGAGATATTCTTTGAAGGTTAGCATTTCCACCTGGTTTTGTTCCAGAAACTCTAAAAAGTTCTGAAGCCAGCCCTGTTCATAAACCCAGTTATAGGTGCCTGGCCAGAGCCCGAACTTTTCACCGTCATCACCGATAATAGCTGTATCATAGCCCAGGTCCAGAATCTTCTGAAAGTAGCTCTGAATTTCGCTGAGCGACCTGAATGGAATGTAGTAGCGCAGGGTTTTATCGATGGGAAATATCTTAAACTGATATCCCTGGTCTTCAGTCACATAATAGCCATGGAGGTTTTTAATTCCGGCATAATGAAAATGTTCTTCATCAAGAAGAGTGTAGTCAAAACCGGTATTCTTGAGAAAGCTGGCCAGGTGGGGTTCCCAGACTCTTTCTGCTAGCCAGAGTCCGCTGGGCTGGTAGGTAAATTTTTCCTGCAAAAATTGGTTCATCAGGTTAATCTGAGCCAGACGGTCTCTCTCTGGAATTTGAGTAAGTATTGGCTCATAAAAACCACCCCCCAGAAGTTCAACCTGACCTGCCTGAACCATTCTTTTAATCAAATCCAGAGCTTCCGGGCTGTACTTCTCCAGGTATTCCCATAGAAATCCGGAGAAATGCAGAGCAAAGCGAAAACGGGGAAAATGGCTGACTTTTTCCAGAAAGGGCCAGTAGGCCCGCTCGAAGGCCATTTGATAAACATGGTCAAAATTGCCTAAGGGTTGATGGTTGTGAATCCCGAATAAAAATTTAATCTTTTTCATTTCGTTTTATTTTTTACCTTCAGCTTTTTCCAGGTATGAACTGAAAAGAAATTCAAACTCGGGCTCTTCTGTCTCTCCGGCCCACCAGAACCAGTCAGAGCCTTCAGCCACAGCCAGATACTCAGAAAAATGGTTTCGGCTCCTGGCCTCAGCCAGCCTTTTCCAGGTGCGGACTTTTTCCGGATGGCTAACCCATTTGAAGAAACCACTCATCCAGGTACCGGAAACCAGAGTTAGAGTTTTCTCTGGCTGGTGGGAATTCAGATAATGGCCTGGTAAAACCGGTCGGAGGAATGAAGCAGCTTTAATTTTCTCGTAAAGAAGACGCAGAAAGTCAATTCCATTATTCTGGTAAGAACCCCAGGGGTTTTCCCCGTCCAGAATTATGGAACAGATGGCCTCCTCGCCGACTTCCGCCGCTCTTTTTTCCAGCTTTCTCATCAGGGCCGAGACTGCTTCAGCAGCCGGCCAGCGATGGTATTCAAAGCCAATTAAGTCAGATAATTCTCTATCTCTAAAAAGAATTTTTACCCCGGCACACTCATAGGGCTGATAAAGAAGCTTTAGCTGGGGCCGGTGGTCCAGGCTTTTCCACAGAAGATGCTCGTCGGTCATGGTATATAGATATCCAGCTCTGTGGATAAGTTCACAGGCAGTCTGACTCAGGGCCCCCTCTGAGGGCCAGAGGCCATCTGGAGTAAAACCTAATTGCTCTTCAAAAAACTGGCGGGTCTGCTGAAGCTGCCAGAGAGCATCCTCGGGATGGTGAAATTCGGGCAGGTCAGGAGCTTCTGGCCGGGCCTGTGCCAGGTCAGCCAAAAGAGGGAGAAGTGGATGGTAATAAGGTGTGGCAGTTATTTCCAAGTAACCCAGGTCTTTTAATCTTTTGAAGTATTCAAGGATTTGCTTAAAAATTTCTTCCCTCAAAGAGAGCAGCTCTTCCCTGCTTTTTCTTTCCGGATGAAGCAACGGGGAGAAAAAGGAAACAAGAACCTGATACTGTAATTCCTCGTTGGAAGCTGGCGAACGAGACTGATGGAACCACCTTTTTAACCTACTGATTTCTTCATCGGATAAGCTCTCAGCTGGCTTCAGTAGAGACTCCAGCACTGGGTCAATGACCTGGCTTGTTTGATAATCTTTAATCTGCTTTACCAGGCAGGGGACCAGGTTTACGGTGCACTGGAATTCCTGCTCTTCTATAATTTTGAGCATCTGCCAGTAATTTTTGGTGCTATGGTAATTTACCCAGGGTAGAAGATAATTTTTCGAATCAGGAAGATGATATATTGGCTGATGAAAATGCCAGACCAGGTTTAAGTACATTTTCAAACTCCTTTTTGAGTCAGAAAATAAACAACCATAGCCAGCACGACTGCCTGAAGTTCCAGTTCCCGGGGATGAACAGCTTCGGGAAGGTCGAGAGCGCTGTGATGGAAGTCAAAATATTTTTGGGAATCTGGAATGAGGCTTCCGGTTATCACCCCCTGTTCAGCCAGTGGTGCGACATCCACCCCACCACCTCCGGGTTTTATCCAGTGAATACCTAAGGGTTGAAGGTAAGGCTGGATAGTCTGGAGCTTTTTCAGCATTTTCTGACCACCACCTATGGCCAGACCTATTGGAACGAAGCCCCCGCGGTCCTGTTCCAAAGCCACCAGATGTTTCTCCTTCTTGCGGTTCTCATGTCTGGCATAGGCCTGGCCCCCAGTTCCTCCAAATTCTTCGTCCATGAACAGGACGGCCCTAACGGTCCGGTCGGGTTTCAGTCCGGCCTCTTTTATCAATCGCAGGACTTCAATAGCCACCGCACATCCGGCCGCATCATCGTGAGCCCCAGATCCTAAGTCCCAGCTATCAAGGTGTCCTCCAACCAGAATGACCTCTTCTGGTTTAAGTTGACCTCTGAGTTCACCAATGACATTGGCAGAAGTGATCTCTCCCAGAAACTGACAGTCAAGTTTTATAAAGATTTCGAGCTCCGGGTCTTCCTGAAGCCAGGTATGCAGCCTTTCAGCATCGGCAGTACTCAAGGCTACAGCCGGTATTATGGGCAGGGTTTCATCGTAGGTTATCAAACCGGTATGAGGATAATCATCTACCCTGAAAGTCATTGACCTGACCAGTACGGCCCGGGCTCCATATCTGGCTGCTTCTGAAGCTCCTCTGACCCTAAACTGAGCAGCCCGTCCATAAGCTAAAAAAGAGTCAGTCAGAGTTCGGTCCATCGGTACATTAAAAAAAACAATTCTGTCTTTAACCAGGTTTTTTAACTCTGCTAATTCTTCAAAACTTCGGACTTCCACCACTTTGGCTTGCAGGCCGGCCTCCGAAGTTCCAGGGCTGTTGCCCAGAGCCGCTATCTGTAATTTTTGCTCACTGAATTTTCGGCTTCGGACCAGAGCAGTCTCCTGGCCTCCTCTGATCCATCGTCTGACGCGAACAGGTTCAGTCCAGACCCTGTCTGCCCCTGCTCCTTCCAGCAGCCCGACCGCTAATTCTACAGCCTTCTCTGCCTCGGGACTTCCAGTCAGTCTTCCGCCAACGGAAGTAATGATCTTCAAATAATCATAGGCTTTTTCCTGGGTCAGGCCGAGGTTCTTTATAGTCTCAAAAGAAGATTCCAGTCTTGCTACTTTTTTATTAGCCTCGTTCCCTTCTGACCCACGAAAGCAGGCTATCTGGACCAGAACAGAACTAATCACTGCTGGTAATAAAAATATTAATAATTGTAACACCAATCTGGATTGATTAAGTTTTTTCATTTTGACTATTTTTCTTTCTGGCTGATTTCTGGTTCTTGTTTTTAAAGAACAACCAGAGATTCGGCTGCCCTTTTTTCTTATCTTTAATCTTGACCAGAGTATAAATACCCCTTAGCTGGCGGCCGAAAAGTTGAATTTCAATCAACTCATTTGTTCGCCTGAGGGGTTTATAGGTCCCCCGGTCCCAAATTTCCACAGTTCCGGCTCCATATTCATCCTCGGGAATCTGGCCTTCAAAATTCTCGTATCCCAACGGATGGTCTTCCACCTCGATGGCCAGTCTTTTCACTTCAGGCTCTGTCGGAGGTTCTTTTGGCAGAGCCCAGCTTTTAAGAAGGTCGTTTTCTTCAAGCCTGAGGTCATAATGGAGATGGGAGGAGCGATGTTTCTGGATGACATAAATCAAACCAGGTTGAGCTTCTTTTTTCTTCACAGTGTGAGTCAGAAAAAATATCCTATTACTGAATTATCGATGTAAAAAACATCTTTCGCAGTCAATTTCACCCGGCTTTCTGGTGACCATCATCACCAGACCCAGCTGGTCAGCCCGCTTTATGACCTCCTGGTCCCGGACTGAACCAAGAGGATAAATGATTCCAGTAATTCCATGGGCGGCTGCCAGCTCGACCACGTCAGGAAAGGGCATAAAAGCATCAGAAGCTAACACGCAACCCTGGGGTCCATAACCCCGGTGAGATAACCTGATGGCATCTTCGGCTGCATCTATCCGGCTTCTCTGGCCGGAGCCTATTCCATGGATTTTGTCCTCAGTTCCGATGACTATGGCGTTGGAGCGGGTAAAGCAAGCCACTGTCCAGGTTAAAAGAGCAGCCTTTAACTGAGATTCAACTGGCTTTTTTTGAGAGACCACATCTATAAATTCAGGTGAGACTATTCTGGAGTTAAATCTTTTCTGGATCAGAAGTCCTCCGGCGACCCGTTTTAATTCCAGGCCATTATCCACTGCTTGAGATTCGAGCGGAGCGCCCATCTTGACCACTCTCAGAACTTTACGGGTAGAAAGTACGGCCAAGGCTTCCTGGCTGAAATCGGGAGCATAAACCACTTCGATGTTCCGGGGACTTTCCACCAGTAATCTGGCCAGGTCTTCTTCCACCCGGAAGTTAAATACATCGACGCTTCCGAAATTGGAAAGCGGGTCAGTTTGCCAGGCTTTCTGGAAAGCTTCAAGACCGTTGGTGGCTAAAGCTACTCCACTGGGCATCTCATGTTTGATGATGACTGCCACCGCCAGACCCGGAAAAACCTCGGTTATCTTTTTCGCTAGACGTTGACCCAGGTCCATATCACCCACGTTAATGTAGCTCAAACCTTTGGTGCCTTCCTGGAGAACTTCCATAGTAGCCATATTTGGCCCGGCAGCTCCCTCTTCAACATAAAAAGCAGCTGGATATCCAGGGTTTTCTCCGTAGCGCATGGAGATTCTTTTTATAAACCTGGTATCTCCAACGGTCAGTGTTTCTGGAAAATCTTCACTGACTTTGGTCTGATATTGAGTTCTCTCAGTTCTCTGGGTTTTCTCTTCCATGGTTATATCCTTAATTTCGATTAATAATTTTAATTTCTTGAACCTGAGCATCTCCAGTAGAAACCTTAAGACAGGCTACAGCCACTCTAAAGTCATTCTTTTCCGGAGATGGGGCCAGAGAATCATAAATCTCACTGGCCACTTCTTCTGCGGTCTGGCCGGTTATTTCGACCGAAATGGGTTCGCCGAAAAATGAGGGCACGGGGTCAACGTTTACTCCCAGATAAGTCATAATCAGCCATCCCTTTCCAGGAATCAAAGGCAACTCAAAATAGTTTCTGATTACGGCTCCGAACTCTCCTCTTTTAATCAGGCTCAGGGCCAGAGTGAATCCGCCAGAATAAGCCAGACTTATTCTTGGAGTAAAAATGGGCTCGTCTGGCTCGTACTTCCAGTCTTTAAGAGTTCTGACCAGGGCCAGGAGAGGGTCTCGCCCGGATTCCAGAGCGCCCATTATTTCGGTCGTCTGTTTACCATTCGAAACCACCAGCCCGCTGGCTGAATAAAGAACAGCTGGGTAGATGAGCAGATCAGGACGGCCACCCATCAGAAGCTGTGGGTCGGTTGGCTCCACCCAGATTCCGTTGTCTTTTCTGACCAGGCGCCGAGCCTGACTGGCGGCTGAACGTCCGGTCAGGCCGTAAGCCAGGCAGACATCCTCACTGCTCCTGAACTGACCGCCTATTATGAACCGGCCAGGATATTCAAGGCCACGGAAATATGATGTTTGTTTATCCATTTTAAACCCCTTGTTTGATATCATACCCGATTATTTTAGTCAAGGAAAGGGCAAAAATATTGAAGATGGCACTTGTAAAAATCCCATCAGCTGATAAAATATCATTTTTGAAAGATGGGATAAGAATGAAATTTAACCGAAACTGGTTTTATTTTGCTCCAGCTCTGGCCTACGGCGGGCTTATTTTTTTTCTGTCTTCAAAGTCCTTAAAATTAAAATTCGGGTTATGTTTCTGGGACAAAGGAGCCCACTGGCTGGAGTTCACAGTACTCGGTTTTTTACTGGCCCTTGGCTTTTTCAAAAATTTTCAAGAGCATCTTTTCCTTCGAATCTACCTGACTTTTATGACTGGAGCTTTAATCGGGCTAACCGATGAGCTTCATCAGCGTTTTGTCCCGGGCCGGCAGTGTGACTGGAGAGATTGGCTGGCTGACCTTACTGGAATAACCGCAGGGTTGATAATTTACTGGCTTATTCAGGTGAAATCCGAGCGGAAAGGCCTGAGAACCCCCTGATTTCTTAGCTCATTTCCGGTAATTTCTTTTTTAAGAGGGCAAAGGTTTCCTGGGGGGAAGAACAAACTGTAAACAGCTTCAGGTCTTCTTCGGTAATGGCTTTGTAATCTACAAGAGCCTGGAAATTGATAACCTTATCCCAGTAATCACGTCCATAAAGAATAAGTATAACTTCTTTTCTGGAAACTTTGCCGGTTTGAAGCAGAGTTATTATTTCAAAAAACTCATCCAGGGTTCCATATCCCCCAGGAAAAGCAATAACTGCTTTAGCCTTATAAAGCAGCCAGAATTTTCTCATGAAAAAATAATGGAAGGTAAAGTTTAGCTCGGGAGTTATGTACGGATTCGGAAGCTGAGGCTGAGGTAGTGAAATGTTCATACCAATGCTTTTGCCTCCAGCTCTGGTGGCTCCCCTGTTAGCTGCTTCCATGATTCCAGGTCCCCCACCGGTGCAGACTACGTATTTTCGTCCTCTGGGTTTTAAATTCATACCCCATTTAGTGATTAAGTAAGCCAGTTCTTCGGCTTCCCAGTAATATCTATGAAGAACAGTGTCCGAGCTGGCTGGACTGGCTTTGGAAGAACCCAGAAACAGGATAGTACTCTCTACCTTTAGTTTTTCCAGGCGTGCCATAGGCCAGACGTATTCACTCAAAATCCTCAGGGTTCTTCCTTCCAGAGATTCCAGAAATTCCAGGTCGCGATATGGTGATTCGGGCAATTCCAGCTTTCTTAATTCCTTTTTTTTCATAATAATCTCCTCAGGAAATTACATTTAATTGTTATTTAATTTTCACTTTAATTGAGCTCTATTGTCAATCTATTTGAATTTGTCAGAGTATCCTGCTTAAATTATAAATATGAGCAAAATTATTGCCGGGTTGATTGCAGTACTAATCATTTTATTATTTTCCTGTCGTCCTCCGGCTCCAGTTAGCTTACCTGCAAAAGGCTATGTCGAAACTGGTCTGGCCTCCTGGTATGGACCAGAATTTCATGGCCGTCCTACTTCAAGTCGGGAAATTTTCAACCAACATGACCTGACGGCTGCCCATCGTACCCTTCCTTTCGGAACAGTAGTTCAGGTAACTAACCTAGAAAACGGCCGTCAGGTTAATGTCAGGATTAACGACCGTGGGCCTTTTATTAAGGACAGAATTATTGATCTTTCCTACGCTGCCGCCAGGATGCTCGATATGATTGGTCCCGGTATAGCCCGGGTCAGGCTTGAGGTGGTTGGTTTTGAATCAGTTAAAGCTCAAAGCGGCGATGCTTATTTTCTTCAGGTAGGTTCTTTTGTAAATCCGGAAAGAGCCAGAGCTCTTTACTTAAAACTTCAGTCAGAATTTCCCTCAGTTTTCATCTCACCTTTTCAATCCGGCCAGCAGACTTTCTACCGCGTCAGACTGAAAGCTGACTCAGAGATGGAAGCCAGGTCACTGGCTGAAAGGCTAAGTGCTGCCGGCCATCCAGTTCTTATCCTCAGGGAATAAAAGTTTTTTTGGTAGGATCAAAAGTTTTAGTCCAGGGTCGCCATAAGATTTTGGAGAAAATCTTATTCTGATTATGAAATTTAATCGGTAATTATAATTACTACCCGATGTTCTCCTTCTGGAACCACCAGCTCGATAGAGCGGCCTTCAAACTGGCCGCTTTCCTTTCCATCTATCAAAATCTGTCCTTTTTTCCGGTCACCAGGATAAATGGTAATCTTTCTTTTTTTCAGGCTTTTTACTTCAAATGATATTTCCCTCTCTGTAAAAAGAAAATGTCTGAAAACGGCCGGCCCGTCAGCTCTGAGTAATTCCCGGCTTTCTTCAACCAGCCTGGTTCTGGAAGAGGATATTTCAACTTCATAATGGCGGCCAAGAACAGCCAGACGTTTCAGCACACCCTTCTTTTCTGGATTGAGCTGTCCGAATCTAAATCCGTCCCAAGGAGTAACATCAAGATATTCCTCAAGGGCAATTAGAGCAAAGAGTGGACCCCAGCTTTGGTAGCGCTGTCCCCCGGCCTCTCCTGTCCTGGAATCAAAATTTTCAGGGCAGAGCTGGTAATTTTTCCAGATTCTTAAAAACAGGTCAGAACTTCTCCGGGCAAAGTCAGCGGCAACCAGGTCAAAACCGTAAGCTTTCAATCCCTGATAAACAAGGTAATTGGTCGGAGGCCAGATGGTTCCCCGCCAGTACTGCTGGTCTTTAAAGGCCCCGTCATCACGGGAGATGGTCGGGATTACAAAATCACCCCAGAACTCCTGAGGATTTAAGAGTCTTTTTAGCATTTTTAGCGCTTTTTCTTCATCGGGAATTCTGGCTACCAGCGGAAAGAAATTGGAAGCAGCCTTACGGCTGGAAAAACGTCCATCCCAATGGCGGTCGAAGTAAAAACCTTCCTTCTCGTTCCAGAGCTGCTGGTTAATTAAGTTTTTAAGCCGTTCATATTCGTAAAGGTATTTACGGCTATCTACTTCATAACCGAGGAAACCAGCTATCTGAGCCAGACAGTAGGAGTCAAGGGCATAAAGACTGTTGAGGTCAACGCAATTCATTTCCAGGGTTCCGGTTTTTTCGTTAAAAGTTGCTTCGTCCCAGTTAGGAAGGTCATCCTGACCGGATTCCCACATGGCTCTTTGTTTGCCGCTTGCCCCTTTTTCCCAGGGAGGTGTTTCAGTGGCTACCAGGTCGGCATCACTTCCCCACTCTAAAAGTCCGTCGTGATTGCCATCTCTTCTGGGATGACCACCAGGTCTGGGTTCAGTCCAGAAGCTGTGCCATTTTTTAAGGTAGGGATAGGCAAATTTCAGAAGCTCCAGGTCTCCTGTTCTTAAAAAGAACTTCAGAATAGCAAAAGAGCCAACTGGCGGTTGTGAGCGGTCGGGGGTGCCACTAAATCGCCCCCGCCAGTTGGGGATGTTACCGTTCTGGTATTGAGTCTGAAGTACTGCTTTGAGAACATCAGAAGCCAGCCTGGTGCTTTCCACCGACAATTCCAGAGAGTTAAAAAACGAATCCCATTCAAAAATAGTCCAGTGATCAGGCTGTCCGTCTGCCTTGGGAAATATCCAGCCCCGCCCGGCCGGAGTATAAAAGCGATGAAAACCATTCTGATAAAGAGTCATCCAGAAAAGGTTATTGGTTATAGCCTCAGCAATTCCTTCATACAAACCACTTACCTGAAGTCTTTTATTTGAATAGGCTTTTTTTTCTTCGTTAAGAAAATTGTTTATTTTCTTTAAGTTTTGAAAACTGGCTATTCTACCACTGATTGAATCCAGGCTTTCACCGCTGCTGGCTACAAAGTAAATCTCTGTCTGACCCTTTATTACATAGGTGAGATGTAGTTGATCGCCAGAAGGTTCCACTGCCTCTGGTTTAAGACTTAACCAGCATAGGTAATGCTCAGATTGGTTTAAGCTGCTCTGGCCATGCACATAGCCTGATTCAGGCAGATAATTATAGATTCCCTTAAAATCCCAGGGAAAATAGAAGATTATTTTAAACCGGTCAATAAAATCTGGAAACCTGTATTTTCCAATTACCGTTTTCTCATCCCGGCGGCTCCATTCTACCACCATTTCGTGTCTTGGCAGTGTTGGTTTCAGAAAGATAGGGGTTTCCCTTCCTTTCTTGAATGGTAATCTCAGGTCGAATTTCATAGAAGCATATAAACCATCCGGGGAATGGGGCCCCACCTCTGAAACCAGATAAAAAAAGTCATGAAATTCAGCCGACCTGGCCTGACGGTAGACCTGTGGGCAGAAAGCAAAGGCTGCTTCTGGACTGGATACTATCATCAGACCGGGCCAGGCCCTGGGGTCAAGAGCACCGATAAAGGTGGATTGCCAGGGATAATAAATCTCACCTGATAGCAGGGTGAAGGAACTCAACAGGACAAGGAAAATGACCAAAAGCCTGTTATTCATGATTAAAATTTATTTGATTTTACCGGTCAAATCAACTCTTTTTATTTCCTGGCAAGAATTTTTTACCATAAAGAGCTTAAAAGTTTTCCAGTAAAAATATATAATTAAAAAAAACGAGGGCCAGGAGGGAAAATGGATCTCAATATGTATTTCAAATCCCGTCAGGGCGAGATGGTCAGGCTGTTAAAAACTCTGGTTCAGCTGGAATCGCCCACTTCAGATAAAAAAGCGGTTGACCGATGCACTGAGGAAATTCTCAGACAGCTTTCCGGACTGGGGGTGAAGGTCAAAAAATTCTCTCAGAAGGAAATAGGCGATCTGTTTCTGGTGGAATATGATTCAGGGAAAACCAAGGCTCGGCCTGTTCTCGTATTAGGCCATGCTGACACTGTCTGGCCGGTAGGGACTCTGAAAAGAATGCCTTTTTACTTAGAAGGTGACCGGGTCTATGGTCCAGGAGCCCTTGATATGAAGGCTGGCCTGGTTCAGGCCATTTTTGCCCTCAGAGCTCTTCACAGTTTGAACCTTAAACCAAGAAGAAAAATCTGGTTTTTTATAAATTCAGCCGAAGAAACTGGAAACGAAGAAAGCCATCGGCAAATAGCTTCTCTAGCTAGTAAATCTGGGCTGGTTCTCTGTCTGGAACCCGGATTACCTGGAGGAGCCCTGAAGGTTCAGAGGAAAGGGCGGATAGTTGTCCAGCTTGAATGTACCGGTAGGGCAGCCCATGCCAGCACTCCGGAACGAGGAATAAACGCCATTGAAGAATTAATAGCTCAGCTCCAAAGACTAAAAAAACTCAAAATAAAAGGAATGAGTTTGAATATTGGGATGATAGGAGGTGGGGAAAAAGCTAACGTGGTTCCGGAAAAAGCCTGGGCTGTCTGTGATCTGAGGTTCTGGACTTCCTCAGACCTGGAAAAAATAAAGTCTTTTCTGAGGGAAAGGCAACCGGTGAACAGCGGATCCAGAATAAAAGCCAGCCTGCAGAGCTTTACCCCACCGATGGAATTTACTCGTGGTTCAAAGGAACTTTTTGCCAGAGCCAGAACAATAGCCGCAGGACTGGGACAGGAGCTTATTCCAGGAAAATCAGGTGGTGGTTCCGATGCTTCCATTGCCTCACATCTGGGAATCCCGACCCTGGATGGACTTGGCCCAGAGGGGGAAGGCATGCACGCTTCTAACGAACATCTCCTCCTTCCTTCTTTTATTCAACGCACAGCTCTTTTGACCAGCCTGCTCCTGGAATTGTAATTATTGACTTTATTTTTTATTTGATATTTATTATAAATTGATAGCAAACGGATTAATAATTTTTTTAACAGGAGGACTAATATGATTAAAAAGTATTATCTGCTTTCACCCGGACCTACTCCAATTCCGGAGACTGTTCTGTCCATAGCAGCTGAGCCCATCATCCACCACCGGACGCCAGAATTTTCAAAAATTTTCATGGAAGTTACCGAAGGGTTAAAGTATGTTTTCGGAACAAAAGAAGATGTTTACATCCTGGCCGCCTCGGGAACCGGAGCCATGGAAACAGCCGTCATCAATACTCTTTCTCCAGGTGATAAGGTCATAACTATTAACGGCGGAAAATTCGGGGAACGGTGGGGCAACCTCTGCCGGGCTTATGGTCTGGACACCAAAGAAATTATCCTGAACTGGGGTGATGACTTCAGCAAAGAACAGTTAGCTGAGGAAATCAAAAAAACCCCTGGGGTGAAAGCCATCTTCACCACTCTTTCGGAAACCTCAACCGGAGCTATTTTTGACATTAAGGGTTTTGGTGAAGTGGTGGCTGAAACCGAGGCTATCCTGGTGGTAGACGGAATTTCTGGCCTGGGAGCTACTCCCTGCCCAATGGATGAGTGGAAAATTGACGTTATGGTCACCGGTTCACAGAAGTCATTCATGATTCCGCCTGGACTGGCCTACATTGCCTTCAGTCCCAAAGCCTGGAAAATGGTGGAAACCTCAAAATTGCCCAAGTTTTATTTTGATATTAAAAAGTACCGCAAAAACCTTGAAAAGCAGACCACTCCCTGGACCCCGGCCGTTTCTCTGGTTATTCAGCAGAAAAAAGCTCTGGATATCATTAAGGGGCTCGGCCTGGAAAAACTTCTGAAGCATCATCAGGTTCTGGGTGAGGCCACCAGGGCTGGAGTCAAGGCGCTGGGGCTCGAACTTCTGCCTAAAAGACCCGGAAATATCCTGACTGCAGTCAAAACTCCGGCTGGAGTGGACGGCAACAAGCTGGTCAAGACCATGCAGAATAAGTACATGGCCTACATCTCCAACGCCCAGGACCCCCATAAAGGAGAATTTTTCCGAATCGCTCATCTCGGATATATGGGCGGCTTTGACATCATCACAGCCCTCTCTGCCCTGGAGATGACTCTTCTTGACCTGGGCTATGATAAATTCCAGCCGGGAGCTTCGGTAGCTGCGGCTGAAAAAATCTTACGGGAGGGATGGCAATGACCAGAATACTAATTGCCGATAGTTTGGATAAAGAGGCCATAGAACAGCTCAAACAAGTTCCAGGGTTTGAGGTGGTAGTCAAGACCGGTCTAACTGAGCCTGAATTGGTTTCGCTTATTCCCGATTTTGAGGTGGTAGTGGTTAGAAGTGCTACCAAAATCACCCGGCCGGTGATTGAAGCTGGGAAAAATCTAAAGTTGATAATCAGAGCTGGTATCGGCCTTGATAACATTGACACGGCTGCAGCCAGAGAAAAAGGAGTGGAAGTGGCCAACACCCCGGCTGCGACCTCAATTTCGGTGGCCGAGCATACTCTTGGTTTGATGCTCGGAGCAGTCAGACATCACGGCCCAGCCAATTTGTCCATGAAAAAGCACCAATGGGAAAAGAAAGCTTTTATGGGGACCGAGCTCTACGGAAAAACTCTGGGAATAATTGGTTTTGGCCGGATCGGGACAGAGGTAGCCAGAAGAGCTCTGGCCTTTGGCATGACAGTTATAGCTTATGATGTAATTCAGATCAAAACCGACCTTCCAGTAAGCCAGGTTAGCCTGGAAGAACTTTTGAAGCGAGCTGATATCATCACCCTGCATGTTCCCAAAACTCCCCGTCCGATTCTGGGACCGGCCGAGTTTGCCATGATGAAAGACGGTGTAGTTATAATTAACGTGGCCCGTGGTGGAGTGGTTGATGAAAAAGCGCTGCTTGAAGCCCTGAATTCAGGCAAGGTTAAAGCTGCGGCTCTTGATGTCTTTGAAAAGGAACCTCCCGAAGATTTCAGCCTTATTGACCATCCCCGGGTTACAGCCACCCCTCATCTGGGGGCTTCAGCAGAAGAAGGTCAAAAGAGAGCCGGGCTGGAAGTGGTTAAGATCATCAAAGAAAAATTTGCCTGATTTTCTTTCGAAACTGAATTGAGCTGAGCTCTTCTTTAATTTGAGAGCAGGTGTAAAATAGGTTTGAGGAAAAAATGGTCTACCTTGATAACAATGCAACCACACCGCTTGACCCTCAGGTGGCCGAAAAAATGACCTGGTTCATCCGGGAGCATTTTGGCAATCCTTCTTCTCTTTATCCCCTGGGGCGCCAGGTTAAAGAGCTGATAACTGAAGCCCGAGAGGAGGTTGCTTCTGCTCTTGGGGCCCATCGAAGTGAAATTATATTTACCGGCTCGGGAACTGAGTCTGACAATTTTGCCATTATTGGAGTGCTTGAGGCTCAGCCTGATAAAAAGAAATTTATCACCAGCGCGATCGAACACCCGGCCGTTCTGGAAACAGCTCGCTACTTGGAGAAAAAAGGCTATATTGTCCACTACCTACCAGTTGACCGCTATGGAGTGATTGACCTTGACTATCTCCAATCGGTGATAACTGAAGATACAGCCCTGGTCTCGGTGATGATGGCCAACAACGAAATCGGGACCATTCAGCCGCTCGAAGAAGTAGTTAGGATTGCCCATCGCTACGGAGTACTGGTTCATACAGATGCAGTACAGTCTTTTGGTAAAATGGAAGTCAATGTCGAAAAACTGGAGGTAGACCTTTTAACCGTTTCCTCTCACAAAATCTACGGTCCTAAAGGAGTTGGAGCTCTTTACCTTAGAAAAGGAACTCCCATAGTACCTTTCATTCACGGTGGGCACCAGGAATTCGGTCTAAGGGCTGGCACCGAAAACACCGCTGGAATTATCGGTTTTGGTGAAGCTGCCCGGATTCTTAAAGAAAGATGGAAGAAAGACAAAGATCGTCTGGAAAAACTCGGAGAAAAACTTAAAACTGGTCTGGAACAGCGTCTTCCCCGAATCAAATTTAATGGTCATCCGGAGAAAAGAATAAAGTCTACAGTCAACTTTGCTTTTCCCGGTCTGGAAGCTGAGGCGATTTTACTGGCTCTGGCCACCAAAGAAATTTATGTCTCAACCGGCTCAGCCTGCAGTGAAGAATCTGAAGAAGCCTCTCATGTTCTTATGGCTATAGGCCTAAAGCCAGATATTGCTCGTTCAGCCATCAGGATGTCACTTGGGCGGTTTAACACCGAACAGGATGTTGAAACTGTACTTAAAGAACTCCCTGGAATAATTGAGCGTCTGAGAGAAATATCCCCCTACAATCCAGAAGAGGACTAACCCAAGATTTAGAAATAGCATCTTTAATAAAAAAAGCCGGATAATGATTGTCATCGGTGAACTGATTAATTCCAGTCGTCAGCCGGTAGAAGAGGCTTTCCTGAACCGGCAGGCCGACATCCTTGTGGACCTGGCAATCAGGCAACAACAGGCCGGCTGTAGCTACCTTGAAGTAAATGCTGCTTCTATTATCGACCAGGAAGAAGAGCTCCTGAAATGGATTGTTCCGATACTTCAAGAGCAAGTTTCAATTCCGCTTTCCATAGACAGCCCGAACCCCAGGGCGCTGGAAGCCGGATTGAAGGTTCACAAAGGTCAGGCCCTCTTAAACTCTCTGCCAGGCAGGAAGGCCGAAATGGAAGAAATTTTGCCTCTAATCAGAGATTTTCGGCCGGAAGTAATAGTTTCTGCTCTGGATGAAAGTGGCTTTCCGGATACTCCCGAAAAAATTATAAAAATTGCTGATCGCATATTAAACCGCCTGTTCAGTACCACCAGCCTCAGCCAGGATGAAGTATATCTCGATCTTTTACTACGACCGATGGCCGTCTTTCCGGAAGCCGGTCAGCTTTTTCTGAAGAGTTTGCTTCTGGCCAGGCAGGAATTCCCCGGAATAAAGACTATAGCCGGTCTCAGTAATATTTCTTACGGTCTGCCCCGTCGCCGACTGGTAAACCTGATTTTTCTGAGCAACCTTATCGGGCACGGCCTCTCAGCAGTCATAGCTGACCCTCTGAGTCCAGATTTCTGGGCAGTAATCATCATAAGTGAGTACCTGAACAACAGACCAGGTTCGGCTGAGCGCTTTCTGGAATGGGCCAGGAGTGATCGCCGGGATGATTAAGTCATTTTCCTGGCCGAATGAAGTTGTTTCAAGTATAACTGCCGAACCTGAAGAAAAAATTGGTGATAGGTATTGACCCTGAAATCCGGATAGGTCCAATCCAGCAGTTTAACTCCACTTCTGGTAAAAAGAAGCTCTAAATGAGCATAAATGCCATTCATTAGAGGGATACGGTGGGCAAAGTCTTTGGTGGTAGCCATGACCAGAGCTGAAGACCGCAGATAACCAGGGTCCAGATTAACGGGCCTCAAAATGTGCGGGAAAAGAAGCCGGAACTTTTCTTCAATATGGTTGGTCTTTACTTTTATCTCCGAAAGTTCTTGCGGCTGTCTTAGCTTCTCAAAACTCAAAAAACAACGATAAAGCTCTGGCCCCATTTCCCGCCGGTAGTACTCGGTGCAGGTAAAGGGAAAGGAAGGACTGGCTAGGTCAACCGGACCGAATTCGTTCTCCAGTTCTTTTTCAGCCCTCTTTCTGATTTCGGCTGTGGAATGGATCAGGCCACAGATTAACTTAACTGGTTTAAAGGGTTTAATATCAGCCATCTTATATCATCAATAAGTTAAAACAGAAAGGCCCAATTTGCAAATTGGAGAACCCAGGCCAGGGTCAAATCTCTTTGATTGATTTAACCAGCTTTTTTGGTATAATTCTTTCACTATGAAATGGGTCTACATCGAAGATATCAGTCAGTACCACGGTCAAGAAGTTGAAATCCGAGGCTGGGTTTATAACAAAAGGTCAAGCGGAAAAGTGCGATTTCTGCTGATAAGAGACGGAACCGGAATCGTTCAAGGTACCATCTTCAACCCTGACAAAGATTTTCCCCTTTTTAAGATATTCGACGAGCTGACCCAGGAATCTTCAGTTATTGTTCGGGGACGGGTGAAGGAAGACCGACGGGCTCCAGGCGGCTATGAGCTGGAAATAACTGAAATAGAAGTTATTCAGATTGCCCAAGACTATCCCATCACCCCCAAAGAACATTCCGTTCCATTTTTAATGGAGCACCGACATCTTTGGCTCCGTTCTCAGAAACAACATGCCATTCTTCAGGTCAGAGCCGAAACCATCAGGGCCATCAGGGATTTTTTTGACGGCCGTGGTTTCCGGTTGATGGACACTCCCATTCTTACTCCGAGTGCCTGTGAGGGAACTACCACTTTGTTTGAAACTCAGTACTTTGACCAGAAAGCTTACCTCAGCCAGAGTGGTCAGCTTTATAACGAAGCCACGGCTGCGGCTTTCGGAAAAGTTTACTGTTTTGGGCCCACTTTTCGGGCAGAAAAATCTAAAACCAGACGCCATCTGATTGAATTCTGGATGGTAGAGCCAGAAGTGGCTTTCGCAACCCTGCAGGATATCATCGAACTGGGCGAAGACCTGATAATGTATATCCTGGAGAGAGTGCTTGAAAGGCGAAAACAGGACCTGGAAATTCTGGAAAGAGATACCGCTCCTCTGGAGAGAATTAAAAAACCCTTTCCTCGTCTCACCTACGATGAAGCCATAAAAATACTCCAGCAACATGGCAGCCAGATTGTTTACGGAGATGATTTCGGGGCACCTGAGGAAACCATTCTCTCTCAAGTTTATGATCGCCCGGTCTGTGTTACCCATTTTCCAGCCAGGATAAAAGCTTTTTATATGCAGCCAGATCCACAAAGACCAGACCTGGCCCTGGGCGTTGATTTTCTGGCATCGGAGGGTTATGGTGAAATCATAGGTGGCGGGCAGAGAATTCACGACCTGGATTTACTGGAAAAGCGGATTAAGGAATTTAATCTGCCACGAGAAGCATATGAATGGTACATTGACCTTAGAAAATACGGCACCTTCCCTCACTCCGGCTTTGGTCTGGGTCTGGAAAGGACTGTGGCCTGGCTCTGCAAATTGTCCCACATCAGAGAAGCCATACCCTTCCCCCGGTTGCTTTACCGGATATATCCTTGAAAATCAGCTCAATGTTAAAAGTTTATCTTATTACCCTGGGTTGCTCCAAGAACCTGGTTGACTCTGAAGTCATGCTGGGAATCCTGGATCGAAAAGGTTACCAGTTCACTTCAGACCTAAATAAAGCTGAGGTTTTAATCATCAACACCTGTGGATTTATCCAGCCGGCCCGGGAGGAAGCCCATCAGGTCGTCGAGCAGGCCCTGGAATGGAAAAAGCAGAAAGCTGGAAGGCTGGTAGTGGTGGCTGGCTGCTATGTAGAACGCTTTCCGGATTTTCTTAAGGCCAGATATCCACAAGTTGACCTATGGACGGGAGTAAAGTCTTTTAACCGAATAGATGAACTTATTGAACAGGGCCACAACCCGCCTGAGAAAGACACCTTTCTTCTTGACCATCGCACTCCCAGGGTAATTTCAACAGGGCCTTTCTGGACCTATGTTAAAATTTCTGAGGGGTGTTCTCATCGCTGTTCCTTCTGCAGCATCCCCTTGATTAAAGGTCCCTATAAATCAAGAAGAATTAACTCCGTAGTTAGCGAGGTCCGGAACCTGGTTTCCCTGGGTTTTAAAGAAATAAATCTGGTATCGCATGATACTACCTATTATGGTCGCGATCTTGGCTTAAAGAATGGTCTGGCTCGACTTCTGGAAAAATTGCTTCCCATCAGGGGCCTGGAGTGGATAAGAATACTATATGGCTATCCCGAAGAGGTGGACGAATCTCTACTTGATATCATGAAAGAGCCAAAGATTTGCCGCTACCTGGATTTACCTTTTCAACATGCTTCGGCTTCGATTCTGAAAAGAATGGGCCGGTCTATGAGCGGAAGCCGGGCCCTGAAGCTTCTGGATAAGATACGGAAGAAAGTTCCCGGTTCGGTAATCAGGACCTCTCTGATTGTGGGTTTTCCGGGCGAAGGAGAAAGAGAGTTTCGAGAACTTAAGGATTTTGTCAGGGCAGCCAGATTTGAACACCTTGGTGTTTTCTGCTACTCTGCAGAACCTGGGACAAGAGCCAGCAGCTTGGTTGATTCAATCCCCGAGTATATTAAAAAAGAAAGACAAAGGGAAATAATCGCTGTTCAAAAGGAAATTTCCAGAGATTTCTACCGTAGCTTCCTGGGAAAAACGATCGAAGTGCTGATGGAAGGACCGCACCTAAAACGAAAAAACTGGTTGACTGGCAGAGCCAGGTTTCAGGCTCCGGAAGTTGACGGCCTGGTTCTTATAGAACCTGGAGTTCAGTTCATTAGAAGAAACTTAATGCCTTTTTATAAGGTTAAGATTACCCGCACTTTAACCTATGACCTGGTTGGAAGGATAGTAGATGATTAATTTAGCCAAGGTGGTATCCACATTTTTTGGAATCGGACTTTTCCCTCTGGCCCCGGGAACTCTGGCCAGCTTAATAGTTGTGGTATCTTACAGGTTTTATCTTTTTCAGGTCAGCTGGCCTCTTTATCTTCTTCTTCTTATACTGATCACTATTGCTGGAGTAATTTCTTCTTCTATCTATGCCCGAAGCCTTAAACTTAAAGACCCAGGAAAGATTGTCATCGATGAGGTGGCCGGGCAGTTACTGGCTCTTTTTTTGCTCAAACCCGACTGGTTTGTTCTGGGGGTCTGTTTTCTTCTCTTCCGGTTTATTGATATCCTTAAACCAATTGGAGTTAAAAGACTTGAGACCCTTCCCTGGGGCTGGGGTATCATGGCTGATGACCTGGGAAGTGGTCTTCTGGTAAACCTGATAATTCATGCGGGTATTTTGTTTATAAGCTTATAAACGTACAAACAGGTTATAAAATGGCAACCAGAAAAATCAAAAAAAAGGTTGAATTCATCGCCATCGGAAGCGAGCTGCTTACCTCCCATTTTCTGGAAACCAATTCTCTCTATCTCGCAGGTAAACTCGAAGAGCTGGGTCTGCAACTCAGCTACAAAACCGTGGTGGGGGACCGTTTGTCTGAACTTCAAGAAGCCCTTGAAGTGGCCCGAGCAAGAAGCTGGCTTATCATCATGAGTGGCGGCCTTGGTCCAACTGAAGATGATCGAACAAAAGAGGCCCTCTCCCGGGTACTCCACCGAAGACTGGTCTTTAGAAAAGACCTGCTGGGAAAAATTAAAAAGAGATTTGAAAGCCGGGGCCTCAAAATGCCCTTGTCCAACCGAAAACAGGCTCTGGTAATTGAAGGGGCTGAGATTCTGGAAAACCCCAACGGCACTGCTCCAGGTCTCTGGGTAGAGGCTGAAGAACAGATATTCATTCTTCTTCCAGGTCCGCCCAGAGAGTTGAAGCCGATGGTAGAAAATCTGGTTTTGCCCAAGCTTAAAAATTTCAGTCAAAAACGGCTCCTGCAGGCTGTTTTGAGGGTTACCGGATGTGGGGAATCCTGGGTTGAAGACCAGTTGAAACCTGTTTACCCGGAGCTTCCCAAAAACCTTGAGTTGATCACTCTGGCTTCGCCTGGTGAGGTCCAGGTCAGACTCAGACTGCTTACTGAAGAAAAAAGACTTGTTCAGGATCTGAGGGTCCTAAATAGGTTAAAGAATAAAATATTAACAGTTCTTGGAAACCGGGTTTTTTCTCAAGAAGATGAACCCCTGGAAAAAGTGATCGGTTCCAAGTTGGCCCAGATGAAAAAGACTCTGGCCTGCGCTGAATCCTGCAGTGGAGGCCTTCTGGCCAGCCGGATAACCGATGTGCCTGGAAGTTCCAACTACTTTCTTGAATCAGTCGTTACCTACAGCAACGAAAGCAAAATAAGACTTCTCGGAGTTCCAGAAGGGCTAATCAAAGACAAAGGTGCTGTCAGTGCCGAAGTAGCTGAAGCCATGGCCAGGGGTGTCAGGGAGAGAGCCGGAGCTGACTTTGGCCTTTCCACCACTGGTATTGCAGGACCAGGGGGTGGTTCTGAAACCAAACCGGTAGGACTGGTCTATACCGGCTTGGCCTTTCCTGGTGGAGTGTTGGTAGAAAAGAACTTTTTCCTGGGCAATCGTGAGCAGATTAAATTTCTGACTACTCAAAAAGCTCTGGATATGTTAAGGTTAAAATTAGTAGAGTTGGAGAAAAAAACTGAAAGATGAGAATCTTCATTGCTATAGACCTCATCCCGGAGATAAAACGGCAGTTAGAGTCTCTGGTCAGGAGTTTAAAACCTGCAGCCGCCGGATTAAAGTGGGTGGCTCCAGAAAATTACCATCTGACTCTTAAATTCATAGGTGAAGCAGACGAAAAGTCAGTGGCTACTATCAAATCAGTCCTGACAGAAGTGGTGACTAAACATCGAAAGTTTTCTTTAAAACTTAAAGGAACTGGCAGCTTCCCGCCGGGCCAGAGCCGAATGAGAATTATCTGGGTTGGAGTTCAGGCTGATCCTGAACTTCAGGCACTGTACCAGGACCTGGAAACCTCTCTGGCTCAAAAGGGCTTTGCTCCTGAGGACCGACCCTTCTCCCCTCACCTGACCCTGGCCCGGGCCAGAGAACCACAAAAACAGGAAAAATTAAAGGCCGAACTGGAAAAGCTAAGTCAGGAAGAGTTTGGAGAGATGACCGTAAAAGAAATAACCTTATTTCAAAGCATTCTCAGGCCGGAAGGCCCTGAATACAGGGTGATTGAAAAATTTTATCTACCATGAAAGCCTTATTTGTCCTGATTGCCTACCTGCTGGGAGCATTTCCGACGGGCTATCTACTTGTCAGATTAAAAGCCCGCCGCGATATCAGAGAAGTTGGTAGTGGCTCCACCGGAGCCACCAACGTTCTCCGTTATGGCGGCTGGCAAGTGGCCATACCGGTCATGGTGCTGGATGTGCTTAAAGGCTACCTTCCGGCTCTGCTGGCTGTGAGGTTATTTTCCGACTACCACCTGGCTCTCCTCTCGGTTCTGGCCGCTGTCATCGGACACTGTTTCCCGGTCTATTTAGGCTTTCGGGGTGGTAAAGGAGTAGCAACATCTGTCGGCGGATTTCTTTTCTTATCTCCAGGTTCTCTGGCCATTTCTCTAATTATTACTCTGATCATGCTGGCCATTTTTCGTTATGTATCACTGGCCACTTTGACCGGACTTCTGATTCTGCCTTTTATGATTATCCTGATTGATCGCAATCTGATGGCCTTTTACCTGGCTTGCTTAATTTTTATTCTTGTGCTGATAAGACATAAAGACAATATAAGAAGGTTAATTTCCGGCACTGAGAGAAAATTCGGGGAGAAAGTAGATGGTTAAGTTTGCCGTAGTTGGAGCTGGAAGCTGGGGGTCGGCTATGGCTTACTACCTCGGTCGGCTCGGCTTTCCGGTCAGGCTATGGGTAAGAGAAGAAGAGGTTCTCAAAGACCTGTTTCAAACCCGCATCAATTATACTTTTTTACCGGGATTTGAATTTCCAGTCACAGTCAGCTTCCATAAGAATCTGGTGGAAGCCATAACCGGAACCAGCATAATCTTCATAGCTATCCCCTCCCAGTTTTGCCGGCAGATTTACTGCCGCTTGGCAGAACACCTTAACCGGCAGCAGGTTATCATCAGCCTGACCAAAGGCCTTGAACAGAAAAGCTTTAAAAGGATGACAGAAATAATGGAAGAAGTTTTTCCTCCGACCAGGCGACCCCGCATTGCCGTGCTTTCCGGTCCAAGTTTTGCCAAGGAAGTAGCTTCTGGGCATCCTACCGCTCTGGTTCTGGCCAGCAAGGACCAGGCTTTAGCCCGGGAAATTCAGGGCACTATTTCCAGTCTTAAATTAAGAATTTATACCTCAAGCGATGTGGTCGGCGTTGAGCTCGGCGGAGCAGTAAAAAATGTGATTGCGATAGCTGCCGGGATTTCGGTTGGCCTGGGCTACGGAAATAATTCCCGGGCCACCCTTATAACCAGAGGGCTGGTGGAAATGACCCGCCTTGGTCTGGTTCTTGGCGCTAGGAAAGAGACCTTTTACGGTCTGGCCGGCCTGGGAGACCTGGTCCTGACCTGCACCAGCGAGCTCAGCCGGAATTACCGGGTAGGTCTGGAATTGAGTCGGGGAAAATCTCTACGGCAGATTCTCTCGGAAATGAAAATGATAGCTGAAGGAGTTAGAAACACTCTGACCGTTTATAAGCTTGCGGTTAACAAAAAGGTGGAGATGCCCATCTGTTCTCAAGTCTATGAGGTGCTGTACAAAGGTAAACCACCCCACAAAGCTCTGGAGGAATTAATGTCCAGAAGCCTGAAAGAAGAGAAAATATGATAAATCCTGGCGTAAAATGGTAAGGAGGGCAAGATGAAAATCAATAAAATCAATCTTATTTTAATCTTAAGTTTGCTCCTCAGTCTAACTACCTGTGCCTCTACCCAGAACAAGCAAATTAAGGCCCGGGAAAAAGATCCTCAATACCAGTATAATCTGGGCCTGTTTTATCTTAATAATAATAACCTGGATGAGGCCATTAAATACTTTAACAAAAGTCTGGCCCTCAACCCTAAGAATCACTTAGCCTGGAATGCTCTGGGATTAGCCCAATCAATGAAAGCTAATTTTGAAGCCTCCATTCAGGCTTTTCAAAAAGCTCTGGAGGCCAACCCGCAATTTTCCGAAGCCCATAATAATCTGGGCACTATCTATTTTGAACTCGGTCAATATGAAAAAGCGGAATCGGAATACCGGAAAGCCCTGCTCGACCCAAACTATAACTCCAAAGAACTTCCATATTACAATCTGGCCAGGCTGTATTTTCTACAGGAAAAATATGACGAGGCTTACGATAATATTCAGAAGTCAATCCAGGTCCGAAACCGTTTTGCCCTGGCCCATAATCTTCGCGGTCTTATCCTGGAGAAAACCGGAGATCTGGAAGAAGCGGTCCTGGCCTTTGAACAGGCGGTCAAAATAGTGCCTGATGACACCACCTTTCTTTTCAACCTGGCCCGGAGTCTTTATGAAACTGGACAGTACCGTCGGGCCAAAGAAAGTTTTGAAAGGCTCTATCCTAAACTGGTGGCTCAAGAAGACCGGGATACCGTTAAAAAATATCTCGAAGAATTAAAAAGGCTGGTTAAGGATTAGTTTTAACAGACTGGCTCTGGTAAAAAAAATCAGGTTCCTTCTATCCATCCTTTCAGGTATCTCTTCTGCTCGGCTGTCAAACGGTCTATTATGATTCCCATTGATTCTAACTTCAAACGGGCTATTTCCAGGTCGATTTTTTCAGGTACAGGATAGACCAGCTTATCCAGCTGGCTGGCCTGTTCTTTAAGATAAAGTACACTCAGAGCCTGGTTGGCAAAACTCAAGTCCATGACCATGGCCGGATGTCCCTCGGCTGCAGCCAGATTAATAAGACGACCTTCCCCCAGGACGAATAGTCGGCGGTTGTTTTTCAGCTGGTACTCTTCTACAAATTCTCTTATTTTTCGTCGCTTCTGGCTCATTTTTTCAAGCGCTGGCAAATCAATTTCCACATTAAAGTGACCTGCGTTGGCGATTATAGCTCCATCTTTCATCCGGCGGAAATGCTCAGCCCTGATCACATTTTTATTACCAGTAACAGTAATGAAAAGATCTCCCTGGGGGGCGGCCTGGCTCAGGGGCATTACCTGATAACCGTCCATGACCGCTTCCAGAGCTTTTAAGTGATCAACCTCGCAGACAATAACTCGAGACCCAGCTCCCCGGGCTCTGGTAGCCACTCCTTTGCCGCACCAGCCGTAACCGCAGACTACCACAGTCAGCCCGGCCAGCAGGATGTTGGTGGCCCGCAGAATTCCATCCATGGTACTCTGTCCGGTTCCGTACCGATTATCAAAAAGATGTTTGGTCCGAGCTTCGTTGACTGCGATTATAGGGTATCCCAGAACTTTATTCTCGGCCATGCTTTTCAAACGAATTACACCGGTAGTGGTTTCTTCGGTGCCGCCAATTATCGATTTCAGCAGCTCTTTTTTCTTCCGATGAACAGTTGAGACTAAATCAGCCCCGTCATCCATGGTTATCTGAGGTTGATGCGACAGAGCTTTCTCAATGTGCCGGTAGTAACTTCTTGCATCCTCTCCTTTTACTGCAAAAACGGGCAGGCGATGAAATTTAACCAGAGCGGCCGCTACCTCATCCTGAGTGCTCAGAGGATTGGACGCACATAGCCGAACCTCAGCTCCACCAGCTTTCAGGGCCAGAACCAGGTTGGCCGTTTCTGAGGTGACATGAAGACAGGCTGCAATTCTGAGGCCCTTTAAGGGTTTTTCTTTCTCCCAGTTTTCTCTTATTCTCCCGAGCACTGGCATCGACCGGGCCGCCCATTCAATCCTGAACTCCCCGCTATGAGCCAGTTTTAGGTTTTTAACTTCAAAATCCATAAGGTCCCCCTTAATTTCAGGATGTCAGTAAAAATGAAATTTTAACTTTTAAAAAACGGCAAAAAACCTGTCTTCTATCTTCAGAGCCCAGAGTTCTTTTTTTCATTTTTTCAGGCCAAAAGACCAGCTGGCCAACATCAGTTTTGATTTGTATCATAAAAAAAACCCCGATTCAATAAGATTTGTTTAATTTTTTAATTATTTATGATATTTTTCTGATGAATGCTGATTAAATGAGGCGGTAAGTTAAGGAAAAGATGAAACTTCTCAAGGCTGGTTTTTTTGCCCGACTCATTTTTTCTTTGCTCCTGTTAATCTCACTGCTGGCCGGAGCTCAGCTCCCAGACCTTAACCTGAATCCCATCAGCTACAAGTTGAGGAATGGCCTGCAGGTTATTATTGTGGAAGATTCCTCTCTGCCTCTGGTTTCGGTGGTACTGGCTTACGGGACAGGCTCAATTCATGACCCGGAAAATAAGGAAGGCCTGGCCTATCTTATGCAGAACCTGATGTTTCAGGGTTCAGAAAACGTCGGTCCACTTCAACACATAAATTACATCCAGAACGTAGGTGGTGAACTGAATGCAGCCACTACTTTTGACAAGACCTTTTTCTACCAGACCGTGCCCTCCAACCAGCTTGGCCTGGTACTCTGGCTGGAATCAGACCGGATGCATTTCCTGGAAATAACCCAACAGAAGCTGGAAAGGGAGAAAGAGAACATAATCAGGAATGAAAACCAGAGGATTCTTCAAGAGCCCTTTAGCCGTTATTTTTTTCTCATCGACCAGATCATGTACCCAGATTTCAGTTATGGCCATCCCCTAATTGGCTCGGCCAATTCGATAAGAAATATTAGCCTCGAAGATGTGGTTAATTTTTACCGCAAGTATTATGTTCCAAATAATGCCGTGCTGTGCATCAGCGGTGACATTAAAACCCAGAAAGCCAGGGAGCTGGTCAGCCGATATTTCGAGAGTATTCCCCGGGGGTCGGAAGCCATAGTTTTCCCCTCCACAGCTCTTCATCAGGTTTTTTCCAGCCGGGATCAAACGGTCATTGATCCTCTGGTCTCCACTCCAGGTTTGCAATTTGGAATAAGGCTGGAAAATTTTCAGCCAGGCGATCAGCAACTGCTAAGGATGCTGGAGCAGATTCTGATTGCTGGAAAAACCAGTCGTCTGGCTAATCGACTTCTGAGAAAAGAAAGAGTGGCTCTCTATTTCAGTGGCGGACTGGAAGAACGCCGGGATTTTCTATCTTTAAAAATCTTCTTGCTGGCTAATAACCAGGCTATGGTCGATAGATGCAAAAAGATTATGCTGGATGAATTCAACCGTCTGAAGACTGAAATGATCACAGACAGAGAACTGGAACGGGCCAGAAACAATTACAAGTTCAATTATCTTAATCAGCTGACTGGCTCTAACCTTAGCCGGGCTATGGCCCTGGCTGATTCTTATCTTAAAGACGGCAAGCTGCCTGCGATTAACGACCACCTTTCCTTTCTGGAAAAAGTTACCAGTTATTCGATTCTTTCTCTGGCCAGGAGACATCTGCTTGAAGAAAAATATTGCTTTATCACCATTCTGCCAAGGTAAAATTAAGGACATGAAAACCAGTCACAGGCTCAGCTCGGCAGAAAAATTCCTTTCGGCAATTCTGGTCTGTGGGCTGCTGATATCTTTCGCTTTCGGTCAGGAAAGGTTTAGAAGGAACCCACCTTACCCGGAACCGCTGAGCCCTCTGCTTTTACCGCCGGTGGAGTCAGCTGTACTCAGCAGCGGGATGAGGGTGGTCTCCATCACCAGACTTAACAACCCAATTTTTAACCTTCAGGTTTTAATTCAAGCTGGAGAAATAGATTCGCCGCCTGAGCTCTCTGGGCTAGCCACAGTTACCTCTCAGATGCTGCTTCGGGGAACTCTCAGTCTGAGCCCATCAGATGTAGAGGAAAGGCTCGAAACTCTGGGTATTGAGTACTACCTTGAAGTCAAACCCGATTATACCCTTTTTTCATTCACTTTCCTAGAAGAAAACCTGGAGCAGGCCCTAAACCTCATCCGGCTGTTTTTCTATGAACCATCTTTTTCAGCTCTGGAATTAACTTCAACCAAAAGGGAACTTTATTATCGTCTGACAAACCGCCTGCGGGACCAGGAAAATGCTGGCTCGGATTTTTTTCTTATGAAACTTCTGTCGGGCGATGGTTTTAATCCTGGAGTTATTGACCCGGACTTAATAAAAAAAATAACTACTAAAGACCTGGTTTCTTTTCATCAGAGGCTTTTGCGTCCAAATAACACCACAGTTATTTTTAACGGTAACCTTAACCTCAACAATGCGTCCCGAAAAGCCAGTCAAGCGTTCAGCCGCTGGGTACCCAAGCCAGTGGAGAGAAAACCGGTTCCCAGATTGACCAATAGGAATTTTGATCGTTTATATTTTCTTGAAAATCCAGGTAAGGAGATATCAATAGTCGTTGGCAATCTGGTTAGCCCGCTTCACAGCGAGGATTATTTCCCTCTTCTGGTGCTAAACCACATCTTGGGTGGAACCACTGGAAGCCGTCTTTTTCTCAACCTCAGAGAATCAAAAGGAATTGCCTACTACGCTTTTAGCGAACTTTCTTTCATCAAAGATTATGGCTTTTTTTGGATTAGGGTGAAAACCTCACCGGAACTGGCTGCCGGGGTTATTCGGGAGATAAACCAAGAGCTTAAAAACCTGGTCGACAACCGGGTTGAACCGCTAGAACTGGAAAGAGCCAAGGCTTATCTGATGGGAAACCTTCCGCTTCAACTTCAGAACCCTGATGAGCTGAGCAAAAGATTTGGTTTGCTTTCTTTTTTCCAGCTACCTCAGGATTTCTGGCTAAAATACAACCAGAATGTTATGCAGGTCAGTGCAGAAAGAGTCCAGGAAATAGCCCGCAAATACTTGACCAGTAAGCCTTTGACAGTCATAGTTGGAGAAGCGGCCACCGCCCTTGACTATTTAAGAGATTTTGACAAAATTGAAATTTACAACCGAAAAGGTCAATTTCAGGCAATTTTTGAGAAAGGAGTTTTGAAGTATGAGAATAGTGGAATGCGTCCCTAATTTCAGCGAAGGACGGGACCGAGAAAAAATCCAAGCTATAGTAAGAGAGATTGAATCAACACCTGAAGTTAAACTTC
This sequence comes from uncultured Eubacteriales bacterium, assembly GCA_964422165.1. GTDB lineage: Bacteria > Acidobacteriota > Aminicenantia > Aminicenantales > Saccharicenantaceae > Saccharicenans. The sequence continues at coordinate 226,589 of CAYQZX010000052.1, read as the reverse complement.
TGGATGTCGACCCGGGAGAAGCCACCAACCGGACTGTAGTGACTTTTATAGGTTCTCCTGAGGGAGTTAAAGAAGCGGCCTTTAAAGCTATTAAAAAAGCGGCCGAGCTGATAGATATGCGGCAGCACAAAGGAGCTCATCCCCGGATGGGAGCCACCGATGTTTGTCCCTTTGTGCCCGTCTCGGGAGTAACCATGGAAGATTGCGTTCGTCTGGCCAATGAATTAGGAAAAAAGGTAGCTGAGGAACTGGGAATTCCGGTTTACCTTTATGAAGAAGCAGCTCGCACCCCAGAGAGAAAGAATCTGGCCAATATCCGGGCCGGCGAATATGAAGGACTTCCTGAAAAGCTCAAAGACCCCTGCTGGAAACCTGACTATGGAGAACCGGTCTTTAACCCAAAAGCCGGAGCTACAGTCATCGGAGCCAGGGAATTCTTGATTGCTTACAACATAAATCTGAACACCAGAGACCGGAAAATCGCCCAGGAAATTGCCACCTACCTCCGGGAAAGCGGACGACTTAAGAAAGATAAAAATGGCAATACTGTGTATGACAAAAAGGGCCAGCCGGTCAAGATTCCTGGTAAGTTCAAAGCAGTCAAGGCCGTTGGCTGGTATATAGATGAATACGGTATTGCCCAGATTTCCATAAACTTTACTAATTACAAAATCACGCCTCCTCACCTTGTTTTTGATGAAGCCTGCCGTCTGGCAGAAAAATTAGGAGTCCGGGTAACCGGAAGTGAACTGGTGGGCCTGATTCCAAAAGAAGCCCTGCTAATGGCCGGTCGTTATTATTTAGAAAAACAGGGAAAAAGCCCCGGAGTTCCTGAAAAGGAATTAATTCGTATTGCCGTCCGCTCTCTAGGCCTTAGCGATATAGTTCCTTTTGACCCCTCTAAGAAGATTATCGAATATCAATTTCCAGCAGATGAAAAATCCCTGCTTAGGCTTAAGCTGGCTGAATTTACTGACGAGCTCTCTATGGACTCCCCGGCCCCGGGTGGTGGAAGTGTAGCAGCCCTTTGCGGCAGTCTGTCAGCGGCTCTAACGGCCATGGTAGCCAACCTGACGGTGGGCAAAAAAGGTTATGAAGATAACTTTGAACGGATGAAAGATGTGGCTCTAAAAGCCCAGAAACTCAAAGACGAATTACTTCAAGCAGTGGACCTTGATACCAGAGCTTTTAACAGGGTTATGGAAGCTTTCCGTCTGCCTCGAGGCAATGAGGAACAAATCAGAGAAAGAGAGGCAGCTATAGAACAGGCTAACAAAGAAGCTACCCTGGTTCCTTTAGGAGTGCTGGAAAAATCCCTCGAGCTGGCCGAACTGGCCATCCAGGCAATTCGCTACGGTAACCAGAATTCGGTCAGTGATGCTGGAGTGGCCGGTCTCACCGCCAGGAGCTGTGGTTTTGGAGCTTACTATAATGTGAGAATAAACCTGCCCAATATCAAGGACCAGGACTTCAAGAAAAAAACTCTGGAAAAAGCTGAGCGATTAAAAAAGAAGCTTGACCAGAGTGTCCAGAAAATAGAAAAGATTATGGATAAAGCTCTCTCGGTTTGAAAACCCAGTTTGAATTTACCTCAATTTTCTCCAGGCCAGGCTTACCCCAAATAGCAAAAGAGCCATTGAAATTATGGCTGCTGAAGCCGGCAGGTTTAAAAGATAAGCCAGCATGATTCCTGAGAGAACCGAAATCAGGCTGAAAAGGCTTGAGAGGATTAAACTGCTGCGAAAACTTCTGGCAAGTTGAAGAGCAGAGGCAGCCGGTATGACTGTCAAACCGGTTATCAGAAGTAAACCAACAATTTTCAGTCCAAGGACGGTAGTGACGGCTGTCAGCATGACCAAAAGCCTATCAAGCCGTCTTATTTTAATTCCAGCCACTACTGCCGATTCCCGGTCAAGGGTCATAAGAAGCAGTTGAGGATAGAAAACAACTATTAAAACCAGCACCAGAAAAACCACGGCTCCAGCCAGGTAAACTTCAGCCGGCGATAGAGCCAGAAGATCACCAAAGAGATATCCGGCCAGTTCCGCTCCAAAGTTTTTTCTCAGGGCCGAGAGCAAAACTGCCAGGGCCATTCCACCGCTGCTCAGGAGACCAATGGCTGTATCCCCGGGCAGGCGGGCCCGATCTTTAAGCTTTAAGATGAATAAAGAACCGGTAACACAAATAGCAATCGAAACCAGAACTGGTAAAAAGTTTAAAACCAGACCGACAGCTACGCCAGCAAAGGCTATATGAGAAAGGCCATGCCCGATCATAGCGTCCCGGCGAAGGACCAGGAACACTCCCAGTAGACCGCAAGCAAGAGCCAGGAGACTTCCAGTCAGGACAGCTCTGAGAAACAACCCTGATAACCAGAAGCTTTCCATGTTAATGCCGGTGTGAAACCAGGTGATGCCCACCTCTGAGGAATTCCTGGACCACGGCTGACTGGCAGAATTCAGAATGTTCGCCGTGATAAATAAGAGACTGATTCAAACAGGCAACCCGGTTGACATTCTTGTTTACTATTCCATAATCATGGGTGACCAGAACAATGGTCAGGCTTTTTTCCCGGTTAAGCTGCCCCAGCAGTTCATAAAAATTATCCTGGGTGAAGTAGTCAACGCCGGTAGTCGGTTCATCCAGAAAAAGAATTTCTGGCTCTAAAACCAGGGCCCGGGCAAGGAGAACTCTCTGTTGTTGACCTCCTGATAGTTCGGTAATTGGTCTTTTGATTTCTTCTTCCAGTCCCATCAGCCTCAAAACTTCTCTAATTCGTTCTTTAAGCGGTTTAAAATTGGATTTTTTTAATTTTTCAGAGGACCTGAGACTGGAAGCTATCACTTCTTCGACTGAAGCCGGAAAGAGAGAGTCAAAGTTGGTGGCTTTCTGTTGAATATAACCAATTCGGTGCCAGTCGTTGAAATTTTCCAGAAGCTGATCGAAGAGCCAGACTCTTCCCGCTTGCGGCTTGAGCAGTCCGACCATTATTTTCAACAGGGTGGTTTTCCCAGAACCGTTGGGACCGATTATGGCCAGAAAATCACCCCGCCTGATAGTCAAGTCAATATCTTTAAGAGCCAGAACGGAATTGTAAGCAAAAGTTACTTTCTCTACCTGAACTATGGTCTCGGGTTGACGTTCCATCTCGGCTATTCGCACTCAAGAGCCTGAATGAGAGTCTGAAGATTGTTTTTCATTAGGCTTAAAAAATCTATTTTCTGCCTGAGTTCAGCTGAGGTCAGGTTAACCCCGGCTGAAAGACGGTAGAGGGTAGCCCCGGTTTCCCTCGCTATGGTTTGAGCATAAGCCGGGGAACTTGAACTTTCATAAAACACAGCCTTGATTTTTCTGGATTTTATCAGCTCCACCATAGTTTGGATTTGTCTGGGAGCCGGCTGGGCTTCAGGGTTGGCGCCGGTTAAGGACACCTGTTCAAGCCCATAGCGGGCGGCCAGATAACCAAAAGCCTGGTGGCCGGCCACCACCAGAAACCGATTACGGCAGCGGCTGAGACTGTTCCGGAAATTCTCATCCAGGGTTTTTAATTCGGAAACCAAACGACTGGCGTTCTCCAGATAAAAATCTTTGCCAGCCGGGTCCAGAATAATTAGTTCTTCGGCTATTTTCTGGACAAGCAGAATATCGGCTTCCAGGTCCAGCCATAGATGGGGGTCCTCAGCTATCAGGCCTGGATATTGGCAGGATTTGATCAGATCAAAAAACTTAATTTTTCGGGCTGATATAGGAATAACAGATTTTTCCAGTCTGGCTAACCAGGGCTCGAGGTTCTCCCCTACTGCCACCAGCAGTTGAGCCTGACTGAAGGCTTTGAGGTCGGAGGGTCTCAATTGAAAGTGGTGAATATCGGCCGAAGAGGGAATAATCTGTCTAACCTCGGCTCGAGAACCAGCTACGCGAGAGGTCAGCTCAGTTAAGGGAAAAATGGTACTTACCACCTTAATCTTGTCAAAGGACTGGAGCTTAGAGCTTAAGACTGCTATCAGAAGAAATATACTTAAAATTATCAGTCGGCCTTTTCTTCCCGAGAGTATCCCCTTCAAATTATTATCTCCTTTCTGTTTAGCTTGCAATTTCCTGGCTTTTTTAAGATTATTATAACATACAAATCAATTCTGAAAGGAGTGAGAAGATGAGTTCTGAACTTTCTTCCTTAAAACCTGAAAAGCTCTGGAAACATTTTACTGAAATCCTGAAAATTCCTCACGGGTCAGGAAACGAACAGGCCCTGGCTAATTACATCCTGAACCTGGCCCGGAACTGGAATCTGGAAGCCCACCAGGACCGGGTTGGAAATGTGGTCGTTAGAAAACCTGCTTCTCCTGGAAAGGAGAATTCGCCTGGAGTAGTACTGCAGGTCCATCTGGATATGGTCTGCGAGAAAAATTCTGACGTAAAGCATGATTTTCTGAAAGACGCTATTCAAGCCTACATAGATGGAGAGTGGGTAAAAGCCAAAGGTACAACCCTGGGGGCTGATAACGGCATAGGAGTAGCTGCCTGTCTGGCTGTTCTGGAAGACAGAAGTCTGACCCATGGCCCACTTGAATGTCTTTTTACTGTGGAGGAAGAGACCGGTCTAACCGGGGCTTTCAAACTAAAAAAAGATATGCTCCAGGGACGATTGCTCCTCAATCTTGATAGCGAAGATGAGGGCACTTTTACAATTGGCTGTGCCGGAGGAGCAGATTCTGAGATCACCCTCCCCATCCAGAGGAAAAAGAAAAAAGGTAAGAACGCGCTTCTGATTAAAATAGCCGGCCTTCGGGGCGGACACTCAGGGCTGGACATTAACCTGGGACGGGGAAACGCTCTTAAATTTATAGCCAGGATGCTGGTCAGGGGCGGAGAAAAGACAGCTTTTGACCTGGTCTCTTTACAGGGAGGAAGCAAAAGGAATGCTATTCCCCGGGAGGCCTGGGCAGTGGTGGAGGTGGACCGGATTGAGCAGAAAACTCTACTTAACAGTCTGAAAAAGGAATTCGAGGCTCTGAAGTTTGAGTTTAAAGTTACAGAACCTGAGATGTCTCTTGACATCGGGAATACAGAGAACACTGATTATCCTCTGACTGCAGAGGCCAGGACCCGTTTATTGAACTTGATTTTGACCCTGCCACATGGAGTTATCTCGATGCATCCCCAGATTCCAGGTCTGGTGGAAACATCCTCCAATCTGGCCATCATTTCTACTGAAAATAAAGAGGTAAAAATAACTTGCAACACCAGAAGTTCCATCATGACTGCCCTGGAAGCCACCCGTCTGGTCATCAGGTCGGCCTGCCAGCTGGCTGGGGCCAGAGTGGTGCAACCTGAAGGTTATCCTTCCTGGACGCCAAACCTCCAATCTGAACTTCTGCAGAAGATGATTAACATTTACAGAGAACTATTTCAGAAGGAACCTGAGGTTAAAGCAGTTCACGCCGGACTGGAGTGCGGCATCATCGGCGAAAAATACCCTGGAATGGATATGATTTCCTTCGGTCCAACCATCCGTTTCCCTCACTCCCCTGATGAAAAGGTGCATATCGGTTCGGTAGAAAAATTCTGGCAATTTTTGACTGAAGCTCTGGTTAAGCTAACCTGAATTCAACTTTAGGATTAAACCAGTTTTTCAGGAGGAATTTTATGGAAAGAAGGAAATTCCTCTGGTTCCTGGGAATTTTTTCTTTCTTGAAAATTGGGCTGCGTTCAGCCCAGTCTACCTGGAGGTCAATTATGAAGAAAGCGATTCATACCGAAAAAGCTCCAAAAGCTATCGGTCCCTATTCTCAGGCCATTCAGGCCAACGGTTTCATTTTCGTTTCTGGTCAGATCCCTTTGGACCCGGTAACAGGGGAAATTACCGGTTCCACAGTGGAAGAGCAGGCTCATCAAGTTTTGAAAAACATCCGGGCCATCCTGGAAGCTGCAGGTAGCTCCATGGCAGAGGTGGTTAAAGCTACCGTTTACCTGGCTGATATGAATGATTTTTCCCTAGTCAACAGGGTCTATGCTCAGTACTTCCCGGAGCCTTTTCCAGCCCGAGCCGCTTTTCAGGTGGCCAGATTACCAAGAGACGTTAAGGTGGAAATTGAAGTAATAGCCCTGGCTCCACCTGTAACTTCTATTCAGAAATAGAATATTAGACCTGACTTTCTTCAATAATCCGGGAGATGTAGTATAATATTTTTTGAGGTTGAAAATGCCTATTTATGAGTTTATTTGTGAGAACTGTCAGAACCGCTTTGAACTGCTGACAAAGATTAATGACCAGAATAAAATTACCTGTCCCCAATGCCAGAGTGATCGGGTAAAAAAACTCGTTTCTTCTTTCGGTATTGGTGGCGGGAGTAGCCGGCTCAAAGGCAGTTCAGGAAGCTGCTCCAGTTGTTCCTCCTCAAGCTGCTCAACCTGCAAATAATGATTTCTACTTGACATTTCTGCTCATAGTTTTGTAAATCTATTTGCTATTTATGAGTATTGGAAGGAGTGTATAATTTTGAGCAGAAATAAGAAGCTGGGGTTAAGAATTGGGGTTGATTCCGGTGGAACTTTCACCGATTTTGTCATCCATCATGAGGGCCAGATAAGGATCAAAAAAATCCCCTCCACTCCGCAGGACCCTTCAGCTGCCATCCTGGAGGGCCTTTCCGAATTTCTGGTCCAGCCCGGCTCTTTCATCATCCATGGGACCACAGTGGGTACCAACGCTCTGCTGGAAAAAAAAGGCGGTCGAACTGCTTTTCTCACCACCCAGGGGTTTGAAGATATAATTTTCATAGGCCGGCAGACCAGAAGAAATCTTTACAGTCTCAAGGGAGAAATCAGAAATTTTCTGGTAGAGCCTTCTCTCTGCTTCGGACTGAAAGAAAGAGTGCTGGCTTCTGGACTGGTGGAACAGCCTCTGGACCAGTCCGGTTTAGAAAAAGTCATTGGAACTCTGAAGAATAAGAGAGCTGAAGCGGTAGCTGTCTGTTTATTGCATTCATATCTTAATCCTGTTCATGAAAATCTGATAGCCCGAAAATTAATAGAAACCGGTTTCAAAGTTTCGGTTTCCTCAGCACTTTTGCCCGAACACCGGGAATATGAGAGAGCCCTGACCACCGTCATCAATGCCTATCTCCTGCCCGTTATGGACCATTATATTTCCTCACTGCAAAGCAAGATGAGCCAGGCTACTCTGAAAATCATGCAGTCTAACGAAGGCTACATATCGGCCGAAAAAGCTCGCCTTGAGCCCATAAAAACAATCCTTTCTGGCCCAACCGGCGGGGTGGTTGGGGCCTGGAATCTGGCCAAAGCGGCTGGCTTCCGGAACGTCATCAGTTTTGACATGGGCGGCACTTCGACCGACGTATCTTTGATAGATGGCCAGATAAAAAGATCTACTGAAAACCGGATTGGGGAGTTTCCTATCAGGCTACCGATGGTTGACGTCCACTCGGTTGGAGCCGGGGGTGGTTCGGTGGTTTATGTAGACCGTGGGGGGCTACTGCGGGTTGGACCCCAGAGCGTTGGAGCTAACCCAGGACCGGCCTGTTACGGCGTAGGAGATATTCCCTCAGTCACAGATGCCAACATTTGCCTTGGGCGACTTGACCCCGAATTTTTTCTGGGGGGCCGGATGAAGATATATCCGGACAAGAGCCGCAAAGCCCTGGAAAAAATTGCCAGAAAAATCAGGCGCAATCTGGTAGAAACCGCCCTGGGAGTAGTGGAAATAGCCAACGCCAGCATGGAGAAAGCCATCAGGGTGATTTCAGTTGAGCGCGGCTACGACCCAAGAAATTTTACCCTGATTTCTTTTGGCGGAGCTGGTGGTTTGCATGCGGTGGAAATGGCCGAGCATCTCAGAATCCCCCGGGTGATAGTACCCCGGCATGCCGGAGTTCTCTCAGCTCTTGGTCTGCTCCTGGCCGACTCAATCAAGGACTACTCCAGGTCTTATCTGAAGCTGGCTCAAAATACTGACCCTGAACAGCTGGAAAAAGCTTTTGAAGAAATCGAGCACCAAGCTCTTGATGAAATGGCTGAGGATGGTTTCTCTCCATCTGAAGTTCTCCTGGAGAGGCATCTTGACCTGAGATATCTTGGTCAATCCCACGAACTGACTGTGCCCTACCGGTTTGGTCCATTTCACAGATATAGTTATCTCAATGAATTTCACCGTCAGCATCGACGTCTGTACTCTTACCATCATCAGCATCGGCCGGTCGAAATAGTTAATCTGAGAATAAAAGCTATTGCTCGAACACCCAAAGTGAGCTTAAAAACCTTTGAATGCTGCCCGGAAATACCAGTCCGAGCCAGAATTAAGAAACAACAGTTTTATTATGGTCGGCAAAAGCTGGAAATGACAGTATATAACCGCTCAGAGCTTAGGGCGGGAAACAGGATTGTAGGTCCCGCCCTGCTGGTAGATGAGGAATCCACCACCTTTCTTCCACCTGGTTATTTTGCCCGAACTGACGATTATTTGAATTTAATCATAGAAAAGCTGGAGGCTAAATGAGTAGTCCTTTTGACCCGATCGAGCTGGAATTATTTAAGAATCTCTTTACATCCATAACTGAGGAAATGGCAGCCGTCCTGCAGAGGACTGCTCTGTCTCCGAACATAAAAGAAAGACGGGATTTTTCTTGTGCCCTGTTCACCCGGCTGGGTGAAACTTTTGCTCAGGGGTCTCACATTCCAGTTCACCTCGGAGCCATGCCGCTTTCAGTTCAGGCTGCTCTTCAAGCAATGGAATTTGAACCAGGTGATGTGGTAGTGCTGAATGACCCCTATAAAGGAGGAACTCATCTTCCTGATATAACCTGTATTCAGCCCTATTTCGTGGGCAAAAACCTCTGCTTTCTGGTAGCCAACCGGGCTCATCATTCTGATGTAGGGGGAATTACTCCAGGGTCCATGCCTTTAGCCACAGAAATCTTCCAGGAAGGAGTGCGTATTCCGCCCCTCAAACTTTACTCTCGGGGCCGCCTTAATGAGGAAGCTTTGAATCTTTTTCTGGCCAATGTCAGGACTCCTGAGGAAAGACGGGGCGACCTCCTGGCTCAGGTAGCAGCCAACAATCGGGGTTTCAAAAGATTAACTGAAATGCTAGACCGTTATGGTCTTGAAAAGCTGACTGTCTATGCTGACCAGATACAGCTTTATACAGAAAAAATTCTACGTGAAACCATTGCGGATATTCCCGATGGCGTTTATCAGTTTGAGGATTATCTGGACGACGACGGCCTGAGTTTAAAGCCCATCAGGATTAAGGTCACTTTGACCGTGAAAGGAAATGAGGCCTGGGTTGATTTTTCCGGTTCATCTCCTCAGGTTGAAGGTTCGGTTAATGCCAATTTTGCTGTTACCTATTCTGCTGTTCTATACGTTTTTCGCTCACTGATAGAAGAAGATATCCCGTTCAACACCGGCTTGATGAAACCGGTCCACATCATTGCTCCTGAAGGGAGTGTGGTAAACGCCACTTTTCCCTCAGCCCTGGCCGGAGGAAATGTGGAAACTTCACAGAGAATAGTTGATGTCCTGCTGGGGGCTTTATCCAGAGCCTTGCCCGGGAAGATACCGGCTGCCAGTCAGGGAACCATGAATAACGTAGCCTTTGGTGGGTTTAACCCAAAAACCAGAGCAGGTTTTGCCTACTATGAAACAATTGGCGGCGGGATGGGCGCCTCAGCCTCTCTGCCAGGTCTCAGTGGGGTTCACTGCCATATGACCAATTCAATGAATACCCCGGTAGAGGCTCTGGAAAATTATCTACCGATTAAAATAAATTGTTACGCTCTTAGAAAGAAATCAGGCGGGAAAGGAAAGCATCGTGGAGGAGACGGTCTGATTAGAGAATACAAATTTCTGGTACCGGTCAACCTGACCATAATTTCTGACCGCCGCCGGTTTTGCCCTTACGGGCTGTCGGGGGGAAAACCAGGTAAAAAAGGTCGGAATTTATTAATTACCAGAGAGGGAAAGAAGATTCTCCTTAACTCCAAAGTTAATCTAAAAGCTCAAGCCGGGGATATCCTCCGGATAGAAACTCCTGGGGGCGGAGGTTACGGCCAGCCCGGGACCTGAGTTTCTTCAGCCCAAAAATATCCACTCCCAAAACATAATCCGTCAGGCGGCCATTTCTCAGAATAGATTTTTCAAAAAAAATTATCCTCTCAAGCTTTTAACTTAGGATAATTCCAAAAAAACTAAAACCGTCTGGATTCATCTCCTATTGCCCTTTTTATTATTTCCTTACCTTCGGGCAGCTTTTACTTTTTATAAGAACAATTGGGCTGAAGTTTTTTTATCTTTGACTTCTCAATCATCAGAGAAGCCTGATAGGTTACGTAATTGAGTAGAATCATCACCCTCTCTTTATCGCTGAGTTCCCGACAAAAAATTCCCCTGAGTCCTTTAAGAGGACCCTCCATCACCATTATTTCATCTCCCGGTCCGGGTTCTTCTCCATACTTCATTAGCTCAATCAGGCCGTTTTTTTCTCTGGCCTTAAGACAGCTAATAACTTCAGGCTCAACCGGTATCGGCTGACGGCCAAAGCTGACTACTTTTTTAACCCCCCTGGTGAAAATGACTGTTCGGTAATCCTGAGGATAGTTGAACCTTAAGAAAAGATAGCCAGGGAAAAAAGGTTTAAGGGTGGTATTGTCCTTAAGCTTTGGATTGTAAACTGTAAAACCGGCTTCTCTGAAAAGAGTTTCCACCTGAAATTCTTTCCTCGGTCTGGTGTTAATTACAAACCAGCAAGTCATAAAACCCGACCTGTCATTTCTCCGCTTCAAAAAGATTTTTTTATTTAATCAAAAAGCGATTCTATATCTTTGATCTTCTTTGGAATTTTGGGTCCGAGAACTTTATAACCATTTTCGGTTACCAGCACATCATCTTCAATCCGGACTCCGCCAAAATCCAGGAATTTCTCAACCTTCTCATAATTTATGAATTCTTTAAATTTTTTCTCTTTTTTCCATTTTTCAATCAGAGCCGGGATAAAATAAATACCAGGTTCAACCGTCAGCACAAAACCAGGTTCCAGACTTCGAGCCAGTCTAAGATAACCCAGACCAAACTGCTCACTCCGTTTTATGCTCTGGTCATAACCCACATAGTTTTCACCCAGATTTTCCATGTCATGCACATCAAGACCCAGCATATGGCCGAGACCATGGGGAAAGAATAAAGCGTGAGCACCCTGGTTGACTGCTTCGTCCAGGTTGCCCTTCATCAATCCGAGTTCTCGGAGTCCTTCAGCCATAACCCGGGCTGCTTTCAGATGAATATCGCGATATTTCAGGCCCGGTTTTATTGATTTGATGGCCTCTTCCTGCCCGGTCAGCACTATGGAATAGATGTCCTTCTGCCGGGAATTGAATCTGCCACCAACTGGAATTGACCTGGTGATGTCACAGGCATAATGCCGTTCTGAAGAAGCTCCAGTGTCCATAACCAGAAAACGACCCTTTTTCAGGGTATCTTCGTAGGAAGTTTTATGAAATATCTGACCGTTAATAGTGACAATTGGCGGAAAAGAAAAATACATCCCGTTGGCTCTCAAGACCATTTCCATAAAGGCCAGAACTTCCTGCTCTTTTACCCCGGGCCGCACCTGAGGTATGGCCGTGAGGTACATCTCTCTGGTCACGGTTAAAGCTTTCTCGATTTCTCTAACCTCTTCCTGACTTTTAACCGACCTCAGAGCCACCACGGCTTTAATCAGTTCAACGGAAGCGGCAGTTTTTATCTTTTCAGGTTTCAGCCCTAACCAGGTGGCCAGCTTCAAACTGACCTCTGCTCGATAAGGCGGAAGAAAATGGATTTTTCTCTTCTGCTCGACTGCTTTTTTCAGATAATCAGCCAGCTCAGCTGAGGGTTTAACCTGCCTGATACCGACTGCGGCAGCCCTGTCTTTAAGCCTGGGCTGCGGGCCAACCCAGATTATATCTTCAAGAGTTACCTCATCTCCAAAGAGGATGTCCTGTCCGCCATCTATGTCCACGACCGCATCCAGACCTGGGGTATCCAGCCCGAAAAAGTAAAGGAAGGAGCTGTCCTGGCGGTATGGATAACAGTTGGCCGGGTAATTCATCGGACTTTGCGGGTTTCCGGGAAAAAGACAGAGGCCAGATTTAACCAGACTTTTAAGCTTTTTTCTTCTCTGCTGGTAAATCTCCGGCTTAAACATTGATTTCTCCTTTCATTTTTTTGATATCTCAGTCAGATATACCAGATTTCACGATGTAAATCAAAAAAAATCTTATAAAGGCCAATTCTCTGGCAGTCTATAATTCTGGTTCTTTCTTTAAGCTGGAAGTTTTTGAGAGAATTGTCATTTTGAGTTGATGGCAAATATTTCTTTTTTTTTGAGATTATAGAAAACTGTTTGGGTCTGCCAGAAATATAAAATAAAGTCTGGAAAAAAAGAAAACTCTGCAAAAAAGCTGTTCAGGATTTTGATTAAGGCTATCTGGGGAATAAAAACTTAAAGATAAAAAAATGGTAGCGGGGGCTGGATTTGAACCAGCGACCTCCGGGTTATGAGCCCGACGAGCTACCTGACTGCTCTACCCCGCGATCGTTTTTTAATTATAGCAGAAAAACTTATTTTGTCAAAAAAGTGGCCGGAGCAGGACATAAGCCGAATTCAGTTACTGCCTGAGGCAGCGGCGGTCATTTGTCTTAGCTGCCGGTTACCCGACAGCTTCAGCGACCTACCCACCCCGTCGGACGGGCCATCCTTAAGCGGGGTTAATTTGGTCTTGCTCCGGATGGGGTTTGCCCTGCCTCCGCTGTCACCAGCGGAGCGGTGAGCTCTTACCTCACCTTTTCACCCTTACCGGCTTCCATGGGAAGCCGGCGGTCTGTTTTCTGTGGCACTTTCCTCCGGTTGCCCGGAGTCGCGGTTAGCGACCATCCTGCCCTGTGGAGTTCGGACTTTCCTCCCCTTCTTCTTCAGCGGAAGAAGGAGCGACCGCCTCGCCTGCTCCAGCCTTTATTTTTATACCATATTGCTCGAGTTTTTTGTAGAGGTTGCTGCGGGGAGTATCAATTTCCCTGGCGGTTTTGGAGACGTTCCAGTTGTTGCTCTTTAGCTTGTAAAGAATAAAATTTTTTTCGGCTTCTTCCCTGAAATCCTTAAGAGTTTTAATTCTCCTGAAATCTGGCAGCAGTAATTCCCTGTCCTGGAGAATGTAATCTGGCAGGTCCTCGGGGCCGATTATTTCCTTATCAGTCATTATTATTAATCTTTCTACCAGATTTCTCAGCTCCCGGACGTTTCCCTTCCAGGGGTATTTTATCATCAGCTCAAGGGCTTGAGGAGAAAATCTCTTTCGCCTGAAATTGTTTTCCTCTGAATAAACAGCACAGAAGTAATCAATGAGCAGCGGGATGTCTTCTTTTCTCTCTCTTAACGGAGGCACAAACAGCGGGACTACGTTCAGCCTGAAAAACAAATCTTCCCGGAAGCGGCCTTCCTGCATTTCTTTTTTCAGATCCTTGTTAGTAGCCGCTATCACTCTGACATCAACCTTGATTATTTTGCTGGAGCCGACTCGTTGAACTTCTCCTTCTTCCAGGACCCGCAGGACTTTGGACTGGGTTTTCAAACTCATATCACCGATTTCATCCAGAAAGATAGTACCCCCATCTGCCAGTTCAAACTTTCCTGCCTTTCTTTCGGTGGCTCCGGTGAAAGCTCCCTTTTCATGTCCAAACAGCTCGCTTTCAATCAATTCTTCGGGAATAGCCGCACAATTTACCTGAACAAAATTTTCTCCGGCTCTGGAGCTGTGCTCGTGGATGGCCCGGGCTACAAGCTCTTTTCCGGTCCCGCTTTCGCCTTGAATCAAGACTGTGGCGTTGGTCGGAGCAATTTTCCTGATTTCCTGCCATAGATTCTGAATAAGAGGATGCTGTCCCACAATCAGGTATTTTTTTTCAGTCCGTCTTTTTATATCCTGGTATGCTGATTTCAATCTTCTGGCTTCCAGGGCATTACGAAGACTTAAAAGTATTCTCTCCCGGTGCAAGGGCTTTTCCAGAAAATCAAAAGCTCCTAATTTGGTAGCTTCAACCGCCATAGGAATGGTGCCGTGTCCAGAAATCATGATTATTTCTGGTGAGTAGGGTTTTTTCTTAATTTCTGTAAGCAGGCTCAGACCATCATAATCAGGAAGTTTAATGTCCAGAAGAATGACATCTATCTCAGGATGTTCTTCCAGAACTTCTTTAGCGCTCAGACCATCGCTGGCTTCGTAAAACAGGTAGCCTTCATATTCCAGAATCATCCGTAAAGACCGGCGGATGTTTTCTTCATCATCCACCACCAGTACCCGGTTTTTTCTTTCTTTGTAGCTCATATTTTGATTTTATCACAGGCTCGGTTTTTTTTGGAAAAATCTCTTGATTATTGAAGGTCATGTTTTTATATTTTTATAGGAGCTTGACAATTATTAATAAGAATTATCGTTTTTATTATCTTTTGAGACTTGCCAGTCTTTCTTTATTTTTTTTGTTGCTGACAGATTCAACCCAGGCCCAGAGCCAGCTGTCTGAAATTCAGTTCAGACTGGATAATGGTCTTGAAGTTTATTTACTTCCATTTCACCGAACTGAATTAGTAGCGGTGGTCCTGGCAGTCAGGGCCGGCGTGGTAGATGAAAAACCTGAGAATAACGGCCACTTTCATCTTCTGGAACACTGTCTTCTTTTCAGACAGAAGCATCTGCTTGAAAACGACTATCTTACAAAAATTTTAAAAGAATACGGTTTTTACTACAACGCCCACACCGAGCAGGACCTGATGTTCTTTGAACTCTGTCTGCCCGGCGATTTCCTGGAATCAGGCCTGGAGCTTCTCCGAGAAGTAGTCTTCAAGTTTCAGGTGAGCCCAGAAGAATTGGAAAAAGAAAAGAAAATTCTCCTGACAGAACTTGAAGATATTGCCCGGGACCCTCTTAAGACAGGACTGGCCAGGGTTTACGAGTTGGTTTTTCCAGATTCTGGTTACGGACTGCCGGTCCACGGCCAGCAGGCTGTTATTAGGCATGCCAGTTTGGAGGCACTGCACCAGCTTCATGCTAGATATTTCAGACCAAACAATGCCGCTCTGGTTGTTTGCGGCCCGCTGGAACCGGCTGAAGTCAGGAAAAAGATAGAAAAACAATTCGGCTCTTTGATTTCAGATGGTCAGCCCAATTTAAGGTCAGTGGAGCCCCCGAAACCATTAAGTTCCAGCCCTCAGGTGGAGCTGGCCATGAAGGTCTCAGATACTTACCTGATGGTCGGTCTGACCGGCCCTGATTACAACAATCCGGACCGAATAGCCATGGATTTACTAACCGAAATTCTGGGACGGGGACTCAATCCCCTACTCTATGGAGCTTTTTCCGGTCTGCCTGACCCGATTTATTCAGCCAGCCTTCACTACTTCAGCCATCAGGGGACGGGCCTGATATTCATAAACATCATCAGCAGGGCTGAACGGCTTCAGATCTTGAGAAGACAGCTTCAAAACTTTTTCCTTAAAATCTCTGATTATAATTTTTCCCGGGACGATTTCCCACCCCAGCAACAATATTATGCCTTTGATTTTTTACTTGGAGGCAAAAAGAGGTTTCGCTGGCTGGCAGAAAAATCCTTAGAGAATCCATTAACCCTGGCTATGTCTCTGGCCAAACATCTTTTACTCAGGAGCGAATCTGGTTCCCGGAATTATCTGAAAACTGTGGAAAGCCTGAGTTCTTCAGACCTGAGGAAAGTAGCCAGGAAATACTTTTCCCGTAGCCAGCCAGTCTGGGTGGTGATTAAACCAGAATGAAAATGAAAGTGATTTTACTTCATTTAGTGCTAATGACAGCTTTAGGGGGGATTGGACTGTTACTACCGGTGACAGTGCTGGCCCAGCCAGCTACTTTTGAAGCAGGAAAACTGCCCAACGGAATACAGATTCTCTACCAGCTTGAACCAGAAATCAGATTTACTTCTGTGGTCTTTTTCTTTAAGGGCGGGCAGTCTCTCGAAAAAATCGACCGGGCCGGTCTGAATTATCTGACCACCCGGCTGATGGCTGAGATAACAGATGAAGACCGGCTCAATCAACTGATTTCAGCTGGAGTGAACCTGACGGCAGGCAGCCGCTCAGATTTTTCTTTTATCCATCTTGAGTGTCAGAGCCGGGACCTGGAAAAGGTCCTGAGTCTGGTAATAGCTGGATTGAAAAACCCTCTGTTCTCTGGTGTTAGAATCGATGCGGTAAAGAAAACATTGCGCCTGGAGTCAGAAAAAGAAGCTCACCGTCTGCTGGATTCGGCACTAATCTGTCTGCGGCAGAGGCTTTTCCCCGATTCTCCTTACCGTTTTTCACTTTATGGAACAGAAGCCAGTCTTAAATCAATCAGTAAAAAAGAAATAGCGGAACTATACAGCCAGCTGGTTGACCCTTCCCGATTTCTGGTACTGGTTGTTTCTGACCTGGAAAAAGAGACTGTTTTCAATCTATTAACCCGCTACCTTTCCTGGGTCAAAAAGACAGAATCGGTTTCTGGTTCAGCCAGTCCAATGGTAAACGACCAGAGTCAAAAGAAAAATCTTCAGAGCGAGAGTGACTGTCAGCCATACCGCGGACCGGCCGGGGCCGCAGTGGTGCTCGGTTTCAAGGTGCCGGGCCAGCTTTCAGAAATTTTGCCAGCTGCTTTCGTCCTGGAAAAAATTGTCGGAGAAGGTCCCGGCTCTCTCCTCTGGAAACTTCGCCAGGATAAAGCCCTGGCTTACAACCTGAACAGCCGGCTGGAAATTATCGGCCGCCAGGCTGTTATAGTCTTATTTCTGGAAACAGAAGCCAATAAGGCCGAAGAGGCTCTTCTAGCCATGAAAAAAAAGTTTTCTGAGCTCAGGGAAACTGGTTTTGAAAAAGAAGAGATAAAATGGGGAAAAATGCTGGCCAGAAACAGCTATCGACGTCAGTCATTCAACCGAGATAACCGCCTGGCTTTCCTTTCTTTTCTACTGGCCAACGACCTTAATCCTGACGATTACAATACTTTTCTTGATAAGATAGAAGCCATTAGCGAGGAAAACCTTAATCGCCTGGTCCGGATTGTTTTCCATCCGGACCAGGCTCATGAGGTCCTGTTAATCAAAAATTAGCTTTCAGCCATTTTTTTATAATATTCAAACCTCTTTCTGGCTTCTTCAGCTGCTTGAGCAAAGAGCTTCCTGGCAATTTCAGGATAATCCTGGAGTACGGAGCGGTAACGGATTTCATTCTTCAGAAAAACTTCATAGTCAAGCTTGGGTTCTTTGGAATCGAGGATTAAGGGGTTCTTACCTTCTCTGGCCAGAAGCGGGTTGTAGCGGTAAAGAATCCAATAGCCGGAATCAACAGCCAGCTTCTCTTCTTGCTGGGATTTGCTCATGTCAATTCCGTGAGCGATGCAGGGTGAATAAGCGATGATAACTGAAGGACCATCGTAAGCCTCCGCTTCCAGGAAAGCTTTCAAACACTGATTCATATTCGCCCCCATGGCTACCGAGGCTACATAAACATATCCATAGCTCATGAGCATACGACCCAGGTCTTTTTTAACAGTTTTCTTTCCGGATGAGGCAAATTTGGCCCTAGAGCCGGTCGGGGTAGACTTGGAGGCCTGACCTCCGGTATTAGAATAAACTTCAGTGTCCAGAATCAGAAGATTGACGTTGCGGTTCATGGCCACCACATGGTCCAATCCACCAAAGCCGATGTCATAGGCCCAACCGTCGCCGCCAATGCACCAGACACTCTTATCAATCAGATAATCCTGAAGCTCGGCAATTTTCATTAAGTATGGTCTGGCGGCCCCGTTTCCGGCCAGTGCTTTGGGTAGAAGTTCCTGGATTTTACGGGCGGTAGCCCTGGCTTCTTCTCCAGTGCTGCGCCAGAGTTCTTTCATCTTCTGGAGGGCTTCCATCAGTTCTGGTAATGTCCCAGCCGCCAGGGCTGCTTCAATATTTGACCAGAGCTGGCGCCTTATAGTATCAACTGCCAATCTCATTCCGAATCCATATTCCGCATTATCCTCAAAAAGAGAATTAGCCCAGGCTGGTCCCCGACCTTCTTTGTTTTTGGCGTAAGGAGAAATCGGGAAAGTTCCACCGTAGATTGAAGAGCAACCGGTGGCATTGGCTATTATCATCCGGTCACCAAATAGCTGGGTAGCCAGTTTGATGTATGGAGTTTCACCGCAGCCGGCACAAGCTCCGCTGAACTCGAACAGAGGAGTAAGAAATTGGGAACCTTTGATGGTATCAATCTTGACCCCATCCAGATAGGAATCAGGTAGATTTTCGAAGAATTTTTCATTTTCGTTCTGCCCGGCAGCTCTTTCTTCTTCAATTGGAACCATGACCAGGGCCTTTTCCTTGGCCGGGCAGGTCTCCACACAGACACCACAACCGACGCAGTCTTCTATGTAGACCTGAAGCCGGTATCTGAGGTTTTTATCGTTTTTGGTGTTAGAGACCAGGGTGGTAAAGGCAGCAGGAGCCTCTTTCAGGTTATCGGGATGAATCTGTTTCGGTCTGATAGCGGCATGGGGGCAGACAAATGAACACTGATTACACTGGATACAATGTTCAGGTAGCCAGCGCGGCACCAGTTCGGCAATACCTCTTTTTTCCAGCTTGGCGGTATCAGTCGGAATCCGGCCGTCATAAGGCATCCTGGAAACTGGTATGGTATTGCCTTTGAAATGCATTATCGGTTCAATAACACTTCTGGCAAATTCTTCAGCCTCTTCTGGAATAAGTCTGGGAACTGGAGCAGATTTGGTAATTCTGTTCGGTATCGGGACCTCTTCCAAAGCTTGGAGGGCGCGGTCCACAGCTTCCATGTTCATCCTGACAATATCATCACCCTTGCTATGGTAGGTTTTGTAAATAGCTTTCTTAATCAGGTCTATGGCCTTCTCTTCTGGCAGAACCCCAGATATCTTAAAGAAGCAGACCTGCATGATGGTATTAATTCTGTTTTTCAGACCAACTTCACTGGCAATCTTGAAAGCGTCGATATTATAAACTTTTATTTTCTTTTCGATTATGGTTTTCTGCATATCTTCGGTCAGATGTTCGAAGACCTCCTCTTTCTTCCAGGGAGAATTCAGCAGGAAAATGCCGCCTTCTTTAATTCCTTCCAGAATGTCATAGCGGCCGATATAAGCAGCTTTGTGCAGAGCCACAAAGTCAACCGTATTCAACAGGTATTCGGATTTGATAGGATGCCGGCCAAATCTCAGGTGGGAAATGGTCACTCCACCTGATTTCTTTGAGTCGTACTCAAAATAACCCTGAGCATAAAGCTCAGTGTTGTCACCGATTATAGAGATTGAATTTTTATTGGCTCCCACTGTTCCGTCAGAACCATACCCCCAGAATTTGCAGCGCACTGTGCCTTCAGGTTCAGTCTCTAAAACCGGGCCAACCGGAAGGGAGAGATGAGTGACGTCATCTTCAATACCAACCGTAAATCCGTGGAAACAGGCTCCGTCAAGGTGGTCATAAACTGCCTTGACCATGGCTGGAGTAAATTCTTTGGAGGAAAGCCCGTAGCGACCGCCAATGACCTTAATTTCCCGACCGCAGAGGGCTGAAACCACATCCAGGTAGAGTGGTTCTCCAATAGCCCCGGGCTCTTTAGTCCGGTCCAGAACCGCAATTTTTTTAACTGTCTGAGGAATAACCTTATTGAAGGCTTCCACAGAAAATGGCCGGTAGAGGCGTACTTTAACTAGGCCGACCTTGTAACCGTGTTTATTAAGATAATCAATGGTTTCTTCGACTGTTTCGGCACCTGAACCCATGATGACAATAACCCGGTCAGCATCAGGAGCCCCAAAGTAATCAAAGAGGTGATACTGGCGTCCGGTTACTTTGGCCACCTTATCCATATACTCCTGAACAATGGCTGGAGCAGCTGCGTAGTAGGGATTAACAGTCTCCCTTCCCTGAAAATAGACATCAGGGTTCTGAGCTCCAACCTTCATCATCGGCCTTTCCGGGTTCAAAGCTCTTTTTCTGAAATCTTCCAGGTACTGAGGTTCAAAAAGCTCAGCCAGGGTTTCATAGGGAATGATTTCGATTTTCTGTACCTCGCTTGAAGTTCTGAAACCATCAAAAAAGTGAAGGAAAGGAACCTTGCTTTTTAAGGAGGCCAGATGACAAACTGTGGCCAGGTCCATAATTTCCTGAACAGAACCGGAGCACATCAAAGCAAAGCCAGTATTACGGGCGGACATCACATCCGAATGGTCCCCAAAGATTGAAAGCGATTGACAGGCTAAGGAACGAGCTGAGACGTGAAAAACGGTAGGCAGCATCTCGCCGGCAATTTTGTGCATATTGGGCAGCATCAGCATTAGCCCCTGAGAGGCAGTAAAGGTGGTGGTCAGACACCCGGCACTCAAAGAACCGTGGACAGCTCCGGCCGCTCCTGCCTCTGATTGCATTTCCACCACTTCCACTGGTTGGCCAAATATGTTTTTTCGGCCCTTAGCTGACCATTCGTCAGCCATCTCACCCATGGTAGACGATGGGGTTATGGGATAAATGGCTGCCACTTCGGAATAAGCATAAGCTACGTGAGTAGCTGCAGTGTTACCATCAATTGCCTTAAAGATTCTAGACATTTTTTAGCTCCTTAATAAATTAAACAATTTATTATATCAAAATCAGTAGAAATATCTAATATCTGACTGATTAAACCTTGATTTCTGTTCTTCCTTCAAGGGCTTTTTTGATTGTCAGCTGGTCAGCAAAATCCAGGTCTGCCCCAACTGGAAGTCCCATCGCCAGCCGGGTGATTTTTACCGAAAAATCTTTAAGCACCTGGCAGATAAGGGAGGCCGTGGCTTCACCTTCAACTGTCGGGTTGGTGGCAATGATAACTTCTCGAAAGTTACCTTTTTTGATCCGGTTAACCAATTTTTCCAGCCGGAGTTCATCGGGGCCAATGCCTTTAATCGGACTCAAAGAGCCAAGAAGAACATGATAGCGGCCGTGAAAAATACCGGTTTTTTCGATCGAAGCCACATTAAAAGGTTCTTCCACCACACAGATTTGTTCATCGCTGCGATGAGGATCTGTGCAAAGAAGACATGGGTCAACATCAGTAATATTGTTGCAGACTGAACAGTAAAAAATTTTGTTTTTTACTTCCTGGATGGACCTGACCAGAAGTTCAGCTTCTTCTGAAGGCATAGCGAGAAGATGGAAAGCCAGTCTTTGAGCAGATTTTAACCCTATTCCTGGAAACTTTCTGAGTTGTTCTATCAGTTCATGAAGGGGTCTGGCATATTCAAACATGAAGGCCTCCCCTGTTCAGAAAAGCCCCGGAATTTTAAGCCCGCCGGTCAGTCCCGACATTTTGGCGGCAACTTCAGAGTCCACTCTTGAAGCCGCCTCCCGAAAAGCCGAGACAATTAAGTCCTGGAGCATTTCTAATTCTTCTCGATTAACCACTTCTGGTTCCAGTTTGACCTCCAGACAGTTTTTATGTCCATCCAGCACCACAGTTACCATCCCGCCGCCGCTCGTTCCTTCAACCCTCATCCCGGCCAGCTCTTGCTGCAGCTTTTCTTGAAGTTCCTGTGCGGCTTTCATCATCTTCTGTAAATCAGCCAGATTTTTCATTTTCCGCCTCTTTTCAAAAATTATTATTTAAAAACCTGTATATCTATTATTCGTTTTTCTTCCTGACAGCTATTACCTGACCTCGGAGGGTGTTAATCAGCGCTCGAGCTTTTGGGTCTTGAAGTAATTCACTTCTTTTTTCAATTGCTGATTTTTCCTGACCAGAACCGGGGTTACTAATGGCACCTTTTCCGATATGATTAGTCACCGGTTCTTCAATCCGCAGTTCAACTTCTCTTCCTCCTAACTCCAGAGCCAGTCGCTTAAGGTAGGGTAGATTCTGCTGGATAAGGTCGGCAAAATGCTTGCGCTCAGCAGAATATATCAGCCTGATAACTCCAATTTCAACTTCCAGCCGGTTGGCCATCTTGAAAATCGGAGCCAGAGCTGGCTTTTCCCTGACCAGCCGGAAATAGAGCTCATCAGCCACTTCCTGGTTAAATACTGACAGACCATTAAGATTATTGCTATGGTTATTATTAATTTTTCTGGATGCCCCGTAGTCGGTGGCTATGGAACTCTGTTTAACCGACCTGCTGGATGAGAGTTCAGACTTATTATAGCTGGTTCCCTTTGCCGATGACCCGGCCAGGCTCTCTTCCATCTTTTTGATCTCAGTTAAGGTTTCTTCCAGCGTTTTTAAACTCTTAAGATAACAGAGTTTTATCAACCAGGCCTCAAGAAATATTCTGGGCTGAGAAGAATAACGCAGTCCGGTCTCTCCATCCTGAAGAAGCAATAGGTAGCGAAGCAGATCTTTAGAGCTGTGGTTCTGGCTTATTTCTTTTAAATTTTCTATCTCCTCCACAGAGATAAGCAATAGTTCTGAAGCTTTAGTTGAAACTTTGACCAGCAGTAGGTTGCGAAAATACTCAATTAAGCCGCTGTAAAAATGTCGGAGGTCATAACCAGAAGAAATCAGAGAATCAACCACCGTAAAGATCTCACCAGACCGCCCTTCCAGAATAATCCGGGCCAGATTCTCAAAAAGGTTCCGATTGATGACCCCAAGGACTTCTTCTGTATCCTTATCTTGAACCTGCTGACCGCTGAAAGAGACTACCATATCCAGGAGGGTTTCGGCATCCCTCAGGCTACCGTCGGCCGCCTCAGCTATCAACTTCAGGCTGTAGGGACTGATTTCTATATTTTCCTGACCGGAGATAAAGCTCAGGTGCTGAACTATCTGTTGCTGGGAAAGGCGCTTGAAGACAAAATGCTGGCAGCGCGAGGTTATAGTTTTCGGAACCTTATGAAACTCTGTGGTGGCAAAAATAAAGATAGTCCGGCTTGGTGGTTCCTCCAGAGTTTTAAGCAAAGCGTTGAAGGCATCGCGACTGAGCTGATGGACCTCATCTATGATTATTACTCGATATCGGCTGTGCATCGGTTCGTACTGAACACTTTCTCTTAAAGCCTTGACATCTTCAATGCCCCGGTTAGAAGCTCCGTCTATTTCAATGAAATCCATAAGGTTTTCTTCGTTGATGGCCTTGCACATAAAACAGCGGTTGCAGGGTTCAGGAGTCGGTCCCTGTTCACAATTCAGGGCTTTGGCCAGAATTCTGGCCACTGTGGTCTTCCCCACTCCCCTCATTCCCGAGAAAAGATAAGCATGCCCCAACCGATTTTCTCTGATGGCATTCTGCAGGGTTCTGACAACCGCTTCCTGACCTACAACCTCGCTGAACTTACGAGGCCGGTATTTTCTGGCTAGAACCAGATAGTCAGGTTTCTGTTTGTCTTGGGGTCCGGATGACATTTTTTATATCTTTTAAGGAATCAAGTCTTATCTTACCACAAAGCTCTTAAAATTCAACCGACCATTTGAGTCGTCTTATCTTCCCGGATGCATTTTTTTTCTCTTTCGGATAAAATTCAAGCCATGAAGTTCAAAAATCCAGGGCTGCTTCTGATTCATCTGGCCGTTTTCTTTTTCGGTTTTCCGGGCGTGGTCGGAAAACTTCTTCCCTACAGCCCAGTTCAGCTGACCTGGTTCCGGGTTTTTCTGGCCAGTCTGGGATTGCTCCTTGTTCTCAGCTGGCAGAAGGAAAGAATTTTAATTCCTTCCTCAGGCCACCGACTTCTGATTCTGCTGTCTGGTCTTCTGCTAGCCGGCCACTGGATAGCTTTTTTCCAGTCGGTTAAGGTCTCCACAGTGGCAGTAGGCCTTCTTTCCTATTCCACTTTTCCTGTTTTTACCGTTTTTCTGGAGCCACTTCTATTAAAGACCAGATTTCGCAGAACCAACCTGGGGCTGACAGTGGCCTGCTTTTTCGGACTGACCCTGATGGTTCCTCGCTTCAGCTTCAGCAATCAAGTCTTTGTCGGAGTTTTATGGGGAATAGCCTCAGGTCTGACATTTTCTCTTCTGACCATAATTAACCGCAACCTGGTCAGGTTCCTTTCAAGCCTGCTTCTGGCTTTCTTTCAGGATTTGATCGCCACCATAATTCTGCTGCCGATTTTTCTTACTACCTCAATTACCTTCAGCCTGAAAGCTTTCGACCTCTGGTTACTACTATTTCTGGGTTTAGTCTGTACGGCAGGAGCTCATACTCTATTCATCAGGGGTTTAAGATTTCTGGAAGCTCAGGCTTCCAGTCTGATAAGTGCCCTGGAGCCTGTTTACGGAATTATCTTTGGTTTATTGTTCTTAAAAGAAATCCCTTCGCTTAGAACTATCTCTGGTGGTTTAATCATTCTTAGCTCGGTGATTCTGGTCAGCCTGATTAATTCCAGACCGGGTGCCACCAGATAAATTTCAGTACTTTTCCGCTTCAGATTTTCTTTTCAAACCCTCTTTTTTTAAAACTTTTTTTTCTTCAGTCTGCCTTTTTTCCAGCTCCTGCTTTTCCTGCTGGTGCTTCTTTTTTAATTCTTCCAGTTTGACTTGCAATTCAGACTTTTTCTTCTGTCTTTCCCGGGGAGGAACCTGACGCAGCTCCTCGTCTATCTGCTTTTTCATATTTTCTAATTCGAGCCTCTGGGTTCTTTCCAGAAGGATTTTTTCCTGACGGTGGATTTCTTCCACTTTTTGTGGGGGCTCTTCTTCATTTAGCGGTCTAATTTTTTGTTCAGCTTCTTCCCGCCTGAGTACACTTTTCGGAGCAGCTTCTTCCATCTTAACGTTTGGCTTATAAATTCTAACTTCATCAGGCCCCAGACCGCTTTCCTCCGGACTCTTGACTTCTCTTAGCTTGACTGAGGTTACCGGTCGCTGGCTTAACCTCTCAATCTCCCGTGGGGATAGCGCGTCGTTAATGATGGTAGTTCTCTCTCTTATGGTATATCTATCTTTAATCACAGTGTAGTTGATAATGGTGATGTTTCTTTCAGGGGGCAGCACCCAGGCCTGAAGCTGGTTCTCACCAAAGCGGCGACCTTCGACAAATATCCAGTAGTGAGGAGGAATGTCTCTGGTTCGCCACCTCAGTCCATAGCCCGGGACAAACTCAACCCCCGGTGGCAGTGGTGCCCAGCCTATGTAAAGGTCACTGTACCTCCAGACCACCCAAGCGGGAGCCCAGACCACATCAGGAACCCAGAACCATCCCAGCCGTGGATCATACCCCCAACGACCGTAATGGAAAGGAATCCAGCCCCAGGGATGGTAGGAAATCCAGGTCCAGCCGTATTCGGTCCAGACCCAGCGTCCATGAGTATAGGGCCGCCAGTGACGGCCCACTCCCCTTGGTATCCAGACATAACCATACGGATGATAACTGACCCACACCCCAAACCGGCCAAGATAATCGTAGATGAAGTTTATAGAAATCTGCCCGTAGACTGGAGCCGGCGGCGGGGGCGGGGCTGGCTCATAGGCTGGCTGAGGCCTTCTGCGGTTTTCATCGTAGGGGATGTAAATCAAACAACTTGCGGTTAATATAGTCAACAGGAAAATTAATGCTGTTTTCTTCATTCTATCCTCCTGCCCTCAATTAAGCAAAAAATATGCCAGGTCACTTCTCTCGCCAGGCCAGAAAACGACTGGCCTTTTGAATAAAATGTCCTCTTTTTAGGACATCGGGATCTAACTTTTTGCCAGTCTCTTAAATACCCGCTTGATTCTTTTGAAAGCCCAGTCCAGCTCTCTTTTAGAAATGATTAACGGGGGTGCCAGCCTGATGACGTGGTCATGAGTTTCTTTGCAGAGCAGGCCTTCCTTCATCAATTCTTCACAGAAGCGCCTGGCCCCACCAGCTTCAGGCCATAGTTCTATACCTATAAGCAATCCAAGACCGCGGACCTCTTTGATATGGCGGCTCTTTATAGTCTTAAGTTTTTCCAGGAAATACGCCCCTTTTTCTTCGGCATTTTTAACCAGGTTTTCTTCCTGAATAACCCTCAGGGCTTCCCGGGCTACGGCACAGGCTAAAGGATTACCACCAAAAGTTGAACCGTGCTCACCTGGCTTGATGACACCCATTATTTCACGGGTGGAAAGCACTGCGGAAATGGCGTAGCAGCCACCACCCAGGGACTTGCCGATAACCATCATATCCGGTTTAACCCCTTCATATTCGCAGGCAAAAAGACGCCCTACCCGGCCCAGTCCGGTCTGAATCTCATCAGCAATGAAAAGGACATTGTGTTTTTCGCAGATTTCTCTGGCTCTTTTTAGAAAGCCAGCCGGGGGGATAAGAATGCCAGCTTCAGCCTGGATAGGTTCAACTAGAAAGGCTGCTGTATTCGGGGTAATAGCCTTTTCCAGAGCCTCAGACTCGCCGAAAGGAATAATCTTGAAGCCAGGAGTGAAAGGTCCGAAATCCCTCCGATATAGAGGCTCGGTAGAAAAGCTAATCACGGTTATAGTTCGGCCGTGAAAATTATTGGCACAGGCAATAATTTCAGCCTGATCCTGAGGAACTCCTTTTTTCTGATAGGCCCATTTCCTGGCTATTTTTATGGCTGTTTCTACAGCCTCAGCTCCTGAATTCATCGGCAAAACCATGTTAAAGCCGGTCAGTTCGCAGAGTTCCCTGGCCAGCATTGGCCACTGATCGTTTCTGAAAGCTCTGGAGGTCAGGGTCAACCTCTTAGCCTGCTTTTGCAGAGTTTTTACTATCCTCGGATGACAGTGACCCTGGTTGACGGCTGAGTAAGCGCTGAGAAAATCAAGGTACTTTTTCCCTTCCACATCCCACATCCAGATTCCCCTGGCTTTGGTTATGACCACATCAAGAGGATGGTAGTTATGAGCACCATACATATCCTCAAGAACAATATAATCTCTGGTCTGCATTGCCATGCTCCTAAAATAAATTCTGGCGGAGAGGGCGGGATTCGAACCCGCGGTAAACCTTTTGGGCCTACACACGCTTTCCAAGCGTGCTCCTTAAACCACTCGGACACCTCTCCGCAGTCTGAAAATTCTTTTTAAGATTATCAGAATCTATGGCCGAAATCAATTTTGTCAGGCCTATAAATGAGCTTTTAATAATTACGCCAGTAGATTGATATTATATCCTTGAGCAAAGCAGCGGCCGCTCCTCTCGGGTCAGATTTACCACCGGTCACCGCAATCCAGCCCATGGTGTCGGTATAGAACAGAATACCTTTGTTGGCCCCATTCACCCGGGCCAGCGGATGGTCATAATCAATCAGAGCCAGCCCGACTTCAACTTTCCAGGGGGAAGCCCCCTGTTCTCGGTAACATTTTCCAAAAAGCTTCAAAGTTTTGCCCAGCTTACTGGCTTTTTCCACTGTTTCCCTGGAAATGCCTTTTATCCCGCTTACTTTGACTTCGCTTAGATTAATTTCTGTTCCCAGAACCTGATTCGCTATCAAAACCATTTTAGCCGCTGTATCCCAGCCTTCCACATCCTGGTCTGGATTTGGTTCGGCAATTCCCTTATCTTGAGCTTCTTTTAAAGCTCGGGCATAGGTTAAGCCTTCAGCCATTCGAGAAAGGATGTAATTAGTAGTGCCGTTAAGAATGCCTTCAATAGCCAGGATTTCTGTACCAGCCAGAGAAAGAATACCCACATCAAGTGTAGGCAAAGCAGCGGCTGTAGCTCCGCTGGCTTTAATCAGAACCCGGTTTTTCCGAGCCATTGCCGCGAGCTCGGCCGGTCTGACCACCAGAGCTCCCTTACTGGCAGTAACCACATGCCAGCTTTTTTGGAGAGAGGTGGTCATCAAAGATAATCCTGGTTCTCCAGTTATCAGGTTAGAGGGAGTACAATCAATCACTACCCCCGAACCGAACTCTTCCAGCAGGTCATAAAGAGTTATGGCCTGAATCCAGTTAGTCATGGGGTCGAGGTCTTCAGAAGCAAAATAAGAGGGAGACAGAACTCTCTGGGTGCTGGATAAAAGAATAGCTCCCTTTTTACGGACAATTCCTCGCAGCTCCAGAAGAAGCCCGTACTTTTCCCGGCAGTAATCATATTTTTCCTTTAATAACTCGAAAAAAGCCCGGCCAACTCGGCCAAATCCTACCAGTATAAGATTAACCTTTTCCATAAAGAACTCCCTCGAGCTTCTTCCAGTTCATGGCGGAGAGGGCGGGATTCGAACCCGCGATCCCGGTTTAAGCCGGGATAACGGTTTTCGAGACCGTCGCCTTCAACCACTCGGCCACCTCTCCACTTGTCAGTTAATTTACTTTAAGCTTCGCAGGTTTTCAACCCGTATGTTTTTTTGAGCCTCTTTTTGTCCGAAAAAAATTTTTGAGCAGTTCCCGACAATCTTCTTCCAGAACTCCACTTCTGAATTCAGGCCGGTGGTTGGACTTCATCAGGTCAAACCTAAGAGCTGAGAAAACCGCTCCGGCTTTGGGGTCAGCAGTTCCAAAAACCACCCGTTTCACCCTGGCCTGAATTATGGCTCCCAGACACATCGGACACGGTTCTACCGTTACGTAGAGCGTCAGACCTGGAAGACGGTAATTGCCGAATTTCCTGGCGGCTTTTCTTAAAGCCAGAATCTCAGCATGAGCCGTGGGGTCAGAGGTAGAAATCGGACAGTTGTGAGCCCGAGCTACCATCCGGCTTTCTTTGACCAGGACTGCTCCAATCGGCACCTCACCTCTAATTAAAGCTTTTCGGGCTTCCAGGATGGCCTTCTTCATAAAAATGAGGTCCGGGTCTTTTTTATAAGAAGCTTTTCTCATAGTAATTTAATTTTAAACTGTGAGAAGCCATCTGGCAAACAAATCAGCACCAGACAATGGAAATAGAATAGCAGGTTTGCCTGCTGTCCTTTACTTAAGGCTGACCTTAAGGTAAACTGAAATAACGAAAAATTAGATGAACATAAAAATCAAGTGTTTAATCTGTCAGCGAGAAAAAATTTTCAGGACCGATGATTTCTTCTGCCCGGATTGCGAACAACCGATGCTGATTGACCCTCCACAATCAAGAAATCCAGCGATTAATAAAAAGGCGAATTTGAGCTTGGAAAGGTTTGGAGATTTTCTGCCTCTCACTACAATCCGGTCCAACCTCAGCCTGGGCGAAGGACATACTCCCCTGCTTCAACTGAGAAAAATCCAGTCAGGGCAAAACCTTTGGGCCAAAATGGAATCCAGCAACCCAACATTGAGTTTCAAGGACCGGGGAACAGTGGTGGTGGTGCATAAAGCTCTGGAGCTTGGTTTTACAACCATAGGAACAGTTTCTACGGGCAATATGGCTTCCTCTACTGCGGCCTACGGAGCCAGGGCCGGGCTTAAAACTCTGCTTCTCGTCAAGAAAGGAAGCTCCCCGAGAGCCCTGCTCTCAGCAGCCGTTTTTGGGCCGGAGATAATTGAGGTTGATGGCGACTACGGCCAGCTTTTTTACCAGAGTTATGAACTGGGGAGGGAGTCTGGAATCTACTTTGCCAATTCAATCGACCCTCTGAGAATCGAAGGCTACAAACTTACTGCCTTTGAGGTCTGTGAACAGCTGGGTCGGGCTCCAGACTTTGTCTATGTACCCTTAAGCTCAGGCGGCCATCTTCTCGGGCTTTACAAAGGATTTAAGGAATTCTGGCAAGCGGGCCTCGCTGATAAAATTCCGGTTATCATCGGGGTCCAGGCTGCCGGCTGCGCTCCAGTTAGCCTGGCTTTCCAGGAAAATAGAATCCAAATTGATTCCTGGCCAGAGGTCAGGACTATTGCTCATTCCATCTCTAATCCTAAACCGCCAGCCGGCAACCTGGTGCTGAAGCTTTTAAGAGAAAATAATGGATTTCTCGCCATGGTCAGGGACGAAGAAATGATTCAGGCCCAGAAACTCCTGGCAGAGCTGGAAGGTATTTTCGTTCAACCTGAATCAGCCGCCACCCTGGCTGCTTATTTCCATCTAAAAGACAAATTTCATGGGACTTCAGTGTTGGTAATGACTGGCTACGGACTCAAAGCAGCCGAACTTCCCAGCCTTGAACCCGGTAGGTACCATCATTCAACCCTTGAGGAACTGCCTGCAGTCTTTACTAATCTTATTGGTAAGTAAGATAAAATTAATTTTTTTAGAAGGAGGGAACATGCCCAAAGAATTCGGAACGGGCTGGGGTTCTTATGACCTGCCCAGAATCCCAGTTAAACTCATCAGAATAATGGCTCTGGGAGTATTACTGTTGATTCTTATGGCCGGCTCAGTCTATCAAATCAAGCCAGAAGAAATAGGAGTGATTTTACGGTTCGGACGTTTTGTCAGAACTACTGAGCCGGGACTGCATTTCAAACTGCCGCTGGGAATTGAAAAATTGACCCGAGTTCCAGTTCAGCGACAGCTTAAACTTGAGTTCGGTTACCGGACCATAAGGCCAGGAGTTAAAACCGAATATTACACAAACGAAGAAACCAGAAAGGAATCCTTAATGCTGACCGGGGACTTAAATGTGGTCGTGGCTGAATGGATTGTTCAGTACAAAATAAAAGACCCGTATAAATTTTTATTTAAAGTTAGAGACCCCGTTCAAACCTTCCGGGCTATGACCGAAGCTGTAGTCAGACAGGTGGTGGGCGATGCTTCAGTGGATGAAGTGATAACTTTTGGCCGGGCCGACCTGGCTGCCCAGGCTCTCACAGAATTACAAAAAATGGTTGATGTTTATGAACTTGGACTTGAGGTGAATCAGTTGATTTTTCAAGATGTCAACCCACCAGACCCGGTAAAACCTTCCTTTAACGAAGTCAACCAGGCCCTGCAGGAAAAAGAAAGAAAAATCAATGAAGCCTGGGCCGAATACAATCAGGAAATCCCCAAAGCCCAGGGCGAAGCCGAGCAGATGATCCGGGCTGCAGAAGGCTATGCCGCCGAAAGAGTCAACAATGCTCAGGGTGATGCTACCAGATTTATCTCTATTTACCGGGAATACGCCAAGGCCCCGGCTGTTACCAGAAAAAGACTTTATTTGGAAACGCTGAATGAGGTTCTGGCGAAAATTGATCGCAAAATTGTAGTGGATGAGGCTCAGAAAAATCTGGTTCAGCTTCTTAATCTGGGAGAGGAGGTCAAGAAATGAAATCCCCAAAAATTAAGATAATTTCTTTAATCTTAACAACCCTGGTCCTGCTGGCTCTGCTCGATGCAATCTACATCGTTTCCGAAACTAACCAGGTTATCATCACCCAGTTTGGCGAACCTATTGGCGGAGCGATAACCAAACCCGGTATTCACCTTAAAGCTCCTTTTATTCAGAAAGCCAATTATTTTGAGAAGAGATGGCTCGAATGGGACGGTGATGCCAACCAGATTCCCACCCGAGATAAAAAATACATCTGGCTGGATACTTATTGCCGCTGGCGGATCAGTGACCCCCTGGTTTTTTATCAGAGAGTTAAAGACGAAAGAGGAGCCCTAACCAGGCTGGATGATGTGGTGGACGGGGAGACCAGAAACGTCATCGCCAGCTATGACCTTATTGAAATAGTCCGCACCAGTAACCGGGAGTTTAATCTGAGTGAAGAATCAGCTCTGCTGGATTACTCTGAAGTCATCGGCAAAATTCAAGTTGGCCGGGCCCGGATTGCCGAGATGATTTTAGAAAGAGCTTCCCGGATAACTCCAGAGTTCGGGGTGGAACTCAAAGACGTTAGAATAAAAAGAGTCAACTACGTGGATGAGGTGCAGAAAAAAGTATTTGACCGGATGATTGCTGAAAGAAAAAGAATTGCCTCAAGGTACCGGTCTGAAGGTGATGGAAGAAGTGCCGAAATTCGCGGTCAAAAAGAAAGAGAGTTGAAAATCATAACCTCAGAAGCTTACCGTAAAGCTCAAGAAATTAAAGGCAAGGCTGAAGCTGAAGCCACCAGAATTTACGCTCAGGCTTACAACCTGGACCCTGAATTCTACCAGTTTCTTAAGACTCTGGAAACTTACCGGGCTACCCTCGCCCAGAATACCTGGCTAATTCTGACTACTAACTCTGAGTTTTTAAAATACTTGAAATCAACTTCCAGATGATCTGAAATCCTTTTTCAGGCGGTTGGTCTGATTAACCTATCGCGAAAAGCAAAAAGAGCCGGGGTGCCGCCAGTGTGTACAAACAGAACTTTTTCCGAAGGCTTGAAGGCTCCTTTTCTGACCAGGTCAATTAAACCGACCATGGCTTTGGCTGTATAGACCGGGTCCAGAACCAGGCCTTCAGTTTGCAAAATATACCTTATCGTAGATGAAACTTCTTCTGTTATCTGACCGTAGCCAGAACCAAGATAATCGTCATAAAGGATTATTTCCTCTTTGGGGATTTCCAGGTCAAGGTTGAGTATCTTAATAAGCCTCTCAGCAATCTCTCTAACCTGGGGTCTGAATTTTTCTTCAGGTTCGGAAACACAGATTCCAATAACTCTGGACTTCAGTCCCAGGGCTCTGGCTCCAACCAGAAGGCCCGCCTGAGTGGCTCCGGAACCTGAAGCAATGACGATCCAATCTGGGACCAAGTTTGAGTCACCAGTCTGAGCGGCAATTTCCTGCGCAGTCTCAAAATAGGCCAAAGCACCGAGCGGGCGGTCCATATCGCCGCCAACTATCGACCCACCGACTGCTACCAGATAGGGTTTGCGACCTTGAGCAACTTCTTCTTGGGCCACTTCTTGAAGCATCTGGAAAGCTACCTCCGGGGGAATTGATTTTCCGCTTATTTCGGTTTCTCTGACCACTATCCTGGCTTCCAGCAAATGCTCCAGAAGAATGTTTCCATCGTAAGAAAACGGCAAGTTGTAGGTCTGGAAAAGAACCAGAACCGGTTTAAGTCCTGTCTTTTTTGAAGCCGCAGCCAGTTGTAGGCACCAGTTCGACTGAAGGCTGCCCCAGGTGATTATTGTGTCTGTTCCTTTGTTCATGGCATCAGCCAGGATAAATTCGAGCTTCCTGGATTTATTCCCGCCAAAAGCCAGGCCGGTGAGGTCATCGCGCTTGATGAGAATCTGCGGCCCACCCAGCACCCTGGTAAGATTTTCGAGCCGGTAAAGAGGGGTCGGCCGACAGATAAGCTTAATCCTGGGAAAATCCTCCAGAACTTTTTTTTTTATCAAAGATTGGACCCGATTTCATTCTGAACTCCTAACTTGAGCTAATCTGAGAAGGCAATATTTTTAATTTTCTACCGATAATGTAACTAAATTACGATCCTGGAGAAAATATCCTTTTTAATTCCATATATCTGGTAAAATTCTGGCCAGCCCGGAGACAGTTTTTCCGTCCACCTCCAGCACCACCCGATAGGTACCCTCTTTCACTGGATAATAAACATAATTCAAGTCAACTGGAGTTCTCAAGCCAGCTTCAGCCATCCGGCTAATCAACTGTTGAAGCTGATTTTTCTCTTCAGCTGTTCTTTCTCGCCTGGCAGTCATATTCCAGAGTATTTTATTCAGGCCCGGTCGCCCCTGGGCTTTAAGCTCACTAATCAGTAGGTTTCCCGAGTAAATTTTAACCTTTACCTCACCAGAGGGCTTCTTCTTGAGGTAAAAATTGATGACCACAGCTTCAGGTTCGCTTTCACCATCATAATTCAGACTGCTGGAATGAGTGGAACCCCGATTTGTCCAGCGTATTTTCGGCTCCAGGTTGAAAAGATGTATTTCCCGGCTAAGGATCTCCTGATTCAATTCCTGGAAAACAGAGATATCAGCAATAAATATTCCCCGACCGTGAGTGGCTACAATCAAGTCGTTTTCCCTGGGATGTAGCTGTAAATCATGTACCGGCTGGGTTGGCATATTCCCCTGAAGTTTAAACCAGTTCCGTCCTCCGTTTGGGCTGATATAAACTCCAAAATCGGTGCCGGCAAATAGCAGTTCAGGGTTTCGGTGGTCCTCTCTGATAACGTTGACTGGACCTTCTGGCAGGTCTCCGGTTATTGAATGCCAGGTTTCTCCATAATCGGTGGTCCGGTAAATAAATGGGCGGAAGTCATCATGTCGATATCCGGTAAAAGTTACATAGGCAGTCCCAGGGTCAAAGTTGGAGGCCACCACCCGGCTAACCCAGTAACCTGGATTTCCTTTGATGTTGTCATTGACCCTTTTCCAGTTTTTGCCGCCATCCAGAGTGACCCAGACCAGCCCATCATCTGTTCCCACCCAGAGAAGTCCTTCTATCAGTGGGGATTCATCAACAGTCGTAATAGTACAATATTGAATGTTGCCGTCACCACCTTTTCCTTGAGGCAATTTACTTTTATCATTGGAAGTCAGGTCCGGACTTATTTCCAGCCAGTATTCTCCCCGATAAGGCGATTTCAGCAGAACATTGGCTCCATGATAAATAACATCGCTGTTGTGTCTGGAAACCAAAATGGGAGCACACCAGTTCCAGCGTAATTCAGCTTTTTGGTATTGAATGTTTTTTCTTTCTCCGGTGACCAGATCTACTCTTTGAATCACTCCAAACTGAGATTCGTTATATAGATAGCGATTGGTTTTCCAGTCAAAGACATTATACATACCATCTCCACCGCCAACAGTCATCCAGTGCTCAAGACGAATTGGCTGTCCAGCAGGTCTGGTGCTTGGGCCTAGGTGAGAGCCATTATCCTGAGTGCCTCCGGCTACTCGATAAGGAAAAGAATAATCAAATCCAACAGCATAGAACTGGGCCAGAGGAAGGAAATCAGGATGGTACCAGTTTTTCCCCCCATCATAACTAATACCCATACCATGGTCATAACCAAGAAGTATGTGGTTAGAATCGGCTGGATCAATCCACAAAGCATGATTATCTCCGCCAAAATTGAAAACCCTGCGGTTCCAGGTTTTACCCCCGTCCCTGGTACCGAGTACTGAAACACTCAGGACATAGACTACCTGGTCATCGTTGGGATCGACGATTATCTGGCCGTAGTAATATCCGGGGGCACCGCCGATACTCTGCCCATCCGGACTTATTTTTCTCCAGGTTTCCCCGCCGTCATCAGACCGATAAACTTCCCCATCTATCATCCCCCGACTGGGTAGCCCCAGAACTATTTCTCTGTATCTTTCTTCGGGAGAGAGTCCAGGTTTATTGGCATTTTCCACACAGGCAAAAACAATTTTCGGGTTTTTCCGATAGATAGCGAGGCCTATCCTGCCCAGAATACCTCCAGGCAACCCTCTCTCCAGCTTCTTCCAGGTTTTCCCACCGTCGGTTGTTTTGTATATAGCACTGCCTGGTCCGCCTAACTGGTAGTTCCAGGGCTTTCTCAGGCGATCATAGCTGGCAGCATAAAGTATATCCGGGTTTGATGGGTCCATGGCTACATCCACCACTCCCACAGCCCGTTCACCCACTCTGACATCAAGCACCTTCTGCCAGCTTTTTCCCCCATCGATAGTCTTGTAAAGGCCGCGTTCTTCGTTTTCAGAATAGAGATGACCGAGAGCAGCTACATAAACCACATCTGGATTTTCAGGATGGATGACAATTCGACCGATATGGTGGGTATCTTTCAAGCCCATATTTTGCCAGGTTTTCCCCCCATCGGAACTTTTGTAGACTCCATCTCCCCAATAGGTTGAACGAGAATTATTGGCCTCCCCTGTCCCTACCCAGACTATGTTCGGGTCTGAAGGAGCAACTTCAATATCGCCTATGGAAAAAACTTTCTCCCGGTCGAAGATGGGTGTAAAAGTGAGACCGTTATTGGTAGTTTTCCAGAGACCCCCTGAGCCAGTGGCTGCGTAAAAAGTATAAGGCTGCTGGCGGGGCACGGCAAAATCCACAAAACGTCCGCTCTGTCGGGTAGGTCCTATCGCCCGGTAATGAAAATTATCAAATAGTTCCTGGCTGAAGCCAGGAGCCGTCTGAAGTTTTTCTTTTTTGCCCTGAGCAATGAGGACCAGATTGCCAGCCAGAATCAAAATAATTGAAACCAGGGTTAAAATTCTTCTAAATTTCACAAATAATCTCCTCTTTTTATTTCATTTCATAAAATTTTTTAATTAATTCTCAAGCTTCTTCTATTACCTGATACCCCAGAATATCTGCCAGCTCCAGGGCCGGTTTCTTCAGATCTCCGTAAAAAGTCACCCTGTGCCAGCCCCAGAGGTCCCACATAGTATAGAGTTTTTCAAAATCTCCAAGTGGCTCAGCCACCAGTTTGGTCCGGCAGGCCCGGTCATCAAAAGAATTACCTACGGTTTTGGCCTGATGGAGAATGATTTCTTTTTTTCTATGGTCAATTTCAAGAGTAGTGGTTAGATAACCTGCAGGCATAATAGAACGAACTGAAGCTCCCTTCCGATCTTCCGAATGGGTTAGGATTTCAAAAGGATTAGACGGGCCCTCTGGTCCAAAAACTCTGCTGGAGGCCACACAATGCGCATAAATTATCTGGCGGCGGGAAGAATCCAGCACCGGGTCAGAAATATAGCCGGGGCGTCCCTGAGTCATCAAGTTGAAAGTCACCATGGTGGCAGTAGACCTTAAATCAGCTTCACAAGCTCCAACCAGCCCATCATTGTAAAGCTCAAAGAAACCCAGGCAGGGGTAGGCGTGAATATGGCCTCCATAAAAACCACCAAGGCAGTTTATGGTGATAGCCATGGCCTGATGTTTACGCAGCAGTTCTTTCATTCCTAGATACATGGCAGCCGAATTAACCAGTTCGGAAAACTTAACGTCCTTAATAAAAGCTGCTTTTTTATACCATTCTCTTGCTTTGATTTCAGCTTCTTTTCGGTCTGCTTTTTCCCAGGCCTGATTCAGTTCGGAAAAGGGAAGGTTAAGCACCCGAATACCGCCAAGGTCAAATGATTCTCCACCCTTATCATCTCTGAAAAGAAGGATGGCGGACTGCTTCATCCGGTAGAGAGTTTCTTCAACTGAAATAAGCTTTAGATTATCTGGATAAGTCTTAAGGTATCCGGGAGCTGGAGTTCTTTCCAGCCTAACCTTTCCCACAAGTTCCGAAAAACTGATCTGTTTTTCCTGATTTTTGTAGATTTCAAAAGTCCGGACCGCTTCGACCACATCATCATCTCTGGAGGAAGCCAGATAGCCAAAGTTTGAGTTCTTCTGCCTTATCAAAGCTGCAGTGTAAACCAGAAAACCGCCACTGCCACCATACTGAAAATCAAGATAGAGAACAGGTTTACCTGTTTCTACGGTCGGTTGGACCACCCGGTTCCAGCAGTTAAGTTGAAAGACCACATAACCATCAATTTCTTCTTTTTGGTCAGCCTCCAGCACTTTAAGCGTTTCCTCAGGTCCGGAAACGGTCGAGGTCAAAAAGGTAAATTCCGGTAATCGCTTCTCCAGAATGCCAACATATTTTTCAATAACCGGCCTGAACTCAAAACCCAGGTTGGGCCAATCCGGCCGGTCCTGTTTTAAAGAATGGAGAGCAAAAAGCAGCCTCAGGCGGACTTTTTTCTTGACCGGAAGCGAAGTAAAATCGACCAGGGCAAATTTTTCTGATGAGAAAAGCTTTCGGCCGGATAGTAAACCCGAACCGGCTAGCAGGGCACAGTGACCGCAGTTCCTGAAAAAATCTCTTCTCCGGATTCGAAGGCCAGAATCTTTTGTTCGTAACTTTAGGTTGTGGTTATTAGTCATCTCCTCCTCCTTTATTTTAATTAAAAAAATAAGAGCCTGTAATAAGCATAATATTATAAAATACTTATTCCACTTCAGGGTTGTCAAGGGAAAAATTAGAAAGTGTTCCGTAAAAATCAAAAGTAGACATTTTGTAAAAATCAAAAGTAGACATCGGGGGTAGGGATTAGAGTGGGAACTCGGCTACTTTCTGGTTATTTTTCAGGACATATAATATTTGGTACAGGATAATAGCTACCGTGACCCTTTCCCCGGCTAGATGTTTTAGCTTAAACAGCCTGCCCTGGAAACTGAATGTCCCGTCCTTTTTCACAGCGCGAGGGTAATGCGGGCTGAAGATCAACTCAAGGCTTACCTCCGGCGGTATCGGTTTGATAAGGCTCTTGCCGGCTTTAATACCTTCATCCCAGCGTCTCTGGGGAATCTCCCCCGTCTCCAGGTGCTCTCGCTCGGTGTTGTAGTAATGACAGACTTCATCCAATATCTTCTGGGCTTCTTTTAGGTCCCGAACCTTGTAGCGTTCACATAGATACGGTACTCGACGCTGAAGATAGTCAAAAGCCTTTTCCACTTTGCCTTTGGCTTCGGGCGAGGAAGGCGCGGTATAAATTAAGCCTATATTTAGCATCCGCATAGCTCTCTTAAACTGGCTTTCTGCCTCGTCTTGTCCAAGATGATAGTGTACATGGATGCTGCGATGTTCCACAAAACGGAAGATCTTGTGCTGATCAACATAATAGGCTTGTGGTCGGCCATAACGCTCCAGGGCACTCCTTATAGCCTGAAGATGCCCATAAGCCGTCTCTTTTATAAAGAGCTGAGCAGCCACGAACAGTCTAGAGTAATCATCCTTGGTCAGAATAAGATATTGATAACCTCCTACTCCAGGTATCCAGCGATGCATAGAGCAATCATGCTGGAACAGGAACCCTGGCCCAGGTGTCTCAAACCTCACAAAAACTTTTTTCTTCTCCTCCGGCCTGCCCTGATAATAATGATGCCTCAGCGCAAAGCTACGGATCGTAGCCCGGTGAAAACGGTGCCCGAAACGTCTAGCCCCCTCCTCAGCAAGAACAGCAAAATTAAATCGTCCCCTATAAACTTGAGCCTTCCTCCGGATATACTCTAACTCCTGATGTAACCAGTTCTCCTC
Organism: uncultured Eubacteriales bacterium; assembly: GCA_964422165.1. Taxonomy (GTDB): domain Bacteria; phylum Acidobacteriota; class Aminicenantia; order Aminicenantales; family Saccharicenantaceae; genus Saccharicenans. The sequence goes on along the minus strand of CAYQZX010000052.1, from coordinate 187,781 downwards.
TTCCTCAGGCAACCGATGGAATCGACTATCCTGGCGGCCGTATAACACAAAGGGTTTATTACCAACCACACACTCCAACCACCTCTGGCGCAGCCGATACAACCTGGCTCGCTTGATGCCCAATAACTCACAGGCCTTCTCCTCACCTAGCTGATGTTCATTAAATGCCTCTAACACCCCTTCAACAAACTCTAAAGGTAATCTCTTATGAAGCTGGCTCTTCATGGCGGCAGAACCTCCTTTATGCTTAGAGTTCTACCACACCCACTTCCCCCAACGTCTACTTTTAGTCTACTTTTAGTCTACTTATGTTTTTTACATTTAGTCTACTTATGATTGCTGCGGAACAGGAAAAATTAGAAAGTTATAAAGAATTTCTGGTTTAAAAGCGACTAATAATATTGACAGACGGGCAGAAAGCTTTTAAGATAAGTGGTTATGTTTTATGTTGATAATAAAGAGCTTAGGTGGAAAGGACGTAAGTTTATCCTTTTCAGCTTGATTATCTTTTACCTTTTCTCTGCTCACCCGCTTATTTCTGAGCAGCAAAAAGAACGAAGTAGTCAGATTGTCATCGCTAAGGAAGATGAACCCAGTCGTTTTGGCTTAACTCTGCTGCCCATCATCTATTATACCCCGGAAACCAAGATGGCTTTTGGTCTGGGCGGACTTTTTACCTACCGCTTTGGTATGCTTTTTAAAAAGGCTCGACCGAGCACTCTCTTTATCGGGGTTATTTACACCCAGATGAAACAGTTTACCCTTCAGCTTAAACCTGAAATCTATCTTCAGAACAATTCCTTTTTTTTAACCGGTAACTTCCTGGCCCAGCATTTCCCCACTAAACTCTGGGGAATAGGGGCAGAAACCACCGAAGAAGAAGAGGAAATTTATACACCTCGGACCTATTTTCTGGAAGTCGGCCTGCAGAAAAAGTTTTTTCAAAACCTGCCCGTTTATTTTGGCTTCAAGTATCATCTGGAAAGTACCAAAATTGCTGAAAAAGAACCCAACAAGTTAATCGACTTGGGACTGGTTCCTGGCAGTCAGGGTGGTCTACTTTCAGGAACCGGGCTCATCCTGACCTATGACGACCGCGATAACATCTTCTCTCCCAGCAATGGTTTTTATCTTCAAGCTATCAGCTTCTGGAATGACCGAATATTCGGCAGTGATTTTGAATATCATAGTTTCAAGTTAGATCTTAGAAATTATATTAGAATAAAAGAAAACCAGGTTCTGGCTCTTCAAGCCATTGCCGAAACCACAAACGGTGAAGTTCCTTTTTACAGAATGCCGATGCTTGGTGGTGATTCTCTTCTACGGGGCTATTATCAAGGACGCTTCAGGGATAACAACCTCTTAGCCTTTCAAGCCGAATACCGTTTTCCTTTGTGGAAAAGGCTGAGTGGAGTGGTTTTCGGAGCGATGGGAAATCTGGCCAATAAGTTCAATGAATTCAACTGGGATACCATTAAATACGCGGCCGGTTTTGGCCTCCGCTTTAAGATAATACCTAAGGAAAAGGCCAACCTCAGAGTTGATCTGGCATTTGGACCGGGCTCCTATGGAATTTACTTCAAAGCCGGCGAGTCCTTCTGAAAACAACTGATCAACCCGCCTTTTTGATTGCCTTCTTTCTTTTAACAGAATACTTTCAAACTGAAGCAGACCGGCTGTAATTTTCTGCTGCTCTTTCTTCTTTCAAAAAGAACTCGTGAGCAATACAGTTAATCGGACAGACGCTCTCACATTTTAAACATCTAATGCACCGAGAACTGTCAGGATTCTGATAAATTTTAAGATTGACCGGACACGCCCGCTGACAGGCATTACAGACAATACAGCGAGACAGGTCAACTTTCATCCGGAAAAGGCTGACCCGATTAAAAAATCCAAGGATGGTCCCCAGGGGGCAGATAGTTCGACAAAAAGGCCTTGAAGAAACTGCCATCCAGACGAGAAATAAAATTAAAAGACCAAGCTTCCAGATAAAAAGTAAACCAAGCTGAGAACGAATGGTCGGATTAGTTATAGCCAGCAGAACTCCCGCTTCCAGCGTTCCAGCCGGACACAGCAATTTACAGAACCAGGGAATACCCAGTCCCATCGAGTCCAGAACCAAAAGAGGCAGCATAAGTACCAGGATAATTAGGACAAGATACCTGAGAGCCGTCAGAAATTCAGGAATCTTAATTTTAGGAACTGGAATTTTATAAATTAACTCCTGAAGAAAACCAAAAGGACAGAGCCAGCCGCAGGGCAGTCGGCCACCTATTACCCCCATCAAACCCAGACTGCCAACCACATACAGCCCCAGTTTTTTCTGCCCTGAACTAAGGTTAAATTTCAGAGTATTAAGTGAGTTTTGCAGTGCTCCGATTGGACAAGCCCCGATGGCCGCAGGGCATGAATAGCAATTCAGAGCTGGAACACAGATTCCTTTGGTCCTAACCTGACTGATTTCACCCCGGAATAAAGAAATAAAGTCAGGATTAAAGCCCAGAGTTGCCAGGATTTGAGTTAACCTTCTTTTCTTCTCAGTCTTCATCTCTTCCTGGCTCCTCTTCAGATCTAATTATCCGATGCCCACACATTCGAGGCAAACTGTTCGGGCTTTCTGCCAGACTAACTGAAACTCCCCACTTATCAGGCCCAGAACGACCAGGATGATGGTTATCGTCAGCAGAAAGACTTTTATTAATAATTTCTTTCTCATTTCTTTTCACTGTCTCCAGTTTCCACCGGAAGATCTTCTCGATTGCTCCACTCGTTAAAGCCACCGTCATAGATTTTAACTGTTGGAAATTTAAGAATATATTTAAGAGTCAGGTAGGTATGAGAAGCCATCAACCCCTGACCGCAGTAAAGAATGATAGTTTTTGCCGGCATAATCCCCATCTCATTAAGATTATTTCTGATGAGTTCCAGGTCTCTCCAGCTTCCATCCTCTTTCAGAAAAGCCGACCAGGGAATGTTCAAAGCTCCGGGAATATGACCGCGTCTTTTCCAAGTGCCTCTTTCCCCAGAAAAAAATTCCGGAGGCCGAACATCAAGCAAAACAGTGACTTTAGGGTCGGGTTTTCTAACCTGGTCAAGACTGGCTCTAATTTCTTCATCAGGTTTAATTTTTCCTTCGTAAACCGAGGTGGTAAGGGCTGGATAATCCTGATTTGTTGGGCGCCCCTCGTTTTTCCAGCGGTTAAAACCTCCGTCCAGAATAGCCCAGCTTTCATGTCTGAGGTAATCAAGGGCCCAGGCAAAATAGGTAGCTCGATAATTGTTGATTTCGGTGTATATAATCACTGTAGTTTTTCTGCTTATCCCGAGCTGCTGTAGCAACTTGACCAGCACCTCAACCGGCATTAGCTTTCCTGGAACCCCTTTTTCAGGCCAGCGGAGAGCTGTTTCATCCAGATAAACGGCTCCAGGGATGTGCCCGGCCCAGTAATCTCTGATGTCGGCTCTCATATCAATTATCCTGAGATCAGGACGGTGGAGCTGGCTCTGCAGCCAATCGGTCGTAACCAGCCTGTTTTCAGGAACTTTAGCCTGAAGTGGCTGGTGGATGAAAAATAATTTAGTTAACACAACCAGAAAAATATAAAAAGCAAATCTGATTTTTAACTTTTTTCTGACCTTAATGGTTATCATTTTCCAAACATCTCCTTTAAGCTTGTATACTTATCTGGCTGAAATCCAGGGAAAACAGGTTATCCTCAATCTAGCACAGCCCATCGGTATAAGACGGATTTTTTCTATCGGAAGGTCGCTTCTGACGGGGCTGGCCGGTACTTTTCCTACCATTTTGCCTTCAGCTGACCACTCCAGCAATTTCCTGGCGGACGCTTCGAGAACCAGCGGAGCTGTTTCCTGACTGAAGGGTTGATAGGCCAATGGCTTTTTCTCAATCAGTTTGAAATTATTTTCTGGTTGTTTCACATCGAGGACCAGAGCATAATTCCAGTCAGAAGCAGGCAGAACTTCAAAGGCCGGCCAGTCGTTCGTGCCGCCGCATCGTTGCCAGTTCTCTTTGATTTCCAGAGAATACCAGAGAGGACCACGAGCTATTGAGACGGCCTGACCCAGCCCAGGCCAGAATCTAACTCTTATTGGAGCCTCAAACTCCAGAAGTACCAGGTCGTCGTTTTTCCATTCCCGGCTAATAACTGCATATTTTCCGGGATGGCGGAGCTCAACCTCATCCTCTCCGTCTATTTGCAACCAGGCTTTTTCTGCCCAACTTGGTAGTCTAAGATAAAGCGGGAAAAATACAGGTTTATCACAGCTGATTTTAATCTCAACTCTTTCATCAAAAGGATAATCAGTTGTTTCGCTCAGCCTGACTTTCTGCCCTTTTTCACCTACCAGAGCTTCCACGGTTGAGGGTGCGTAAAGGACAGCAGCCAGTCCATTATCAGAAGTAGCCAGCCAGAGATGTTCGGCAAAATAGGGCCAGCCAAAGGCCACATTGTGCTGACAGCAACGGTACTTCCAAGGGTCATAAGAAAGAAGAGTACCTGAATTCTGAAAATCATGTTCATCTGAACTGTCACAGGAAATGAGATTGGCTGCGGTCAAATAGTGCAGAGCTTTCAGGTCAGGAGTCAGGGCCGCTGGCAGAGAGTTGAAGGCTATTTCCTCGCAGCGGTCTGCATAGATTGGGTCTCCGGTTATTTTAAGAAGGGATTCAAAGCTGTTCATAAATTCTACCATGGTACAGGTTTCAGCCCCCTGGCGCGGGTCGTTATAGCCAGGCCGGATGTTTTCGTCGGCTCCAAACATTCCACCTGGCTGCTGACCGTAAAACTCTATTATCTGACGATAATTTTTTTCCACTGCTTTGAGAAGCTGTTTGTTCTTTGCCTGTTGAAAATAGACCGCGGGGTATCTGAATCCCATGGCAATATTTACCCCGTGGTAGAAAGAACTTTCTTCCCAATTTCTATCCCGTTCGGGAGTTAGAATCGGTGCTTCCCAGGAAGCAGTATTCTGGTAAATTTTGGTAGCCAGCTCCAGTAGCCATTTTTCTCCTGTCCGGTTGTATAGCCAGTAAACACTTTCCAGATTTTCTCCGCCCCTCAGCTTCTGCCAGCTGCCCGGCAGTAATTTTTCTTCAGGTAGCTCAAACTCGTACCTGAAGTATTTCAGCATAAAATCCAGCACCCTGCGGTCCTCACTGAACTCGTAGTAACTCTGAAGACAGGCCAGCGCCAGCATATTGGGCCAGAGGTCGTTACTCAGCCGGTTGTCAACCGGCCCGAAATAGCCATCGGACTGCTGACTGGCAAGTATAGCTTCCAGCCATTTCTTTGCCTTCTGAATCATTTCTGAATCGTTGAGAATATAAGCCAAATTACCGTAGCCTCTTAGCCAGTAAGGCATCTCTTCCCAGCCTTTACCCTTTAGGGTTAGCCATCCAGAATCAGGGGCGAGGAATCTGGAAATTTCTTCCAGACGACCAGTAAGTCCTTTTCTCATCAATTCCAGCTGACTTAAAACCCAACCCCGGGCCTGAACTTTACCGATAGGTAGTTTGACCAGAGGGCTTGGCTCAAGAGGTGGCTGATTACTGGGATAAAAAGAATTACTTCTACCAGCCGGTGGACGGTCAACAATTTTTAATATTTCCAACTTTTCTCTCCTGCAAAAACTTTAAGATAATATTGTAATTAATAAGATAAAGAAGATTTTCCGACTGTTTTCCAGTATCATAATTCTTTCCTTTTGATTATTTTCTATTTAACCACAACCGGCAATAATTTTCTATTCCAAAAAATATTCTGATAGGAAATAAACAATCAGGCTTATAACCAAAATTATCTGTATTAAAGGATAGTTAATTTTTTTCGAATAGAAACTTCTGTTTAAATCTGAACTTCGTAAATTCTTCTAAGATGCTTAAACTTTATTTCCGGGTTGAAGACCCAGGCATAAAGGTTAACACTTCTGGGATAGGGAAAAAATCTGGCCCTGTAAAGCAAACCGAGGGGATAATATCCCTTTGTCCATTCAACCACCCCGACAATTCCTCGATTGGCCAGATTATGAAGCAACAGATTAACTGCAACTTTTTGCTCCTTTGGAGAAAGTCCTTTGAAGGCTACATGATTGAGCCAGGCCCAGCGCTCTATTGATTTTCCGATGTGGTCATGAATAAAATAACTGAAAACAGCTGCAAGCTGGCGGTCTTTTTTCAGCACGCTTGTCTCAGAAACTCCTGGAAAATACAGCTCACTTTCCAGCTCTTTTTGGTCATTCCAGAAAAGACCCAGGTCTGAAGTTTCAGCATAATGGTTGAGGAGGATCTGGATTTCCTCCAGGTCTTCAGGTTTTAATACTTCCATTTGAAATTTTTGGTCACACCCCCAGGCAGGTGGAACTCTATGAGCTCCCCAGGCTTTAATGGCCATTCTTTCGATGCTTTTCAAACCTTCAGAAAAAACTACCCGTTCCAGGTTCAGAATTCTTCCCAGGACCGTAAGTCTTTTAAGAAACTGGATGTTATGCCCTCCCCTCTTTAATTTTTCTAAGAGAAGTGAAGACCTATGTCCGGTTTCCATGTAAAGAAGGGCAAAATCATACCGAGTTATTTCCTGATTTATCCTCAGCGCTTCCTCTATCACCGCCTGAGCCAGGCCCTTTCTCAAGTATTCTCTTCGGCTGACCAGAAGACAGCTGAGAATAGCCCGATATTTTTTTTGCTGATAGGACATTATTCTTGGTATGTTGGCCAGAAATGCCAGAAGTTCATTCTCTTTATAAGCAGCTATAAAATGCCTGGGGTCCTTTGATTTTTGTAAAAGATACCGGATAAATTTAGGGCGGTAAAGATCAGGAAAAGAGGCTGTTCCATACTCATCCTTCCAGGCAGCCTGAGCCAGCCTTTGAAGTTCTTCGAGCTCCCCCCGAAATGGTTCGATTGAAATCCCGCTCAGGTTGCCCAATCCTTATCTCCCTTCTTCAAATAGATTATTTGGCTCACCATTTTATTTTTTTTTGGCTTAATAATCAACCTGCCCTAATTTCAGCCACTTGCTGGGGTGGTAATGAAATAAAATATGGGAGGTTTAAACAAACTGAAATTTTTAATCAGATATTTTTATTAGAAAATAGTTGTGGTATAATCCATTTCTTAAAATTTCAACATAATACTTAATGACTGATAACATCTTTTTTGATTAAAGGAGTTTCCTTTGATCGACAATCGCCTTTATAAACATCCTATCCTGCCGATTGAAGACAGACCAACTTTTAACTTTTATTTTCAGGGAAAAGAGCTTAAAGCCCGAGAAGGAGAGACCATAGCCTCTGCTCTTTTTGCTAACGGTGTCAGGATTTTCAGTTACCACCACAAAGATGGAGCTCCTCAGGGAATATTCTGTGCTAACGGCCAGTGTGCTCAGTGTCTGGTTCTGGCAGACGGTTTTCCGGTTAAATCCTGTATGGAGCTGGTCAAACCCGGAATGAAGGTAGAACCGATTGCTGGCTTGCCCTACCTGCCTCACATTGACCCTGAAACTTCTCTGCAGTTTCAACCGATTGAAGAAGTTTCGGTCTCAGTTTTGATAATTGGCGGTGGGCCAGCTGGACTCTCAGCGGCTATTGAACTTGGACGCCTCGGGGTGGATTGCCTTGTGGTTGATGATAAACACCGCCTGGGAGGTAAGCTGGTACTGCAAACCCACCGTTTTTTTGGTTCGGTGGAAGCTGTCTTCGCTGGAACGAGAGGTATAGATATTGCCACCCGGTTGGAGAATGAGGTCAGGAAATTTAGTTCGGTACGAATCTGGCTTCGCAGCACGGCCCTGGCAGTTTTCAGCGACCACAAGGTAGGCATCCTGAAAAATGGTTGTAAGTATGCCCTGGTAAAACCGCAAATTCTGCTGGTAGCTTGCGGCGCCAGAGAAAAATCACTGGCTTTCCCAGGAAATGACCTGCCTGGCGTTTATGGAGCCGGGGCTTTCCAGACACTGGTCAACAGAGACCTGGTTAAACCGACTGAAAAACTTTTCATAGTCGGCGGAGGAAATGTCGGTCTGATTGCCGGTTATCATGCTCTCCAGGCGGGAATCAAGGTGGTTGGTCTGGTTGAAGTCATGCCAGAAGTAGGCGGTTACAAGGTCCACAAGGATAAACTGGCCAGGTTGGGAGTTCCCATCATGACTTCCCACACCATCCTTAGCGCCAACGGGAAAGATTCGGTCGAATCAGTCACTGTGGCCAGAGTGGATGAGAATTTCAGGCCCATTCCTGGAACTGAAAAGACCTTCAGCTGCGATACGGTGCTGATTGCAGTTGGTCTGGACCCGGTCAACGAATTTTATCTGAAAGCTAAAGAATTTCAAATTCCAGCTTACGCTGCCGGCGACGCTGAAGAAATTGCTGAGGCCTCAGCCGCTATTTTCTCCGGGAAAATCAAAGGGCTGGAAATTGCCAGAGCCCTTGGCGTCTACCAGGGCGAGATCCCGGCTGATTGGTATCGGACGGCCGAAATTCTGAAATCCAGACCTGGAAGTATTTATACTGAATATTTTCCGGAAAAGGAAGAAGGTGTTTTTCCGGTCATTCACTGCCTGCAGGAAATCCCCTGCGACCCTTGCTCGGCCATTTGCCCAAGAAAGTTGATTGAGGTTGACCCAGATGATGTCCGTAAACTTCCTGTCTACCATGAGGAAAAAGATGGCAAAAGTTGCAGCGGCTGTGAACGCTGCGTGGTCTTCTGTCCGGGTCTGGCTATTACCCTGGTAGACTATCGTAAAAACCCTGAGTTTCCAGAAATCACCATACCTTTTGAATTCCTGAAAGAAACCATCAACCCCGGAGACGAGGTGACGGTGGTCGATATTGAAGGACATTATCTCGGCCGGGCTAGAGTAAATTCAATAAAATCAATTAAGGGCAACGACCGAACCCTTCTGGTAAAAGTTCAGGTTCCTAAGGAAATTGCCAGGAGAGTAAGCGGACTTGTTCTACAGTCGGAAATCGAAGAAACGCTCGCCCGCTATGTGGAAAGAATGCCGGATGAAGCCATTATCTGTCGTTGTGAAAGGGTTACCGCAGGGGAAATAAGAAAATTAATCAGAGAAGGAATTAGAGATATAAACGAAATCAAAACCATAACCAGAGCTGGAATGGGACCCTGTGGAGCTAAAACCTGCACTCCCCTGATTCACCGGCTATTTAGAGAAGAATGTATACCCGAAAGTGAAATCGTCGACCAGCCCAAGAGGCCGCTTTTTATTGAGGTTCCTCTCGGTGTTTTTGCCGGTCTCTCTGATGCTAAGGAGGTCGAGAATGAGCCGAAATGAATACGAGGTGATAATCATCGGAGCCGGGAGCATAGGAACACCAACCGCCCTTTTCTTAGCTCAGAGGGGTTTTAAAGTTCTGGTTCTCGACCGAAACGCCAGTCCAGGCCAGAGCTCCAACAAAAGAGCCATTGGCGGACTGAGAGCCACCCATTCTGACCCGGCAAAAATCCGGCTTTGCCTTAGAAGTTTAAAAATTTTTTCTACCTGGAAAGAGACCTATGGTGATGACATTGAATGGCATCAGGGAGGTTATTGTTTTGTAGCCTACAGAGAACAAGAAGAAAGGACTCTGAAAGAAGTCCTGCCTCTTCAGAAAAGTCATGGACTGAAAATTGATTGGCTGGAAGCTGAAGAGCTGAGAAAAATCCTGCCCGACCTAAACCCGCGAGGTCTAAGAGGCGGAACTTTTTCACCTGAAGACGGACACGCTTCTCCCCTGCTGGCTGTGGAAGCTTTTTACCGGCAGGCAAAAAAAGCCGGGGCTGAATTCCATTTCCGCGAGAACGTTCTGAACCTGATGGTAGAGAACGGAAAAGTTAGAGGTGTAGTTACTGACCGCGGCCGTTACGAAGCTGGCGTGGTGGTGAATGCAGCTGGAGCCTGGGCGGCCGAAGTGGCCAGGATGGCCGGGATGGAAGTACCGGTAAAGCCAGATTCTCATGAAGCAGCTGTTACCGAGCCTGTTCAACGTTTTTTTGAGCCGATGGTGGTGGATATCAGGCCGGTCCAGGGTTCGGCTAATTATTATTTTTATCAGCATGCCACGGGACAGATTATTTTCTGCATTACCCCAAGTCCGAGCATCTGGGGCTTTGATGAGAGAGAAACCAGCGAATTTCTGCCCATGGTTTCAAGACGGATGATCGAATTAATGCCCAGGTTACAGAATATTCGGGTGCGACGTACCTGGCGCGGGCTCTACCCGATGACACCGGATGGTTTCCCGATTGTTGGCTGGTCAAAAGAAGTCTCAGGATTTCTTCTGGCTGTGGGTATGTGTGGTCAGGGTTTTATGATGGGACCCGGAGTGGCCGAGCTTTTGACAAGGTTGATTTCCGGAAAACCGGGGCCTGACGACGAAGAAATTCTTTCCTATCTTTCGCCTTATCGGAGTTTTGTCAGCGAAGAAATATTGAAGTAACAATTTTTTCAGTCTTACCTGAGAAGTACTGTCTGACCTTCAGCTTGGGCTACCTTTAAAGGATATTCAAAAAGCTCGACCAGAAGCTCGGTCTTAAAAACTTCCCGGGCTGGACCACTGGCCAGAATCTGGCCATTTTTTAAGAGAATCAGGAAATCCGCCAATCTCGGTATTAACTCCAGGCTATGAAGAGAGGTAATTATGGTTTTGCCTCTTTCGGTAGCCAGCTTCTTCATCAGGTCAATAATCTGTATTTCGTGCTTAGGATCCAGAAAGGTGGTTGGCTCATCCAGCACTATAATCATGGAATCTTGAGCGAGGGCCCGGCCTATTAGAACAATCCTTCTTTCCCCGCTGCTCAGCTCGGTGTATTTTCGGCGACTGAAAGCTTCCAGCCCAAGGTAAGAAATCACCTCCTCAGTTTTGCGATAATCATCAGGCGAAGGTCTGGAAAAGAGGCTGAGAAAGCCGCTTCGCCCCATCAGGATAAAATCAAACACCGAGTGGTTGAAAACAAGGGCCTGTTCCTGAGGTACATAGCTTAGGAGGGAAGCTTTTTCTGCTCCCCGCAGAAAAGCCAGGTCTCGACCGCCGATAAAGATTGAGCCCGGTTTTACTGACAGTACTCCCGCCAGAGCTTTCAGCAGAGTTGATTTACCGGCTCCATTGGGACCAACCAGCACTGAGACCTTCTCTGCCTCAAAAACCAGCCCGGAAACCTTAAGCTCAAAATCATCATAATTTACTCGAAGCTCCTTAATTCTGGCCTGCACTTCTAATAACCCCAGCTGGATTTGGATTTTTTGATTAAATACAGGAAAAACGGAATTCCTACTAAATTAGTAAGTATTCCTACGGGAAATTCATATGGAGAAAACATTCTTATTAAATCATCGGCCATCAGCATCAAAAAAGCTCCAAGCCCGGCTGAGACCGGAAGAACCAGGCGGTTGTCGGAACCTACTAGGCCGCGAACAGCATGAGGGACGATCAGTCCAACCCAGCCAATAATTCCGGCAACAGACACCACAGCTGAAGTTATCAAGGTGGTCAGGATTATAACCAGAATCCTTTCTCTTTTTACTGCAATTCCCATTGAGCGGACTTCTTCTTCACTCAAACTTAAGACGTTTAACCGCCAGCTCATTTTTACCAGAAAAATTAATCCCACAAGGACCGTGGGACCAGTCCAGTAGAGGTCTGGCCAAGTAACCTGGGAAAAACTTCCCAGTAACCAGAAAAAGAGAGCTTGAAGAGCATACGGGCTGGCTATAAACTCCACGGCCGAAAGCAGAGCCTGGAAAAGAGCCGAAACAATAATGCCGGTTAGCAGAACCGCTATCAAACTATTCCTGGCCCCTTCAGCTATAGTCAGCACTAGAACTACAGCCAGAAGGGCAAATCCGAAAGCCATTAGCTGGGGCGGGAACCGATGGTTGAGCACCACCAGAGAAAAAGCGGCTCCGAAGCCAGCTCCGAATGAAACTCCGAGAATGTATTCATTAACCAGAGGATTGCGGAAAAGCGATTGCAAAGCCGCTCCCGAAATGGAAAAGGCTGCTCCAGCCAGAAGGGCCAGGATTATCCTGGGTAGTCTTATATTCAGAATAATGTTGGCTGAAGGTGATTGTAATACCTCAGCTGAGGGCTGAAATACCCTGGCCCAGATGATTCTTAGGGATTCGAAAAGATTTACCCGATAAGCCCCAACAAGTAGAGAGACTAAGAGAAGTAGCAACGGAAGTAATACCGAGGTATAAAGAATTATTTTCTTTTCAGTCTGCCCTGAACCAGTCATGAGCCTTTATTTTATCACACAGAGTCTGAAACAACCCTTCCTTCCGGTAGAAAAATTTAAAAATAGTTTCAGCCTCAGCTTCGAGGTCAAATTCATTTTTTAAGCCAGGATGAAAAAGCTGGCTAAGATAATAACATTCTACCAGAACCAGAGCCGGGTCCCACCAGTACCAGAAGCCGAAAGTGTAATGGACCCGGTGGGCTCTAACTGCCCGGATGGACTGCAGTCTCGGGTCAGACTTCACCTGCTCCACAGTCAGCTTTCTTTCTTCGGGCGGATAGTTGCCGTGAACCAGAATAATTTCCGGGTCCCAGCTTAGAATTTTTTCTATGGTTAAAACGGCTGTGTCTGACCCTTGATAAATTGGCCTGAGTTCGCTGGTAAGGTTAAAACCTCCAGCTACTTCTACTGGCTCGTAGAAAACCGGTGACCGGAGAAGAGAACCCCAAAAGCTAAGGTAAACTCTCGGTTTTCGGCTCGCAGCAACCCTGGCTACCTGTTTTTGAAGCCAGCTAATTTTATCCTGCAAGAACCTTTTCAACTCTTCACTCCGGCTCAGGCTTCCGGTGAGGCGACCAAGGACTTCTATTTCATCCAGAAGTCGGTCCAGGCGGCCAGTTGCACTCAGGCTGACTACCGGACAGCGAAGTTTCCGGCTGAGTTGTCTGGAAAGAAAAAGTTCGGAAGGTGAGACTAAAACCAGGTCAGGCCTCAAGCTCAGAATTTTTTCAACGTTAGCATCTTCTCCAGTTACAGATACCACAGGAAGGTTAACGATTTCAGGAAAGATAATTCTGAGAAGATGGTCATATTTAACTGGAAAACGGTCTACGGCAACCACCTTTTCCTGCTGGCCAAGAGCCACCAGTATTCGGAGAAGTTCCGGTTGCAGGCAAACTATTCGCTCAACTTTTCCCGGAATTTTAACCTCTCGATTCAGACTATCTCTGAGGACAACCTGGTCAAAAGCCTCAACCTTCGAATACAGCACCAAGAATAAAAAGAGCAGGAGAACAACCCTGAGCTCATATCGGTTAGTGTTTCTTTCCTGCAGTTTAAACATCAATATTTAAAATTCCGTAATTTTATTTATCTTAGCCTCTATTTATCTTTCAGTGCTTTAATAAGCTGATCAAAGGCCGGCCAGACCGCCAGCTCACATTCGGCCTGTGGTTTTTTGCTCACTTCCAGTGTTTTTTGAGCTTTTTCCAGAAAGCGGCGATCAGCCGGTTTTCCGGATTTAAGTCTGTCCAGTGCTTCAATCCCCAGAGAGCTCATGTCTGCAAGGGCTGCAGAAAGAGGTACCACTTCTTGAAGAACTGGAGATTTTCGGGCCAGCTCTTCTATCAACTTGTGATTTTCTATCCAGCTTTTAAGATTTGACTTAAATTCTTCCATTAGAGTTTTATCTTTTGTCTTAATAATTTTTTCCATCTTCTTCCGGAATTCTCTGGCTTCCAGAGATTCTGGAAAGCAGGCATCGACAAAACGGGTCAATGGGGCCAGTGAAGTATATTTCCTTCCTTGATTGTGGCGGGCATATCCTTTGACCGGCTCCGCCACGGCCGCCAGTTTTTTAAGAGCTTTGATATTATCTGAGTTGACCAGGCGTCTGAGCATCATATCCTGATTTCTTAGATGCTGGACTCCTGTTTCTTCAAGCTGAAGGCTGACGACCTGAAGTCTTCGGTACATGTCATCCACATCTCTCACTTCGGCCGAAGACCATAACCTTTCAGCAATGGCTGCTGTGCGGGGCCAGATTCTGGAATCCACCGTTTCCGGCGAAACCAGCTCAGCCCACATGGTAGCTTCACCGCCCAGAATTAGTTTTCTCTCTTCAATACTCAGCAGAGAATCAGGTGGAATTGGATCGTTTAGATAATGTCTTTCGGCCGGCTCACAGAGATCTATGTAATAACCGTTGGACAGAATACCCTGGTATCCTTTTTTTGCCCCATCTACCAGAGCTTGAGTGCCCCGCCAGGACTGGATGACCACATCCTTAGGAAGGCCGGGCTGGTAGATTTCATCCCAGCCGACCATCTTCTTTCTGTATCTGGTCAGGATTTTAAGGATTTCTTTATTAAAATAAGCCTGAAGAGCATGATAATCCGGGAGGTTTTTCTTCTTCATAAATTTTTGAATCTCCGGGTTTTCTTTCCAGTGGGCAGGCTCGACCTCATCCCCACCAATATGCATGTAGGGGTCAGTAAAGAGAGCAGCCATTTCTTTGAAAAATTTATCGAAAAATTTGTAAACCGCCGGATTAGCCGGGTTAAAAACAGGGTGGAAAATTCCAAAGCCTCTTTCAATCCGGTAAGGTCCCGGAGCACTGGCATACTCAGGATAGCCTACAAACCAGCTGGTTGAATGGCCGGGAATATCAAACTCCGGCATTACTCTGATGCCCAGGTCTGAGGCCAGCTGGATAACCTCTTTAATCTGTTCCTGGGTGTAATACAGACCATCAGAACCCATCTGGTGTAGTCTGGGAAAAGTTTTGCTCTCTACCCGGAACCCCTGGTCTTCAGAAAGATGCCAGTGGAGCACATTGAGTTTGACCGCTGACATAGCCAGCAGGTTTCTCTTAATAACTTCAACTGGCATAAAGTGTCGGCAGGAATCTATTAGCAAACCCCGCCAGGTGAATCTTGGCCAATCTTCAACAACAAGACAGGGGAAATAATAACCCTTTTCATCTGCCGAAAGCAGCTGGAGAAGAGTTTCCAGACCACGAATCAGACCAAGGTCGGTGGTGGCTTTCAGCCGGAGGCCATCTTCTTTAATCTCCAGCCAGTAGGATTCGTCTTCACCAGGGATAAGCTGACCGATACGTTCATACTCATAAATCAGACCCTTAAAATTTCCCTTGTCCTGCTCCAGAAGAAAGTCCTGCTCAAAAAAAAGGCCGGTTCTCCCGGCCAGTCTCGACATGAAGCGGGCTGCTCCCTTGAAAGCCCGGCTGGCGGCCGGGGCTTCGCCCATAACCCTGAATTTTTCATCCACCCGAAAAAGACCAGTTTTTAATTCCATCCTGGCCGGTAAAGGCATCAGGGCCGGAATTTTAGAATCATTTGATCCTGTTGAAGATAGCCCCAGGGCTGATTGCCAACAAATAATCAAGAGAACAGCCAGAGCTCTGACGGCCTTTTTAACTGCACCTTGACTTCCTTGAGAAATATAACTAACCCTCATGGTTTTAATCCTCCAGATTGGAAGTTTTTCCCCGGCTGGCAGGTCAGTTGATAACCTGCCAGCCAGAGGAATTATTCCTGAAATTTTTTTATGCTATTCTAAGCTGCCAACTGTTAGTCTTTTTTATTTTTTTATTTTTATTTATAAAGCGGGTCCGGGCTGACCGTGATTATCCGGTTCATGACCTCCTGGCCGTTAACCATAAGTATTGCCCGGTACTGACCCGGAGCCACCTGTCTGGGGCCGAAACCACGGTCCAAACCTGCCTCAGCCGTTGAGGCTGTCCCTCTCCTGTTTAGACCCCAGAAGACTTTCTGAATCCCGGCCGAAACCGCTCCGCTAATTTCCTGTACCACCTGGCCTTCAAAATCCTTTATCACCACCGAAACCTTTGAAGCCTGATTTTTAAGGTAGTAGTAGATATTAACTCCAACTGGAGGATTAGGAGCAACAGCAAACTCGCCATAAGACTGACCCCTACGGTCATTCATCTGCCAGAGAACCCCTTCCTGAACTTCAAAGAGAAAAGCTTCTTTATTCAGATTTTCTTCGGTAAATTCCTTCAAAGGATAGATATCAGCAATGTAGATACCGCGTCCATAAGTGGCAATTACCAGGTCTCTATCTCTTTTCTGAATGGCCAGGTCGTTAATCACTACATCCGGTATTTGAGGACTGTCCATCCTCATCCAGTTCCGGCCTCGGTCAAAAGTTATATACAAGCCATAATCAGTGGCCAGGTAAAGGATGTTGGGATTATGCGGATCTTCTTCCAGGTCATTGGCCGGGTTATTCATTCCGCCAGAGATATCTTCCCAGGTCTTTCCCAGATCTCTGGTTACAAATACATAAGTTTTATCTTCATTGTGAGTCCGATATCCAGAATAGATAACATAGCAGGTCTCTGTCTCATGCTGGCTTGGGACAACCCTCATGACCCAACGGTCATAAGGAATCAAGGCGCCTTTCAGGCCCGGCTTTGGCTTTCCCTTGGAATCATAGAAGTTGGCTGTGAGGTTGGTCCAGGTCCGCCCGTGGTCAGTGCTCAGCTGAAGGTTGCCGTCGTCTGTTCCGGCCCAATAGATTCCCGGCTTTTTGGGGGACTCAGCAAAAGTGTATATGGTGCCATACTGAAGATTTGTCTTCTTGGAAAGATCAATTCTTTCTTTAATCTGTTTGCTCAGGTCAGGTGAGACGGTCTCCCAGCTTCCGGGTTCACCACGGCTCAAGGAACGATGAACAAACTGTGAACAAACAAATACGATACCCGGGTTGTGCGGTGAGAGGAAAATGGGAGCGTCCCATTGATACCTCTGGGGTGGGGCACCAGCAGCCTCTTCTTCCGGCGTATTACGCCTGGCAAGGGAGATGGATTCGCCGGTTTTAAAATTCATCCTCCTCGAGGCTCCAAACTGGCTTTCCCAGTAAATGTACTCAGGATTCCACCAATCCCGAACTACATAAAAACCGTCACCGGAAGGAAGATACATCCAGTCAGCCGGGTAGACTCCGTTGGGGTTCCGATTTCGCGACGGTCCGAACCAGCACCCGTTGTCCTGCGTCCCACCCATAACATTGTAAGGTTGTTCATTATCAACAGAAATATCATAGAACTGCTGAGCCGGAATGGTTTCTTTCTGCGACCAGTGCAATCCGCCATCCCAGGTTTCGCTGACTCCACCGTCATTGGCGTTCAGTATGTGTTTGGAATTAAGAGGGTCAATCCAGACTGCCCGGGAATCAACATGGCATTTTTTAAAACCTTCCCAGTTGGCAAACTGAAAAGTTTTACCGGCATCGCGGGAAATTACAGTTCTGGTCTCCGGTGCAATCAAAACCTTATCGTCATTCGGGTCAACTGTCAGACGACCGTAATAGCCAGCTTCTACCTGATTGACTATTTCACTGCCTCCGCTCATCTTGTATTCAGTCATTCTTTTCCAGGTTTCTCCCTGGTCATCTGAACGGTAAATCACTCCTGATTTTTTAACCGGCGTCATTGCCCGGAGAGCCGGAGCATAGATCAGGTCCAGGAGACAGCGATTTAAGGTCTGATAACGACCTTTGCTCTGGTCAAAGTCTCTGGCCAGATTATCGCCTTCTTTTAGCAGGTCAAGTAGCTCTTTTTTATCCTTGTAGACTTCCTTTGCTTTGCTGAAAACTGAGGAGGGACTTATCTTCAGCTTAATAAGAAGTTCCGGGTCCTGAGCAGCCGTTTTTAGATTATCAAGAAGATAAGCTTCGTCTTTATAAAACTTTTGGTCATAGGTCAAATTGCCCTGAAAATCTTTTTTAACTGAGACTTTATTCCTGTCTGTTATGGAGAAATTGTTCAGGTCAAAACCTGAAGATTCAGCCAGAAGAGCTGTCAGCACCAGCCGGTTTAGCTTCAACCGGTTTTCCCGCTCTTCTTCAGCTTTTTTCCAGATTTTTTCAGCCTCATCTACCGCCGACAGGGCTTCTTCATCCCGGGCATAGACTTTCCTGGCGGTCGCCAGCAATCCCTTCCAGTTAACCGCAGCTCTAACCTGAAAATTAGGGTCTCTGACCAGTTCGTTCAGTTGATTTACCAGGTCTTCAGCTTTCTCAAATTTGAGATGAGTAAACTTCACCTGTTTTTGAATTTCCGGGTTTATTTTGTAATCTTTGAATTTATTCAGGTAATAGCTATCCCGGAATAGATTTCTGGCACTGTAAAGAGCAGCCCCTTCCCTTTCGCTCAAACCCAGGTTAACTTCTTCATCCAATCTTAAGTAGACGATTTGCGGGTTCTTCGGATAAATGGCCAGACCGTTCCTCCCGGTTTTCATCTTTCCCAGGTCTGGAAGGCCCTGTGTTAGTTTCTTCCAGGTCCGGCCGCCATCGGTGGTCTTCCAGAGATAATTACCTTCCTGTCTGTCCAGAAAAGTCCAGGTTCGGCGGTAAATCCTGTAGGAGGCCGCAATGATGATTTCGGAATTATTCGGGTCCATAACAAAATCGCCGACCACTCTGTCTTTCAGGTCTAGAATCAGTTGCCAGGTCTTACCTCCATCGGTAGATTTGTAGAGACCACGCTGGCAATCCTGGTCGGTATCATCATACAACTTCCCTTCCGCAGCTACGTAGACTATATCGGGATTTTTGGAATCCACCTCAATCTTATTTATAAAATAACTCTTTTCCAGACCAACCCGAGTCCAGGTTTTTCCGGCATCGGTTGACTTCCAGACTCCATTACCATGATAGGCCGAGCGACTGTGAATCGGCTCTCCAGTTCCTAAGTAAAGGATGTTTGGGTTAGAAGGAGCAATGGCCAAATAGCCCATGCTCTGGGTCCCATATTTTTCGAAAATTGGTTTGAAGTGGATGCCACCGTCTTCTGTTTTCCAGAGTCCACCAGTAGCAGTGAGCACATAGTAAGTCAGACTCTGTCCGGGGGGAACAGCAAAGTTGGTTATTCTACCAGAAAAAGCCCAGGGTCCGATGTGGCGCCAGGGAAATTGTTCCAGGTCTCTGGCTTGAAGCGGGATTTTTTCTGAGAAAACTTCAATTTTTTTCCCTTCTTCTTTTTGAACGGCCAGAAGCCCTGTCGCGACTACAGCCAGAAGCAGCAGAAGAACAGGAGTCAAAGCCTTTGTTCTGATAGATTTAAACAGGCTGATTAGCATACTTGCCTCCTTTCTTTTTTTTTATTCTTTTTGGTAATTTCCAGAATATACCTTCTTCTTTCCGGAGAGAATTTTTCAAGGGCATACCTGATAGTAACCCGGGGAAATTCCTGGCCGTTTTCTTTCAGAAAGTTTTCAAGAGACAGTAAGTCTTTCTTGCCAGTTTCCCGAAGCAGCCAGCCCAGAGCCTTTCCGGTAAGATTTTCGTCAATTTCCTCACTGTTAACCGCATGAAGTATCAATTGATAGACCCGCTGAGGTGAAAGTCCCCGACGGACCGGTTTTATCAGAGAGACCAGAGCAGCTCTTTTAAGAAAAATATCCCGACTTTTCAGCCATCCTTCAAGTAGATAGAGTTCATCCAGATGATTAAGAAAATAGGGGGATAAAACTTCAAGAGCCAGCGTATCAATCAGAGCCCAGTTATTCACCAGTCCTGCTTTGAACCACTTCCTGAAAGTCTGAAAATGGAAAGAATTTAAATCTTTATAGCAGTAAGAAAGGAAGAAAAAACTGAGCAATCCGGCCTCTAACTTATTTTCCTGTAAAAGCAATTCAGCCAGCTTTAATTTTTGAGAAATAGCCCAGTCATCTTTAATTTTCTGGCAAAAATTTTTAGCCAGGGTTCTCAGCCTGGCTGAACTTACACCATAACAATCAACAGGCTCCCGAAAAAAACTACTTAGAGTAAAGGCCAGTTTTTGGTCAGAAAGAGATTTCAATCTGCCTACAAGCTCTTCTTTCGCTACTTTAACTGAATTTACATTTTCCAGAATAGAAACCATAATCTTTTTTTTAACTCTTTCATTTTACCCATTCGGCTTCAACTCTGCAATTAAAAATTTAGACCTGAATACTCTCTTCCAGTTTCAGCCCACTCGCTAATAAACTAGACTTAAACCCTCAAGACCGGTTCTGGCGAAGGGTAGAAATCTTAAATGGAACATAGAGAGGACAGAAGCCGAGAAGACTGGTAATAAGAAAGATAGCAGTTAAAGCTACAAAAATGTAGGCTAGTGCTCCTTTTACGATTTCGGCCAGAACCAGAATAGCCATTAAAACTGCAAGCAGAGTCCTAAGACTCCGGTCTACAGAACCCATGTTCTTTTTCATTTTGGCTCTCCTTCTAACCTTAATTTAATTAAATGTTAATATAATACTTAAAATCTTGCTACAAAATATTTTTGATGAGAAAATAGGAGGAGATGAAGGTATTATGGAAAAAATAAGAGTTCTTTTTGTTTGCGACGACAACAGTCTCAGAAGCCCGATGGCTGAAGCCTGGCTTAATCATTTAGGTCAGGGCGATTTTGAAGCCAAAAGTGCTGGATTCGAGCCTGCGCCTCTTAACCCTCTTGCCGTTCTGGTAATGAAAGAAGTTGGATTGGATATATCCAGCCACGAGGGAAAAAGCGTTTTTGATCTTTACCGTCAAGGGGAGCTTTTTTCATATGTAATAACACTGTGCGACCCGAAGGCTTCCGAGCGTTGTCCCATATTCCCAGGTATTACCAGGGTAACCAACTGGCCCTTTTCTGATCCAACTCGAGAGGAACTGAGCGAAGCCGAGAAACTGGACCGACTCCGGAAATTACGAGCTGAACTGAGAGAAAGAATTGAGCGCTTCATTCAGTTAAACCGGCCCGATGCTCAGGGCTGAGAAATATCTCGCTATCCAAGAAGGTCTTGTCGGGCTGTTTCCATCAAAAGGAAAAAGGCCTGTCCTTCAGTAGCCACTCCGGGAGAGTTAAAAAGGGGAGAGCCACAAACATCAGTTACATAACCAAGCGGGTCAATCTTTCTATGAACGGCAGCTCGCATTAGTTCAGCTTTTTCCAGGTATTTCCGGTCCAGCCAGCCAAGCTTCAAATTGCGGTAGATGGTGTAAGCCAGCATCTGAGCCAGATTGGTCTCAACGAAAGTTTCAGGTTTATCCACCACATCATGAAAGAGGCCGTCCTTTCGCTGATACCTCAAACAACCATCCAGTACTTCTTTTATGTAACCGATTAATTTTTTCCTTTCTCTCTTCATTTCAGCTGGCAAAGCATTCAGTACTCTGGTCAGGCCGACAGCAGCCCAGCCATTTCCTACCCCCCAGAAATCATTTCTTTCAAACTTTCTCTGGCCATAATCATAGATGTGGGAAAAAAGCTTCTTCTCCGGGTTCCAGAGGTACTTCCTTAAACCGTCTATCTGCTCCAAAGCTTCCCGGTAGTAGCCCATAACTGCCAGAAAAGGCGGGCACATATACATTGAGTCTATCCAGAGCTGCGGCTTGTGGTCCAGATGAAAAATTACCCCGTCAGCAGTCCTGGGAGCAACTTTCAAAAAATACTCAGCCTGCTTGTGAGCCGCTTCAAGCAGCTTCTGGTCATTTAACCAGCGGCCAGCAATCAGAACAGCCTCGCCGTTAGCCCCTGGGTCAGTACCCCCGTGATTGTCACAAATCTGCCCTAACCGCCCATCGCCCCATTGACGGAGAACAGCTTCTCGGGCCATCATTATTACCAGTTCCTTTTCTCCAAGCTCCAGAAGAGCCTGGGCCGCTACCCCCTGCTCCCAGGCATGACGCTGCATGGTTAGCATGGCTGTCTTAACTTTTTCTAACAGTGATTTTACATCACTAATTTTATCATTAAGGAAATCAGACCCTGCTGGCTTTCTCAGGCCTGCTACGGAAGCGGAGCCTAAAATTATCAGGCTGCCAAGAAAATTTCTTCGCTCCATTTACCCTCCTTCAAATTGGAATTAATGTTTCGATCAAAAATCAAAATACTCTTTATATATCTTCTGGATAAATTCCTGAACCTGCTTTTCTAACTGTCTTTTTTTCTCAGGAGGCAGGCTGCGCCGGTAGCGGTCATAATCAGAGAAAGTAATCTTGAACTTTTGGTAGACCTGCTCCATCTGGCGGTGAGCCTCATCCAGGTCATCGCGGTATTTGTCAAAAATTAGAGCAGCTCGGGCAGTAATTTCCACATACATTTCTTCGGTAATAAATGGTCCCTTCGGTTGAAGTGGTTTAGGTTCGGTCTCTTCGGTGGCTTGAGATTCTTCCCACCAGTTAGGTTCTTTCTCGGCTGGAGTCTTCTGACAGGAAGAAAGATTGAAGATTAAAATCAGCATGATGACCGGTAAAAAACTATTCCTCAAACTGTCCTTAATTCCTGTCTGTTTTTATTTTTAAATTATTAAGCTTATTTTTAGCTCATTTTCTAACGGAAGTTAGATTTTTCTGGGCTTAAAACTAATCTAGGTAAAACCTTCTACCTGTTCTTTTTGGCTTCTCGTTAATCGGGTCGGCATCCATCACCCACATCCCCCGGCCGTGAGTGGCAATGACGATGATGTTATCACGCGGGTGAATTATCAGGTCGTGAACGTAGGAAGAGGGCAGGTTACCTCCCAGAACATTCCAGGTTTTTCCTCTGTCTTTAGAAACATAAACTCCAAGGTCAGTGCCAAGATACAGAATATTTCTGTCAACCGGATCTTCTCTGATAACATTGACCGGCCCAAGAGGAACTCCCTGAGAGATATCTCGCCAGGTCCGACCAAAGTCGGTTGACATCCAGACATATGGGGCAAAGTCGTCATCGGCCCGGCCGTGCTGGGTAAGGAAAACGGTGCCCAGCTCATACTGACTGGCCACAATTCGAGAAACCCATTTTTGATAGGGTAAGCCCCGGCTTATATCATGCCAGGTTTTTCCGCCATCTCGGGTCATGGAAACCCGGCCGTCATCTGTTCCGACGTAAATTAACCCATACATCAGCGGAGACTCAGAAATAGCTGTTATGGTATGGTAAGGAATATCTCCTACTTCTTCGGGTGTAAAGTTGGTCAGGTCTGGACTTATCCTCTCCCAGGTATCTCCCCTGTCCTTAGAGCGGAAAAGATACTGCATTCCGTGGTAAACGATGTTTGGGTTGTGGGGAGATAGTATAAAATGGGCCAGCCATTGCCCTCTGAGTCTGGGTTCGTCAGGGTAGGTTTTAGGCACAATTAATTTGGTTCGCTCGGGACCTGTTTTGCTCAAGTCGGTTCGGGTAAGGTTGCCGTAAAATCCGCAGGAATAGACTATGTTAGGATTAGTCGGGTCTATGGCATGATGAGAGCCTTCACCACCTGGTGCCCGCTCAAATTCAACCGCGGGTATCCGGTCCCGCCCCCGGCTCAGGTCCACCACCGCCCTGAAGCTTCCATGGTCCTGCATCGAACCATAAACCCGAAATGGAGTATCCATATCATAATTAACATTAAAAAACTGGCAAACCGGCAGGGTTAATCTGGAGTTTTTCCAGTGCCTTCCCCCATCGTAAGAAATCTCAATCCCACCATCATTCACGTTTACCAGATAGTTAGAGTTATCAGGGTCAATCCACAGTCCATGATGATCAACATGATAAAGATTTGGAACCCGGGTAAAAGTTTTCCCGCCATCCCGGGAAACACTCATTGGCACTCCCATTATGTAGACGGTATTGGGATCATTCGGGTCAACTTTTATCTGACCAAAAACCCAACCATAAGTTCCAGAGTGTCTTTCCAGGTAAGCCTTCATGGCTTCAGTTGTTGGAGCAACTAACTCCCAGGATTCGCCACCATTTGAAGAACGATAAACTGTTGCCCCTTTAATAATCCCGGAACTTGGCAGACCATAAGAATCCAGCCGTTCTTCTTCGGATGGTTCTCTGGCAATCTCATAATTATCCACCAGAGCATAAAGAACGTCAGGGGCCTTCAGACAGAGGTCTATCCCGATGCGGCCCCGATAACGTGGTTCTGGAAGGCCGCTGTTAATCTCTTTCCAGGTCTGGCCGCCGTCGGTTGTTTTCCACAGACCGCTGCCGCTATAATGTGGTTCGTTTCTGGGGTCGTTCCATTTTTTCCGCACCCGCTGCCAGGTGGCCGCATAAAGAATTTCGGGGTTTCTCGGGTCCATAAGAAGATCAATGGCTCCAGTCTGTTCGTTGACGTAAAGAATTTTATTCCAGGTCTGCCCGCCATCAACCGTTTTGTAAACTCCTCGCTCCTGGTTAAAAGTCCACTCATGACCGGAAGCCGCAACATAAACAACATCCGGATTTTTTGGATGGATGACAATTCGAGCAATGGTGTTGGTATCGGTCAGACCCAGATGTTTCCAGGTCTGGCCGCCGTCGGTTGATTTATAAACACCGCACCCGGCGTGTGAACTGCGAAAGATGTTGGCTTCACCAGTGCCAACCCAGATGATTTTCGGGTCAGAAGGTGCTATGGCAATATCGCCTATTGAGGTGGACAGCTCCTGGTCAAAGATAGGTTCCCAGGTAGTCCCTTCATTTTCTGTTTTCCAGACACCTCCGGAAGCCGTAGCCACATAAATGGTATAATTTTTGCCTTTTGGAGTAACCACAGCCATATCAGTACAGCGTCCACTAACGTTGGTCGGGCCAAGAAACTGCCATCGCAGGTTTTTGAAGGGTGAAGCAGACCTCATCTCTTTATGTTGTTCAAAGCCCTTAAGCCTGATTTCTGGTGGGGTGTTCTGAATTCTCTGGGGCTTTTTCTGAGCCTCCAGGACCGCAGCTATGGATAAAACTAAAAAACCGATCGCCAGAACGGTCAAAACAGGAAAAATAAAATATCTTTTCTTAAACATCAGCCTCTCCTTCCTGGATAATTTCCTTCCTGAGTTCCTTTAACAGAATAAATTTTTTTTATCAAGAATTTTTTTTGCCGGTAACCCTTATTTTTCTTCTTTCTCCACCACAATGGTCAGGTTAGAGGCCAGAGCAGCCACTGCTCCGATGGCTGCCCAGACCGGTGCTATCAGCGTGCCAACTATGCCCACGGTCAATGGAATTTCCATAAAAGTTTTCCCTTCTTCAGTCTTGAAGATTATTCGTCGGGCATTTCCTTCTCTTATAATCTCTTTGATTTTCTCCAAGATTTCAGAGCCAGCCAGCCGGAACTCTTCAGTTCTGGTTTTTTTATCAGACACTTATTCCCTCCTTATCAGATTAAAACATTTCTGGAAAAAGCTTTTTAAGAATGGTTTCTGAACCAGGCAGCAAAGACCCGCTTTCAATTTGTCGCCAGGCTGAGTAGTTTATCTTCCACTCCCGTCCTTCTTTCTTGAAATGGATATCAAACCGGTAAAACTCCCCAGCCAGACCCACTAATTTTCTCAGGGCTTCCAGCGGCCCTGAAGATAACAGAACATCAGCTTCAACCTGAGCCCGGTCTCCATTCAAAGACGTGGTAAAATCCAGCAGATGGATTACAATTCCCGAATAATTTTTGAAGTAATAATCCACCAGTTCAGCGGTTTCTCTTAAGTCTCTACCCTGGAAATCGACATA
The DNA here is from genome assembly GCA_964422165.1 of uncultured Eubacteriales bacterium. GTDB lineage: Bacteria > Acidobacteriota > Aminicenantia > Aminicenantales > Saccharicenantaceae > Saccharicenans. Next base: position 162,330 of record CAYQZX010000052.1, on the reverse strand, counting down.
ATCCGGACTGAGGTAGCTCAGAACCCTGTCCCTGTCCCTTTTTTCCGCTATCCGGACCAGGTTTTCCAGATTTTCCCTTATGAGCTGGGCCTCATCTTTCTTCTGACAACCGGCCCAGAGCAAAGTTAGAGGTAGAATGATCAAAATAGGCTTTCTGAGCTTTCCCGGCTTCAATAATTTTCTCCTTAATCTCATAGTTAACCATCCACGTGGGATTTATGGATTAAATGCAAAACTTCTTATTCCATCAAGACTTCAAAGTTACTTCAACCGGCTGACACCCCTCCCCCGCCACCACCTCCACCACCACCGCTGCTGAAACCGCCTCCGCTTCCAGAAGAGTAATGAGCTGCCGAGGTGCTGGCCTGGCTGAGAGTAGTGGCTGCTTTTTCAATTGAGTTTATGGTAGCAGCAAGAGCCTCCATCTGTCCACCAAGACGGGAAGCTGCCAGACTTCCCGCTACCCAGGCCGGACAATTTGCTTTTTCGTTCTGGACAATGGTCGGCAGAACTTTCACCAGTTTTTTGGCCTGACCGAAAAGAATGGCGAACACTAGGTACCGGTCCCAGAGTTTGTAAGCTTCGGCTGGAATTTCCTCAAAACTCGAAAAATCATCCAGGTACCTCTCCAGTGCTTTCCACATTTCGTTTTCCCTGGCCCAGTCTTTCCGCCGCCTTCTCAACCTTGGAGAAAGAGTGAGAGCCAGGACAAACAAAACTGGAGAAAAAGTAAGGCTGGCCAAGATGAGACTTATAACCAGCATTACCCTGTAGACTTTCTGGCTGGCCGGTTCAATAAAACCGAGCTTCTGGGCTTCCAGGTTAACCTCTTTCTGCCATTTTCTGAACCATTCCTGAAAACTAGCCGGTTTCTTCTTCAGGAAGGAAACCAGCTCCTCCAGACTCACTCTGCTTCCGGGTTCACAGAGATTGGCCACTGTTCTGAACAGCCAGTCCAGAACGGTTTTTTCCCAGCTCCTCAGGTTTTTATCCTGACTATAAGCTTTTTCAAGATAAAAAACGGTGTCTTCTTTTATTCTTGACCCAAAAAGGCTTCTCTTTTCTATTTTCTCATTCTCAATCCTCAAATAACCTCTGGTAGCCAGGTCAAAAATGGTGGCAGTAAAAGCCACTGGTAGAACTCTACCCCCTTCCCTTCGCAGCACCTGAACCAGTGCCGGGGGCAGGTCAGAAGGCATTTCCCGAAAATATTCCGGTATACTCTCAAATCGATAGTCGCGACCAAATTTTTTCCAGACAAAAAAATAAACCAGAAGCCAGAGCAATGGGCCGATAATCTGCCAGAAAATCCAGCTCAGGCCAATTTTTTTAAGAAGCTCCAGACGCCGGGCTTCAACTTTCCGGGCTTCCTGAGCAAGCTCTATGGTTTGCTGGACATACCGAGCCTCTTCGTTCTTTATGGCTTCAGCCGTCAGACCGCTGGCCGGCACCCCCTCAACCATTCCAGCCGGCCAAACCACTCTAATTTCCAGAAATTGTCGAGCAGGAATGTTCTCTGCCTTAAAGCGCACGGTCTGAAGGTCAACTATCTCTGACCTTCCGGAAAGAGGTCCATGGCCGTAAACCAGAATTTCTTCCAGGCTTCTGACCGGTTCAGGCAGATGGACGGTAATTTCAGCTCTGCCGGTCGGCCGGTCAACTTCAGGTCCTATAACCTGCCAGTAAAGCTCACTTACTTCAGGATAGCTAAAAATCGCATTTCTTACCCGGTAAGAAAGATAGAAGGTTTTTCTTTCATTGCTGGCGGCAAACTTCCACCTGGCCTGGTAAAGGCCCTTTTCGTCCTTCACTTCAAGCGGCAGAGGCTGCCCCCTTTCATCTTTTACCTGAAAATTTTCTATCTCCACCAGAAGTCTGGAATTTTTCCTGGCTGACCGGGGTATCCAGAGAGAAGCCCAGGAAAACTGTCCTTGAAATTCAAAGGTCAGGGCTTCTACCAGCTCAAAGCTGCCATCTTTCTGGACGAAGATATCAGCCTTAAGTTCCGGGAAATAAAAATTTTTGGTATCTGCTTTAAGGTTTGGGCTCAGCAATAAAAAGACCAGTAATAATAAAAAGACGGATAAAAGGAATAGATTTTGAACGAGGTTTCTTTGCGCTGCGGATAAAAGCTTGTCTTCCATTTTTTGCTACTTTAAAAACTTTCCGAATTAATCCTGACTTTTCAATCCTGATCTTGTTTCAGGTTTCCATCCAGGCTTAGCGAGATATCATCTTCCGATAAACATGTTCCAGAAGGTGAACTTTACTTTGGGGGTTAAGTTCAATAAATTCCAGCCCCATCTCAAAAACTTCATCGTCAAAGAGGCTTTTTACCCAGCGAACTTCAGCCGTTCCGGTAATCAATTTTTTTGATTCAGAGAGAACTATTTCCAGTCTGACCCTTGATTTAACAGGAAGAGGCTGGTCAGTCATTATCCGCAGTCCTCCCACCGAAACATCTTTGGAAAATGAATAGAAGGACTCTTCCGGTTGTTCATTTTCCGGGAAGACATGAATGACCACTTTATTTTCTTCGTCAAGTCGCTTTTCCCTTCTCTTTTCCATTGTCATTGGGATACCTTTCCTCCTTTGCCTTCCTTTCTATTTTATTTATCACATAAACCCTGAAATATCAATAAAAATTTTATAAAGGTATCCTGACCACTCTTAAAACATTTGACAAAAAAAGTGGAAAAAAATATTCTGCATTTTAAAGTAAAATGATGAAGGAAAGGAGTGGTAAAATGAGCGTTAAAACCAAACTCAGTATCATGATGTTTCTGGAATATGCCATTTGGGGTTCCTGGGCTCCGGTGCTTTCGGCTTACTTAATAAATACCCTTCATTTTACAGGAACTCAGGTTGGTTTGATCTACAGCCTCCTGCCCCTGGCTACCATAATTGCTCCTTTTATCGGTGGTCAGCTGGCTGACCGCTATCTGCCCACAGAAAAGCTTATTGCTATCCTCCAGATTCTGGGTGGTTTGATACTTCTACTGGGAGCTACCGTAACTTCATTTGAGGCTATGGTCTGGTTGATGCTGATTTACTGCCTGGTTTTTGCCCCCACTTTAGCCCTGACCAATTCTATTGCCTTTGTCAATCTGGAAAATTCAGAAAAAGACTTTGGCAAAATCAGAGTCTGGGGAACTATTGGCTGGATTGCGGCTGGCTGGGGACTGACTGGCTGGAGGCTACTCGGGGAAAAATTGCCGGATATTGCTATTAAAGGAGACACTCTATTCCTGGCTGGCATCTTTTCCATTATCATGGGTATTCAGGCCTTTAGTCTGCCCCACACTCCCCCAAAAAAGGAAGGGACCAAACCCTATGCTTTCCTGGAAGCCCTGAAGTTGCTCAAAGACCGTGATTTTCTGATTTTTGCTGTGATTGCTTTTGTAGTAGCTACTGAACTTCAGTTTTACTATGTTCTGACAGCTCCTTTCCTGACCTCACCGGCTATTGGCCTGAGCGAGGCCAGAACTCCTTTTATAATGACCATTGCTCAGATTGCTGAAATATTCGTCATGGCTTTTCTTCTTCCCTATTTTCTTCCTAAATATGGAATTAAAAAGACCATGATTATCGGAGTTTTAGCCTGGCCCGTTCGTTACATTATTTTTATGATTGGCCAGCCGGCCTGGCTGGTAGTGGCCTCTCTTGCCTTGCATGGTTTCTGCTATGTCTTTTTCTTTACGGCAGCCTTTATCTATGTGGATATGATTGCTCCTCTCGACATCAAAGCTTCAGCCCAGAGTTTGATAGCTGTTATCATTCTTGGTCTGGGGAATTTTGTTGGCAGCAATTTTTCAGGCTGGATACAGAAAATATTTACAGCAGAAGGAGTAACTGATTGGCGAAATGTTTTTATGATTCCGACCATCATTACCATTGCCTGCGCTGTGGCTTTTGTTCTTCTGTTTAAGGAAAGAAAACAAACTGAGCTCCAGGCTCAGCCCTGATTGATGATTAAATTTTAAGGAGTTTGAAAATGAAAAACAAAAAGAAAAACCTCGGTATAGGGTTTGTTGGTGGTGGGTTCATCACCCGCTTTCATATCCGCTCCTGGGTTGGGGTGAGAAATGCTGACATCCTTGGTATCTACGACCCTGACCGAAAAAGGGCCGAAGAGGCGGCTTCTCTGGTCCGGAAACTTAAAGTTGGTGAAGCCAGACCTTATGGTTCAATAACCGAGATGGTTGCTGACCCGGCTATCGATGCCATCTGGATTTGTTCACCAAATTACACCCGTATTGCAGTCATGGAGGAAATTGCCGAAGCAGTCCTTAAAGGCAAAGGAGAACTGATTGGTGTAACCTGCGAAAAGCCACTAGGTCGGAACGTTAAGGAAGCCAGAAAAATGTTACAGCTCGTCCAAAAAGCCAAACTGCTGGATGGCTACTTAGAAAATCAAGTTTTTGCCCCGGCGGTGGTCAGGGGAAAGGAAATAATCTGGGCTCGGGGAGCTTCACTCTGTGGCCGGCCCTATCTGGCTAGAGCGGCTGAAGAACATAGTGGTCCCCACATGCCCTGGTTCTGGGAAGGTGAACTTCAGGGCGGTGGAGTGCTCAATGATATGATGTGTCATTCGGTGGAAGAAGCCCGGTTCATGCTGACTCCGCCCGGCGCCAGCCGGGAAGAACTGACTCCGGTAAAAGTTACAGCCTATGCCTCCTGTCTTAAGTGGCAGATTCCGGAATACATTGACCATCTGAAAAAAATAAGTGGAGGAAAGCTGGATTATGCCAGCCGACCGGCTGAAGATTTCGCCCGCTCGGTGATCGAATACAAAGACAAAGCCGGTAATATTCTGGTGGTGGAGACTACCACTTCCTGGTGTTATGTAGGAGCCGGCCTGCGGCTGACTATGGAATTGCTGGGACCAGAATATTCCCTTCAAATTAACACTCTGGATTCAGGCTTGAAAGTCTTTTTCAGCCGCAGGGTTAAGGGGCGTGCCGGCGAAGACCTGGTGGAAAAACAAAATGCGGAAGTCGGGTTGATGCCCGTTGTCTCAAGTGAAGAACATGAATACGGCTACACTGCCGAAAACCGACACATGGTTGAATCCTTCCTTGAAGGGAAAAGGCCGATGGAGAATTTTAGCGACGGAGTCAATGTTACCGAGCTTCTGATGACCGCCTACATGAGCATAGAAAAGGATAAAATTCTACCCTTTCCCCCGCCGGGCCTGGAAAACTTTGTCCCGGCCGTAGCCAGAGGAGAGTGGAATCCGCGGAAAAAGAAGTAATAATTTATTTAGACAGCTAATTAGCTAACAAACTCCGAGGAGGAGAATATGTTAAAAAGAAAAGTAGTAATGCCAGTCGTTTTTTTTGTAACGAGCTTTCTGGCACTTTCGGGCATTTGCTTTGCTCAGGCCATCTCAGGCCAACAGCCTGCCATACCAGAGGAAATTAAAAATGCGGTTAGAAATACCGATTACGGCTCAATCAGAATAAAAAAATTTCCTGTAGCCATGCAGTGCTGGACCTACCGTCGCTATACCTTCTTTGAAGCTCTGGAAAAGACCAGGGCTCTCGGTATAGATTATGTCCAGGCATACCCGGGACAGAGGCTTTCCCCTGACTTACCAGCAGAGGTGGTCTTTCATCATAATATGAAGGAAGAACATCTCCGGTTGGTGCGGGATAAACTTAATTCCCTGAAAATGAGCGTAGTGGCTTATGGAGTGGTTGACACCGGGAGAACCGAGGCTGAGATGCGCAAAGTTTTTGACTTCGCCCGGAAACTTGGCATCTGGGTAATTTCTACAGAACCCCGGGAAGCAGACTTCCCTATCCTGAATCGGCTGGTCGGCGAATATAACATCAGAATCGCGGTGCACAACCATCCTGCTCCAACTCCTTATTATCACCCGGCCATAGTTATGAGGTACTTAAAAGACCTTGATGAAAGAATTGGAGTTTGCGCCGATACCGGCCACTGGATGAGGTCCAATCTCAACCCGGTGGAGTGTCTGCGCTGGCTGCAGGGTCGGGTGGTTGATGTCCATCTGAAAGACAGAAGCGACTTCGGACAGAAGAATGCTGAGGATGTAGCTTATGGCAGCGGTCGAGCTGACATCAAGACCATACTGGCCGAACTTACCCTTCAGGATTATCCTGGCTTTCTGACTATTGAATACGAAAACGAGAGAGAAGTTCTGACCCCGGAACCGGCTATCAAAAAGGGACTTGAGTTCATTAAAAGCATAACCTATTACCAAGATTATGAGCAGCTCCTCAGTCGTTACCGGGGAGTTTACGAAAAGCATGGTTGGAATCATTATGGCCCGGGCTATTTTGAACTCGACCCGAAAACCGGAGTCTTAAAATCCCAGGGCGGGATGGGTCTGCTCTGGTATAGCCGCAAAAAATACAGAGATTTTATTCTGGAACTGGAATACCTTTGTTCTCAAAAAAATACTAACTCAGGTGTTTTCCTCCGAGTTCCAGAAGTACCGGTAAGCGATGATTACATCTATCATTCTTTCGAAGTCCAGATCAACGATTCGGGCCAGGGAATCCACAAGACCGGAGCCATTTACGATGCTCAGGCTCCAGCTTTTGAGGCTTTCAAACCTGCAGGTGAATGGAATCATCTCAAGATTACCTTTATAGGTGACCACCTGACCGTGGAACTTAACAGCCAGAAGGTAGTTGACTGGAAAGCCGAGCCCCGGGGGAAAGTTCGGGATTTTGCCAGAGAAGGATATATTGGTCTTCAGAACCACGACAGTATTTCGCCAGTCTATTTCAGAAATATTTTTATCAAAGAAATCAGATAAACGGAGCCTAAAAGCCTGGAGTTATGGTAAACTGCCAGTGCCAGCCTTTAAGAGGTCGGTCAAAAGGATAGACGTAATCAAAACCAAGCACCAGAGCTCCAAACAGGTTAGTTCTCAGGCCGACTCCAGCACTGGAGACAGGTTTCTTATTCCCGCCAAACCAGCTCGGCTTTTCCCCGGAATACCAGGCAGTTCCTATGTCATAAAAGGCTAAGAACTCCAGAGGCCAGATTCCGTAATAGCCCCGCCCGAGTCCCAGAACTTTAAAAACCGGGAACCGCAATTCCACGTTAGCTACCAGCATTCTGGTCCCGAGCAGGCGGTCGAAATCAAAGAACTGGGGATTGGTCTCATCAAACTCGCGGTATTCAAAAGTAGTGTAATCATAACCTCTGACCAGCGTTTCATAACCAAGAAAGAGTGGCCAGAGCCTCGGGTCATCCGAACCTTTTCCGTAACGTCCGAAATGGAGAACCCTGAAAGCGAGGGTGAATGGTTTTTTGGGGATAAGATAGCGGCGATAATCAGCCAGGACACTGATAAAATTAAGGTTACCAAAGGTAGGCTGAACCTGAAGCAGGTAGCTCTGTCCGAGAATAGGGCTGCAGGCTCCAAATAGAGAGCTATCGTAGACCAGGGCGGTAGAAACAAATCCGTACTTAATGCTGGCCGGCGCCGGCAAACCCAGCTCATAATAATTTATTAACTGGTAAGTATAAGCGTCATAAATATACCTGTAAATCCGGCTGTTGAAATCAATTAAATTAAACCCGGCAGTGAATTCCAGACGCCGAAACGTATTAAAGGGATAAAAAGCAAACCCGCTTAACTGGTAATTAATTTGACGGTTAAGGTACTCTTCTTCCACATAAACAGGATAACCTTGGATGTCGTCAAAATAGGCGGTGTAGGAACCGTAAATATAAGGCACTCTCTGAACCACCGCTCCCCAGTTGATGCGGTTTCTTGAATTCTGGTAACCGACCAGGGCATAGCTATCAATAAGCTGATAATTGGACTGAAGCATGGTGACCACTGTGTGGTAACCGAGCATATCGCTCCAGAAAGCAGCAATGCCACCTCCAGCATAAGTCCCGTAACGGTCAACACCAACAGCTACTGTAGGCTGAGAGACAAAATCCAGAGATAGTTTTGGCCGGTAACTGGCTATGGGAAAATCAGTTTCCTTAGGCAAACCATAAAGCGGATTTCGGAGCAACCCAAGCAGAGCTCCTTCTGGCTGAGTGCGGGGAGGCAGAAGCCCGAGCGGTCTTTCCCCTAATTGAGCCAGGGTGGGCTGCCCGACCAGTTTTTCAGATGATTCCAGAAGATAGATGGAATAATTGCCATTTTCATAGACTGACAGAGCCAGTTTCTTTTCTGCCGGCGAGTAAGAAATAGAGGGACTGAGGTGAGTAATCCCGCTTATCCCAGTGTACAGATTGGTAACCTGATAGATTTTTCCATCCTGCAAATCCACCCGGTAAAGGTCAGTTTTTCCGGTGTAATCAGAAAGGAAAAACAGGCTGCGCCCGTCTTCTGACCACTGGGGATTTATGTTTTTTCCGGAAGGAAAAGTCAGAATCCGGCTGATTTCTCCAGTATCCACCTCCAACAGGGCCAGGTCATAGGACCCCGACTCCAGCCATTTCAGGTTGGCCGAAAATCTTTCAGTGACAAAAGCAATTTTTTTTCCATCGGGAGACCAGACCGGATGAAGGTCGCCGAAACTGTCCCTGGTAATCTGCTTCAGAGTATTATCTTCAAGATTGTAAATAAAAATATCTGTCGCTCCTCCCACCAGGGCTGAGAAGACTATTTCTTTTCCATCCGGAGACCAACTTGGGTTTAGTATTTCACCGAGTTCTGGAAAAGGAATTTCCTCTTCAATTTTACCGCTAAGAGCATTGATGATGGTAAGATTAGGCCGGCCTTTGGAAACAGTACCCAGAACAATCCTCTGGCTTTTGGAATCCCAGGAACCGGAGGAACGGACAAACTGAATGCTCTCAAAATGTGGGTCGATCGCCGTGGAAGTCAGTTTTCTCAGTATTTTTCCGGTGTTAGCATCAGCCAGAAAAAGGTCTATGGAAAAAAGATCCCGTGAAGAAAAGAAAGCCAGATACCGACCATCAGGGCTAAGCACCGGTGAAACATTATAAGGATTTTCCTGAGTTCCCCTGAGAAGAAGTCTGGCAAACTTATCGGCAGTTTCGGTTAGGGGGACAAGCGGAGAGTAAGCTTCTTCCATAGCCTTGTGCCAGTCTTCCGACAGCTTTTTCAGAGGAACCCCGAGCACCCCCTGGAGCACTGATTCATAATCATTGCTTCTAGCCAGCATCTTGAAGACCTTACCAATCATCTCATCTCCCCAGCGGCCGCCGATGTAGGCCCAGAGGGCATGTCCGTAGCGGTAGGGAAAATATTTATAATAGTTTTCCAGCTTTCTAATCTGGGGCAGGTCTTTCCGTTTCCAAGTATCCCTCATCCACATTGAAGTTTCCGGGTCAACTGGACCGATGGACAGATATTCAGACAGACCTTCGATTAAGAATAGAGGAATTCTCAGATCCGCACCGGTGTAGCGGGCTTGGTCAGAGTGCCCCTGACCGGCAAGGTCATACTGAAAAGCATGCACCAGCTCATGACCGATGACATGGTCAGTTTCAGCCATGGAAACTCCGTAAGGCAGCACTATTCGTCTCTTAAAAGACTCAGTTACTCCACCAACTCCCTCACCCATAGTCCCAGGGATAACTGTAGTCTGCTGGAACTCAGGGCTGCTGGAGTAAATAATCAGTGGTTGCCGGCCTTTTAACTCGTGGTTGAATATCCGGCTAAGCCGGGAATACCAGCGCTCGGCCATCATGGCTGCCTGTTTGACCACCTCTTCGTCTTCCTGATAAAAATAAACATCAAAATGCTTGGTCTTCATTATCTTGAAGTCAAATTTCTTATACTGAACCTTATTCCGCCCGAAATACTGAGCCTCAGCCGAAAAGACCAGGGTTAGAAGAAACAGTCCAAGACATAAGGCAACTGAGAACGATCTCTTATGTCGAAGAAAAACCATGATTTTCTCCTCCTTATAATTAGACAACCATTACCTCATTTATTATAAACTAAATTTCAAAAAAAAATGATGCCTTTTTTCAGATTTGATTGACTTATCAGTCGTATCAGGATTGCCAATAATGTGGTAATAATATAAGGGCAGTAATTATGCTAAAAGTCAGCCAGGTTCAGGCCAGGAGCATTCTTAACAAATCGAAAGTGTTTGATTACTGTCTCAACCCATACACCGGCTGCAGCCACGGCTGCCGGTACTGTTATGCCTCACTCTTTATTCCAAGATATTCCCGCCATATAGAACCCTGGGGGGAATTTGTGGATGTCAAGACCAATGCTCCTGAACTTTTAAGTAAACAACTGCCCCGGTCTAAAAAGGGCACCATCTGGATAGCCTCAGTTTGCGACGCTTATCAGCCACTCGAATACCGCTATGAACTTACCCGGAAATGTCTGAAGGAAATAAGCAGGCACCAGTTTCCGGTTTTCATCCAGACCAAATCGGACCTGGTTCTCAGAGACCTTGACTTAATCCTCGAACTTAAAAAAGTGGAAATTGGCTTTTCGATAGCCACCGATAACGACCGGATAGGCCAGCTGTTTGAACCCGGAGCCCCACCAGTTTCCCGGAGACTTAAAGCTCTGGAAAGAATTAAAAAAGAAAACCTGCGCACGTTTGTTTTTATTGGCCCTATTCTTCCTCAGAATCCGGAAAAACTGGTTGCCCTGATTGACGGACTGGCCGACCGGGTTTTTATCGACCGTCTCAATTATGTTCAGCAATTCCTGAAATTCTACCGCCGGTCCGGTTTTGAAGACTGGACTGAAGAACACCGCTTCCGGGAAATGAAGGAAATTCTACTGCGAGAATTATCCAGCAGAAAGATAATGGCTGAAGTGATTTTTTAAAAAATTTGCTTTTTCCCGGCTGCATTGAGTATGATTTTTAATCATGCTGATTCAGACACTTTTAATCTCAGCTGTTATTGTGGTTGCTTACACCCTGGCTAAATGGAAAGAGTTTTCGGTAGAGCTCAGCCTTTTAGTGGCCACTGTGGCCGGAGCTCTGGCCACCGCCAGTTTCCGAACACCTCCCCTCCAGGAGATTCCCCGCCATCTGGTAGAGGGAGCTTTTACTTATTTTGATGTCATTCTGATCTTCTTTACCGCTACCCTTTTCATAACCATAATCCAGGAATCCGGAGGAGTGAATTTTGCTGTTCGCTCGGCCGTGCTTCACTTTTCCCGGGTACGGATTCTGGCTCTTTTTCTGTTAATGTTAATAATTCTGATACCCGGTGCTCTAACCGGGGCCGGCAGTGTTTCTTTGCTGGTAGTCGGAGCGCCGGTAGCGCTGGCCCTCAAGGGGCTGGGAGTCGCCGAAGAACGCATCCCGGCCATTCTTTTTATTCTGGCCGGACTGGCTGCAGCTGCTCCACCGGTTAACATCTGGGCCATGGTCCTCTGCGCTGGAACCGCCATCCCTTATGTTGGTTTTGAACTGCCTCTGGGTCTTCCAGTTCTTGTTCTGGGAACTGTGACCATCCTGGTGCTCGGTCGCCGGCATTCCAGTTTCTCCAGCCTGGAACAGTTTCTAAAAAAAATTGAAGTTCATCCGGGCATGAATTGGTTCAGGCTTCTTACTCCATTTGTTATCTTTTTCGGACTGATTATCGCCTACCGGCTTTTCCCCTTCTCCTTTCCAGTGCTCGGCCTTCCTCTTGAGTTCCTAATCGCCTCACTGACAGCTCTACTGCTCAGTCCGGTAAGGATAAATTTTATCAGAGTAGCTTCTGCTACTGTCTCCAAGCTGCTTCCGCTTCTGGCCATCATGGTGGTCGTCGGAATGCTCCAGCAGATAATGTCAGCCAGCGGAGTCAAGGGATTAATTTCTTACACTGTTCTGATAATTCCTCTCGGTCTTCTTTTCGCTCTGCTGCCAGTAATTATTCCCGTTTCCGAGGGAGTTCTGACCTACGGAGGGGCAGCCATAATTGGCATTCCTCTGGTCTGGTACCTTAATTCACTTGGTTACCATGCCACAGTGGTCATAGCCGGGCTGAGTTTACTCTGGCCTCTGGGAGATGGTCTACCGCCTACGGCATTAATAGGACGATTGAGCCAGATGGTCTCAGGATACCAGGGAACTTACTGGAACTTTATGAAAAGAGCCTGGCTCCTCTGGTTAATCATAACCGCAGCCGGTCTGCTGATGGTCATTTTCAGTGCCAGGCTCAGATTTCTGGTCATTGGATAACCAAATGAAACAGAAGAGGGGTAATTAAAAAATGATAGCCTGGCTTATAATGGGCCTCTATTATCTGCTCTGCGCTTTTTTTGTTTTCATCACTCTCAGGAATCTGGTACAGGAAAAAGCAAGCCGCGACCGGGTTATTCTCTATCTGGTAACTCTGGTACCCTTTATTCTGAGATTATTACGGGTTAAATAAAAGGAAAAAAGATGCAAGCCCCATCCACTCGATTTAAACTTTTAACCAGCTTCATTTTTATGATTCTAATTCTTGTCGGAGGCTGGCCTCTTCTCAAACATCAAATTTACCGTACAGAAATTGTCTGCGGGCCCGGAGTTACCGAAATCAGGCGGTTAAGTGACTATTTTCCACCTCTTGGCGGAACCCGAGCCGATACCCTGGTTTTTATCCTGCGGGGCAGAGAGCCGGGGGGCCAGGCTTTGATTATGGGCAATACTCACGCCAACGAACCTGAAGGGATGTTGGCCGTGGCTCTGATGGTAGAAAATGCGGTAGTGGAAAAAGGAACGCTCTACCTTATCCCTAATTTCAACCGGAGCGCCAGCTTGAACACCAGGCCGGGAGAAGGCTATCCCCTTTATTTTTCGGTAAAAACTCCCTGGGGGCAAAAAAAATTCAGGATGGGTAACCGCGACGCTTCCCCTCTTGACCAGTGGCCTGACCCGGATGTCTTTATTCACTACCCTGAAAAACAGATGCTTTCTTATCTTGACATCCGCAATACCAACCGAACCTGGCCTGGCCGGCCCGACGGCCTGCTAATGGAACAGGTAACTTTTGCAGCCATGGAACTCTTGAGAAACGAGCGAGTCGACCTGGCCATAGACCTGCATGGGGCTGAAACTATGTTCCCGGTAACCAATTGTATTGTAGCTCCGGAAAAATCGATGCGCCTGGCCACTCTGGCTTCGCTGACTGTAAAATCAACCGAAGGTTTTGAAAGTCACGTTGAATCTTCACCGGTTAAATTCCGGGGATTATCTCATCGAGAAATTGGTGACTACTCTGATACTCTGCCCTTCCTTCTGGAAGCCCCGATACCTTTCCTGGACCAGCCAACTGGACCCAAAACCGAACAGCTTTTTCTGGACGGCAGAGACTGGTTCCTGCTAAATCTGGCCCGCCGGAAAAAGCTTTTTGTTCCCTATGATGAATCCGGCTGGCCGCTGGACAAAAGAGTGGGCCAGCATCTTTCAGTCAGCCTGGAAATAATTCGCCAGTATTCGAGAAAAAACCCGGAACGGGCTCTAGTCCTCAAAAATGTGCCCCGCTACCCGGACCTGGTAAAAAATGGTACCGGCTTCTATTTTCACAATCCGGCGGAGGCTGAAAAAGATAGAATCGTAAGATTTTGAAAGATTAATAGATGATAAATCTCGAGATTTTCCTGAACCCCAGACTCGGACTTAAGTTCCAGTCTGGAATTAGATAATCTCTGGAGTGTTACGAATATGAAAAAAATAACATTAATTATGGCTGGCCTGTTACTTTTTTGGTCGATTCTGTTAATCAATCCACCATCTCAGTCTTCCTCCACATCTGAAGTCCAGGGATTACTAACTGAAAATTGTACAGTAATCCTGGTAGGGAAAAAAGCTTCAGCTGATGGTTCAACCATGACTACTCATACAGCCGACTGCGGAATCTGTGATTGGACCTGGCGCTACGTTCCACCGGCCAGACACCGGCCTGGCGAAATGAGAAAGATTTATCGCATTTCCCAGACTAGAACCTGGCCTCCCTCTCAAGGGCTTAAATGGGACCTGATCAAACATCATTTCACTGGAGTGGAAATCCCGGAAGTTCCTTATACCTACGGCTATCTACACGGAGTTTTCGGTTACCTCAACGACCAGCAGCTGGCCATCGGAGAATCCACCATCGGCAACCGACCGAAACTTTCCAATCCCACGGAGACTCCGGTTTTTAATATCACCATGCTTACTCTTTTAGCTATGGAGAGATGCAGGACAGCCCGGGAAGCCATTAAGCTTATGGGTTCTTTAGCAGAACAGTACGGCTACGGTGGTGAAGATGGCGGCGAAATGCTGGCGGTGGCTGACCCCGAAGAAGTCTGGATTTTTGAGATCATGCCGGTCGGTCCTCTCTGGACACCACAAAGCGGAAAACCTGGAGCGGTCTGGTGTGCCCAGAGAGTGCCAGATGACCATGTCAGTGTTTGTCCCAACGAATCCAGAATAGGCGAAATTGACCTTAATAATCCCGATTACTTTATGGCTTCCTCTAATGTAATTTCCTGCGCTATTGAGAACGGTTTCTGGGATCCTAAAAGCGGTCAACCTTTCAGCTGGAAAAAAGCCTACAGTCCAGTTGAAGGCAATGCCAGGAATGACCCCCGCCGGGCCAGGATGTGGCGGTTTTTTGACCTGGTTGCTCCATCGGCCAGATTCTCACCCTCTCTGCCCAATATGGATTTTCCTTTCTCAGTGAAACCTGATAAACCGCTTTCGGTCAAAGATGTAATGAACCTCACCAGAGACAAGGGCTATGGAACTTTCTTCGATCCCACCCGGGGAATAAGAGGCGGCCCCTACCAGAACCCGAATTACGACACCTCAGCCCGCCTGATAAGCGACCGCCGGGCCGAATACACTACCGTTACCCAGTGCCGGAGCTGGCTGCCGGCTCCTATTGGTGGATTGGTCTGGATTGCCTGGGGAGCTCAGGATACTTCCTGTTATATGCCTTTCTACGCTGGAGTCAAAGCCCTTCCCGCTTCTTTCGGGGTAGGCGACCACTGGGTCTTAAATCGAAATTCGGCCCGCTGGGCCTTTGATTATGCTGACTTTCATGCCCAGGTTGCCTATTCTGTGGCTATGGAAGAAATCCGAAAAGCTCAAGAAATCTGGGAAGACGGTGCTCTGAAGCAATTACCGGAAATTGACCGGCAAGCACTCAAAATCTACCAGAAAAATCCTGAAAAGGCATCTGACTTTTTGACTGCCTTCTGTCTGACCAATGCCGAAAACGTGGTTCGGGCCTGGTGGCAGTTAGGTGATGATTTACTGGTCAGGCTAAATCATCTCAGCTATTACAACCCGGAAAAACGGACGGTAGATAGAAAAAAGATGGAATTTCCGGACCTCTGGAAAAAAGCCGTCCGGATTATTGATATTATGTTTGAATCTCAATAAATAAAAATGAGATAAAATGTTTTTAAAGCAAAAAAGCTTGATTGGAGGTGCCAATGTTGAAAAAATTCAAGGGACTTTTTAACCCCAGAGCCTATTTCCCGCTGCTATTGAGTCTGACAGCATTGGTGGGCATTTTGCTTTTTTCTGCCCTGGCTGAAAAACCAGATCCTGGACTGGAAGTGGTCAGGCCTTCAGACAACTGTACTTCCATTCTGGTAGGAAAACTGGCTTCAGTTGACGGCTCAACCATGACCACCCATACCTGCGATTGCGGCCTGTGCGACTGGACCTGGCGGCATGTTCCAGCCAGAAAAAATAAACCAGGCTCAACCCGAAAAATATACCACATCTCTCAATTTAAAACCTGGCCGCCGAGTGAAGGTCTGAAATGGGACCTCTACAAAAAAGACTTCACCGGGCTGGAAATCCCTGAGGTCCCCTACACCTATGCTTACCATCATGGGATGTTTGGCTACATCAACGAAAAACAAGTGGCTATCGGCGAGTCTACCATTGGCAATGTCAAAAAGCTAGACAACCCCACTCCTACCCCGGCCTTCGACATCACCATGCTGACTATTATTGCCATGGAAAGAGCCTCCACTGCCCGGGAAGCCATCAAAATTATGGGTGAGCTGGCTGAAAAATACGGGTACGGCTTTCATGATAACGGCGAAATGCTGGCGGTGGCTGACCCCAACGAAGTCTGGATTTTCGAAATCATGCCGGTCGGTCCCCTCTGGACACCACAAAGTGGAAAACCTGGAGCGGTCTGGTGTGCCCAGAGAGTGCCGGATGACCATGTCAGTGTTTGCCCTAATGAATCCAGGATTGGCGAAATTGATTTAAGCAACCCTGATTATTTCATGGCTTCTCCCAACGTCATCTCCTGCGCGGTAGAAAACGGTCTTTATGACCCCAAAAGCGGGAAACCCTTCAACTGGAAAAAAGCCTACTCCCCGGTCAATGAGAGTGCCGTCAGTTCTCAAGGAAGGTACCAGCGTCTCTGGAGGTTTTTTGACCTGGTTGCACCTTCTCTCAAATTATCCCCATCTACTCCCAACATGGACCTGCCCTTCTCCGTTAAGCCAGACCGTAAACTTTCGGTGGAAGATGTCATTAACCTGACAAGGGACAGAAGCTACGGAACCCAGTTTGACCCGACAAAAGGAATCAGAGGTGGCCCTTTCAATAACCCCAATTATTATCGTCAGACCAGAACTATCTGCGACAGCCGGGCAGAATATACCACTGTCACCCAGAGCCGGGGCTGGCTGCCTGACCCCATCGGCGGTCTGGTCTGGATTTCTTTTGGTTCTCAGGATACCGCCTGCTACATGCCTTTCTATGCCGGGGTTACCGAGCTGCCCAAATCTTTTTCTATTGGAGACCACTGGGTTTTAAACCGGGATTCGGCCCGCTGGGCTTTCGACTACGTGGATTTTCACGTCCAGGTTATCTACTCAGAAGCCATCAAAGATGTTCAGCAAGCCCTGCTGAAGTATGAAAAACCGGTTATTGACCAGATTCCTGAAATAGACAGAAAAGCCCTGGAACTCTATAAAAAGAACCCGGCTGAAGCTATCCGGTTTCTGACCGCTTTCTGTTTGAATAACGCTCAGACTGTGGTCAAAGCCTGGTGGGAGCTGGGAGACCAGCTTTTCGTTAAATATAATCATCTCTATTATTATGATGTTGAAAAGAGAACCTATAACCGGCGGTTTCCCCCTTACCCGGAAATCTGGCAAAAAGCCGTCCGGGCCATTGACGTTCTTTTTGAGCAAGGTAAATAATACGAAATAAAAGGAGAATTTTTCGCATGAGCAAAAAAACATTTTCAATCTTTCTTTTGTCTCTTGTTTTTATGCTGCCAGCTAACTTTGTACTCTCGGGCCAGACTTTACCCAAAGCCAGCCTGCCTGTCCTGACTACTTCCGCAGGACAAAGTCCCGACGTCACCACTTTGAACATCATCATGGAGGAAGCCGGCCTGGGTTATGACTATTGCGACGTCCCAACCCCTGAGGTCCTGGCCGATGGAGTTGGTCTTGGAGGCCGAGAATCAACACCAGGCTTCCATGCTGAGGTCAACACTGACCTTTCCAGGTTCCCAAAGGGAACGCCTTTTAAGACGGTAATTTTTGCCATAGGAGCCAGTTTGAAAGGCATGGGAGCTTCTGGTCTTACAGTTGAAGCTGAAGAAGCCAGACTCAAAAAAGTAATCGACTACTGCAAAGCTAATAAGATTTTTATCATTGCCGTTCATCTCGGGGGCGAATCCAAACGGGGAGCACCAGGCAGTGATAACGAGCGGATGATAGAGGCAGTGGCCCCTCATGCTGATTATTTAATAGTAACCAGGGATGGCAACAAGGATGGTCGCTTCACCAAAATTGCCAGCCAGAAAAAGATACCTTTATCCGAAGTTGGTTACGCCCTGGAAATAGTCGAACTGCTGAAAAAAGTCTTTGAATGAAAAAGACTATAAGCCCAAAACATTCTAACCGCGTTCTCAAAATCAGACCAGTGAAGATCGTAGTTTTTTCTGGGCTTGCTTGAGAAGTTCTTCAGCCTCCTGGATGAGGTCATCAAGCCGGGCGATGGCCATCCGGCATTTTAAGTTTTCCAGTTTCCGATTACCTTTTTGCTGGTCCTCATAAAACTTTTTTAAGTAATTTTCCAACTCATCCGGAGTAAAAAGCCTGGGCAGGCAGGAATCAGAAAAAATAAGTTTTTTGACCTCTTCGTAATCCACCTTATCTCCGAGAGCTAACTTCAAATCCCTGGCTGTTTCTTCTCGCCACTTAGCATATTCAGGAGTGGAATAGGGCGGAAGAGGGCCGAGCAATTTTTTAGCTTCTTTTAAAACTTCTTCAAAAAATAGCCTTCCCTCTTTAAGAAGGCTTTTAGCCCTGTAGTATTCAGACCCGGAAGCCGGGGTCTGGTCTTTGAGATAGGTTCTGAACAGATTAACCGACTGAGAAAGAGCTTCATAGGCTGATTTGACTTTAACTTCAAAATTAAAATCCATCGGCTTCATTATCCCTCCTTCCTGGAGCCAGGCTTTTTTTTAATAATAAAATATCAATTTTTCAGAACAATTTCAAAAATAGAAATTTATTTTTTAACGATGGAAGCCGCAACTACGTTGGCTATCTTGCTTCTCATGGCTTTTATCTCCCCCTTGTCATCAGGATGCACCCGGTTGGTTAAAAAGATTACGGCTGTAGCCGTCTCCGGGTCGACCCAGATAGAAGTACCTGTGTAACCAGAATGACCGTAGGACTGATAACCGAACAGATCACCTCTGACGGTGGCATAATCTGAATTCAGGTCCCAGCCAAAACCGCGACCGGCAAAGTCCAGTCGGGGGAAAATTTCTGTCATTCTCTCAACCGCCAGGGGACTTAAAATCCTCTTTCCCCGGAACTCTCCTTTATTAAGCATCATCTGACAGAAAACCGCCAGGTCATCTGCCGTAGAGAAAAGACCGGCATTACCAGAAATCCCTCCCTGAAGTCTAGCCAGGGGGTCATGGACTACCCCTCTCAGGGGTTGACCCTGCAGGACCTCAGTCGGCACACATTTTTTCTTAACTTCATCTGGCGGATTGAAAAAAGTTGACCTCATCTGCAGGGGTTCAAAGATATTCTGCCGGCAAAACTCGCTCAGATTTTCTCCAGTTACCAGTTTTACAATTTGGGCTAGGATAATGTAATTCAGGCAGCTGTAGGTGAATTTTTCTCCTGGTCGGGACTCTTTCCTCAAGCCCCCGATGTGTCGGACCAGATCCTCGGTAGAGCAGGGGTCACCGTATTTAGAAGCTACTTCTTTCGGGTCAGTATAAGGAGGCAAACCGGAAGTATGAGTCAGAAGATGAAACAACCGGGCATCCTCTCCGGCAACTCCTTTTTCTTCAAGGTAGGGGGTAAATTCCGGAATGTAGGTGGCGACTCTATCCCAGAGTCTAATTCTGCCCCTTTCTACCAGGATCATTATGGCAGTAGCTGTAGCTACTGGTTTGGTTAAGGAAGCCAGGTCAAAAATCAGGTCCGGGCTCATGGGAGCTGATTCTGGCACCAGCTGGCTGTGGCCATAAGCTTTCCGCCAGACAACTTTACCGTGACGGCTGACCAGTAAAACCGCTCCTGGAAAATCTTTCCTCTCAATGGCTTCGTTTATCAGGTTATCAACGAGCGATAACCTTCTCAAATCCATTCCCACCTCTTCTGGACGGGCAGCCGGAAGTCTGGTCTCGGCCAGCAGCGGGTTTAATGTCCAAAGAATCAGAAAAAATAAAATCACGCAGAAATTCTTTCTAACCATGTTTTACTCCCCTGAGTCGGTCGGACTTTTCCAGATAAGCCCGTCCTGCCGGATATGAAGTTTCTCTCCTTTTTTATTCTGGTAGTAAGCTTCGAACAAACTGGAAGTTGCTTCAATCACCGGCGGGTAGTCCCAGCCTTTCACCCTCAAGCTTTTTTCCCGGTCGAGCTTCAGTTCTTGAAGGTTCTGGGCAAATCTTTTAGTCTGACTGTAAAAGTTTCTCTGTCGGTAATAAATCTGTCGCAGAGCCCATTTGACTTCTGCTTCCGGATCTTCATCACAGTATTCTTTTTTCTTTCCCGCTTCGGTCGCTGAGAACTGAACATAACCCCACATCTCGGGATAATGAATGTTTACCACCCCTTGAGGGGCCCAGGTCCAGTTATCTTCTGGCAGGTCCCGACCGGTAATTCTGTCCTTCATTTTTACGTAACGGCCATTTTCCACCGCCACCCGGTATTCAACTCGAGAGAAATTTACCCGCCACAAATCACCTGGTTCAGGCTTCTTCTTAAAAGGAGCTGCCTCCTTTAACACTTCCCAGGGTATAGCTATTTCCACCGACCAGCCCTGGTCTTTATCGGCTGGGTTGTTCAGGGTGCCATCAACGTAAACCGCAGTTTTAAGATTTTGGATATCCCAGCTGTGAATGGCCGGGCCACCATCCCGGTAAGGCTTTACCAGATACAGATCCCAGACGGTGTTCAGGGCGTTTATTTCCAGCTCGTAATAATTATGGGTATCGCCGGTTGGGTCTATGAAAACCTCAAAATCATTATCCAGGTAGATTATGGAATCCCTTTCGGTTAAAGTAGCCCAGACATGGGGCTCTTCCAGTTCGGCTCCGATATAAAAATAATCATCATCCCAGAGCATTTTTACCCTGGTTCGGAAACGGGGCCTGGGTTTGTTTTTTCCTTCAATATCAACAAAGTCCTCTGACCAGTAAACTTTCTTCCATGATGGCTCATCCAGACGCCCGTCAATCACTATTGGCTCGGCCGCCCGCTGGCACATATAATACCGGAGGGCCGGGCTGATTTTGGGCTCAACCACCTGGGTCAGTCTCTCTGTCAGCTGAGAAAAAAGCGGTAAAAATAGAAAAACCACTGCCACCACAAAAGAAGCTGGTTTGAACAAATCTGGTCGATGATATTTCATGATCAGTTCTCCTGAATTATAAAGTAGCTATCCGCCATTCCCGATTGGCAGGAAGCGAAACTCATGGCCAGTCCATTCCAGAAATTTCAAAAAATCATTCCGGCTTATTCTAACAGTAGAAGTATTAACATTGGGATGAAAATTGAGTTCCGACTCTTCAAGTAAATCTCGGTCCAGAATAACCCTGACCTCTTTTGCTGGATCATTGATTAAACCAAAGGGTGAAACCGCTCCAGAGTTAACTCCCAGATATTTCTTCAACCTTTCTTCCGAAGCTAAACTCAAACGGTCTTCTTCCAGCTGGCGGGTCAGTTTTTTCAGGTCAACTTTTTTATCACCTCTGACAATAAGAAGATAATGTCTGTTACCTTTATAGTTCCTTAAAAAAAGATTTTTACAATGCGCCCCACCCCAGCCTTGCCAGTAAAGGCTTGATTCCTCAAGGGTGAAGACAGGCGGGTGTTCCAGTCTTTCCCAGCTTAAACCCAGCTTATCCAGAATCTCCAGAACTTTTTTTTCTTCTTCTGTAAGATTTACCATCATGGGCTTTCTCTGTCTTATTTTACTCAGCCACAAAAAACTTTAAAGCCATTTTCTCTTTTCGTATAATCAGAATGTTTTTTGAAAAGGAAGGGAGAAATGTCAATACTGTTTACCCCGATTAAAATCGGTAATCTCGAAATTCAAAACCGGTTCGTCCGCTCGGCCACTCATGACTTTCTGGCAGAGGACCGCGGAGGACTGGTGACCGAAGCTCAGGTTGACCTTTACCGGAAACTGGCTCAAGGTCAGATTGGTCTGATAATTACCGGCCATGCCTACGTTCATCTTTCAGGTAAAGCCAGTCCCAGACAGATAGCCGTTGATTCTGATGAAAAAATTCCAGGACTAAAAAAAATTACAGAAGCAGTTCATCAGACCGGGAGCAGTTCGGCCATCTTCCTGCAACTGGCCCATGCCGGACGTCAAACCCGGCCTAAACTTTGCGGTCAAACTCCGCTCGCCCCATCGGCGGTCTATGATCCGGTTTCCAGAATTACACCCCGGGAATTGACTGGCGATGAAATTTTTCAGGTCATAGATTGGTTTGTCAGGGCAGCCCTGCGAGCCCGGGAAGCCGGCTTTGACGGAGTCCAGCTTCACGCCGCTCACGGTTATCTGCTAAGCAGCTTTATCTCACCACACACCAACAGGCGGACAGATGACTGGGGTGGAACTCCTGAGAAAAGGTCCAAAATATTAATAGAAATAATCACTGGAATAAAAAAAACCTGTGGCCAGGACTTCCCGGTTATGGCTAAAATGAATGCTACTGATCATCTGCCTGGTGGTCTGACTCTCAAAGAAGCCTTAACTATAGCCACATCTTTAGAAACAGTCGGTCTGGAGGCAATTGAAATTAGCGGTGGAATGAATGAAGCTGGTCTGGGTTCGGTCTGGCCCGGCCGGAGGTCAGAAGAGGAAGAGGGTTATTTTGTTCCTCTGGCTACAGCCATCAGAAAAGAGCTTAGAATACCGGTGGCCGGTCTTGGCGGTCTCAGAACCTTCAGGATAGCTGAAAAACTTGTGGCCAGCGCCCAGGTTGACCTAATTTCCATGAGCCGTCCCTTTATCAACAATCCTTTTCTGGTTTTGGACTTCAATTCAGGCCGGCTTGATACCTCACCCTGTCTTTCCTGCAATAAATGCTTTAATCCAAGGGGCATAAGCTGTGTTCAGAATAAAATCCGCTAATGCCATAATCCGGTGTTATGATTAGTTCTCTTGCTTTCTGTCCAAAAATATTTTCCGAGGCAGATATTTGATTAGTTAGATAAATTTTTTTCCTGATTGAATTTTTTTCCGAATTTTTATAAAAATAAGCCTTAATAACAATGCCCGAACCAGATATTACCATAAGCCATTTTTTAAAAAACCGAAACCGATTCCCCTATCTTGAAAAAGATGATTCCGGCCAAAAGAGAATTTACCTTAACAGCGGAGCCGGAAGCTTGATGGTTGACTCCTGTCTTAAGTCAATAATGGCAACCGGGTCGACCTTAAATCCTATGCCCGGTGATTTAACTCCCCCCGAAAGATCCACGGCTCTTTTCCATCAGGAGGTCAGGCAGCTCATAGCTGACTTCATCGGAGCTCACCGCCCGGAAGAAATTTCTTTTCATTTTTCTTCCACCAACGCTCTGTTTAACCTGGCCTTCAGCCTTGGACATTTATTCGCTCCTGGCAAGAACTGTCTGATTACTGACCTGGACCATTTTGCCAACATTTCTCCCTGGGAAACCATAGCCTCGGCTAGGGGTGCAGAAATCAGAAGGGTCAAACTAACTCCAGAGCTGGATCTAGACCGTAGAGATTTAATGAGCAAACTTGACGCTGAGACAGTACTGGTAGCTTTACCTGCAGCCTCTAACGCCCTCGGGACCATTCTTCCTCTGACTGAGTTGATAATGGAAATAAAGTCCAGGTCCAGGACCCTGGTAGTAGTGGATGCTGTCCATCTGGCACCCCATGCTCCAATTGATGTCCGAGAAGCCGGCTGCGATTTTCTGGTTTTCTCAGGCTACAAAATATTTGGCCCTATGCTGGGAGTTCTTTACTGCCGGGAAGAGACCGGGTCTTATCTTAAGCCCTACCGGGTAGAACCGGCCAGAGACTATCCCCCTTACCACCTGGAACAGGGAATGCTACCCAACCTGAACCTGGCTGGACTGAAGGGGGCACTGGAATATCTGCTGGAGCTAGGGCGGACTCAAGCCAGCCGAATTATCCCTTCTTCCAACCGGAAACTTTTCCGGCTGGCTCTTGAAGCGATCAAAAGATACGAGCGAGACCTGAGCCTTTATTTCCTTGAAAGGTGGAAAAGGTTAGGTCCTGGAAGGGGCCAGCTATATGGAATCACCCAGGAAGATAGTATAGGCTATAGAACCCCAACCTTTGCCCTGGAGATTCCTGGTTTCAGAGCCGACCAATTGAAAAAGGCTCTCTGGGAACAGAGCCGCATTCTAATTGCCGATGGCACTCACTACTCAGCTGTTGTGGTCAGACATCTTAGAAAAGAGGGACTCAACCGAGTCAGCCTGGCTCATTATGACGGACCTGAAACCATTGATGCTTTTTTTGATGCACTGGAAAAAATTGTTCTTAAATAAAAAGTCTTAATAAGGAGTCAATCATGGCTAAATTTGAAGGAGTTAAATGGGCACCGGGACAGATGCGCTATTTTCTTTACGACAAAAGTTTTGAGATGTTTGAGGCTGAAGCCAAGACTTACGCCGCCACTCGCTCCACTTATTATGCCAGCTTTCTGGCCTTCGAAGGTATCAGATATTTCTGCCGCCGTAATGAGAGAGGGAAACTGGAACTGATTTTTGTCAACTGGGACCAGAACCTGGAACGTTTTCGCCGCAGTATGAGCTTTAATCTTAGCCGCGAACAGCAGTCTATTTTACCAACCAGAGAAGAGCTGGAGAATCTTTTTATCCGAAATTTCTTTTCACATCCGGCTCTACGGTCTTACCTTGAGGAAATGGCTGAAAAAGGAGCTCAGGGCTATCTGCGGCCCTTCACTCTTGATGAAGAACATTCTATGGGCGTTACCTTTCCCAACTTTCCCTCCATCCGGGCAGTAACCTGTATGTACGACCAGTACCTGGGAGAACCATTTGTTGGGGTGGTAATCCCCCATCTGGTCAGAGCCCTGGGGGTAAATGGCACCGGATGTTTAAAACTGGGCATCAACTATTTGATTAGTATCAAAGCCATTGATGAAGCAAAACGCCTGGTGCCGGATGCAGCCGCCGTCCTTTTTTTAGACGACAAACCTTATTTGCCAATAGAACAAAGAGAAATAAGCGAATGGGATTCTTCTTGCTGTCTATTCGCTCTGAGAAATGGCACAGTGGTTAAGATTCCTGAGAGCAACTTAATACTTCCTTCTATCACCATTAAAGGAATGGTCGCTATTCTCAGGTTTATGGGGATAAAAGTTGAAGAAAGACCTTTCACCTACGGTGAGCTCCTCGAAAGGACAAGAAAAAATGAGCTGATAACTGTAGCCTCGGTAGGGACTGCAGGCATCCTTAACCGCTGTGAAAAACTGCATCTGGTAGACGACCGCCTTAACCTCATCGGCCAGCACCTACCGGAAAAATCCCATCCTCTTTACCAGAAGCTTAAAGAGGTTCGAGAATACTACTGGAATGTCTACAGAGGAAAAGCCGAACCATTGCCAGAGCTCAAGCTCTTTCGATACGAAATAGATTGAACTGGCGCTGAGTCCAGGAGTTTTTATCTATTAGAACTTAAGGAAAACCAAGAATGTTAAAAAACCATCCAAAAGCCTTGCGTTACATCTTCCTGACAGAGATGTGGGAAAGAGTGGGGTTCTACACTCTTATGGCTATCCTGGTGCTTTATATGGATAATGTTTTGAAATGGTCTGATGCCAGGAAAGGAGACTGGTATGGCCTCTTCCTGGCTATGTGCTATTTTTTCCCGCTGGCTGGAGGCTGGCTGGGTGACCGTTTGCTCGGGCGGCTGGCTACCATCAAAGCAGGAGCCATCCTGATGGCTACAGGCTACGTCGGTCTGGCCATTTCTTCCGCCACCCAAACTACAACTTTTATTCTGGGACTTTTACTGGTGGCGGTGGGAACCGGTATTTTCAAGGTTAACATGTCGGTTTTGGTGGGTAACATTTACCAGGATAAACCCCAGCTGAAAGATGCCGGCTTTAACATCTTCTACATGG
Organism: uncultured Eubacteriales bacterium; assembly: GCA_964422165.1. Taxonomy (GTDB): domain Bacteria; phylum Acidobacteriota; class Aminicenantia; order Aminicenantales; family Saccharicenantaceae; genus Saccharicenans. Next base: position 136,803 of record CAYQZX010000052.1, on the reverse strand, counting down.
GGGTTAATCTTGGTGCGATGATTGCTCCACTCCTGGCCACTTTTAACAATGCCATTTTTCGGAGCTACAATCTTTCCTTCTGGGTTTCAGGTTTTGGCCTGGTTCTGGCTCTTATTATCTTCCAGAGCGGACAGAAATACCTCAAAGAAGCCGATGATTTTAAGCAAAAAATTATGAAGAAAGAAGCCAGTCCGAACAGCTATCATCCTCCTGACTCCGCAACTGCCAAACCGGCCGATAGAGAGTTTCAGGACCGAATTCTGACCTTGAGCCTGCTTTTCGCCATAGTTATCCTGTTCTGGACGGCCTTTTATCAAAATGGTTTTGCCCTGACCCTGTTTGCCGACCGGTCCACCGTTAAGCTGAACTGGCTGAGGCCAGAAACCTACCAATTTTTTGAGCCTTTTTTCATCCTGATTTTAACTCCCCTTCTGCTTTCCTGGATGACGCGCCTGAGAGAAGCTGGGAAAGAGCCAACCACTCCGAGGAAAATCTTTTTTGGAATGTTGGTTATGACCGGAGCCATGTTCATAATGATTACCGCCTGCCTCAAAGGTGGAAATCGGGATGAAAACATTATGTCACCGCTCTGGCTCATCAGCACCTATTTTGTGGTAACCATAGCTGAAATACTCATCTCACCTATGGGTTTGTCTTATGTTTCCAAAGTGGCTCCGGATAGAATTCGGGGCTTGATGATGGGAGGCTGGTATTTAGCCATTGCCTTTGGAAGTTACGCCAGCGGTTTGCTGGGAAAGCTTTACAGCCGCTTCCCTCACCATCAGTATTTTATGATTCTGGCGGCTCTGCTGGCTCTGGCTACTTTCCTGATAGCTGTTTTTATGAAAAAACTGGAAACTTACGGCCGATGAGGCTTATTCTAACAATTGGATAGGGTTAAACAGGAAAAATTTATCGGGTAAATTTTATTGGGGAAGGAGGTCAGTAAAATGCTGAACAAAAATATTTTGATTCAAGAAAAAACAGCTCAGGCGGTTGAAATACTAAAAGCCAGCGGAGTAGATTGCTGGATGACTTTTACCCGGGAAAGCGAAATTTGCGGCGACCCCAGCCTGGTCTTTCTGGCTCCGGGCCATGTCACCTGGCATTCAGCCTTCATCATCAGTGCTGACGGCAGAAAAAGAGCTATTGTCGGGCTTTACGATAAAAAGGCCATAGAGGAAACCGGAGCTTACGAAGCCGTGGATGGTTACGTCACCGGAATAAAAGAGCCGTTGCAGAATTATCTCAAAGAAATAAACCCTAAAAGTCTGGCCATTAATTTTTCCCGTACCAGCGAAATTTGCGATGGGCTGACCTATGGAATGTATTTAATTCTTTTTGACCTCTTAAAAGAAATCGGGCTTGAAGAACGTCTGCAGAGCGCCGAAAAAATAGTCTCGGCCCTAAGAGAAAGAAAGTCAGCTGTCGAAGTTGAGGCCATCCGGAAAGCTATCTCCGTAACCGAAGAAATATTTGAGCTGGTCAAATCATTTATTTCTCCTGGAAAAACCGAAAAACAAATCGCCAGATTCATTCTGGATGAAGTCAAAAGGCGGGGTCTTCAAACTGCCTGGGGCCAGAGCACCTGTCCGGCTGTTTTCACCGGTCCTGACACCGCTCAGGCTCATTACTCCCCTACCGACCGCCAGGTGGAACGCGGTCATATCCTGAATATGGATTTTGGGGTGAAGGTAGACGATTATTGCTCGGATATGCAGAGAACTTTTTATATCCTGAGAGAAAACGAATCTGAAGCCCCACCTGAGGTTAAATCCGGTTTTATGACCATCGTTAAGGCTATCGAGGAAGCCAGAAAAGTCATGAAGCCAGGTGTCAGAGGAGTAGAAATAGACGCCATAGCCCGTCAGATAGTAACTGAGGCCGGTTATCAGGAATTTCCCCATGCTCTCGGACATCAGGTTGGTCGGTTTGCTCACGATGGAACTGCCCTGCTTGGACCAGCCTGGGAAAAATACGCCGACAAACCTTTCCGTCCGCTGGAACCGGGAATGGTATTTACCCTGGAGCCCAGACTGACCGTTCCAGGTTACGGAGTGGTAACTATAGAAGAAATGGTTCTGCTCACCGAAAAAGGAGCCGAATACCTGAGTCATCCCCAAAAGGAACTTATTTTAATCCATTGATTAACTGGACGGGAAAAATTCTAAGGGTTATAGGCAGTTGTTTGTTTAACTGGAAAGCCTGAAAAAAATACCCAGCTCTTCAGACCATTAAAATATCACATTCCACCAGACAATAAGACCCGCTTCAATAAATTAACCGGACTTTGTATCCAGAAAGATGGGTCAACAGCCAAACCTTTTAGCCAGACTTTTCCTACTATTTCAGTAGTAATTGCCCGTTAAATTTGACAGACTCTTTGATTTTTCATAAGCTCTAATTATGGAAAAATTAGTAAGATTTAGCATCTCTCTGGAAATCGACCTTTCAAAAAAGTTTGACCTCTGGATGAAGAAAAATGGCTACCAGAACCGCTCTGAAGCTATCAGAGACCTGATCAGAGACAAGCTGGTAGAAGAGGAATGGAAAGACGACCAGAAAGAGGTGGTGGCTATCCTCAGCCTGGTTTATGACCATGGAAATCGAGAACTACCTGAAGTTCTAACCAACATCCAGCATGAACACTACAACCTGATAATGAGCTCTACTCACATCCATCTTGACCGAGACAACTGTTTGGAAGCTATTATCTTAAAGGGAAAAGCCGGGCAGATAAAAAAGGCAGCCAGTAAACTTCTCAGCCTGCGCCGGGTCAAGCATGGTCGACTGCTGATGTCCACTACCGGGCGAGATATCCCCTGATACCGATCTGACCCAAAATTCCATTCTCCTTTTTATGGAAGGTGGAGTTTTTTTGCTTCTGAGCTTTTTAATTTGCCAGAAGCAACTAACAACCATAAAAACCCAGACCCCACCTGGATAGGCCGGTCACAACTAATCTACAGTCAGTTTTTTCTTAATCAAGGCCAAACGGGTCTTCTAAAGAAGCTGCTTCCAGCCCACCCATAATTCTAGCTCCATCTTCTTCGACCACCATGCAGTCTTCAATTCGAATTCCAAATTCACCTGCTAGATAAATTCCAGGCTCGTTAGAAAAAGTCATCCCGGGCTGAATTCTTAGCTTATTTCCCTGAACCAGATAGGGATATTCATGGCCTTCCAATCCGATTCCGTGCCCCAGGCGATGACTGAAATAACGGTAACCAGGTCCATAGCCGGCCTCTTCAATCACCTTCCTGGCTGCTTTATCAACTTCTTCACAGGGCACTCCAGGCCGGCAGGCTTTCAGGGCCGCTATTTGGGCCTTCCGAACAGTCTCCCAGATTTTTTTATGTTTATCCGTCGGCTGACCAAAGACCAGAGTTCTGGTGACATCAGAGCTGTATCCTTCCACCCGGCAGCCACCGTCAACCAGGATAATGTCCCCGACGGCCAGATTTTTCCTTTGCCTTGACCCATGAGGAAAAGAAGAAGCCGGTCCGAAAGACGGACCTCCACTGCCTGCCACCCCCAGAGCCGCATGGGCTTCTCTTATATAACCAGCCAGCTCTTCAGCCGTCATACCCTCTCTTATTTTTTTAAAAGCTTCTCGGTAAGCCAGTTTAGTTATTCGGTTTGCCGCCTCCAGACAGATTATTTCCTTTTCTGTTTTTATTCCCCGGCACCCGTCCGAAACTGGACTTCCATCCTGAATCTCTATCCAGCTCGCCTCTCGTCTCAGCCCGTGGATAATAAAGGCTCTGGTCGACGGTTCCAGTCCAAGATTCTTCCCTCTGGCATAATCTTTAACTGTCCTGGCTATCAACCGATATGGACTTTCGTTTTCTTCCCAGGTCCGGATTTCCTGTTCAGAACTTATCAACTCTCTGGCTCTGTCCAGTTCAAAAGCTGAAGCAATCCAGACCGGCTTTCTATTGGGGAAAAGCAAAAATCCGAACGGTCTCTCGCTTCTCCACCAGTTGACTCCAGTAAAATACTGAAGACTAGGCCCTGGTTCACAGAAAAAAGCTGAAATTCGGTTCTCAACCATCAACCGGTAAGCCCTGTTCAGCCTCTCTTCATAATCTTCAGGACCGAAGGGTTTAATTCTGGAAAGAAGTTTCTGAAGAATCTGGTCTGGAATTCTATCTAATGAGGTTTGAGCAGCCTTTAGACCGGTTGCCGGACACAGCCAAGCCAAAGTCAACAAACTACTGATTCTAAGAAAATCCCGTCTTTCAACCATTGCCATCCTCCGCACAAAATACTAAAAATATTTCATATCTCAGCTTTACCCAGAAGGTCAAGAAATATTTGAAATTACAGCCTGTCATCAGTAAAATATTCCGTAATTCTCTGAGGTTCAACTAATGAGTGATGAGTTTAATTCTGCTCAGCTTAAGAAAAACGCTCTGACCTTCATTGTCCTGATGGGCGTGGTCAGTTTATTTAGCGATATGACTTATGAAGGGGCCAGAAGCTTAACCGGACCATACCTTGGACTTCTGGGAGCTTCAGCTTTTGCAGTTGGAGTAGTTGCTGGTTTCGGTGAATTCATCGGCTATGGTTTGAGGTTGCTCAGTGGCCTTTTGGCTGATAAAACCAGAAGTTACTGGCTTTTGACCTTTGTAGGTTACGGACTCAACCTTCTGGCAGTTCCGGCCCTAGCTCTGGTCGGTCGTTGGGAACTGGCTGCGGTCCTGATTGTCGCAGAACGGATGGGTAAAGCCATCCGTAAACCAGCTCGGGATGCCATGGTTTCTCATGCAGCGAGACAGGTAGGAACAGGTTTCGGCTTTGCCCTGGAAGAAGTACTGGACCAGATTGGAGCTATGCTCGGACCGCTATTTCTTTCTCTGGTCATCTTCTTAAACAGAGGGCTTGGTACCCTGTCCAGTTACCGCCGGGGGTTCGCTTTCCTTTTGATCCCGGCTATCCTGGCCATGATCACCCTTAGCCTGAGCCGTTTTCGTTTTCCAGAACCGCGGAATTTTGAAGTTAAAGAAGCGGAAAAATCAGGAAAATTTGATCGCCGGTTCTGGCTTTACCTGATAGGAACCTCTCTTCTGGCCGCCGGTTTTGCTGATTTCCCTCTGCTGGGTTTTCATTTTCAAAAACAATCCCTTTTTTCCGGAGCCACAATTCCCCTGCTTTACACTCTGGCCATGGGGGTGGACGCTGTGGCTGCTCTAATTTTCGGAAAGCTCTTTGACCGCATCGGGATGAAGGCTTTGATGATTTCAACCCTGCTTTCAGCTTTCTTTGTCCCGCTGGCCTTTCTCTCCGGAAAAACTCCGGTAGTGATTTCAGGCCTGGTGCTCTGGGGAGCAGGCATGGGAGCTCTGGAAACCATCCTTAAAGCCGTAGTGGCCAACATAATTTCCCCGGAAAAAAGAGCTACGGCTTACGGAATCTTTAATTCAATCTTCGGGCTGGCCTGGTTTGTGGGAAGCGCTCTGATGGGTTTTCTCTATGACCGCCTCTTGCTGGCCATGGTGGGTTTTTCTGTGATGGCCCAGCTGGCTGCAGTTTTTGTGTTTTACCTGGTGTACCGTAATTTAGCCAAACCCGGGAAATCAGTCTGACCGCTACCAGATTAAAAACCTCTGGCGTACCTGGTCCAGAAAAGTTCGTAAAGCTCCCGGTATTTCTGCATGGCCGCCCGGGCAAAATCGTTGGTATAAAGGGTCAGGTACTGACTTACGCTTAAAGGTTCTTTTTCTGGATTTTTGCTATTCATAATTTCCAGCACTTTTTTCTCAACGAGAGGCAGTTCAGCAAAAGCTTTCTCTTCAAAAGCCATCACTGTATCTTCCATAATCTTCTGATTTTCTCCCCAGCGCAGAATAGCCAGGCGGTTGGCCCTCCGGAAAATCCAGGCGGCTGAATCTTCCCGGTAACGATGCTGAGCACAGACTTCAAAACTTGAAGGTAGTTCAGTAACTCCGGCAAAAATAGGAATTCTGGCACTTAGAGCCGGGTTGTCGAAAGCGAACCAGCACACTGCTCCCACCGCAGGTGGCAGCCAGCTTCTTAGCTGAATGACTGTGGCATAAGCACAGGCATTTATAGCAATAGTTCTTTGGGGTTCTATGGTTCCAGGTTTTAAGGTGTTGATGAGAGTAATCCAGTCCCGGGACATAAAGTTGCTGACCACCGGACTGGGCACCATCTCCTCTGAGTTTCTTTTCTTAACCAGAAGATTTCTGGTCATATCAAACTCCGTTCCAGCATAAGTCTCACGGTATAACTTCAAAACTTCCCGGACTGAAACTTTTCTGTCCGGCTTTACAGAAAAAGGCAGTTCTTCTGCATTCCAGTCAAGCTTTAGAGAGGGAGCCAGGCGGCTTAAGATAAAATATTCTCTTATAGCAAAAGGTTTGCGACCGCTGTAAGCCTTCCAGAACTTAAAAGGTTCTCCGGACTTAGGGTTCCACCAGCCCATCTCCTCAGCCACGCGGAAAACATTTTCCGATGCCATATACCGGTCGGGGTCTTTTAGGTTTATTTCTGAGATTCGAGGTATATTGGCTGAAACGCCAACGTGGTCATCAGGAATTCTGACCGCAGCCCAGACTGCTCCCTTTTCCAGTGGACCAGCTCCAAAAATTTCAAAGTGCCAGACTTCCCGGCTGTCAGCAATGGTCAGACATTCTCCATGATCTCCATAACCATACTGCTTGACCAGCTCTCCGGCCAGTTTGATGGCTTCTCTGGCTGTTTTACAGCGCTCGAGCATTATCCTTTGAAGCTCTTCTATCATAAACATTCCTTCAGGGTTGTAAAGCTCCTGCCGACCACCGATGGTAGTTTCTCCTATGGCCAGACCATGCTCATTCATGGCTGGATAAGCAGTGTTCAAAAAAGCATAAGTTTCCGGTACTTCAGGAATCTCTCCTTTTAATACCACTTTCCTCATGTCATAAGGGGTTTCGGTATGCATTTTACCTTCATAAATTTTATTGGTTGACCCTGGAGCATTTTTACGGCGCGGCACAATATTTAACCACTGACGGTAATTTCCGTCACAGGTATGACAGGTTATGACCGAGCCATCACCAGAGGCCAGCCTCCCAACCATAATGCTGGTGCAACCAGTCCCATCCTCTAAGGAAAAACTAAACGAATTGTTTTCATTAAATGAAGCCCGGCTGAATAGAACCAAACCACCAAGAAAGGTCAGAACCAGTAACAAAATTAAATTTCGTAGAAATTTTTTGAACTTCATTATTTCCTCCTTAAATTGCAGGTCGAATCAATTATCAGAAAGCCCCCTTCGGTTTGTCAACCAGTTTTTCAGCCAAAACCTGTATTTTCACTGGAAAACTTAGAGCTTCTGACCATCAAACAAGCTTTTTGAACACTTTTACTCAATCAGATTTTTGCTGTAGAATTTTCAGGAAAAGAGTCAGTTATGAGAGTCAGTTTTAATCAGCCAGTTTTCTTGCCCTGGGGTGGTTTTTTCGGTCGTCTTCTTCATTCAGACCTGATGATAATCCTTGATCAAACCCAGTTTGCTCGCGGTTTTACTTATGTCAACCGCAATCGGCTCAAGAATCCCCGGGGAGAAATTTGGATAACCGTTCCTGTTCACAAAAAAGGACTGGGGCTTCAGACTATAAATAAGCTCCGAATCTTTGAACCTGAAAGATGGAGCCAAAAATTCTTTTCCTTGCTCCGGCATTACTACTGTCATTCAATTTATTTTGAAGAGACGGAAGCACAGCTTCGAACCATTTTTAACCAGGCTAGAGAAAATTTTTGTGCTTTGACCGCAGGAGTTAATCGACTTCTGGCAGAAAAATGGGCCATCCCAACGACCATGGTTGAGCAGCCCGAGGAAACTTCTTCTTTAAAAGGCTGTCAACTGCTGCTGGAACTGGCCAGACAGGTCGGTGCCAATGAGGTTCTTCTCCCCTGGTTAGCTGACCGGCACCTGCCAGTCGAATTTTTTACTTCAGCCGGATTGAAGATAATTTTTTTGAAATACCAGCAGCTTCCCTACCCACAGTTCTGGGGAGATTTCATCCCCAACCTTTCAGCTCTGGACCTCTGGCTCTGCTGTGGTGAATCAGGCAGAAAAATTCTGGAAAAAAGCTGCCGGCTAATCAGGCCATGATATTTTATTTCTGCGGTCAGCCAGAAAACAAAGCCCTCGGGAATCACTCCCATCCTTGAAAATTATATAATCTCTGGTGAGAAGGTAAACAGAATTTTCCAGTCCCAGAAGCTTTCCGATCACATCCTGAATCCTGATGGGTCGTTGCGGTTCAAACTCAACCAGAAATTTAATCCGATGAGAAGCCAGCTCTGGTTCCACTTTAATTTTATTCTGATAAGATTCCAGAATTTCGTTCAGCCGGTCGGGGTTTAACTTCTCTTCCAGGTTCTCAATCCCTCCGGCTTCAGAATCCATTAAATCAAGAGAGTAGACCAGAAAGGCGATATCCTGAAAAATTGGCAAACAGTCAGGTGAGCAGGCTTTTAATCCCAAAAACCTTAAGCCCTCAGGAAGACTGGAATTTACGGCTTCAAGAAATCTGGAAACCTGTATCTCTTCGAGGGCCTTAAACTCCATGACCTCAGCTCGGGCTGCCAGACCAAGAGGCAAAGCTGGACCGTAGCTAGCCAGAAGCTTCGGATGAAAACCCCGGGAGAAAGCCAATCTGAAACCAGATCGTCTGATGGCTCTTTCCAGGTGATTAAGCAGGTCATTATGAGAAATAAACCGGGATAGACCGATTTTCTCAAATGAAGCCCGGTAGCGGATCGGCCCTTGATTGGTTTCCGGAGGAATGGGCTGAATTCCCTGGAAAGCCAGACCAGGCGCATTCTCCGCCACAGGTTGATTTTTATATTCCGGCCAGAAGCAGGCCTGGCAGCAGCTGCAGATTCTCTCTTCACAGGAGTCGGTAAAACGGGCCTCCCGGGCCGCTTTAAGTTCTTCCAGAAGATAAGATTTCTTAAGTCCTACTTCAACTACCTCCCAGGGTAGTGCGGCTTCCCGGTCTATAGCATGAAGATAAAGATGGTAATCCAGTCCTTCTTTTTCAAAGGCTTTTTCCCAGAGTTCAAAATTAAACAGGTCCAGCCAGCCATCAAAACGAGCCCCCAGGTGGTAAGCTTGCCTGAGAACTGCCCCAAGCCGGCGGTCACCCCGGGAAAAAACTGCTTCCAGAATGGAAGCTTTTATCCGGTGTTCTTTCAACTCCACCTTTTTCCAGCGTTTTAAGTTACTTCTGAGGTATTCCTGCTTTTCCCTTAGAAGAGTCTCCTCTTCCATGGCCAGCCATTGAAATGGGGTATGGGGTTTGGGGATAAATGGTGAGACACTCAGGTTGATGGAGGGATAGAATCCCGAAACTTTTTTCCCTAGCTCGACGAGCTCCCCTATCAACCTGATAATAGCTTTAAGATCTTCAGCGGTTTCAGTGGGCAAACCAATCATAAAATAAAGTTTCAAAAGCCGCCAGCCGTGCTCATAGGCATATCTGGCTGCGGTCATCAATTCCTCGTCGGTAATCTTTTTGTTTATTACTCTCCGCAACCTCTCACTTCCAGCTTCCGGAACCAGGGTAAATCCAGTTTTTCTGATTTTAACAATCTCTTCAACCATTTTTCTGGAAAGCCGGCCCGGTCTCAGAGAAGGTAGAGAAACCGAAATTTTTTGTATCTCCAGATAAGGCATCAGGTGCTCTATGGCCTGCTCCAGAAAAGGATAGTCTCCTACCGAAAGAGCGCTAAAAGAAAGGTCATCGAATCCGGTCTGTTCCAGACCTTTGCGGGCAGCTTCTACTGTTTGGGAAATTGGTCTGAGCCGGTAAGGGAAATAAATACTCGAGGCCTGACAGAATCTACAATTCTGGGGACAGCCTCTGGCCACTTCTACCTGGAAACGGTCAAAGACGCTTTGAACGTTTGGAACTACAAACCTGTCAGGAGGGCTGGCTTTTTCCAGAGGAAAAACTACTCGTTTTTCTATTTTTTCAGAAAAACCAGGCTCCGGTCTGGGGATCAATAAAAAACTTTTTGGCTGAGAACAAGCCCGATAAAAAAAAGGAAGATAAACCCCGGAAATATCAGAGAAGCCCCTCAACAGTTCTTCCCTGTTTCTTACTTCGCCTTTGATTTCGAGATACCGGTCCAGGATTTCCTCAATTACTTCTTCCCCGTCACCAAAAACAAAAAGGTCAATGAACTCGGCCAGAGGTTCAGGATTGAGAGCCGCCGGACCTCCAGCCAGAACCAGTGGATGTTTCAGACTCCGGTCAGCACTCAGAAGCGGAACCTTTCCCAGATCCAAAATGGTCAGCAGGTTGGTGTTATTTAGCTCATAAAGAAGAGAAAAACAGATCCAGTCAAACTCAAAGACCGGGATACGGTTTTCAAGCGAATAAAGGGGCAGACCAGATTTCCTGAGCTCGACTTCAAAATCAGGCCACGGGGCGTAGACTCTTTCCGCCAGAACTTCCGGCCTGCGGTTCAATTTGGAGTACAGAATCTTCTGTCCTAAATAGGACATTCCTATTTCATAAACTTCAGGAAAAGCCAGAGCCACTTTAACTTTAACTGAATCAGGGTCTTTTTTAACCTGATTCAGCTCGCCTCCGGTGTACCGACCAGGCTTCTGGACCCGGCGCCAGATAAGTTCCAGACGGTGTAAATCAAGACTTTCTGTTTTAACCATAATTTAACTTTACCAGAAATCACTTTAAATAAAAGCGAACCGCCTCATCCGCACATTAATGACCAGTCCGCATACCAGAAAATTAGAGAGAAGTGACGAACCTCCATAGCTGAGGAAAGGCACTGGAATGCCGGTTATCGGAAAAAGCCCTACCAGCATCATTACATTTATCAAAAACTGGCAGCCTATCAACATGGCTGCCAGAAAAGAGATATAGACACCGGCCCGATCCGGGGCAACCCAGGCTGTAGAAAAAAGCCGGTAAAGAAGTAGAAAATACAGAAAAAAAACAAAGGTTAAACCCAGGAATCCAGTGTCTTCGGCAACCACAGCCATTATAAAATCTGTATGTCTGGCCGGTAAAAATTTCAACTGACTCTGAGTGCCTTTATGATAGCCCTTTCCCGTAAGTCCCCCCGAACCTATGGCGATTTTAGACTGCCTCAGCTGATAACCAGAGCCACGGGGGTCCTGATTCGGAGTGAGCAGCGTTTCAATTCTCTTCTTTTGATATTCCTTTAAGCCATAATTCCACCCTAAAAACCCGATCAGCACTGCTCCGATGAGAATAATAGCTACATATTTCTTTTTCATCCCGGCCAGAATGTAGGCACCCAAAAGAACTGGCAGATAGGTCAGGGCTGTGCCCAGATCGGGTTGCAAGGCAGTCAGGATAACAGGCAATCCTACCACGGCCGAGCTCAGGACGAAAGCTTTGAAAGACATTAGGTCCTCCCGGTATTCAGAAAAAATCCGGGCCAGAACCAGAATCACCACCACTTTGGTGAGCTCAGATGGTTGAACCTGAAATTTTCCCACAACTATCCAGCTTCTGGTATTGGCTACCAGCTTCCCAAAAAACAGCAGCCCCAGAAGAATAAGATTAAGCAATATATACAGGGGAATAGAGATATTCAGCAAAAATTTATAATCAATCATAATAAGAACAAAAAGTGTCAGAAGGCTCACCAGAAGAAAGGCTACCTGACGAAAGACATAATGACTGGCATGCAGATAGATAGCACTGTAAATAAAAATTATTCCAGTAAGGGACAGAATAACCATCAACAGAATAGTCTGCCCGTCAAATTCCCGGAAAATTCTTCTATCTAACATACTTTTCTCTATAAGCTCTAAAAATCTGTCCGGCTATGGGAGCCGCAGTCTCACCTCCCAGGCCCCCGAATTCAACCAGCACTGTGACCACAATTCTGGGATTAAAACGAGGGGCAAAACCGGTAAACCAGGAGTGAGTTTTTATGGTTTCTCCCCCCTTCTGGATTAACTTTTCGGCTGTTTCGCGGCCTATGAGCTGGGTGCTGCCAGTTTTGCCGCAAATGTCAAACCCTGGTTGACTGGCCGACCTTCCGGTGCCGCCCTGATTGACTGACCGCCACATTCCTTCTATGACTTTTTCAAAATAATCAGCTGGAATTTCAGCTCTTTCTACCCCCGGAATACTTTCATTATTATTGTTCTGATCTCTACGAATCAGCGAAGGCCGGACCTTAATCCCCCTGTTAGCCACCATGGCAGTCAAAGTGGCTAACTGCAGCGGGGTAACCAGCAATGGGCCCTGACCTATGGCCACAGAAATTGTCTCTCCGGGAAACCAGCTCTGTCCCATAATTTTCCTTTTCCATTCTGAACTTGGAACCAGACCTTCTTTCTCTCCTGGAAGGTCAATCTCTGTTTTCTTGCCCAGGCCGAGAGCCCTGGCATAGAAAGCAATTGTATCTATAGACATCCTTCTGCCTAACTGGTAAAAATAGACGTTGCATGAACTTTTGATGGCTTCAGGTAAATTAAGACTTCCGTGACCGGGCTTAAACCAGCAGGCAAATTCCTTTCCATAAAGCTCAAGACCTCCACTGCAAAAAAAAGTTGTGTTTTCAGTAATCAGCCCTTGGTCCAGAGCGGCCAGAGCCATAACGATTTTGAAGGTAGAACCAGGAGAATACAAACCTCTTATTACCCGGTTTTCCAGAGGCTTTCCAGGATCATTTATTATGGAAAGCCACTCTTCGGTTGAAAATCGGCTGATGAACCGATTGGGGTCATATGAAGGGGAACTGGCCCAGACCAGACACTCCCCTGTGCTGACATCCAGGACCACTATGACGCCTTCTCGATTCTGAAGAAGTTCTTCAGCTTTCTTTTGCAGGTCAAAGTCCAGGGAAAGAACAAGGTTTTTTCCCTGAACAGGTTCTATTCGATTAATTTCAGCCTGGGGACGACCAAGGCTGTCAACCAGCTCTTCAAGTTTACCCGGCTGGCCACTCAGGTAATCATTGTACTGCTTTTCCAGGCCTGACTTTCCAACCATTTCTCCGCTGTGCCATTTTCTTCCACGGTTGACCCTCAGTTCATCCACCGAGATTTCCTGAAGGTAGCCGAGGACATGAGCCGCAGTTGGTCCGAAGGGATAAAACCTCCTGGGTTCTACCTCAATTTTGAGCTCAGGAAATTCTTCCTTTGCGGCTTCAAGAACAGCCACTTCTTCCAGCTTAAGATTGTCTTTGATGACTATTGGCTCAAAAGAAGGCAGCATTCGGTAACGTTCTATCCTTTGTTTGAGCTCTTCCGGTCTAAGGTTTAGCAGCTGGCTTAACCTGTCCAGAGTCTCCTGGTAATCGCGAACTGCTTCTCTTACCAGAGAAACCTTAAAGCTGGGAATGTTATCGGCCAGAATTATCTGCTGCCGGTCAAGAATCAAACCCCGGGGCGCCGGCAGATGCACTTCTCTTACAGTATTGGCTTCAGCCATCTTCCAGTACTTTTGATGGTCTATTATCTGCATTTTCCAGTAATAAGCCAATACCAGGACAAAAGAAGCGGCGATGAGAAAAAAGGTAATTTTCGATCTTCTTATTAATGCTGTCAGGTCTTCATAAATCCTGGCCATTTCAGCTTATCAGCTCATCCGGGTAAATTTCTTGAAAATTGTGATAACGGCACCGGACAAAAATGCAGTTACAACTGGCTGAAGGTAGAGAGCCGGCTGAGTATAAAGGAGACTTTTTCTGAAGATGAAGAAATAAAAAAACAGCCAGATAGCTATCTGGATAAGGCTCAGAAAGAAAATAAAAATAGTCCTCTTATAAAAGGAGTTCAGGTCCAGCTTTCGGCTTAAATAACCGGCCAGAAAGCCAGCCACAGTAAGACTCAGCGCCGCCAGCCCGAACACCCCCGAAGAAAAAGCATCCTGAACCAGACCAGCACAAGTGCCCATCACCGCTCCGTATGTTTCTCCATAAACAACTCCACTCCAAAAAACCAGGATAGAAAAGGTGTTGATCATGATAATCAGAGTCGGTTCTAAACGCCCCAGCAATGAATAAAGAGCTACTGCCATGACCAGGCCGAGAAAGAGAACAAATCCTTTTGGCACCAAGAGTTACCTCAACCAGGTATCAGTATTTTTCAAGACTGCTACCATGGATAATTCCCTGAAGTTAAAATATGGGTGGACTAGAATTTTTTTGAAAACGCCTCCCTCCGAGAAAATTCTTACTATCCGCCCGACTTTTAACCCTGGAGGAAATATCTGGTCATAACCAGAGGTTATAATTTCCTCGCCTTCCTGCCCCCGGGGAAAAGTGGCCAGTACGTACTTTACCAGGCATCTTCCCTGTCCATCGCCAGATAGTATGCCGGGCATTTTTTCAGAAGCCGAAATTACGGCCACCCCGCTTTCTTCTGAGGTTATCAGTATTACTCTTGATTCTCTGGCCAAAACCGGCTCGGCCGTCCTCCCGACAAGATTACCGAATTTATCACAAACGGGAAGGTTTTTAACCACTCCATCCTCAATGCCCCGGTTAATGACCGCCGACCTGTAAAAATTAGAGGTGTCAAAACCAATTATTCGAGCCGGTATGATAGAAGTGGAAATTAACTTTAAGCCCTCCTCCAGCTCTAACCGGTCGTGAGTCAGACGCAGTTTTTCCTGGAGAAGTATATTTTCCTGTCTTAAAAAAAAGTTTTCCTTTATCAGGGTCAAATTTTCCCTTTTAACCTCTTCCAGAGCCTTTAAGTTCTGCCAGCCAGAAGCCATTACCTGGTAAACAGCAGTAGCTGTTCTCTGAATTCGGGCAAAAAAAAGTAGCAAAAACCTTTCCAGTAAAGAAGGTCTACTGCCAAGCGGAACCTGGTAGGAAATGATTATCAAGTTAAAAAAGACCAGAAGTCCGACAACCAGAAATTTATTTTTAAACAGTCGAACAGGTGACATCCGTCTTTTAGTCTATTCTCTACTCCAGAGAAATTTTCTTTAAAAGCTCAATGTCATCCAGCAACTTGCCCGCCCCCATAACCACTGAGGTTAATGGGTCTTCCGTCAGAAAAACCGGAAGTTGAGTTTCTTCTCTTACCCTTTTGTCGAGATTTTTTAATAGAGCTCCGCCTCCAGTTAAAATTATCCCCCGGTCGATGATGTCAGCCGAAAGCTCGGGCGGTGTTCTCTCCAGAGCAATTCTTATGGCGTTTATTATGGCCGTAATTACCTCTTCAATGGCTTCTCTTATTTCCTGATCATCAACCACTATAGTTCGTGGAATACCTTCCCTCAAATCACGCCCTTTTATTTCCATGGTCAGCGATTCATCAAGAGGATAGGCTGAGCCCAGCTGAATTTTGACCTGCTCAGCTGTTTTTTCTCCTATGAGTAAATTGTATTTCTTTTTCAGATAATGGATGATGGCTTCATCCATTTCATTGCTGGCAATTCTGATGGAATGATTAAAAACCACGCCATTCAGCGAAATTACTGCAAT
The DNA here is from genome assembly GCA_964422165.1 of uncultured Eubacteriales bacterium. Classification (GTDB taxonomy): domain Bacteria; phylum Acidobacteriota; class Aminicenantia; order Aminicenantales; family Saccharicenantaceae; genus Saccharicenans. The sequence goes on along the minus strand of CAYQZX010000052.1, from coordinate 121,338 downwards.
ATCAGTAGTTCCTCCCCCGATGTCCACAATCATATTTCCGGTCGGCTCAGAAATTGGCAGGTCGGCCCCCACAGCGGCAGCCATAGGCTGTTCAACAATATATACTTCAGAGGCCCTGGCCCGAAGAGCCACATCTTTGACTGCCCGACGTTCCACCTGAGTAATACCGGTTGGAATTCCAATGACAATTCTGGGTCTCAGCAGAAAACCCCGGTTATTCATGGCCTGTTTGATAAAATAATCAAGCATCCTTTCAGCAATCTCAAAGTCAGCTATGACCCCATCCCGCATGGGTCTGATGGCCACCACATTATTGGGCGTTTTTCCAAGCATTTCCTTAGCCCGGTTGCCCACCGCTTCAATCTTGCCGGTTTGTTTATTGACCACCACAATAGAAGGTTCCTGAACTACTATTCCTCTGCCCTTCATATAAACCAGCGTGTTGGCGGTTCCAAGGTCTACGGCCAGATCACAGAATAATCTATCCTTTACCCAGGTCCAGAGGCTCATGGTTATCCTTTCTTTACTAAAATTATTTAACACAATTTTTTAACACAAAAAGCCCTCCTTAGCAAATAATTTCAAAGTCCGATCAAAAAAATTAGTCTTGACTTAAGAGCCTGGTTTTTAATATACATAAAGAAAAATTCAAAGGAGAGGCAGATGGAGTATAAACCTTATGTACCAGAAAAGACTGACATGAAAGAATTCACTCTTCGAGCCATTATCCTCGGACTCATCATGACTGTAATCCTCGGAGCCGCCAATGCCTACCTCGGGCTGCGGGCCGGTATGACTATAGCTGCTACCTATCCGGCTGCGGTAATAGGAATGGCCCTCTTAAAAATAATGAGAGGATCCATCCTTGAAGAAAATATGGCCAGAACGGTCGGGTCTATCGGAGAATCGGTAGCCGCAGGGGCTATCTTTACCATTCCGGCTTTCCTGATAACCGGGGCCTGGCTCAGATTTGACACCCTGGATGCTTATCTTAAATCATCAGCTCTGATGTTTGTAGGTGGACTGCTGGGAATTCTGTTCGTTACCTTCCTGAGAAGAATAATGGTTACTGACCCGGAATTACCATTTCCCGAATCGGTAGCGGCCGCTGAAATCCACAAGGCTGGGCAAAAAGGAAGTGCCGGGGCAAAGTTTCTCTTCCAGGCCATGGGAGTGGGTTCTTTGCTTTATGCCCTGGGGGTGGTTCAGCTCTTCGCTGCTTCCAAAGAATTCATCATCAGACTGGGAAAAATTGGTCAGAGCTTTGTCAGGCTCGGCGCTTCTCGAGAAGCAGAAACCATAGGAACCGGGGGAATAATCAGTGTTTCTGGTCCTGGTATCTTTCCGGCTTATATTGGTGTGGGCTACATCATCGGCCCAAGATTGGCCTCTCTGAACTTTGCCGGAGGAGTTCTGGCCTGGGGTCTTTTCGCTCCCTTGCTCATGTATTTTCTTGGTCCGCATCTGGTGAATCAATTTTATGGTCCCGGAGTGGCCATGTCTGAGGTACCCTGGTCAGAGCTGGTTATCAACATCTGGAAATTTATAATAAGGCCAATAGCTGTTGGTGGCATGCTGGTTGGAGCTGGTTTTACCCTTTTCAGGATGAGAAAGAACCTGGGCGCCGGTATTAAAAGGTCTATAAGCGATGTCAGAAAGGCTGCCGGCAAAACAGAAGTAACTTCCAGAATAGAACAGGACCTGAACAGCCGGCTGGTGCTTGGGCTGATGGCCATTACCGTAGTTATGATGGTTTTCGTTTACCGGGTTTTTTCAGGTAGCTACGGACCTGCCATCCTCGCCGCTGTGGTTATGGCCCTGGCCGGATTCTTCTTTGCCGCCGTCTCGGGTAATCTGGTTGGAACTATAGGCTCTTCCAATAACCCTATCTCAGGGCTAACTCTCTCAACGCTGATAATCGCCGGTTTGCTGATGGTCCTGATTGGGGCCAGGGGTACTGGCGGAATAATTGCCGTTCTCGGAGTAGCTTCAGTTGTTTGCGTTTCTTCAGCTGTGGCTGGCGAAATGCTTCAGGACCTTAAAGTGGGCCACATTCTCGGCGGCACCCCCTGGAAAATGCAGGTTGGTGATATCTTTGGAGTACTTTTGGCCTCTCTTCTTCTTTACTTTCCTCTGATGATTCTTCACGGCGCATTCACTTTCGGGAGCAAAGATTTACCGGCACCTCAGGCAGGACTGATGGCAGCCATATCCCAGGGCATAGTTGGCGGAGAGATGGCCTGGCCGCTGGTCATCGTCGGGATGCTCATGGGTTTTGCTCTCATCCTAGTTCAGGTTCGCTCTCCCATGCTGGTAGCTGTCGGTATGTACCTGCCGCTTGAAACCACCTTTGCCATCTTCATGGGCGGGATGATTAAGGGCCTCCTGGAGCGCCTATCTGCTCGTCGTAATCTCAACCCGGCTCAAAAAGCCAGAGTGGAAAACGTCGGCATCCTTCTGGCTGCTGGGTTAATTGCCGGAGAAGCCCTGACCGGTCTTATCCGGGCTGCCTGGAAGTTTTTCTTCTTGCAAAATGTAATCAGCAAAGATATTCCCATAATCTTTTCAAAACCAAGCTATGTTGGAGGTCTGGTGGTTCTGGCCCTGATTGGCTTTTACCTGATTGCTGTCCCTCTGAGAAATGCTGGAGCTCCGGACGAACCGCCTCCGCCGTCGGCAGTGATTTAAGTTAAGGCCAGCCGGTTGTCTTTGAAGGTCACCTGGTCTAAAATAGCTTTATGGCAATTCTGGAAATAATTAAAATCGGTCATCCTACTCTGTCACTAAAAGCACGCCCGGTTGAGAACATTAACCAGGAAATAGTGGAGCTGGCTAGAAACATGGTTGAGACTATGCACCAGGCTCCGGGCATAGGTCTGGCTGCCCCTCAGGTCAATGTTAGTCTGCGTTTGATAACTGTGGACCTTTCGGTCGGAGAGAAACCTGATGAACTATTAATTATGATCAATCCAGAAATTATAGAAGAAGATGGAGAACAGATTTCAGAGGAAGGCTGTCTGTCAGTTCCAGGAATTTACGAAAAGGTCCTCCGTCCAGCCCGGGTAGTAGTCAAAGGTTATAACCTTGATGGCCAGGAATACCTGGTGGAGGCCAGAGAGCTTCTGGCCAGGGTTTTTTGCCACGAAATTGACCATCTGGAGGGCCGTCTGTTTGTTGACCGTCTCTCTCCTTTGAAAAGAAGGCTAGTGAAAAACCGGCTAAAAAAAGAGCTGGAAAAGGCATAACTGATGAGGATTGTCTTTTTTGGGAGCCCGAGCCCTGCCTTACCGGCGCTCAATGCTTTGCTGTCTGCCGGACATGAGATTAAACTGGTTATAACCCAGCCTGACCGGCCGGCTGGAAGGGGCAAAAAGCTAACTCCTCCACCGGTTAAGGTATTTGCCGAAAGTCATGGTCTCCCCTGTTACCAGCCAGAAAAAATCAGAAAAGACGAAAAAGCTCTGGAGCTGATAAAGACAGCCGATCCAGAAATTAACGTGGTGGTGGCTTACGGTCAAATAATCCCGGCCTCGATAATTTACCTGCCGCCTCATAAATCCCTGAATATCCATTTTTCTCTCCTGCCTAAATACAGGGGAGCCGCTCCAGTTCAGTGGGCCATACTCAACGGAGAAAGATTTACTGGAGTGACCATTATGCAGCTCAACGAAAAAATGGATGAGGGCCCGATTCTTACCCAGGAAATGGTAGAAATCCTTCCCAGAGAAAATGCTCAGGAGCTGGAAACCAGACTGTCCCATGTTGGAGCTCAGCTTCTGGTCAAAACCCTGGAAAACCTTACCCGCATTGAACTAAAAGAGCAAGACCATTCCCGGGCTACTTATGCTCCGAAATTGACTAAAGACCAGGCGCTTATTGATTGGTCAGAACCGGCTGAGATCATCGACAGAAAAGTTAGAGCCTTTTTCTCCTGGCCCGGAGCCTTCACCTTTATCGCTGGTCAGAGGCTGGAAATTATAATCGGACGGGTGGTTCAAGGCTTAATGCCCAAGGCCAGACCGGGTGAAGTGGTCCAGGTAGATAAGCCAGGTATTTATGTTTGCTGTGGACAAAATTCTCTTTATCTCATAGAAAAAGTTAAGCCGGAAGGCAAAAAAGAAATGCCCGCTTATGCCTTTTCTCTGGGTGGCCGAGTTCGCGTGGGTTCAATTCTGGGCTGACCGGAGTTAATCAGGCTCGTTTTCAGATTCAGAATAATTTAAAAAAGTTATTCTTCTATGATGTAGTGGATTGGGTTAATAGGCTTTCCGTTCAGATGAACCTCATAATGAAGATGCGGCCCTAAAGCTTTTCCTGTTTTGCCAACATAACCTATGACCTGTCCTCTTTCCACTTTCTGACCGGATTTAACCGTGTATTTGTTTAAATGCCAGTATTCGGTGTTAAAACCGTTACCATGGCTTATGGAAACAAAATAGCCTTTGTACTTGTCATAACCAACCTGGACTACAACACCATTGGCCGTAGCCACTACCGGGTTGTTAAGATTAGTGGCTATGTCCAGGCCATAATGAAATGCATTCCGACCGGTAAAGGGATCAATCCGAGGTCCAAAGGTTGAAGATACCCAGCCCACTGTCGGCCAGATGGTCGGGGTAGTAGCCAGAGTGGTGTTTTGATTTTCAAAAAAATGCAGCATGTAGCTTAGATTTTTTTCAACCGCATCGGCTCTTTGCTTGATAGCCTGGATAGCTCCAGGTTCAAGGTTTTTTATCTGGCCCACGGCACCGGTATCAACTTTTTCCCCACCACCTAAGCCCGGCTCCCCCTTGAGGTTTTCTGGGGACTGAACTCCGGCCAGGATATTGATTTTTCTGGCATAATTTTCAAAACTGGCTATGGTTTCTTTCATCTGGGCAATAGTCGTCTCATAATTGGCAATGATTTCTTTTTGAGCTGAAGTTTCTTTGAGAAGCTCCCGGTACTTAGCCTTAGTCACAGTCATGGAAAAATAATCGAGCAGGAAAAAGACAAAAATAACAGCAAATGCCACTCCAGCACCAATCATAACCCGAACGGTTTTTTGGGGGAGGTTTATGGTTCTGAAACTTGTTTTCCAGTTAGGGACAATGACTATGGAGATAAATTTTTTAGCCATTTTTTCTTTCTTTACTTACCATACTTACCTTTTTTCTGTCAATCTCAAATTCTTTTTTCTGAGCTTATTAAAAAATTTACTCAATCACCTTAAAAACCACATCATGCTCTCTAACCGGCATATCTACCTTGAAAGCTACCTCTTCACCAGGCTTGGCTTCCTCTACCGGTTTGTGTTCTATCTGCATTGACTCTATTTTCTGAAAAAAATCAGTGCTGTGACCTTTAATATGCACCACATCACCTATTTTCAATCCCCTCCCTGAAATTCTGGCAACGCCCACCGAAATTTTCGAAAAATAATGAGTTATCCGGCCAACTTCGACCTCCTCCATTTTTACCCTCCTTATTAATTTGTCTTAAAAATATCAAAAAAATTGAATTTTGGCAAATCTTTTTAGCCTCCGCAAAGCACTGACCCTCCGTTGACGTTGAGTACCTCACCGGTTATGTGGACCGCCAGAGGAGAAACCAGAAAGAGGATGGGGCCGGCTATATCTTCGGGTGGGGGAATTCTTTTCAGTGGAATGGATTGTTTTACCTTTTCCTTGAACTCAGGGTCGCTAAAAACCTCGAGACACATATCGGTCTCCACCCAACCAGGTGCTACACAATTTACTCTGATATTATGAGGAGCCAGTTCGACCGCCCATGATTTGGTAAGAGAGATGATGGCCCCTTTAGTGGCAGCGTAATGAGAGTGGTAAGCCTCGCCCCTGACTGCCGCGGTGGAAGCCACGTTGACAATCCAGCCCTGTTTCTGCTTCTTCATATGAGGTACAACAGCGTTGGTAACATAATAGACTCCATCAAGGTTAACAGCCATGGTCTCGCGCCAGACAGCCTCCGGCATGGCTCCAATCTCTCCATAAGTCCAGATGCCAGCGTTATTAACCAGAATGTCAATCTGCCCCCATTGTTCGAGCACCTTTTCCACCATCTGCTCTACCTCCTGGCGCCTGGAAATCTCAGCCCTGACCAGAAGACATTCCTGACCTTTCTCCTCCAGCATTTTCTTTACTTCAGCAGCCGCCTGATCATTTTTCTGATAATGTACAGCTACCTTAGCCCCAGCTTCGGCCAGAAGAATAGCGGTAGCCCGACCTATTCCTCTTGATGCCCCGGTAATCAAAGCTGTCTTCCCCTCAAGTTTAATCATCGGTCAAATCTCCTTTAATTTTTGGTCAGACATAGCTCAGCTTGAAGTCAGGCATTTTGTGAAACTCGAGGTAGCGATAAATCTGGTCTGAGTAAGGCAAAATTTTTTCCTTCATTACCTCAAAATATTTCTCTGCACTGGGGAGTTTTCCCTCGACTGCGGCTATGGCCGAAAGTTCAGCTGATGCCAGATAAACCCGGGCGTTATCCCCCATTCGGTTATCAAAATTCCTGGTGGAAGTGGAGATGACCGTACTTCCAGGTTGTACCCTAGCCTGATTACCCATACAGAGAGAACAGCCAGGAATTTCTATCCTGGCTCCTACTTGGCTGAAAGCCGCAAACCATCCTTCTCTCATTAGCTGAGCATAATCCATTTTAGTGGGCGGAGCCAACCAGATACGGGTAGCAGGATAGCAGGCTTTTTCAAATATTCTGGCTGCAGCCCGGAAATGTCCGATGTTGGTCATACAGGAGCCGATAAAGACTTCATCGATTTTATCGCCAGCCACCTCAGACAGTAATTTGACATCATCAGGGTCATTAGGACAGGCCAGGATAGGTTCTTTTATCTCCGAGAGGTCAATCTCCAGAACGGCTGCATATTCAGCATTTTGGTCTCTTTTAAGCAGAACAGGGTTTTTTAGCCATTCCTCGCAGGCCTTAATCCTCTTTTCCAGAGAAGAAGCCTCCTGGTAGCCTTCTTCTATCATCTTCTTCATCAGAGCAATATTGCTCTTCAGGTACTCCACCACTTTTTCTTCTTTAAGAGAAATGACGCTGGCCGCAGCCGATCTCTCGGCCGAAGCATCGGTCAGCTCATAGGCTTCGTCAACCGTCAGGTCTTCTAAACCCTCCATTTCCAGAATCCGTCCGTTAAAATCATTTTTTTTGCCCTTTTTAGCTACGGTCAGCAACCCTTTCTTGATAGCAAAATAAGGTATAGCGTTAACCACATCTCTTAAAGTAATTCCCGGATTGAGCTTCCCCGAGAACCTAACCAATACCGACTCCGGCATATCGAGCGGCATAAACCCCAGAGCTCCGGCAAAAGCTACCAGGCCCGAACCAGCCGGGAAACTGATACCTATGGGGAATCGAGTGTGAGAATCACCTCCAGTACCAACTGTATCAGGCAGAATCAGACGGTTGAGCCAGGAATGAATAACCCCATCTCCCGGTTTTAAGGCCACACCTTTTCTCTCAATTATGAACGACGAAAGACTACGGTGCATCTTAACATCAGCTGGTTTGGGGTAAGCGGCGGTATGGCAGAATGACTGCATAAAAAGCTCAGTTTGGAATTCCAGACAGGCCAGCTCGGTGAGTTCGTCGGCAGTCATAGGACCGGTGGTGTCCTGAGAACCTACCGTGGTCATATGCGGTTCGCAGGAGGTGCCTGGCAAAACTCCAGGCAAACCACAGGCCCGGCCCACGATTTTCTGAGCCAGGGTGAAGCCCTGACCTGGTTTCGGCTCAGGATTCTGAACCTTCACAAAGAAATCGGCCTCTGGCCAGCCAAGTTCTTTTCTGGCTTTAGCGGTCAGCTGCCGCCCGATTATCAGGTTCAAGCGGCCTCCAGCTCTGAACTCGTCCTTAATGGTTACCGGCTTCCATTCAAACCTGGCCAGGATTTCTCCGCTCTCGCTGAGGATGAGCCCTTCACCGGTCTTTATCCTTATGACTTGGCCGGTCTTAAGCTGGCTGACATCTGCCTGAATGGGCAGCCCACCCGAATCTTCGGTAGTGTTGAAAAAAATAGGTGCAATTAACCCCCCAATGACCACTCCTCCTCTTCTCTTGTTTGGAACATAGGGTATATCCTCACCTATATGCCACATCAGAGAATTACAGGCAGATTTCCTGGAAGACCCCGTCCCGACCACATCTCCAACAAAAGCTACCCTGTAACCTTCTTCCCGGAATTTTCTGATAACTTCCAGCCCCCCAGGAAACCTGGTTTCTCCCATGCTCAGGGCGTGGAGGGGAATATCAGGTCGACTCCAGGCGTATTTAGCCGGTGAGAAATCATCGGTGTTGATTTCTCCGTCAACTTTATAAACTTTTAGGACCAATTCCTCAGGCAACTCAGGTCTTGATAAAAACCATTCTCCCTTGGCCCAGGATTCCAGAACCTCCCGGGCATACTGATTTTTTGCCGCCAGCTCAACTACTTTATCATAGGCTCCGTAGACCAAGATTATCTTTTTTAGAGAATCAGCCGCCACTTTAGCCAGGGCCGGGATTTCCAGCATAGAGACCAGAGGGTCAACATTATAACCACCAATCATGGTCCCCAGCAGAAAGACAGCCTTTTCCGGGCTGACCAGAGGAGATTTTTTCTGCCCCAATGCTATTTCTGTAAGCCAGGTAGCTTTGACCCTGGCAGCCGGGTCCACACCAGGAGAAATTCTCTGCTCCAGTAAGTAAAGTAGTTCCTTCTCTTTACCAGCCGGTGGGTTTTCCAGAAGATGGCAGAGCTCTCGGGCCTCCTCAGCCGATAGAGGTAAGGGCGGTATTCCCATTTTTTCTCTTTCCAGAGCTTTTTGATAATAATTTTCCAGCATCAGCTCATCTCCTTTCTTGTGATTTATTTATATTTACCTATGAAAAGAAATATATGAGATAATAGTTTATGAATTAAAATTAGCTTTGTCAAAAAATGGCTCATTTATATCCCGGATTTCAGCAGAGAGTATTCTTTAGGCTTAAGCTTTAACCAATAATTATCTGGCACTTCAATAAAAATTTAAGACCGCAATATTCCTTATGGCAATTCCCACTCGCTCTTCTGGATATCAAGCCAGCTCATTTAAAAAAAATCATTGATTTTAACCTCAAAAAAATATAATATTTTTTCTTAACATTCCTTAAAATTCAAAAAAACAGGAGGTAAAATGATCGATCGGACTGTTATCCAAAAAGCCCAAGAACAGCTGGGCAAGCTTCTTGAATCACAGATGGAAAGGGTGGAAAAAATAAAATCCGCTCCTGATTGGATTGACTACTCCAAAGTCTCGCCCATCAAAATCGGCATTCTTCCTGGTGATGGAATTGGCCCCTACATAGCCGCCGAAGCTGAAAGAGTTCTCGGTTACATGCTTGATGAAGAACTGAAGAGCGGTAAAATTTACATTAATACCATTGAAGGTCTGACTATCGAAAACCGAGCCGCTCACAATAAAGCCATTCCTGATGATGTGCTGGAAGAAATCAAGAAATACCATGTCACCCTGAAGGGCCCCACCACCACACCAAGAAAAGGCGATCCCTGGCCGAACATTGAAAGCTGTAACGTGGCCATGAGAAAAGAGCTTGACCTCTTTGCCAACGTCAGGCCCGTTAGAGTGCCCAAACAGGGTATTGACTGGGTGTTCTTCAGAGAAAACACCGAAGACCTGTATGCTCTCGGTCCCTATGGGATTGAAGTGGGACCAGATATCGCCATTGATTTTAGACTCTGCTCCACCCCCGGGGCTGAAAGAATCATAAAGATGGCTTTTGACTATGCTAAAAGAAATGGGCGGACCAAGGTTACCTGTGTGACCAAAGCTAACGTGGTTAAAACTACAGACGGCAAGTTTCTGGAAATATTCTACAAAATTGCCAAAGATTATCCGGACATTCAGGTTGACGACTGGTACATTGACATTATGACCGCCAAACTGGTAGATGAAAAGCGGCGTCGCGAGTTCCAGGTTCTGGTTATGCCCAACATGTGGGGTGATATTCTGACTGACGAAGCAGCTGAATTCCAAGGCGGCGTGGGCACTGCTGGGGCCGCCAACATAGGCAAACAGTATGCCATGTTTGAAGCCATTCATGGTTCAGCTCCCAGGATGGTTCAGGAAGGCAGGGCTCAGTACGCTGACCCGGCCAGTATGATTAGAGCAGCCGCTATGCTCATCAATCACATTGGATATGTTGAAAAGGCTAAAAAATTAGAAATGGCTCTGGATATCTGCGGTCAGTATGAGAAGAAGCTGGTCATCACCGGCCGTCCAACTGGAGCCACCGGGAAGGAATTTACTGATTATTTAATCGACTGGCTGAACAACCCCAAACTTCAAGAAACCTGGGAAGGTTATGTAAAAGGTTGACAGTTTCCAACTGAAAGCTGTAAAAATTAGTTTACAATCAGCATTTAAAGGAGTTTTTCATGCGTAAAAAAATCGCTCTGATAGGTGGCGGTCAGATCGGCCAGATTCTGGCTATGCTGGCTGCCCAGAAAGAACTGGGAGACATCGTCATCCTTGATGTTCCTGACTATGTCAACGTCTGCAAGGGTAAAGCCCTGGACCTGATGGAGATGGCTCCCCACGGCAATTACGACGCCAATATCACCGCCACTACTGATTATAAAGACATAGCCGGAGCCGATGTGGTAATTGTCACTGCTGGTAAACCCAGAGAAGCCGGAATGACCAGAGAAGACCTGCTTAACGTCAATATCAAGATTATCACCGAAGTCGCTAACGGAGTTAAGCAGTACGCTCCCAACGCCTTCTGCATCATTGTTACCAATCCCCTCGATGCTATGGTCTACGTCTTCCACAAGGTTACAGGCTTTCCCAAGAATCAGGTCATAGGCATGGCCGGAACTCTGGATACCGCTCGCTGGAGAGCCTTTATTGCCATGGAGCTGGGCGTTTCCGTGGCTGATGTGGCTGGCACGGTTCTTGGCGGTCATGGACCAGACATGGTCCCCCTGCCCCGCCTGACAACAGTTGGTGGTGTACCGCTAACTGAAATTGCTACCCCCGAGCAGATCGAGCGTCTGGTTACCAGAACCCGCGAAGCTGGAACCGAAATCGTCAAACTTTTCGGGAAAGGGTCAGCTTTCTTCAGCCCGGCCTGGAGTGCTATAGTTATTGCTGAATCTTACCTCAAGGATAAACGCCGCATCCTCCCCTGTGCTGCTCTGTGTGAGGGCGAATACGGAGTTCACGGGCTGTTTATTGGAGTTCCCTGCTTGATCAGTGCCCGAGGTATGGAAAAGATCTTCGAAATTAAGCTGACTGAAGAAGAAAAGGCTCAGTTCCAGAAAACAGTGGCTTCGGTGACCAAGACTGTCTCTGAATGTAAAATTTAAAAGACTTCAAAAACCAGCCAAATGGAAACCAGAGGGCGGAGCCGCCAGAAAGCGGTTTCGCCCTCTGGCTTTTTTGAACCAGAAACAAAATGTTAATTCACGAATTTCAGGCTAAAGGTTTTCTCCGCCATCTTGGAATTGAGGTTCCGGATGGGCGTCTGGCTGAGACTCCGGAGCAGGTAAAAGCGGCGGCTCTTGATTTAAGCTGCCCGGTGATGCTTAAAGCTCAGATTCTGGCTGGCGGCCGAGGAAAGGCCGGAGGAATTATACTGGCCATAACTGAAGAAGAAGCCGAGGAGAAAGCCCGTTCCCTTTTAGGCCGAAAACTGGTTACTGCTCAGACTGGTTCACCGGGACTGACCGTCAGAAAAATTCTGGTAGAAAAGGCCTTAAATATAAAAAAAGAATTTTATCTCGGTTTGACAGTTGATCGAAAAAATGAAGTCCTGACGGCCATAGTCAGCCAGCTGGGGGGGATTTCTATTGAGCAGTTAAGCCAATCTCATCCTGAACTGCTTAAGAAAGTTGTTTTTGAGCCCTGGTGCGGATTACGACTTTTCCAGGCAAGACAGTTAGCTTATTTTCTAATTTCAGAAGAAGACCTGGTCAATCAGCTAATCAGCTGGCTCAAACGTCTCAGCCAATTTCTGGTGGATAAGGACCTTAAACTTTTAGAAATAAACCCTTTAGTCCTGACTGAAGAGAATAAACTGATAGCGGCCGATGCCCGCATTGAATTTGACGACTGTGGACTTCCTCGTCATCCAGAAATTGCCGCCTTGGAAGACCTGAGCGACCGTTCGCCTCTTGAAAATAAAGCCCGCCACCACCAGCTCAACTACCTGAGAATGGATGGTCAGGTTGGTTGTCTGGTTAACGGAGCCGGCCTGGCCATGGCTACCATGGACCTCATCCAGTACTTTGGCGGTCGACCGGCTAACTTTCTGGACATAGGCGGCGGTGTTACCGAAGAAGCCGTCAGCCGGGCCTTTGAAATCCTAATTGAAGATGAACGGGTTCGTTCAGCTCTGGTAAATATTTTTGGTGGAATAGTCCGCTGTGACCTGGTGGCCCGGGGAATAGTGGCCTCAGCCCGTAAAATCTCATTAAGCAAACCAGTGGTGGTCAGGCTGGAAGGAACCAACGTGGAGCTGGGCCGGAAAATTCTTCAAGAATCCGGGCTGCCCTTTCATTTTGTGGATGATTTCGAGCAGGCAGCCAGGCTGGCAGTTTCTCTCTGCCAGCCTGAAATCAGCAGCTAAAAGAATGAACTTATTTTATTTTTAGCTTTAATAATAATGAGGATAAATAATGAGCATCCTGCTTGATGAAAGTTCCCGGGTTTTAATCCAGGGGATTACTGGAAAGCAGGCTTCTTTTCATACCCAGCGCATGCTGGAGTATGGAACCAGAATCGTTGCCGGCGTTACTCCAGGTAAAGGTGGACAGCAACATCTGGGAATTCCAGTGTTTAACACTGTAGAACAGGCCTTTGAGGCCACCGCCGCCAACGTTTCCGCTATTTTTGTGCCACCTCTCACTGCTGCTGAAGCCATTATGGAAGCTGCTGAATCCGGAATTAGGTTAATAGTCTGCATCACCGAAGGCATTCCTGTCATGGACATGCTCCGGGTGAAAAAATATATCAAAGAAAAAGAAGTCTGGCTTATCGGGCCCAACACTCCAGGAATTATTTCCCCAGGCAAGAGCAAAGTAGGGATTATGCCTGGAAATATTCATAAACCTGGAGCAGTGGGAATCATTTCCCGCAGCGGTACCCTGACCTATGAAGCCGTCCATCAGCTAACCAGTCTGGGACTCGGGCAGTCCACAGCCGTGGGTATCGGCGGCGACCCGATCATTGGTCTTAAATTTGTTGACCTGCTGGAAAGGTTTAAGGCAGACCCGCAGACCGAAGCGGTCTTGCTCATCGGAGAAATTGGCGGGACAGCCGAAGAAGAAGCTGCCGATTACCTCAGTCAATTCAGCTATCCCAAGCCAGTTTTTGCCTATATAGCCGGGTTGACAGCTCCTTCAGGCAAACGTCTTGGTCATGCCGGGGCCATAATCGAAGGAAACCAGGGCTCAGCTCAGCAAAAACTCCAGAAACTAAAAGCAGCCGGGGTCAGAGTAATAGAAAATCCGGCCAGGATTGGTTTAACCATTAAAGAGACTCTTTCTGGAAAAAATCTGATTGACCGGTAATCAAAAAACTGCTCAGCGTGATTTCTATTTTTCAAATATTTCCCTTCTTGAATAACTCTCTTCCAGTTTACTCATAAGAATTAATTAAAGCTAATATTGAGTTAAGAAAATTTGACCTAAATCCCTGACTGTTAAGGTCAGATTGGGAAAAAATAATTATTCTTTTGTGGTTCATAAACTCACAGGAAAAGGTTTTCTAAAATATTTGTTTTAAGGCTTTTTGCCTTTTTCTGATATATTTTTTTGTAACTCCCAACCTGATGGTATAAAATGTAAAAGTGAAAAAATAAATTAATGGAGGGAGCAATGGATAATCTGCCCGGACTGAGACATAAAATTCTGGGTTTACCAATAAGGAAATTTTTTAATTCTATCATTTTCATTTTTATTCTGGTGATCGGTTTGTTTGGGCTCAGTTCTCTTTCAGCCTGGCCTCAAACTTCTCCCCCACCCATAACTGTAGAAAAAATTAGAGGAAACCTCTACCTGATAAAAGGCGGTTCCGGAGCTAATTGTTACCTTGTTGCCGGCAAGAAAAGCAACCTGCTTTTTGACGCCAAAATGACTCCCGAATCCTTCGCAGAAATGCAGGCTGCCATTCAGAAGGTTTCACCTCTGCCTTTATCGATGATAATTTTGACCCACAGCGACGGCGACCATGTTAATGGGCTTAGAGGATTAACTGAAAAAATTAAAATTTTAGGTCACCGGAATACCTATCAGGAAATGCTTCTGGCCTTGGAACAAAATCCAGCACTAAAAGATTACCTGCCTGCACAGACTTACGAAAGCAATCTGGCCCTGGATTTTGAAGGAACAAAAATTGAGCTCAAAAACTACGGCCCGGCTCATACCAGCGGCGACACCATAGCTTTCTTTCCCGAACTCAAAGCAGCCGTTGTCGGGGATCTGATGTTTTTCGGACGGGACCCGCTCATTCACAAGCATAAAAATGGAACCTTTTTTGGCTATCTCCGCACCTTACAGGCCATGCTCGATTACCAGCCTGAAATAGAAATCTTCCTCTCAGGACATGCCGAACCGGTCGGCCGCCAGGAAGTGGCTGAATTGATCAGCAGCCTCAAGGAAAAAGAGGCCAGAGTTCGAGAGATGATTGAACAGGGAAAAACCATTGAAGAAATTAAAGCTGCCTTTGGCCTTCAGCCGCCACCGGCCGCAACTACGGCTCGTCGACCCTCTCTGGTTGAAATCATTTATCAGGAAATTAAAGAGAAAAAATGACTAATTTAATTAAGACCAGATATATTTACGAAAAATTAACTATTTCTTTTATCATAGTTCTTATTGTTTTATCTCTGGTAAGCTGTTCAAAGGATAAAATCTCCGTCTCGGTAAAAAAAGAAACCATAATCACCTATCCGTTTTTTGACCCTGACCCTATCCCGGTTTTTGCCCGTTCTTCGATGTGGGGAGCTGGCCATAAAATCTATCCGTATTTTGTCTTTAATGGCTTCAGCTTTGATTCCAGGCCTCAGGAATGGACAGTAGTCCGCCTCAGAAATAAATACTTAGAAGTTTCCATTCTGCCGGAAGTTGGAGGTAAAATCTGGGGAGCCAGAGATCTTCAGGCTAACCAAGAATTCATTTACACCAACAAGGTACTTAAATTTAGAGAAATAGCCCTGAGGGGACCGTGGACATCAGGCGGGATTGAATTCAATTTTGGAGTTATTGGACATGCTCCATCCACAGCTACTCCGGTGGATTACTGGCTTGAGAATAATCCTGATGGCAGCGTTTCCTGCACCGTTGGTAATTACGACTGGCCATCCAGAACCCGCTGGCAGGTAACTGTGACTTTATTCCCAGACAGAGCTTATTTCCAAACTAGAGCTCGCTGGACCAATCCTCGCCCTTACAGGCAGTCTTATTACGTCTGGATGAACGCAGCCGTCAGGGTTTCATCTGACCTCCACTATCTTGTTCCGGGAAAATATTTCATAGGCCATGACTACTCCCAACCACTGGAAAACTGGCCTGTCGACCGAGACGGCCGGGACCTTTCCTGGTACCGAAATAATGATTTTGGCGGGGCGAAAAGCTATTTCGTAATCGGTAGCTATGACAACTTCTTCGGTACCTATTATCAGACTTCTGACTCGGGTTTTGGGCATTTTGCCCTGTATCCGGATATGCCCGGTAAGAAAATCTGGATCTGGGACCTGAGCCGGGCCGGTGAAATCTGGGTGGACCTGCTGACCGACAGCGACGGGCAATATAGCGAACCCCAGGCTGGTAGGCTTCTCAATCAATCTGACCATGGTTCTTTGGCTCCGGCCAGTTCTGAAAGCTGGCGGGAAATCTGGTTTCCCTACAGGGGTATAGGAGAAATGACGGCCGCCACTCCCCAGGTGGTTTTGAGTCTTCAGATGAATCATAATTCAGGCGTGCTCGGACTGTATGCTCTGGAAAAAATAAAAGAAAAACTGGTGATAAAAGAAGGCTCAAAAGAAATATACAGTGAGGAAATAGAAATGAAACCGGCTCAGAGAAAATCTATCAGCCTGGGTCAGATTTCAAATCCGGAGAACTTAAAAATCTACCTTGGAAATAAAATTATTCACCAGCCCAACCCGGAGTCAAAAGACCTGAAAAGACCATTTTATTTTTACCGACCATCGGGCCCCTCAGCCGAAGAGCTCTTCCTTAGCGGAGAAACCCTTCAGAACGAGCGCGATCTTTCAGGTGCTCTGAAAAATTACCTGGCCTGTCTGGAAAAAGAACCAAAGCACCTGAGAGCTCTTTGCCGCGTAGCCGAAGTGCTTTCATGGCAAGGTCAGGATGAGCAGGCTTTAAATTATGCTCGCCAGGCCCTGGAGCTCTCCAGATATGAACCTGAAGCCAACTATCTCTATGGAATCGTGGCCAGAAAGCTGGGTTTCCTACCTGATGCCAAAGAGACCCTCGGCTGGGCAGCCCGCTCTCCAGCCCTGGCTCTTCCAGCTTACCTTCAGCTGACGGAGATTGCACTATCAGAAAAAGATTATATCCAGGCTGAAGAATACGCCCGCCGGGCTGCCAATTTTGACCGTCATAATCCCCTTCCCTATGAACTTCTGGCCGCATCTTTAAGGCATCAGGGGAAAAAGACCGAAGCTAAAAAAATCTGTCGGGAGATACTTCAGCTTGACCCCCTCTCTCTGGTGGCACGCTTTGAACTCTATCTGCTTAGCCCATCGGCCAGGAAGCTTGAACATTTTAAGTCCCTAATAAGGAATGAATTTCCGGCTGAAACCTATCTGGAGCTGGCTCTTCATTACCTGAGGAGCGGAGAACCGGAAACTTCCCTGGAATTGCTGAAGCTTGCTCCTGAAACTCCGGAAATTCTTCTCTGGCAGGCTTATCTTTCTCGATATCACGATTTTAAATTCAGTAACACTTTTCTCCAGAGAGCAGCTGATTTTTCACCCTACCTATTCTTTCCTTTCCGGGAAGAATCTATCCCGGTTTTTAAGTGGGCAATAGAGAGCAGTCCGGACTGCTGGAAGTTCCGTTACTATCTCGGCCTGATTTACTGGCACAAAGGCCGGTTTAATGAAGCCAGGCAACTATTTGAGACTCTGGATGCAGCCGACTATTACCCCGTTTTCATTGCCCGAGCTTACCTTAACCCTGAGGACAAAGCGGGAGCTTACCAGGACCTGAAAAAAGCTCTTTCCCTTGCCCCGGAAGAATGGAGAACCTGGCACCATCTGATAAGTTTTGAGCTGAGTAACAACCTTTACCGGGAAGCTCTAACCAGAAGCCTTCGAGCTTTAGAAATATTTCCTGAGAATATGTACCTTCAGACTGACACAGTTAAAGCCCTTATGACTAACAAAGAATATCGAAGGGCAACAGATTTACTGGACAGGATAAAAGTTTTGCCCTATGAGGGGGCCAGTGAAGTCCACAGTCTTTTTGTCCGCACCCATCTACACCTGGCGCTGGATTCTATGCAGCAAAAAGACTGGTCAGAAGCTCTTAAAGAAATAGCTCTATCCAGAGAATTCCCGGAACATCTGGGAACCGGCCGTCCCTTCGATCCCGACCAGAGAATTCAGGATTACCTCGAGGCCATCTGTTATGAAAAAATAGGAGAGGAAGAAAAAGCCCGGCAAAAATACTCAGAGATTATCAACTACACTGAAAAGTATCCTGAAGGTCCATATGTTTATTTCTACGTTCTGGCTCTTAAAAAATTGAGACCCAAAGCACAGGTACCCGTGATTAAAGCCAACGAAAGTCTGATTAATGAGTTTCTGGTAAAGATAAAAAATATTGAAAAATAGCTATCGGCTTTAATTTATTTCCACGGCTTAAAATCAACGACCGGAAGAGAAACCGGAACTTCCAGGCGGTAGATAGCATAATACTCACCGGCCTCAGGTACCAGATTAAACTTAAAATAGCGTATAAGCCCATAATCCGATTGAGGTTCAAGCAGACAGGGAATGAGGTTAGCCGCAGGCTGTACGGCAGAAACATAAAAATCTCCACGCTTGAGCGGAAGTTTTACTTTCTCCAGCTGAACCTCAATCTTTTGAGGAGCCAGGTAATCAGCCTGAGCCGGAACAATTTCAGTAATTTTATAAGCCACAGCTTCTACCACATTAGCTTTTTCCAGCATCTGAACCTTAATCCCGTGCTGGACCAGAAGCTCAGCTATATCAAGTCGCTCACCTGGAATGAGATAGCCTGCAGGACGGGTAACCGTCAGTCTGCTCTCAACCAGAGGGAACCAGTTCTTAACTACCCGGGTGACGATTTTCTGTTCTGATGGTCCCTGGTAAGGAGCAATTTCTTCCTGCATCAGATAATCACCGGCCTTCTTATCAACCTTCAAAATTCCTCTTATGGGCGAAGAGGCTCTTTCAAAAGCTTTCAGGACCAGTTCCGGCTGCCCGGGGTCACGGACATACTGCATTCGAAGATGAACGGGGTCATCTGCCGCCCTGACTTCGGCCCGTTTCAAAAGATTAGCCCGGAGTTCTCTGACCAGCCTGGTCATTTCTTCTGGTCTTTCGGCCACCACCTCGACCAGGGCTCTCGTTCCCTGATACTGCCACTCAGTCCTGGCTTCCAGCGTTTCCAGGTCATGCCGGGAAGAAATTTCCTGGATGAAAGCCAGGGTTTCATAAATACCCAGACTGTTACGGCCGTCGTTAAGGTCAGTAGTGCTGTAGCGCAGCATCATTTCCCTCGGCTCCGGCTGAGAAATCCTGGCTCCGGAAGAAGTGTCCAGACCCAGAAATTCACTTACCAGGTATTCGTGAAAGGCAATCCGCTTTTTCTCCAGCTTCTTTTCAATTTCCTTCATAATTACTTTTCTGGAATATTCCTGAAGCGAGGGGTGAATGTTGAGGTTGGAAACGCAACCTACTGATACCCGATAATAATCATCACCTTTTTCGTGCAAATCCATGGTTATCTCCGGCTGGTACAGACTGAAGGCCAGGTGAATGGCTTTGCTGCTTTCGCCTTCCAGCTTGATGTGGTCCCGGTTTAAATCCAGCCCCAGTTCATTCTGCCGGACATTATAAAAATTGCCGTAGGGATTAGCCTGGGGTATTACCAGAACGTTAACTTTTTTCAGCAAAGGTTTTAACTCGCCCAGAGCTAAATCCCTTATTAATCTTAAGGCAGCTTCCTTAGCTGACTGTTCGTTTCCGTGCTGAGAAGCAATAAAAAAAATGGTTGGTTTTTTCCGATTTAATTCAGAAGGTTGCCGTACTCCTTCTTCGGTTAAAACACATAGAAATAAATCCCGGGCCGGATAGTTTTCTACCTCTTTAGTTCGACCGATAACCTTGATTTTCAAAACTTCCGATTTACTTTGAATGAGAGAAAGGAATCTGACTATGTCTTCATACTGACTGTATTTCTTATAACGGGCTTCTTCGGCCGGAGTCTTCAGGCTGATTGCAGCCAAAGAGACGGCTACAGCCAGAATGAGCAGAACCGGAAGGGCTAAAACTCTTTTCCAGAAAGACATAGCTAACCTCCTTGTAAAAACATATAGTAATTATTTCAATTTCTGGTCATCAGGGATTTGCTTGCGATTTAATTTCCCGTTTCTGGTTTCCGGTTTTTCTTCAGCAGTTCCGGGTTAAACTTCAGAGTTAGAGTCAATACCTCGCCGTTCCGCAGAACCTTAATTTCCACTTCTTCTCCCCAGCTATATCTGGCCAGAATCATCCGGAAATCATTTACTTCAGAGACCGATTCGGTTCCCACCGCCAGAATTACATCTCCTTTCTGAAAGCCAGCCTCTCTGGTCAGAGGTTCGGTCGGGCTGGCTCCAACCACCAGGTTGGTCAGACCCTCCACTTTTTTTAAGTTCAGACCTGGTGCTGGATAAGCCGGATAATCTTTTTTAGCAACCCCGTAAACATAATCAGCCAGACCCCGCGCCACCCTGAGTCTGGAATTCTCTGGCACCTCCACTCCTATGACTGTAGCCATAGGCTGACGGCTAAGCTTCCAGGCCCTGTGGTTTAGTCCCAGGTTGTAAAGCAGATGGCCAGAGCCAGCCAGCACGACCACCCTTCTGCCTGTGGCTTCAGCCGCCATGACGGCCTTTCTTCCCATGGTTTCATCCCAGGCCACCTGGGCCCGGTAAAGACCTTCAAGGCTGGCTTCCAGATTAACTCCCTTCATCTGGGTCGGGATTTCTTCTGACTCAAAAATGGTTTTAATCAGCAGGCGGTGGTCCTGGTTGGTCAAATCAAGCGGCGGAATTATTTTTTTCTCTTCCTCAGTCAAACTCTCATAACCCTGCATCCGGACTTTGCTGATTAAATTTCTGGGCACATTTAGAGCAATTATCGGAATTTTATTTTTCCGGGCCAGGTCGAATATATTTTTGTAGTAATTGTAGTTAAAATTCCAGGTTACATACCAGCGGATTTCTTTGAGGAAATTCTCCTCTTCCAGCTCACCCGATACCCATCTATCCAGCACCGATTGCAGGTCAACGGTTACCTGCTCCAGACCGATGGCCAGATCTGGGTCCTGCCGGTAAAGAGACTCAATTATCCTCAATTGCCAGTCATGCATATCCAGATTGTCATGCGTTTCACCCAGATGAATGAAACGGGCTTTTTTCATTTCTTTGATCATCTGCTCAAACTTCAGAGGCTTGCCGCTTTTCATTGAATAAAGTTTCCCTGGTTCTATTTCCACAAATTTTCCCCGATATTCTGCCTGCCCCAGTGGAAGAGCCAGGACTTTATCCTCTTTCTGAGCTGGAATTAAGGAAGGGCTAGCCACGAGCATAACTAAAAAGGCCCAAAAAATAAAAAATTCTTTTTGAACTGATTTTTTCCGGCCAGTCAGTCTTGCCATTTTAAATTCTCCTCAATTATTCCACTCTTATTTATTTTACCTTTCATCACCAGCGAGTCTGGAGTCCGGGAATTCTTCAAGCAGGCTCTTTAGCACAAACTCGGCCAGAGCTTCTTGGAACTCGGCTACCCTGGCGGGTGGTTCTTTTTTCTTTTCCCACAGCTTTTGCTGAGCCCGGGCCTTTTCCAGAACCTGATCTTCAATCCGCAGCAATCTGGAGAGGACCCCATCACCGCCGTAGGTCCTTAGCCGGTTGACGTTCAGGTACTGCGGCATCCGACCTCTGATGTCGGGGTAAAGATAAGCAACCAACTTCCTGGAAAAAGCATTAAGAACACAGGTTTGCTGGCCCGGGGCGGTAGCCACTCTGGGTACCTGACCAGCATAGGGCCAGACCGGAATAGCCACTCCGCTTATCGGCTGTCTCAGAATCACCCACATAATAGCCAGGTCAGGTCGTTCGCTCGAAGGTGCTCCTTCAAAGACAACGGCTGAAGCGGTGCTATGGCGGTTGATGGTGTCGCTGGTGTTAATGTAGAGGGGACGGGCCGGGTCTTCAGGAAGAGCCCGGTTCAGGGGGTAGGAGTGAAGCTTTTCATGATTTAAATCCCTGGCCGCCTGTTGATGGATGAACCTGACCTCAAGCTGACCGGTAGCTCTGGCCATCTCAGCCAGATGATTCATCCTTTCAAACCTGATAAATCCTCCGCCCTGAAGATAATCAGGAGAAGTATAAGAAAAATTGGTCCTGACCAGGTAGCCAAAAGGAGCCACTTTCTTATCATCTGCTTCAAATCTGGTATAGTACTCGCTGGAGGTTTCAAAAAAGGCAGCTCCACCCAGGGCATCTATCACTCCGAAATTGGCGGCCAGGTCCCATTTGCCCTTTTCCCTCTGGAGCAATTTTTCAAAATCGTCTATCGTAGCACATTCACCCAGAGCCATTTTCATAAAAGTTCCGTTTCCGGCTCCGTCGAATTTTTTATCTTTTGCTGCCAGGTCGTCGGCCTGAGAATTCATCACCGCCAGCCCCTTCTCGTTAAGTCCAGCCCAGATTTCCTTTCCTTCTGCATCCTCTGAATCAATTAGACCGATAAATCTGTATTTTACTCCCTTGAAGTACATCAGTTTATTAAGAAGCTGGGAAGTGTCACGGTTTTTCCACATCAGGGGGCGTCCACTGGTCGTAGCTTTGCCTGAAACCACTATCAGGGTACAGATTAAAGCCTGGCCCTGAACAATCCAGAATAAAAAGAAGAATAAAACTGAAGCGATAATTGTTGAAAGGTTCTTTTTATTCTCCATAACCGTTTCCTTTTAGTTTAGACGCTCAGGCTATTATATTAAATAATTTAACTTAATCCAAAACTAAAGAAATCAGACAAACTCCTGGGCCGCCGAGAGCCAGAAATTCAGCCTTTTCAGATAATTAAGCAACAAATGAAAAAATGACCGGAAGGTCAGCCAGCAACTCGTTACAGGATAAAAAGCCCGACGAACAATCAACTGCCCAAGGAATGTCGAATATATTACCCGGGATCAACCCGGGTTTTAGCTAAAGAGTAAATTTCAAATTTCAGATAACCAGAAACTAAGCCAGGAATTAAAACTGAAACTCTTTATTCTTCTTCGGGTTTGACCCGACCTTCTTTTACCGCTTCGGCTATTATTTTCTGCTGTAATTGAGCCGGGACTTCTTCATAATGAGAGAACTCCATGATGAACGAACCGCGGCCTCCGGTTATTGAAGTCAAGGTGGGTTCAAAATCCAGCATTTCAGCCATGGGCACCTGAGCCTTTAGAATTCTCATATTGCCCTTCTGCTCCATACCCTGAACTTTTCCGCGTCGCCCGTTCAAAGCTCCCATGATGTCGCCCATATAGGTTTCCGGAGTGTAAATTTCAACATTCATTATCGGCTCCAGCAGAGTTGGCCTGGCTTCTTTCATTCCTTTCTTAAAAGCCATGGAAGCAGCAATCTTAAACGCTATATCGGAAGAATCGACTTCATGGTAGGAACCGTCGTAGAGTATAACCTTGAAATCAACCACTGGATAGCCAGCCAGGACACCCTTCTTTCTGGCTTCCTGAATGCCCTTCTCAATAGATGGGATGAAATTTTTGGGAATAGCTCCACCGAAGATTTTATCTTCAAATTCGAAATCTTGACCTCTGGGCAAAGGTTCCATTTTGATTTTTACATCGCCATACTGACCACGACCACCCGTCTGTTTCTTGTATTTGCCCTGAACGTCGGAACGTCCCTTGATGGTCTCGCGGTAAGGTATTTTGGGGGGTTTGAGGTCTACATCCACATTATAACGCTTTTTTAGCTTATCAGTGATGATGCGAACATGAAGTTCTCCGTTTCCAGAAATCAGGAGCTGGTTGGTCTCCGGGTCTCTTTCAATCCTGACAGTCGGGTCTTCCTCGGTAACCCGGTGAGTAGCCTGAGATATCTTGTCTTCATCAGCCCTGGTTTTGGGCTCTATGGCAAATGAGATAGATGGTTCAGGGAATTTTATGGGTTCAAATTCAATCTCTGCCCCCTTAGCACACAGGGTATCTCCCGTCAGTGTGGCTTTCAGCTTGGCTGTAGCTACAATATCGCCCGCTTTAGCCTGACCGGCTGGAATCTGCTCTTTACCCTGTAAGAAAAACAGGCTGCCCAGTTTCTCATCTGTATCTCTGATAGTGTTGCTGACTGTGGCTTCAGGACCGATTTTTCCGGAAAAAACCCTCATCAAGGATATCCTTCCGGTGTAAGGGTCGGATATGGTTTTGAAAACCAGGGCGGCAAAAGGAGCATCTACCGATAAAGCCAGCTCTTCTTCCTGACCCTTGACCTTAGCCTTGATTCTGGCTCTTTCCGGCGGAGAGGGCATAAAATCCACAATACCATCCAGGATGGGTTGAATCCCGATGTTAAGCAGGGCCGAGGCAGCAAACACCGGGAAAACCTGGTGGTGGAAAACACTTTTCTTCAATCCGGCCAGCAACTCTTCGGTGCTGAGCTCGCCCTGTTCAAAGTATTTTTCCATCAGTTTTTCGTCGCTTTCAGCCACCATCTCCACCAGCTGAGTGTATCTTCTTTCTACTTCATCCTTTAAATTTTCAGGAATTCCTACTTCCTGAAATTTACCACTTTCATCTTTTTCAAAAAGGTAAGCTTTCTTCCTAATAAGGTCCACCACTCCACTGAAGTTTTTTTCCTCACCTATTGGAATCTGAACCGGAATAGCTTGCCGTCCAAAAAACTGCTGGACCTCATCCACCGTCCGGCTGAAACTGGAGTTTTCCCGGTCCAGCTTATTGATGACGATTATACGGGGAAGCTTTAACTCTTCCAGCATTTCCCAGACTTTTTCTGTTCCTACCTCAACTCCGGCCACTCCGCAAACTACAACCAGCGCCGAATCCACGGCACGAAGGCTGGCTCTGGTATCCCAGAGAAAACTGCTGTAGCCAGGCGTATCAATGATGTTAATTTTAGTTCCCTTCCACTCGACAAAGCAGGGAGCTGAGTTGATGGAAATTTTTCTTTCTATTTCTTCTGGGTCAAAATCAGTGACCGTATTGCCTTTATCCACTTTAGTCAGCCTGGTAGTTACTCCGGCATCAAACAACACAGCCGCAGTCAGCGAAGTTTTACCGGATGAACCGTGACCGATGAAAGCAATGTTTCTGAGCTTATCCGGACTGTAGTCAGCCATCTTACATCCTCCAGTTTTTTATGGTTTCAGGCCAAGAAAATAAATCTTGGAACTTTTAAGCCTATATAATAATAAAAAAAACTGTTTTGCTCAAGTTAATAGTCCCTGCTTTAACCGTCTTTCCTGACTAAGAACCTGATTTAACTCCTGAGGAAGTGGTGCTTCAAATTCTAAAACCTGTCCGGAAGAGGGATGCTGGAAACTCAGCTTCCAGGCATGGAGGAAAAGTCGGGGGCTCTTCTGCAGCTGTTTTTTCCCACCTCCTCCATACCTGGTGTCCCCGACTAGCGGATGGCCGGTGGCTGAAAGATGAACCCGAAGCTGATGAGTCCGTCCGGTCACCGGTTGCAGGACCAGGAAAGTGGTTTCTTGGAATTCTTCCAGAACCTGGTAATTAGTCAGAGCCACTCGCGGTTTTCTGGTCTTAACTGAAATCTTTTTCCGATGGTGGACATGCCGGCCAATCGGGAGGTCGATTAGACCTTTTTTTTCCCGGAATTTACCCAGTGCCAGAGCCAGGTAGGTTTTTTTAACTTTCCGGTCTTCAAACTGCTGTCTTAAAAACTGATAGGCTTGCTCGGTTCTGGCTACAACCATTACTCCTGAGGTCTCTTTGTCCAGACGATGAACTATCCCAGGCCGGGTCGGCGAGCCCACTGCCGCTATTTCCGGGTAGCAAAAAATAAGACCGTGAACCAGGGTGCCTTCCCTCACACCGGCTCCAGGATGGACCACCAGTCCAGAAGGTTTGTTAATCACCACTACCTGGTCGTCCTCGTAAAGCACTTCGAAAGGAACCGGTTCTGGCCCGAGCAGACCTGGAGAAGGCTCTTCCTCAACTCTGACCTCAACCTTATCCCCGATTTTAAGCTTCTGGCCGGCCCTGTAAATCCGGCCATTAACCAGGACTTTTCCCTCTTTAATAATTTTCTGAATTCTGGCCCGGCTAAGGCCTGAGAATCTGGATTTCAAAAAAAGGTCGAGTCTTGTACCTTCCCCTTTTTCGACAGTCAAGCTGTATTCAGTCACTTTTCCTTTTTTTTAGCAAAAAATAAAGAGTCAAGCCAGCCACCAGACTGATCAAACAATAGACCTGGGGCAGCGACAGGCTGGTAAAAGCACTATCACCGAGAATTACATAAGTATCTACCTCATGGTCTCCTCGAAAGTATTCGGTGAAAAAGCGGATGATTGAGTAATTAATAATGTAGAAGCTGAAAACCTGCCCGTCAAATTTTTTCCTTTTGAAGATGAGGAACAAAACCAGGAAATTCAGAAAATTAAGAGCGGCTTCATAAAGCTGAACCGGATGCAGCCGCACGTTGAGCGGTATTCCGGTAAGTTCATGGGCGTATTCATTCTTAAAAACTGTAGCCCAGATACCCGAGCCTTCCCGACCGTAACAGCACCCGGCAGAAAAACAGCCCAGCCGCCCAAACCCATGACCAAGGGCAATGGCCGGTGCTGTCAGGTCAGCCACTGGCCAGAGCGGTATTTTATTTTTCCGAAAATAGATAACCGCAAAGATTACCCCGAAAGTCAATCCCCCCTGAAAAACTCCACCCGAACGGGCCAGGCTTAAAAGTTCGCCAGGATTTTTCAGGTAGAAAGAAAAGTTTCCGGCCAGCAAAATCAACTTGGCGCCAATCAAGGAAATCAATATTATCCAGAAGGCGGCATCCAGAAGTTTATTGGGGTTGAAGCCCTGTTTCCTGGCTTGATGGTAGATAAACCACAGGGCAAAAACCACCCCCAAGGCCAGAAAAAACCCGTAAGTATGGATGGTTATTGGCCCGATTCGGGTGAGGATTGGGAACATGTTTTAGAGCTCCTGAATAAAGTAAAAACCAGGATAATAGCCCCGACAGTAATGCAGCTGTCAGCTAAATTGAAAAAGGGCCAGTGGAACCGCCCAACATAAAAATCCAGGAAATCTATTACATAGCCCCGGATAATGCGGTCCACTATGTTTCCCATAGCCCCGCTGATGATCAGGGCAAAAGCCAGTTTGGTTAGCACCATTTCGGAAGGGGTTTTAAGAAAATAGTAGGTCACCACCGCAAAAGCCACCAGAGACCCAAGGTTCAGTAAAACCAGAGCCAGCGGATTGCTGGTATTCCCCAGAAAGCCAAAAATTGCCCCCCGGTTGTGGACACGAGTCAGGTTAAAAAACCCTGGAATCACCGTTACTGTTTGATAAAGCTCAATTGATCTGGCTATCAGAAACTTAGTCAGCTGGTCCAGTCCCAGCCAGAATAGGATGAAAATAAGGAAAAACCGTTTTTTAAGCATTGGTTCTATTTTTTTATTTTCCAATTTCTTTTTCCAGAACCAGGAAGCAGCGCTGGCAAACAGCAGGATATTTCGGGCTTTGTCCAACATTCGGAGAATAGTTCCAGCAGCGTTCACATTTCTGTCCTTCCGCTCTTTCCACTATTATGGTCAGGTTCTGATCGGTTGCCGGTTCAACCTGGACGGCAGAAACTATAAAGACAGTCGGCAGGTCAGTCCTGAACTCTTCCAGCAGTTCAAACACTCCTTCTGGAGCCCGAAAAACCAGACAGGCCTCAAGAGAATTGCCTATCAATTTTGCTTCCCTGGCTCTTTCCATTTCCTTCTGGGCCAGCTCTCTCAGGTCCAGAAGCTTATCAACTTTTTTCATAAAATCTTCTGACAGCCAGGGCCGGTCATATTCAGGAAAAAAACAGAGGTGGACTGACTCAGCCTTTCCCTGAAAGGATGGCATAGCCTCCCAGGCTTCCTCAGCCGTAAAAGGCAAAATTGGAGCCATTAGCCTCAGGGTATTTTGCAGGACGGTCATTATGGCCGTCTGTCCAGAGCGTCTCAAAGTTGATTTTGGTCCTGAACAGTACATCCTGTCTTTTATCACATCCAGGTAAAAAGCACTCAGGTCCACGGTGAAGAAGTTATAAAGAGAGTGGAAGACTATGTGAAATTCATAATCATCATAGGCCTGAATAACCCGCTTCTCGACCTGACGGCATCTTTCCAGAATCCAGCGGTCCAGCCAGAGCAACTCCTCTGGCTTAAGGCTGTCAGTATCAGGATTAAAATCATAAAGGTTGCCCAGAAGAAAACGCCAGGTATTGCGTATCTTTCTATATGCTTCCACCAGTCGCTGCAGGATTTCATTCCCGAACTTGGCATCTTCTTTATAATTCAACATAGCCACCCAGAGCCTCAGGATTTCAGCTCCGTGTTTGGAAATAATCTCATTGGGCTCGATGAAATTACCCAGCGACTTGGACATAGCCCGGCCCTGCTCATCAAGGACAAAACCATGAGTCAGGCAAGTGCGGTAAGGAGAGCCCCCTTTAGCCCCAACTCCAATTACCAGCGAGCTATTAAACCAGCCCCTGTACTGGTCATGTCCTTCAACATAAAGGTCTGCCGGCCAGGGCAGCTCGGG
The DNA here is from genome assembly GCA_964422165.1 of uncultured Eubacteriales bacterium. GTDB lineage: Bacteria > Acidobacteriota > Aminicenantia > Aminicenantales > Saccharicenantaceae > Saccharicenans. The sequence continues at coordinate 93,275 of CAYQZX010000052.1, read as the reverse complement.
TTTTTTCCCGAGAATGCTGTGACTGGCTCCCGATTCAAACCAGACATCAAGGATGTTGTTTTCCTTCCTGAAGCTCTGGCCACCGCAGGCAGGGCATTTCTGGTCGGGCGGCAAAAGCTCGGAGGCCGATTTATAAAACCAGGCATTAGAACCGTGCTTTTCAAAAATCTCAGCTACCTGCCTGATTATTTTTTCATCGGCCAGAATGTAGCCACAGGACTCACAGTAAAAAGCCGGAATAGGAACACCCCAGGACCTCTGTCTTGAGATGCACCAGTCCGGTCGAGCGGCCATCATATTGGCAATTCTTTCTTCTCCCCAGTATGGAATCCAGCGTATTTTTTTGATTTCTTCGAGAGTCCTTTTTCTCAATTCGTTCTTATCCATGGAGATAAACCACTGCTCGGTAGCCCTGAAGATAACCGGCTGCTTACACCGCCAGCAATGAGGATAGGAATGACTGACTTCAGACTGCTTGAGAAGATAGCCTTCATTTTTCAGGTCAGCCACTATTAGCGGGTTGGCTGCAAAAACATTCAATCCGCCATATTTTTCTACCTGAGGCAGGAATTTTCCTTCCTCATCCACCGGTGTGTATATATCCAGACCATAGGAAATTCCAGTCAGGTAATCGTCGTATCCATGACCGGGGGCTGTGTGAACACAGCCAGTTCCGTCATCCAGAGTTACGTAATCGGCCAGGACCAGCAGTGATTCCCGATTGATAAAGGGGTGTTGGGCTTTAAGCCCTTGTAGTTCTCTGCCAGCAAAGGTAACCAGCACCTGATAATCATTCCAGCCAAGCTCTTCGGCTACCACCGGAAGCAGCCTTCGAGCCAGGATGAATACTTCTTCCCCTACTTCAGCGGCCACGTATTCGTAATCGGGATGAAAGGCAATGGCCAGGTTGGCCGGGAGAGTCCAGGGAGTGGTGGTCCAGATGACCACAGAGACTTTCTTGTCCTTAAGCTCAGGGAACTTTTCAGCCAGGTCGGAAATCATCGGAAACTTTACATAGATTGAGGGAGACTTTTTTTCTCTGTATTCAATCTCCGCCTCAGCCAGAGCGGTCTGGCAGTGCAGACACCAGTGAACCGGTCTTTTTCCTTTGTAAACATTGCCCGAGGCAAAAAACTCTGCCAGAAAACGCAGGATATCAGCTTCATATTCCGGGTCCATGGTCAGGTAGGGCTGATGCCATTCACCGAAAACCCCGAGCCTGATGAACTCTTCTCTTTGAATATCGATAAATTTGAGGGCATATTTACGACATTCTTCTCTAATTTCAATCACTGAAAGCTGCTTCTTTTTCTCTCCTAATAGCTGATCCACTCTGATTTCTATGGGCAAACCGTGGCAATCCCAACCAGGGACATAAGGAGCAAGATACCCCCTCATGGTTTTGGACTTAACTATGAAGTCTTTTAGAATTTTGTTAAGGGCAGTACCCAGATGGATGTGACCATTAGCATATGGCGGTCCATCGTGGAGAACGAAAGCTGGGCACCCCTGACGGCTCTGAATAATCCTGTGATAGAGCGAAATTTTCTCCCATTTCTTGATAATTTCTGGTTCTTTTTGAGCCAGTTGGGCCTTCATGGCGAAGGAAGTCTGAGGCAGGTTAAGAGTTTTTTTCAGGTCGGTATGCTCTGCCATTGATAATCTCCAGTGCGCAGATTATTTTTCTCCTATTATAGAATAGCTTATTCTAATCTGCCACCAGGAAATGTCAAATTCAGGTTATTTCAATCCTGACGGTAATGGCAGCCCCGGCTTTCAGGGTTACTCAAAGCTGCATAGGTTATCATCAAAGCCACCTGAATGCCGTGTCTCAGGTCAACTATTTCCGGGTCCATCGGGGCTTCACGGTAAAAGCGGTCGATGCGGTGCTTGAGGTATTCCAGGTCAGCCCTGGCTCTTTCCAGCCTTTTTCTGGTTCTAATTATCCCGGCATAATTCCACATAGTTGAACGAATAGTAGCCCAGTCCTGGTGGATAAGAGCCGGGTCGATTTCTTCCTCATTTTCTGGATAATACCACGGATGAATCTGAGAGGGGTCAAAGGGCAAACCTGGTTGAAAACGGCTGGTAATGTCTTTGGCTGCCCTGATACCCCAGACCAGAGATTCTAAAAGGGAGGTGGAAGCTAAGCGGTTAGCTCCGTGTACTCCAGTACAGGCCACCTCTCCCACCGCATAGAGCCCATCAAGAGAGGTCCGCCCCCAAACATCAACCAGCACCCCACCACAGCAGAAATGGGCTGCCGGGACAACCGGTATCGGTTCCCGGGTTATGTCAATCCCGTACTGAAGACAGGTCCGGTAGATGTTGGGAAATCTTTTTTTTATGTCAAATTTAGCGTAGCTGGCCAGGTCCAGAAGTACATAATTAGAGTTGGTATTAATCATTTCCTGATAAATAGCCCTGGTAACTTCATCGCGTGGAGCCAATTCTTTTTGAGGATGATATTTTTCCATGAAAGTTCTGCCTTCTCTGTTTTTTAGCCTGGCTCCTTCTCCCCTGACCGACTCAGAAATCAGGAAACCATCTGCATCGCGGTGATACAGGGAGGTTGGATGAAATTGAATGTACTCCATATTGACAATTCTGGCTCCGGCTCTTAAAGCCATGGCATAACCAGCCCCGATGGTTGTTCTGGGGTTGGAAGTGAATTGATAAACTCCGCCGCAACCGCCGGTGGCCAGAACTGTGTAGGGCGCAATAAACTTCTTAACTCTCCTGGTCTGGTTGTCCAGGACATAGGCTCCCAGACAGCGTGGGGGCCGGTAATAACTTAGCGGATTTCTGGAGTGATGGGGAACGGTCAGCAAATCTACTGCGGTGTGATCAAAATAGAAATGGATATTAGGGAATTTTTTCATCCGCTCATAAAAGGCCAGGGCCAGGCGCTGGCCAGTTGCATCCTCAACATGAAGAATCCGGCGGCGAGAGTGCCCTCCTTCCAGAGCATAATCGAGCTTTTCAGTTGAAGAGCGGGCAAAAGGAATTTTAAGTTCTTCAATCAGGAGGCGATCAACAGCTGCCTTTCCCTCATTAACCAGAATTTCTACCGCCTCCGGATTGTTTATCCGGTCTCCGGCTTTCAGAATATCTTCTTTAAGTAATTCGGGGTCATCATCGTCTCCAAAGGAAACTATTCCCCCTTGAGCCCAGTAAGTGTTGGAACCCTCAATCCCGGTTGATTTGACCACTACGGAGACATCAAGTCCCTGCCTGGCTGCTTCCAGAGCCACTGTGGACCCGGCAAGACCACAACCAATGACCAGTAGGTCCGAAAAAATCTCTGCCTGGAAAAACCCGGTCTTCATCTCTTACAATCACCTGAATTCCAAAGATATGTCAGCAGACCGGAAAGAATGGGTCAGGGCCCCTACCGAGATAAAGTCAACGCCTGTTTCAGCCAGTTTTCTCACGTTTTCCAGAGTAACCCGACCTGAAGCTTCCAGCGGAACTCTTTTCCCCACCAGTTCGACCGCCGCTCTTATTTCTTCAAGAGTCATATTATCTAGCATTATCCAGTCTGCTCCATTCTCCAGCGCTTCCTGGACTTCAGAAAGACAGGTAGCCTCAACTTCAATCTTAATCCCTGTTAAGTTTCTTGATTTAAGATATTCCCTTGCTTTTTTCAAAGCCGCGGAGACACTCCCTGCAGCCCTGAGGTGATTATCCTTTATCAGCATCATCTCGGAAAGATTCATCCGGTGATTCTGCCCACCGCCCATCCTGACGGCATATTTTTCCAGCTGTCGCCAGCCCGGCGTGGTCTTTCTGGTATCGAGGATGACCGCACCGGTCCCGCTGACTTCCTTAACAAAAGCCCGGGTTAAGGTGGCTATTCCCGAGAGCCTCTGCAAAAAGTTAAGGGAAGTCCTTTCTGCCATTAAAAGAGAGGCTGTCCTTCCTTCAACCTCAGCCAGCACCTGGTCGTGATGAAACTCCTGCCCATCGCTTAGCATTTGGTTAAACCTGATTTCAGGGTCAATTTTCTGAAACACTCTCTTTGCTACTTCCATACCGGCCAGCACCCCATCCTGCTTGGCCAGTAAAACTGCCTGGCTAATGGCATCTGGCGAAATTATAGCTTCCGTGGTCAGGTCTCCAGCAGGAAGGTCTTCACTTAAAGCCAGCTCAATTAGATGGTCAATTTTGCTCTGATCCATTGGAAATGATTATATGAGCTTGTTCTGTCAGCGTCAACCGGATCGTCCCTTAATTTTCACCGGATATTGATAAATTCTTATTTTTATGGCAGAATTTTTTTTAATTTTCCCTCCGCTAAGTTACCCAGGTAAAGGAACGAACCAATGATGAAGACTGAAATCGGACCAAAAACTTTTGGCCTTAGCTTGAATGAGCTTAAAAAGATTCTACAGCTGGCTCTGGCTCGAGGTGGTGATTACGCTGACCTTTTTCTTGAATACCGAATTTCCCGCTCTATTTTGATGGAAGAAGACCTTATCAAGGAAACTTCCGAAAACCTCACCCTGGGGCTGGGCCTCAGAGTAATCAAAAAGGACCGGACCGGTTATGCCTATACCAACGAGCTTACAGAAAAGAAAATCAAAGAAGCTGCTCTCACCGCTTCAGCTGTAATAGTCTCTCCGGGTAAAAAGCTCAGGCAGAAAATCTCTCTGCGTTCTTTCAAACCAGAAGCTGAAGTTGCCAGACTGAATGCTTATCCTCATACCAGACCACTTTCAACCAAGCTGACTCTGGTCCAAAGAGCTTACAAGGCAGCTCTGGAGTTCGACCCGGCGGTGAAAAAAGCTCAGGTTGCTTATGGCGAATCCTTTCAGCAGGTCTGGATAGTTAATTCAGAAGGTGTTTCGGCCTTTGATAACCGACCCATGGTCAGGCTCAATGTTTTAGCTCTGGCTGAAAAGAACGGCCGGAGGGAGTCAGGCTTTTATGGAGCCGGAGGCCGGGTGGGACTCGATTATTTCTCTGAAGAACTGGCACCTGAAGCACTCGGGCAGGAAGCCGCCAGAGAAGCTTGCCTTCTGCTGGAGGCAGTTGAAGCCCCGGCCGGAGAAATGCCAGTAGTCCTGGCTCCCGGTCATAGCGGAGTTTTGATTCATGAAGCGGTTGGTCACCTTCTCGAAGCCGACTTCATCAGAAAAAAGACCTCAATTTTTTGGAACAAGCTGGGGAAAAAAGTGGGCTCAGAGCAGATTACCATCTATGATGACCCGACCATCCCGGCATTCCGGGGTTCTTACAACCTCGATGACGAAGGTCATCAGCCGCAGAAAACTCTTCTGGTGGAGAAAGGCCGGGTCCACGACTTTCTACTGGATGAGCTTTCGGCCAGGTTGATGAAAACCAAAAGCAATGGTCACGGCCGGCGTCAGGATTTTACCAGCTGGCCACTGCCCAGGATGAGCAATACTTACATCGACCGGGGCGAATACGACCCGGAGGAGATAGTTCGCTCTGTTAACCGGGGATTATACGTCAGCCGGCTTTCAGGCGGTCAGGTGGAAGACTCAGGTAAATTCACCTTTTCAGTTACTCTTGGCTTTTTAATCGAGAATGGCCGGTTGACCAGACCGGTTCGTCAGGCCACTCTCATAGGAACCAATCTTGATATTCTGCAGAATTTGGAAATGGTTGGCTCAGACCTGAAGTTCGGTTTACAGACCGGGACCTGCAGCAAAGAAGGACAGGATGTACCTGTCTCAGACGGCTGCCCTACTTTGAAAATTTCCAGGATAACAGTTGGAGGCCAAAAATGAGTCCTCAAAGAGATACCCATAATCTGAGAAAACTGGCCGAAGATCTGGTTCAATACGGTCGTAAACAGGGGGCAGATGAAATTGAGGTAACCTTCTATGATGGGGTGGAGTTCAATGTTGACGTCCGTCGGGGCCGGATTGAAAATCTGGTAGAAGCCGGTTCTAAATTCTGTAGTTTCAGGTTATTCAGGGAAGGCAGGTCTGCCTTAGCCAGCACCTCTGACCTGCGTCTTGACAGTCTTCAAAAACTAATTAAGAATGCCCTGAAAAGAGCTGCTTTGAGCAGCCCGGATGAGTATGCTGGTCTTCCTGAGCTTCCAAAATTTAAGGTTAACGAGAGTTCATTGAAGCTCTACGACCCGCTGATTTCTCAGATGAAACCTCAAGAAAAAATCAAGTTAGCCCTGACCACCGAAAAAATCGCCCTTGAAGACCGAAGAATAACTAACTCTTTTGGAGCCAGTTTTGTGACTCAGGTGCTGAAAACAGTTCTGGTCAATTCCAAAGGCTTTTCCGGGGAATACGACCAGAGCTACTGCAGTCTGAGCCTTGGCCTTCAGGCCGGAAGCAGAGACCAGCTGGTTGAAGATTTCTGGTTCTCTTCTAAAAGACACCTTAAAGAATTAGCCTCTCCAGAAGAGGTGGCCAGAATGGCTGTAGCCAGAACAGTCAGACAGTTAAACCCAAAAAAAATCTCCACAACCAGGGTCCCGGTAATTTTCGAACCTCTTATGACTTCCTGGCTTTTGAGCTTCATTTTCAGTTGTGTTTCCGGAACAGCCGTCTATCAGAAAGCTACCTTTCTCACAGACAGGCTCGGAGAAAAAATTGGCAACGACCTGGTCACCATAATAGACGACGGCCTTCTACCGGGGCGTTTAGGCTCCAGACCCTTTGATTCCGAGGGTGTTCCAACTCAAAAAACAGTAGTAGTAGAAAAAGGAATTCTGAAAAGATACCTCTGCAACACCTATTCCGCCCGAAAGCTAAACTTGACCTCTACCGGAAATGGCAACGGACAGGGGGTTGTTCCCAACAACTTTTACCTCGAGCCCGGACAGCACTCTCCTCAGGACATTATCAAGTCAACCAAGAAAGGCCTGCTCCTGACCAGAGTAATAGGGCAAGGGCTAAATCCAGTAACTGGAGATATTTCCCGGGGAGCCTTTGGTCTGTGGATAGAAGATGGAGAGATAGCCTATCCTGTTTCTGAGATAACCATATCCGGAAATCTGGGAGAAATCCTGAAAAACATAGAAATGGTGGGAAATGACCTGTGCTTTGAAAGCTCGGTGTGCGGCCCAACCATCAAGGTGGCTGAAATGACAGTGGCCGGAATTTGAGAAGATTTAATCCAGAAGCCTATTCCCGAAGCGATTTAAATGGGCTATGTCGGTCAGCTTCCTTTTGGGAACATGAAGTACTTCATTTTCATCTTTCCAGTACTTTACCGAACCCTTAAATTCTTCTACTACCGGATTTTCAGCCGGATAGCCAAGGGCCAGCACCGAATCTATCCGGTATTTTTCAGGGACATTAAGCACCTGGCGAAGCCTTTCTCTATCCACAGAAATCAACCAGCAACAGCCGAGCCCCTGAGTTAAAGCTCCCAGAATTATGTTTTCCGCAGCCGCCCCCACATCATATTCATAGCCTTTATCCCTGATTTCAGTATTAACCAGAATTACTATGTAAGCCGTAGGCTCTTGCCCTGGCTTTGGATTACCAGCCGGGTTAATGTAGGCCGCCCAGCGCAGATAAGAAAAAACCTGCTGTCTTATTTCAGGTGAACAGACTATCAAAAATTCAAGAGGTTGCAGGTTAGCAGCCGAAGGTGCCAGCCGACCCAGGTCCACCAGCTCAGTGAGGATGTTCAGCGGGACTTCTTCTGCCCTGAACTGCCTGATGGTTCTTCTTTTTTTAATCAAATCCAGAAATTCTTCCACTTTAACCCTCCTCGCCAGCAATTGCCGGAGCAGACCTTCTGACTTCCGGTGCTTTTATCTTAAAAACAAAATTGGCTAAAAGCAAGAAAATTCCAGCCACCAGATACATCAGCCTCAAACCGACCAGCTCCGATACCCAGCCATAAAAGATTGAGCCCAATCCCATCCCAACATCAAAAAGAGAATTGTACAGACTTATAGCCAGCCCTTTATTTTCTCTACCCAGATAGTCTATCAGGTAAGTGCTCAGGGCAGGGAAAATAAGACCCTGTCCCAACCCACCGATAAAAGCGGTTGCCAGAAGTAAAGGCATGCTCTTCACCTGAGAAATAACAAAAAGATTAAGCCCGATGACAGAAGCGGCCAAGACTACCATTTTCTTGCGCCCGTAGATATCAGGCAACCCTCCCAGTTTGAACCTGGACAGGATGGCCGCCGCTGAGAAGATGACAAAAAAAGGACCAACCCGGCCAAGGTTCAGCGCTTTTACCAGCAGGGGCATAAAATATATCATGGCTCCCCTGACAGAACCGTGAATGATGGGCATGGAACCGATTATCAGAAGCAGAATTACAGAACCGGTCTGAAAAATCCGACCAATACTTCTTTTTTCTTTTTTTACAGGACGCTCTTCAGCCGGGAGTTCTCGGGTCATATTAACCAGGACGAAGGATATAATTAAAAAAACCAGGCTGGCATTAAACAGCCCGGAAAATCCAAACCTCCGGATTAATTCCTCTCCGAGGGAAGGTCCAACCGCATTGGCCACCAGCCCGGCTACTCCGACTATTCCAATCGACCTGGCCATGCTCTGGACCGGAGCCAGATCAGTGCACATGGTAATAGTAGCAGTCATGCTGATTCCCCAGCCGATTCCGGTAAAAGCTCTAAGTAAGAGCGGGAAGAGTCCTGCATCTTTTACCAGATGATAAAGGGGAACACAGAAAATCAAAAGGCCAATGCCTATAAGGGAAATTCTTTTGCCCCCCTGGCGGTCTATCACCGCACCAAAAAATGGCCTTATCAAAATGGCCGTCAGGCTGTGAATTCCCATAATCAGACCAACCTGACTACCCCTTGGTTCAAACTGTTTTAAGAACAGAGGAAGCAGGAAAAAAAGACTGACTGATAAAAAAAGAAAAAAATAGGCCGCCAGGCCAAACCCAAAATCCCGGTTCCAGCTCCAGGATGAGTTAAACCCGTTTTTTTTCTGACTCAAATTATTCCTGCTTGCCAAAGAAATTTTCTTAAAAAATAATAAAGACAAAATAATAGATAGAAAATTATCTTAAATGCTGTGATTTGTAAACAGGATGCTGGCTGTTTGGGGGTTAGGGGAAAATCTTTTATAAGGGGATGATTGAAGGAGGGTATCTTCTGACTCTACCCAGCCAGCAAAGCAGAGTCACAGAAATTTTATCAAAAATTAAAAAAAAATCAACCAGCCGGCTTTCTGGCCGGAATTTAATTACTTAATTTTCTACCCTCTGACTTCTAGACTCTCGTTCGTTGACATAAGCTCTTCCCTGTGTTAGAAATTGAAAAATCCGATAAGGGCCTCAAGGAGTTGAACTATGATTAAATGGTTATCTGTAGATAAAGAGGTAATAAAGAAAAGCCTTAGAAATCTGATTTTTGTCCTTGTCGGCTCAGCTGTAATGGGACTGGGCTATTCCCTTTTTCTAATACCATTCCATCTCGTCCCGGGAGGAGTGTCAGGAATTTCAATCATCATCAATTATCTTCTGCGATTACCTGTGGGCCTGATGATAATCATCCTCAACATTCCCATCTTCCTGATGAGCTACAAATTTCTGGGGAAAAAATACCTGGTAACAACCCTTCTGGGAATGATAACTTCCTCATTGCTGATCGACTTTTTTAACGAAATCCTGAAACTACCCCGCGGGACCGATAATCCGCTGCTGGCAGCCATTTATGGTGGTCTTCTTCTGGGTCTGGGTCTTGGGCTGGTTTTCCGCGGTGAAGCTTCCACCGGCGGTTCCGATGTCATCGGCTTGATAATTAATAAGTACACCGGCCTGACTGTTGGCCTCGGCATAATGATTACTGATTTTCTGATTATCTCAGCTTCTGGCCTGGTTTTTAAGAATCTTGAAGCCCCGCTTTACGGCTACATCGTTCTGTTCATTTCTTCCAGGGTTATCGACCTGGTGCTGGAAGGCTGGAGCTTTTCCAAGCTGGTAATAATAACATCTGCCCAGACCGAGAAAATTTCTGATTTTATAATCAACCAGCTGGACCGAAGCGGCAGTGCCCTGAAGTCCCGCTCCCTTTATTTGAACCGAGAAGGTGAAATAATCATCACTGTCATCCACCGCAAACAGCTGGCTGAACTCAAAAGCTTTATTAAAAAGACCGACCCCCAAGCTTTTGTCATAATCAACGATACTTACGAAGTTCTGGGGAAAGGATTCAAGCCAATACATTCAGCCTGAGCCTTAAGCTTCATCAGAAAACTGATTAAGCTTCTGCCACTTAGTTAGATTGAATTTTTCTTCCTGTTGTGATAGTAAAAGGCTTTAACTGGAGCAAAAAGGAGTTGGGCATGTTAAGCTTTGAAATTACCTTCATGGACTTTCTTCTGGAACACCAGGAAAGACATGGAAGGACTTACCACTTTTTAATCCTTATGAACTCCATCCTGAACGCAGCCAAAAGAATCCAGCATTATTATCTGACCGGAGCTTTGCACGGAAACCTGGGGCTGAGTGGCTGCCTTAATGTTCAGGGAGAAAGAGTAATGAAACTGGATGAAATTGCTAATGCCGTGGTCAAGCATTATTTAGCCAGGTCGGGCCGGGTCATTTATGCAGTCAGTGAAGAAGAGGAAGACATAATACCGATGAATGCTTCCGGTCGTTATTTCGTTTACTACGACCCGATGGACGGCTCTTCCAACATTCCTCACAACCTGCCGGTAGGCTTCCTTTTTGGCATTGCCAAAAGAAATCTGGAAGGGCCGGAAGACGGTCACCTGCGGGCCGGGCAGGATTATATCGCAGCTGGAATGTTCGTCATTCCCACCGGCACTTTCACCATCGCCCTCAAAGAAGCTGGCTGCTGGCGGTTTCACATAGATGAAACGATGAACTACGTCAAACCCACCAGGATGAAGTTACCGGATGACCCCAAAACCTGGGAGCTTTCCTTCAACAGTGCCCACCGGGATTATTTTGCCAGCGGGGTCAGAGAATGGCTTGAGGAGAATGAAAAAAAATATCAGTTCAGGTACCTAGGAGCGCTGGCCGGGGATTTCCACCGTATCCTGACCAACGGCGGAATGTTTCTTTACCCGGCCATTGTCAATCACCCGGACCCGAAAAAAAATTATCCCCAGGGCAAGCTGCGTTTGATGTACGAAGCAGCCGTAGTCAGCTTTATGTGTCACGAAGCTGGCGGCGAGGCAGTTGATGAAGATGGTCGACCGATTTTGTCTATCCAGCCTGAGCATCTGCATCAGAGAACAGCCCTCTATCTCGGCTCAAAGACTCTGGTTGAAGAAATAAGAGAAAAACTTACCAGAAAAAATACCAGGTAAAAAAGCTCCCAGCTTTTATATCTTAAGGGCTTTAATCTTTCTGATTATCTCCACCAGCTTGTCCACATCATTCTGGCCGTAAGCCATCTCCAGTTCAGTTAATAGTCGAGCCAGCTGCCAGGCCCTCTCCGAGTTGATGGAGGCAGCTATCTGCCGTGGGTTCGGCAACAACTCGGGCTGAAGGTCACCTGCCGGCCAGCCATATTTGTCGCGTGGCAGCTCGGCAAAAAGTTTCTGATTGACCAGGGTCAGAAAATGGTCTCTCAAATTTATAAAATAAAGAAGACAGTAAACTTCCAGCAGATAGCTTCTTTCCGCCGGCCCAACCCGGCCCAGAATTGATTCAAAGCCAGGTGGCTGGTCATATTGATAAATTTCTTTCATCGCTTTGATGATGGTTTCGGTCCTGGTCAGCGAGGCTGGAACCACCTCGTTTAGGTAAAAATCAGAAATTTCCTGAAAATCAGAGCTAATTTTTTTTGTCTTCTCCTTCTCTGACTGGAAAACCAAAACCGGTCTGTTGCTGTTGGTCAGATAAATTTCTCTTCGGTCAAAATAGCCATTGCCATCTGTATCAAAATAGCGAATTTCTCCTAATCTGGGCCAGCCGGCTAAGTTTCCTATGGGCAACCAGCCTTCCTCAGCCCCGAACAAATGAATTTTTTGGTCGAGGTCGCTGTAATAAAATTCAAGGCCGTCTTTCAGGGTTGAAGCCACTTCTCTCCTGACATTCCATTTTTGGACATTCCTGGAAGTGCTCAGGATATTTCTTCTTTCCCAACCCCAACCGAGCCCCTGAGCTTCCAGAGCAGCTAAGCGAGAATCTGTGGCCAGACTCTGGTCAGAGAATTCTTTCCAGGATAGAGTGGCCCTTGAAGTTTTAAACCTATCGGCTTCGCTCTGAATGAGCTCAAAGGGAATAGCGTAAACTTCTTGAGGAGGCCTTCTTTGGGATGAATACAGCTTAAATTTATCAGGGTTAAAAGGCAGCCGCCCTTCCAGCACCAGACCAAGCTCATAATGATACGGCCTTTCCAGATTAATCCCGCGGTCTACATCCAAGCTGACCTCCAGGCTGTTGAAATGAAGTTCTGTAGAAGAAGGCGCCAGATTGAACCGATACAGAAGGTCGCTCAAACCATCCTTATTCAGATCCAGGCTGGCCACCAGGCCGTCTTCAGCCGGCCTCCAGTTCTTCTGAGGAACCACAAAAACGTTCTTAAAATGAAGCTTATCGCCGGAGAGATTCTGCTGAAAATTTTCGCTCAGTAAATCAAGGGGGGTTTGAAACTTAATAATCTCGCCTATTCCTTCAAAATCGTAACCAATCCAGGCTCTAACCAGGTAGCCTCTTTCGAAATAGCGGACCTCCATAGAGTCAGCCTGACCATCGCCATCCTCATCAACATAATCCACCATTAAGTCAACCAACCCGTCCCGGTTAAAGTCATAAATATAACAGTCATCGTGAAAATCACCTCCCTGCTTCAAACTCCCGTCCCCGTCGTCATCCAGTATCCAGACCAGAACCTCCAGACTTTCTCCGCTTCTTAATTCATAACTTTCAATTCTTACGGCCATCCGGTCCCGGGCTTCCCCGCTTTCTTCTATCATCAGGCTTTCACCAGGTCTCAGTTGCCTTACCTGTTTCCACCATTTTCTGTTTTTCAGGTTTGGAAAGCGCCCTTCAGCAGTCAGGGCAGTTTGTTTCATCCACCAGGGACCACGCCCCTCTTCTCCGGGCTTAAGTGACCGCGTGGGTTTTTTTTCTTCCTGAAAAAGGTCCAGAGAGAACATAAAGATGGAAAATAAAAGCAAGACTGAAAAAATTATTCTTGAATACCTAAAGCCAACCATGTTTAAACCTAAATTTTTTTTATTTAAACTTCCAGGGTTATGCTATTTTATGCCTTTCCAGATGTCAATCTTTCTGGAAGCAATCAGAGTTGTAACCGGTAATTTTATGCAGTCAACGGCACAATTCTGGTATAATCTTAGCAAAAAAGGTAAAGCTATGAATCGGGATTTCTTCAGATCGATAGAAAAAATGATTAACCCAGTAATAAGACCGGAATATGATCCTGGTTTTCTGCCCCTGGGAAAATTTCTGCTCTGGTATCAGAAGCTCGCTGAAAAAAGCCCGGTCGAAGTCCGAATCGGACTGGAACGGGAAAAAGGATTGCTATCTACCTGGACCACCCGCCTGCTCCCTTTAACCTCAGAGAACCTGATGCTCAACCTGGTATATGTGGAGAGGTTAATTAAATTTTTGCTGTGGCAGAAAGGTGGCTGGAAAATCTACTTTTCCGGCCCTGAGATAATTTACCATCAGCTTAAGAAGCTCTACTCCTTAGTAGGAGAAAGAAAGTTTGACACAAACTTGATGAGCACCGTTTACGAAAAGCCCTTCGAAGTAGTAATGACCCCACCCGAGCATTTTCCTGAAGAGCGGGAAAGCCAGTTAATCTTAGGAGGTCATTTTGACGGTTGCCGGCTAGGTTTTGACCTCGGAGCCAGCGATTTTAAGGTTGCAGCTCTTCAAGACGGCCGGGTAGTGTTCAGCGAAGAAATTCCCTGGAATCCCCAGGTTCAGCCTGACCCCGACTACCATTATCAGCACCTTCAGGCCGGGTTGAAGAAAGCTGCCTCCTACCTGCCGGCAGTCCAGGCCATCGGAGGGAGTGCGGCCGGAATTTACATCAACAACCAGGTCCGGATTGCCTCACTTTTCCGGGCTGTTCCACCTGAGATTTTTGAAAAAAAAGTAAAATGCCTTTTTATTAATCTTCAAAAGGAATGGGGGGTTCCGCTCGATGTTATTAACGACGGAGAAGTAACGGCTCTGGCTGGATACCTGACATTAAACCGGACTGGAGTTCTGGGCATCGCCATGGGTTCAAGTGAAGCTGGAGGTTTTCTCAATCGGGCCGGATATCTTCCCGGCTGGCTGGATGAGCTGGCCTTCGCCCCGGTAGACCTCAATCCGGAAGCCGCCGTGGATGAATGGTCAGGCGACCGGGGTGTCGGAGCAATGTACTTTTCCCAGCAGGCAGTAAACAAGCTGGCCCTGGCTGCCGGTTTCGATTTTCCAGAGGAAGAAAAACTTCCAGAAAGGTTGAAAAAAATTCAGGCATTGGTGGAAAAAGGTCATGACCGGGCCTTAAGAATATTCAGAGACATAGGTGTTTATCTTGGCTACACAGCTCAGCTTTACTCTTTATTCTATGATTTCAGCACCCTGATGATTCTGGGCCGGGTAACTTCAGGCCGGGGCGGGGAAATTATCAAAGAAGAAGCAGAGCAGGTTCTGGCTCAAGAATTTCCAGAGCTCAAAGAAAAAATTGAGATCTATCTGACCGATGAAAAAAGCCGTCGGGTCGGGCAGGCAGTGGCCGCAGCCACGCTTCCTGAAATAAAAAAGAAAAGATAATTTATCTGATAAAGTTAACGTCATAGAGGAGTCAGACCATGGAAGTTATAATTCAGCCAGATAGTCTGGCTGCCAGCCTGCTGGCAGCCAGAATAATTAAAAAAATAATAGAAACCCGAGAAAAACCGGTTATCGGTCTGGCCACCGGCCAAACTCCACTTCAGCTCTATCAAATTCTGATTAAGATGCACCGGGAAGAAGGTCTGGATTTCAGCCGGGTGGTGACCTTTAACCTGGATGAATACGTCGGTTTACCTCCTGACCATCCTGCCTCCTTTCATTATTTTATGTGGAAAAATTTTTTCAGCCAGATTAACATTCGACCGGAAAATGTCCACCTTCCTGATGGCCTGGCCAGTGATATCCCGGCCGCCTGTGAGCGGTATGAGCGGGAAATCAGAGAAGCCGGAGGAATAGACCTCCAGCTTCTGGGCCTCGGCACCAACGGCCACATTGGTTTTAATGAACCAAGTTCTTCTCTTTTTTCCCGCACCAGGATTAAAACTCTGACCGAACAGACCAGAAAAAACTACGCCGGTTTATTCGGAGGCGAAGACCAGGTTCCCCATCATGCTCTAACCATGGGCATCGGCACCATACTTGACGCCCGAACCTGCCTCCTTCTGGCTTTTGGCAGAAAAAAAGCCAGAGCCATTGCTATGGCTGTCGAAGGACCTCTGACCGCCATGGTCCCGGCTTCGGCGCTTCAGCTTCATCCTAGAGCCATAATCATTCTGGATGAAGAAGCCGCTTCTGAGTTAAAAAATCAGGCTTACTACCGCTGGGTTTACGAGAATAAACCGGAATGGCAAAAATATTAGCCGAAGAGATATCCCGCCTTTTTTGACTTAATTTTCCAGCCTGTGATATAAGAATTTAACCTGAAATTCATTTCAAAGGACTGGTAAAATGCATCTTAGTACACTGGACTGGGTTATCGTCATCGTTTCTATAAGCATCTGTTTTCTGCCTCCCATTATCCTGAGCCGGAGAGCCAGTAAAAATACAGCTGAATTTTTTACCTCGGGGCGGGCAGCTCCCTGGTGGCTAATAGGTATTTCCATGGTGGCCACCACCTTCAGTACTGATACTCCAAACCTGGTCACCAATATAGTCCGCAACAGCGGGGTTGCCGGCAACTGGGCCTGGTGGGCTTTCTTGCTGACCGGTATGATGACCGTTTTCTTCTATGCCCGGTTGTGGAGAAGGTCTCAGGTGCTAACTGACCTGGAATTTTACGAGCTTCGCTATTCGGGTAAACCTGCTTCCTTTGTGCGCGGCTTTCGGGCTATTTATCTAGGCCTGTTTTTCAATTGTGTTATCATGGCCTCGGTCAATCTGGCTGCGGCCAAAATCGCCAACGTTATCCTGGGCTGGCCTATGGCCAAAACCCTTTTATTCTGTGGAATTATCAATATCATTTTCGCAGCCGCAGCCGGGCTTTGGGGAGTTCTGGTAATTGACCTTATTCAATTCGGAATTGCTATGACCGGGGCTTTCTCCGCAGCTATTTTTGCTCTGAAGCAACCGGAAATCGGCGGGCTCTCAGGGCTATTCCAGAAGCTTGATGGAAGGACCTTAGGACTTTTTCCTGATTTCGGTAACTGGAGTGTGGCTCTCTCAATTTTTATAATCCCGGTAGCCGTCCAGTGGTGGTCGGTCTGGTATCCCGGAGCCGAGCCTGGTGGTGGAAGCTATATCGCTCAGAGAATGCTGGCTGCCAGGAGTGAAAAAGACGCTCTTTCTGGAACTCTGTTTTTCAATTTTGCTCATTACGCTCTGAGGCCCTGGCCCTGGATATTAGTAGCCCTCTGCTCTTTTATCATCTACCCCGAACTTTCTGATATTCAGAAGGCTTTCCCCGCAGTGGACCCGAAACTTATCGGTAATGATATGGCTTATCCAGCTATGTTGCGGTTTTTACCCAGCGGCTTTCTGGGCATTATGGTCGCCGGGCTTCTGGCAGCCTATGTCTCCACCCTGGTTACTCATCTTAACTGGGGAAGTTCCTACGTAGTCCATGACTTTTACCGCCGATTCATCCGTCGGGGAGCTGAGGAAAAGCACTACGTAGCCGCCGGAAGAATTATGACCGTCATTCTGATGATACTCTCAGGACTTTTGACGTTTGTTCTGGAATCGGCTAAGGCTTCTTTCGACCTGATGTTATCCATTGGAGCCGGAACCGGTTTAATCTACCTGCTGCGGTGGTTCTGGTGGCGGATAAATGCCTGGTCAGAAATTGCTGCCATGGCCAGTTCTTTCTCGGTAGCTGTTTATTTCTTTCTCAGAGGAAAGATGGGACATCAGGTCCCTCAGCATGTATCTCTGCTGGTGACTATAGCCTTCACTACTGTCACCTGGTTGATTGTTACTTTCCTGACGAAACCTGTGGACCGGGAAAAGTTAATTTCTTTCTGCCGTCTGGTTAAACCCGCAGGGCCGGGCTGGAATAAGATCCGGGCTGAAGCTGGTCTCGAAGGTTCTCCCGACAGCCTGACTCTGTCCTTCATTGGATGGGTGGTGGGCTGTCTTTTCGTCTATTCAGCGCTGTTTGGAGCCGGCGCTTATATCTACGGCCGAATTCCTCTGGCGGTCTTCTGGACAGTACTTTTTGCTGGAAGCACTCTGGCACTGATAAAAATAATTGGAAAAATCTGGGCTTCAGGTGAGACCAGAAAAGATTGAGGTCAAGAATGTACGCACTGGGCATTGATTCGGGCACTCAGGGCACTAAAGCTCTCCTGATTGAAATCAACTCAGGCCGGGTACTGGGACGCGGCTACAGCCGTCACCAGATGATTTCGGGCCTTAAACCTGGAGAGTCGGAGCAACATCCCTCAACCTGGGTTAAAGCCATGGAAAAAGCCATAACGATGGCCATAAATGAATCCGGGGTCAATCCTTCCCAGATAACCTGCCTGGGAATTTCCGGCCAACAGCATGGCAGTGTCTTTCTGGACCAGAATCATGAGCCAATCAGGCCGGCCAAACTTTGGAACGACACCTCAACTATTGAAGAAACCAAAATCCTTCTTGACTCTCTGGGCGGGAAAAAGGAATTTATCAGGAAGGTGGGCATTTCCCTGGCCGTTGGCTACACTGCTTCCAAAATACTCTGGCTTAAAAGGCATGAGCTCGAAAATTACCGGAAGTTGCATCTGGTTCTTCTTCCCCATAATTACCTGAATCTTTATCTGACTGGAATTCCACATATGGAATATGGAGATGCCTCCGGAACCGGTTTAATGGACATCAGAGAACGCTGCTGGCATCCAGAAGCCTTAAAAGCTATAGGGGAAGAACTGGTGGAAAAACTGCCGCCTCTCTCTCACCCTGCGGAGCCGGTGGGTTACGTAAAGAAAAAAATAGCCGAGAAATTCGGCTTCAAACAGGTCCTGGTCTCGGCCGGAGGTGGAGACAACATGATGTCAGCCATTGGAACCGGAAACGTCAGAAAAGGGACCTGTACCGTCAGTCTCGGAACTTCAGGCACAGTATTCTCCTTTTCTGGCGAGCCGGTTATTGACCCTGAAGGAGAGATTGCAGCTTTCTGTGACAGCACCGGCGGCTGGTTGCCCCTGCTCTGTACCATGAACGTGACCAACACTACGGAAATGCTTAAGCAGTTGTTAGAAATAAACAACGAGGAACTGGAAAATCTGGTTAAAAGCAGTATGCCCGGAGCTCACGGTTTGATTTTTCTACCATTCCTCGATGGAGAAAGAGTCCCGGTTCTGCCAGAGGCCTCAGCCCTGTTTTTCGGGCTTAACCGCCATAATTTTAACCGCTCAGACCTGGCCAGGGCAGTCATTGAAGGCACCATCCTGAACCTGAATTATGGGTTTGGCCGGATGAAATCCCTGGGCTTGAAACCAGAAGAAATTATAGCCACTGGCGGTGGCGCCCGCAGTCAGAGCTGGCTCCAGGTGCTGGCTGATGTTTTCGAAACACCGGTTATCACCCTTCAAGAACCAGAATCGGCGGCCTATGGAGCCGCTCTTCAGGCTATTTGGTCTCTTTTCAGAGTAAGCGGCCAGACCACCAGTCTGGAAGAACTGGTTAGCCGGTTAATCAAAAAGCATGTTCCCCCTTTCCTTCCAAAAAAAGAAAATTCCGAAATTTACCGGGAACTTCAGTTAAGGTTTAACTCTCTATGGCAGCAGCTGTCGGCCGAATTCAGAGAGCATCGTCTTCTGGTAAGAAAAAAATTTTAATGCCGGTGCAGGTCTCTGTGCATTATTTTTCTGGCCAGTTCCAGCCTTTTCTCAGAAGGCAGGTCAGCCAGTCTCTGGCTTAGCTCCCCATCCTGTTCTGCTTCCAGCATCCTGACCACATAGTCAATGATGCTTGGAGAAAAGAGTCCATCCCGCTCGTAAAGACTTCTTTTTTCTTTGAGAATTCTGGCTGAGGCTTGACAGCTTCCCGGAAGCTCAGTCAAGCTTTCCAGAAGTTTCTTGTCCTGGAATATGTTGCCGCTGACATAGAGCTTACTGGCCAGCTCTAGAGCTTTCTGACCGCTGGTACTGGCCTCGGCTGGGTTTAAAGCCCAATCAGCTGCCGTCACTATTCCGGCCAGAAGAAGATGTATTAGAGCGCTGCCATCGGGAGTTCGGAGCTCAACTGTCTGCCGTCTTTCCCTCAAGACGGCCTCTTCTGTCTGACCCGGGTTGATTCTGGCAGCCAGATTGCTAACTTTAGTCCAGCCCAGAGGTACTCTGATCATAGCACTGCGGTTGAGGTCACTCCAGCAGACTCTGGTCGGGGCTTCCTGATGAGGAACCAGCCTGAGGTAAGAAGAAGCCACAGTGTTTCCAAAAGCAGTCAGGGAGTCAGCGTAGTAGCAAAGCCCACCAATCAACTTTCTGGCTTCTTGGCTCAGACCACCGTCTTCAGTGGTCATGATGTTGCGGCCATCCCGTCGTAGCTCCAGATGAAAATGAAGACCGTTGCCGGCTACTCCTTCTTCAATTTTTGGGGTGAATGTGGCTACCAGACCGTGACGGTAGGCGACGTTTCTTATTATCCAGCGAGCCGTCACCAGATGGTCGGCCGCCAGCTCCACCGATTCTGGAAGAAATTCAATCTCCATCTGCTCAGCCATCTTGCCCTGGATTTCTTCCTGGTCACTTTCTATCTTTTCCACATAACCAACCTCGCTATGAGCATACTTAATCAGGCCGCAAATCTGGGTTATCAACCTGACCATTTCGTCCAGAATCTCACCACTTTTGAAAAATGGCGGTGAGGAATGGTAGCCACGCTGCCTTTCAGTGGGATAAAGCCTGGCCGGTTCTCTGAAAAGGTAAAATTCCAGCTCACCCAGAGCCCGGAGCTCTAGACCGGTATGTTTTCTGAAAAGCTGATAAGCTCTGGCCAGAATGTTATCCATAGCAAAGTGGACCGGCTGTCCATCTCTGTCCAGAAAACGACAGATAAAATCCAGGCTCCGGTCGTCAAAGGGATTTAAGAAAGCCGTCCGGTAAATTGGAACTACGTAGAGGTCAGAAAGTCCCATATCCACCAGACCTTTGTACAGTGAAGAGCCATCCACCCGCTCGCCTTCGGCCAGCATGTTCTCAACTTGCAAAGGGCTGGCCACTGGAATTTTAAGTTCCTTAAGCTTTCCGTCCAATCCCAGATAATGAAAAGTTATCTTTTCCAGCTGTTTTTCTTCTATTATCTTCAGAAAGTCCTTTCTTTCGAAATCATCCGGATGCTTATCCAGAATGACCGAAACTGGATTGGCCAGAGGGTAAAACTTTTTTTGAGCCATCTTCAGCTTCCTTTCAGAATTATTATGACTTCCTCAGAAATTGAGTTTATATTTTACGGTAAACCTGACATTTAAGGCAAGACTGATTTTGCCTGCCATCCAGGTCTCGCAGAAAAAATAACGGAGTCTACTTCTTTCTGTTTTAAAGTTTTTATTAATTCTACCGGGTGCTCAGAATATTAGTTCTGGCAGGACAAAATTTCACAAAGTCTATAAAACTTCACCTCACCACTCCACATCTTAAACCCCGGACTGGCTATTTATAAAGAAGATAGGGCTGGCGAATTTTTTCAAAATTCTTCAATCCTTCCTCCAGACCCCGGACTATATCCTCCGGTGACTGACCGGCCTGGAGTGCCAAACGGATTTCCGAATTTCCCATAATTTTATCGAAATAATCGGGATAAAAACTGAACTGCCCGGGGTAAAGGTCCATAATCGTTCTTATTATCCAGAGAGAGGTCAGAAAAGGCCTGAAGGCTTCACGATCAGTCAGATGAAGCTGGGCGCCCCCACAAAGCTCCCCCCGGTACTTGGAAAAACTCGGGGTAAACCAGGCTTCCCGGAAGATAACTCCAGGAAGACCAAGCTGGTTTAACTTTTCAGCTAAAATGTAGCCATCGATCCAAGGAGCTCCAAAAAGTTCAAATGGCCTGGTCGTTCCCCTCCCTTCAGAAAGGTTCGTTCCTTCGAGATAGACCTGTCCTGGATAAACTGTAGCCGTTTCCAGGGTAGGCATGTTGGGAGAGGGCAGAACCCAGGGCAGTCCGGTCTGGTCAAACCACATCGCCCGTTTCCAGCCTTCAGCTGGCACAACTGTCAGCCTGACCTTTTTTTTCAGAAAACGGTCATTGAACATCAGGGCCAGTTCTCCCGCAGTCAAGCCATGGCGCTGGGGAATGGGATAAAGACCTACAAAAGAACTGAATTCGGGATATTTCAAAATGGCTCCTTCCATCAGCACCCCGTTTATTGGATTGGGTCTGTCCAGGACTATAAAATCAATCCCTAATTCCGCACAAACCTCCATGGCATAAGCCATAGTGGCTACATAGGTATAAACTCTAGTGCCAACATCTTGAAGGTCAAAAATCATCACTTCTATTTCTTCAACCATCTGCTTATCGGGCCTTTTGCCCTCAGAACTGATATCGAAAGACCTCATGTATTCATCAATGTTTTTAAGCATGCCAGGGTGGGGTTTTAAGGACTGACCGTAAAGGCTGAATACCGGAAGCCCGAATTTTTCGTCGAAATAAAATGGCACATATTCACCTGCCTGGGCGTTACCTCTGACCCCATGTTCCGGACCGTAAAGAGCCACCAGGTTGATTTCCGGGTTTTCCTTGAAAAGGCGGGCTGTGGACCTGAGTTGACGGTCAACACCGGAAGGATTGGTTATCAAACCGACCTTTTTTCCCCGGACCAGCTCCAGATGCTTTTCCAGAAAAACCTCTACCCCCGGCCGAACCACCGGCCACTTTTCTTCCCTAAGAACACCCGGCTTACTCCGGCAGGTAGCGAAAAAAATGAGAGTTATCAGGATGAAAACTACTCCCACCCAAACAAACCTTTTTTCCTGATTGAGGTTGAAAAAGCCTGATTTTTTCATTTTTTCCTCCCGCCATTAATGGGCAGAATCCCTGAATCAAACACTGACATTATAACTCAGCCAGACCAGGAAAAAATTTTTAAAATTAAAATAAAGAAGATACTAAGAGTCATTAACCTTAAAAATAATTCTGAGTGTAATTCTAACCTAAGTCCAAAATTCTGTCTTGATATTCCTTGAACCTGAGACTAAAATCAAATCGCTACTTCCAAATTAATACGAGGTCAACAAATGCTTTTCAAAAAGAGCTCCGCTGTTGGGCGGAAACTATCGCTCATCATTTTAATTCTGGCTGGATTGATATTAACTTCAGCCTGCCGTCAGCCAGAACATTTCATTAAGGATAAAAGTTACCGCCTTTTAGTCCAGGAAAGTTTCAGAAAAAGAGCTGAAATTGCCTCCGGGCGAAATGAACAGCTTTTTTCAGTTTTTAAAAGACCGTTGCGGCCTGAAGAAAAAGAGGCTCTGGAATTTCTCTATGCCTTCATGCCGCTTTCCGACCTGGCCAACCTCGACGGGGAATATTTCCTGGAACAGGTTAGAGCAGCCCTGGAAGCCAGAAGATATTTCTCCTGGGGCAAGAAAATTCCTGACAGCATTTTTCGCCACTTTGTTCTCCCCTATCGGGTTAACAATGAAAATCCGGATGGAGCTCGCCGGGTTTTCTTCGAAGAGCTTAAGGACAGAATAAAACATCTCGATATGTACCAGGCAGCACTCGAAGTCAATCACTGGTGCCATGAAAAAGTCACTTACCGGTCGACCGATGAAAGAACCTCTGCTCCTCTGGCCACAGTCAGGACAGCTTTCGGCCGCTGCGGTGAAGAATCAACTTTCACCGTAGCCGCTCTCAGAGCTGTAAGCCTTCCCGCCCGTCAGGTCTACACCCCACGGTGGGCCCACACTGATGATAATCACGCCTGGGTGGAAGTCTGGGTGGACGGCCGCTGGCACTATCTGGGAGCCTGTGAACCAGAGCCAGAACTTGACCAGGGCTGGTTTACCGGACCAGCCAGCAGAGCCATGCTGGTTCATACCACTGTTTACGGGCAATATCACGGCCCTGAAGAAATTATCCTGAAAACCGACCTTTTTACCCGGATAAATCAACTACCCCGGTATGCTCCGGTTACTCTTCTGACGGTTGAAGTTAAAGACTCCCGGAACCGTTCGGTTGCTGAAGCCAGAGTCGACTTCTGTCTCTATAATTATGCTGAGTTTTTTCCCATTGCCTCTAAAACCACCGACCAGAACGGTCGGGTTTCTCTTCTCACCGGTTATGGTGACCTGGTTATTCAGGCTTCAAAAGACAACCTTTACACCTGGACCAAGGTCTCGGCTGGCCGCCCTGACAGAATCTCCCTGGTTTTAACCGAGCCTGATTTTACAGAAAGGAAGCTCGCCCTGGACTTAGTTCCTCCAGCAGCCAGAGAGGTAGAACCAGGAGACCCGATTAAGGCTGAAGAAAACAACCGCCGCCTGCGGCAGGAGGACTGTATCAGGCAGCAATATGAAACAAGCTTTATCAACCGGGAAATTGCCGCCATCTTCTGTCGGGAAAAAAACTTACCTTTTGAAACTGTCTGGAAATATCTGGAGACCAGCCGGGGCAATTGGCCAGAGATAATCGATTATCTGTCGGCTCTTACTCCCGGAGAACAGAAGCTCGGGCTGGCTCTGCTCGGGGCTATCACCCAGAAGGACCTGCGCGACACTCCGTCCTCGGTTCTGTTACACCATCTCAGAGAAACTCTACCGCCTGAAAACGGTCTGGATGAAGAAATTTACATCCGTTACGTTCTCTCCCCGCGTATAGGCCGGGAGCTGCTGACCCCCTGGAGAAAATTCATTAAAGAAAAATTCAGCCCGCAGGAAAAAACCAGATTTAAGGAAAATCCGGAGAATATTGGTCTCTGGATAAAACAGAACATAAAGATAGACGAAACCAACTACTATCAGGTTCCGCTTTTCCCTCAGGGAGCACTGGAACTTCAACGGGCTGACCTTTATTCCAGAAAAATCCTCTTCGTGGCCATGGCCAGAACCCTGGGTCAGCCGGCCAGGCTGGACCGGGTTACTGAAAGAGCTCAGTATTTCCATTCAGGACAGTGGCATGAGGTTTGTTTTGAAGACGAAGAAAGCCTAGCAGAATCAAAACCCAAAACCCGACTAAAAATTACCTATCAGCCGATAGAAACAGTCAGTAAAGCCATCTATTATACTCATTTCACACTGGCCCGGTTTAAGAACGGTCGTTACCAAACTCTGGACCTGGAAAACGAACCTGCTCTGAACTCAGCCTCACTAGAGCTTATGGTTGACCCCGGCCATTATCTTCTTATCAGTGGTAACCGCCAGCCTGATGGGAGTGCACTGGTTAGCCTGCATTTTTTCCGGGTTCCTGAGACTGGCTTCAAAGAAATCTGCTTCAGCCTCCGGACTGAACCCCAAGAGCCAGCTGTATTAGGCAAATTTGAGCCTGAGGCCACGGTTTACGACTTTAAGGATAAATCCAGTCTAAATTTAAATTCCTGGCTTAAAGGCCAGAGCTTTATTATGGCCCTCATAGACCCCGATCGGGAACCGAGTAAGCATCTAATGACTGAAATCCAGGCTCTGGCTGACCGGTTTGTTAGCTGGCCAGGAAATCTGCTCGTGGTTATAGCCTGGGGCAAAATTCCGGCCGGTTTAAGTCCGGAAATTTACAGTGACCTTCCTGATTCAGCCCGACTGGTTTATGATGAAAAAAACCAGCTTCCAAGTCTTTTGAAAAAAGCCTTATCCCGGGAACCCACCTCCCTGCCTGCAGTCATAGCAGTTCGCTCGAGTAGAGAGATAATGTATTACTCGGAAGGCTATCAGATAGGAACAGGCGAACAGTTGCTGAAAAGACTCCCCTGGCTTAAATAGCCTGAAACAGTGAACTGGTTAATTTCGGCTCCTAGTCTTAAGCCTAAGGAAGCTCCGCCCAAAATAATCTCAGGTTATCAGAGTCGTTTTGTTTCATATTGACATTTAAATCTTTAAGAGGATGATAAAAAAATTCGGTATCTGAATCCTTGACCCGAGTTTGATTTAGTATTAAATTTCTCGTTAAGTTAAATGAATAAAAAACTGACCATTGAGTATCTGGACTATTTGCTAAGCAAAAGGCTGAAGGCTGAAAAACCCGGCCTTGAGGCTCAACTTAAACTCTGTCCTCAGCCTCCACCCTCCACCCTGACTTTTCAGCAGGTCTGGCCATCCTGCCTGAAGGCTGCAGTCCTGGTCCTTTTCTATCCAAAAGATGGTCAGATTCATCTGATATTTATCAAACGGACCCATCTGGTGCAACATCATCAGAACCAGATTTCCTTTCCAGGAGGACAGCTTGATGAAAACGAATCAATCGAAGAGGCAGCCTTGAGAGAAACGCAAGAAGAACTGGGTCTTTCTACCGAAGAAGTGAAAATTATCGGTCAGCTAACGCCGCTCTATGTTCAAAGCAGCAATTTTTGCATTTTTCCTGTAGTGGCTATCGCCAGGAAGTCTTTGAATTTTCAGCCTTCTAAAGTTGAAGTCGAAGAAATAATCGAGGTCCCGCTCCATCATCTTCTGGCGCCGGAAAACTTAAAACAGGAAATCTGGCTCCTTCGGGGTCGTGAAGCTCTGGTTCCTTTCTATCTTTTCGACTCGCATAAGATCTGGGGGGCTACAGCCATGATTCTGGCCGAGCTGCTGGAAATCCTCAGGGTTGCCCTGAAGGAAGAAAAAAGGGCATGACAATTAAAATGTCTGAACCTGGCCACTTTCAAGCAGAACTGGCCGCACCGTCGGACCGGGCTCAATCTTTTGATTTAAACACACAACCAACCAATTAATTTTCAGGAGGTTTAATGATGCCACTGGTGGAAATCCACCTGCTAAAAGGAAGAACCAAAAAGCAGAAAAAAGCCCTGCTGGAAGCAGTAACCAGAGCGGTTCAGGAATCACTCAACATTCCTCTGGAAACCGTCAGGGTCTGGATTCAGGAAATTCCGCCTGACGAGTTTATGAGAGGCGGTCGCCTGGCCTCTGAAAAAACCAGGAAGAAGAAGTAAAGAAGAGAGCTATCCGCTCTTCCGTTCTTTACTTCCGCATCCCGGTCTTAAATTTTGCTTCTGCTAAAAATTCAGATAAGCACTAAGAGCAAAAGTTCGGGGCGGAGCGTAAGAGATTGGATTGGTGAAAGTCGGCTGGTCGCCGCGAACGTCTATTCTCAAAACTGTCTGAGTATTAAATACATTCATCATTCTAGCTTCCAGTACACCCCGGAAGCGACCGAAAGGTATTTCATAGCTAACCTGCAGATCGCAGTTAACCCAGGCCTTTAGTCGATGAGAGCCGGCGGGCTCAAGGTAGCGGTAATAATTGCCAAAGTAATCGAGACCTCTTTTCTCCCAAGGTGCGCCGCTCTGGATTCTCAGGTAACCGCCAAAGGTAGTTCGCTTCATGAACTGCCAGGTTCCGAACAGCTTGAAAACATGGGTTCGGTCTCCCTGCATTATGCCCTTCCGGTTGGGGTCACTGAGGTAAAGCCCGGGCCCATCTTCAATGTAGGATGAGGAATAAAAAAGAGCTGTCCCCGGAGCGTAATCCAGGTCCCAGTTGCCTTCCATCCGGCTCAAGGTGTACATAGCAGTCAGAGACCAGCGGTCGGCGTAGTGCCTTTTAATCTCTATGTTTAGAGCTTTATAGGTTCTTTTTGCTTTGGAGGCAAAAAATGGATTAAACCCGCTTTGAGGTATTCTGGCCTGGAGGTCCGGGGGCAGGAAATGCCAGGAAATCAGCTGTCCATCAAGATTCCCGTAAACATAACTGCCAGGGGAAGTCTCTCTGTTTCTGGTGGGGAAATCTTCAATAACATGGTTTACATACCGGTACTGTCCCCAGATTTCAACTGTCCAGCGGTGCCCCAGAGGCCGGCTGTAACCAGCCACCACTTCATCAGTGTAGGTGGCTTTTAAGCCCGGGAGAATAATTTTTCCGGTCTCGGCTGCCTGTGGGGCACTGTAGAGAAGTGTTCCGGTCAGACTAAAAAAAGTATCCGTTCTGAAAATTCTAACTGGGGCTGCTGCCCGGGCAATAGAACGGTTATCCATATTGTTATATCGGCCAAAGCTGGCAAAAATTTTGTCACCAACCCTCGGATTCAGTGAATAAGTAAACCCGAATCTGGGCTGAATTTCTTTTTTGAAATCAAAAACTAGAAATCTTATTTTCTCCTGGGTTTTTACGCTGAATTCATCCCGGTTTAGCAGAAAGCCGACAGTCAGGGTGAATTTCTCACCTATGGTTATATTATCCTGAAGAAAAATTCCGTAAGTTCGGCCGCGCGAGTCCTGTGGAGGCTGTTCGGTATAATAACGGCAGCGAAAGGCTGGATTTCCAGCATAGGTGGTTACTATGATACTTCCCCAGCCGTTAGCCAACCTTTTCAGATACTCACCTCCGTCGTCATAGCTGAAACCGGCTTTGATAACGTGAGAATGCCGGCTAAAATCAAGGTACTTGGTAAAGACCAGTTTGAATTCATCCCTGAAGAAGTTCTGGGTGTTGTACTCTGAGGCTCCACCAACATACTGTCCTGAAGCGGTAGCTCCCCCTATTATATAACCGGGCGCCGTTCGGAAATAGCCCATTCTGGACAGATTGTTGGGGTCAAAGGGAGGTAAATAACCAAGCTCGTTAATTGGAACGCTCTTATAATTTTCATTCACATGGTCATACTTAACTTCAAGTAAAGTTGACTGGGTTATGGTCCAGACCCAGGAAGCATAAATTATCCTGGAGAGACCGTTGCCGTTAACCGCCACACTTGGATGGTCGTTTACTCCAATTCCGGCATTATGGTTTTTGTAATTGTTGTTTCGGAAGCTGAGCGAAAACAGATGAGCCCGCCAGGGATTCCCGGTCAACTTGATAAAAAACTCGTTATTGGTATTTTTGGCATCAGGGACAGGACCAAGGTTGTTAATTCGCCCCGTGGTCCTGGAATAAGGAAGATTTCCTGATATATACCACCATAGCTTATCTTTGATTATCGGACCACCAAGACCAGCTGAGGGCACATATCGGTCGTATTTGGTCACCAGATTGGGGTCTTTACTTTTCCAGGTGAACTCTGATGGTTCAAAAACAAATCTGAAGCTTCCAGAAATCTGATTTGAACCTGACCTGGTGATGGCATTGGTCACCATTCCAGCAGAGCGACCGAATTCGGCACTTATCCCCCCTCTTTTAATGCTCACTTCCTGAATGTCCATTTCCGAAAAATTTGAGCCAAGGTAGCCGAAGAAGGGATTGGTAATGTTTGAGCCATCGTAAAGATAAACGTTGTCCTGTTTGTTGCCACCAGCATTAGGAGCAAAATCTCGATTATCAGCAACCCCTGGAGCTAAATGGAAAAGAGAAGCGTAAGTGCGTCCCAGAGGAAGTTTTTGAACCATTTCTGAAACCCAGTTAGTAGAAACTTCCGTCGATTTCAGGTCAACCATAGGTGTGGCCGCCACCACGGTTACCGCCTCGGCCAGCTTACCGATGGGCTGAAGTATGGCGTTGACATAAGTCTGCCGGTCAACCGCCACCACCACTTCGGCGGTATAATCAATCATATCCGGATGAGTTACAACCAGAGTATACTTTCCGGGCGGGAGAGCCTGAAAAATAAAGCCGCCGTCTTTTCCGGTAATAAATTCTCGGCCCAGGGGAAGTGGCCGGCCAGAAATTATCACCGTGGCCCCTTCAACCACCTGCCCTTCACTGCTCTTAACCACCCCTCGGACTGAGCCTCTTTCCTGGGCCAGACCGATGAACGCTGAAAGGAGCAGAAGACCCAGAATGGCAAAAGCTAAAGTCTTGCCCTTAAGCATGGAAACCTCCTTTTCAGAGAGCAATAGCCCTACTATCACCTATCTTTCCACTTATTTATAAATTAATCAAGAGGCAATTTTATACCAATGATATCATTCGCCGGAAAAAATTCCCTGAATTAAAGTCATTTCCAGCCTGATATCAACCTTAACTTTTACTCCCGGTTTGCTTACTATTACTGGTTTGATTAGAATTAGGGAAAATAACGAGACTCAGGAGGATAACTGAAAAAAATGACTATCTGGGAATACAGAAAGCCAGCCTTAAACCTGAAGCAGGTCCACCAGCTTCCTGGAAAATACTTTGGTCTGAAGACCGAAGAGTTAAAACTTTTACCAGGAGATCGGTCTCAAAACTTTCTGGTAATAGATGAATCAAACAAAAAGTATGTTCTGAAAGTTTCTTCGGCTTTCGACCGGACCGAAGAATTAGACTTTGAAAACCAGGTTATGATTCTCTTGAAAAGGTATTTACCACAATATGAATTTCCGCAGCCACTGTCTACAATTGAAGGTCGGCTGGTAGCCGAATGCCAGATAAACGGACAAAATTATTACCTCCGGCTGCTCGAATACGTTGAAGGTTATTATCTTTCTGACCTGAAATCTATTCCGGAAAAACTCTGGAGAGAAACTGGAACCTTGCTCGGGAAAATTGACCTGGTCCTCCAGGATTTCTTCCACCCGGGAAGTCGAAGGTTTCTGCCCTGGGATGTCCAGAACCTCCTTGTCTCCAGAGACAGATTAAAGTACGTGTCGGAACCGGAGCTAAGACGTCAGCTCGATTACTGTCTCCTCCAGTTTGAAACCCTGGTTCTACCCAATCTGTCGATTTTGAGAAGACAGGTAATTTACGGAGACGGAAACGAACATAATTTCATTCTGGAAAAAAGGGGCCCCGAAACCAGGTTAAAAGGATTGATAGATTTTGGAGACATGACCGAAAGTTATTTAGTGGCTGAGCCAGCCGTAGCTCTAACCTATGCCCTGATGAAATCAGACCAGCCAGAACTAACTGCCAGGCAGCTACTGGCCTCTTATTCCCGGATCAACTCTCTCAGAAAGGAAGAACTGGATGTCCTTTTTTACTTAATTCTGGCTCGCCTGGTCATCAGCCTGACCATGGCTGCCTGGCGGCGAGAAGTTGAGCCCGGCAATAAATATATGAGAATCTCAGAAAACCCGGCTCGAAGACTTCTCACCTGTCTTCTGTCCCAGAATCCGGAGAAATGGCGTCGCCTCTTCTACCGGGCCTGTGGCTTCCAGCCAGACAGCCTCTTTCTCCAGAAAGAAAAACTCCTGGCTTTCAGAAAGACCCACTTTTCCCCGGCCCTCAGTCTGACCTACCGCCGTCCGCTCCATATTGTTAAAGGAGCAGGTCAGTATCTTTTTGACTCTCAGGGTCGAACTTACCTTGACTGTGTAAACAACGTCTGCCACATCGGACACTGTCATCCCCGGGTGGTGAGAGCAGTGACCAGGCAGATGGCCGCCCTGAATACTAACACCAGGTATCTTTACGACCAGATGGCCCTTTACGTGGAAAAGCTACTTAGCAAATTTCCGCGAAGGTTGAATTTTTGTTTTCTGGTTAATTCTGGAAGCGAAGCCAACGACCTGGCCCTTCGTCTGGCCAGAAACTACACCGGTGGTACTGAAATCCTGGTGATTGAAGGAGCCTATCACGGCAACCTTACTTCTCTCATAGAGGTCAGTCCCTATAAATTTAATGGGCCCGGAGGCAAAGGAGCTCCACCCTTCGTTCATCAGTTACCAACTCCTGACCCATACCGCGGCATATACCGGGGCCGGAGTGAAAAGACCTCCGAAAAATATGCTGCCTTGGCAGCTGAAATCATTGACCGCCTGCTTTCAGAAAACAAAAAACTGGTTGGTATTCTGGCCGAAACTGCTATGGGCTGCGCCGGACAGGTTTTCCTCCCGCCCGAATTCCTGAAAAAGGTATATGCCCTCGTTCGGAAAGCCGGTGGCCTCTGTATCGCTGATGAGGTTCAGGTCGGCTTCGGACGTCTCGGTCACCACTTCTGGGGTTTTGAATCTCAATCGGCTCTGCCTGACATAGTTACCCTTGGTAAACCGATCGGCAACGGGCATCCTATAGGGGCAGTGATAACTACTGAAGAAATTGCCCGGGCTTTTGCTACTGGAATGGAATATTTTAACACCTTCGGGGGAAATCCTGTAAGCTGTGCAGCCGGGCTGGCAGTGCTGGAAGCCATTGAGGAAGAAAAACTTCAGGAAAACGCAAAAGAAGTCGGCAACCATTTTCTGCAAGAGCTGCGAAAACTCCAGAAAAATCAGCCGCTCATTGGAGAGGTTCGCGGTTCAGGTCTTTTTATTGGGGTTGAGCTGGTCCAAGACCGTCAGACTAAAATTCCGGCCAGCAAGGAAGCAGCTCTGGTTATTGAAAAGATGAAAACCCAGGGAATACTGGTCAGCACTGATGGACCAGCCCGGAATGTTTTGAAGATAAAGCCACCTCTGGTTTTTACCAGAGAAAACGCTGACCTTTTTGTAGAGAAACTGGCTGAGGTCCTGAAAGCTCTAAAATGATTTTCTGGACTGGTTAGAACTAGCCGAGCACCAAAAATTCTGTAAGCCGTTAAAAATCTAAAAGAGGGAAATCCTAAAAGCCGGGATGGTGCCGGAGGAGGGAGTCGAACCCACACCCGAAGTGAATCGGACTGGATTTTGAGTCCAGCGCGTCTGCCAATTCCGCCACTCCGGCACTTTAAAGAGGCTTATAAACTATAAATAAAACCCAAACCTTTTTCAAGACTTGAAGACAAGCCCGACCAGAGAAGCTTGACTTCCAGAAGAATTTTCTTCAAGGTCCATTGCTATCTGTTTTTAGCTCTGGTATAAATGCATTGTGCCAACAGAAAAAAGAAAGGAAAAAGTCATCTCAGTTCTTTCCCGAAGGCAGCCAGACCTGAGAGTGGTCCTTGAAGAGGTAATAATTGCTCACAATGCCAGCGCTGTAGCCAGGACCTGCGAGGCAGCCGGTATCTTAAACCTTCACATCATTTCCGCCGAACCGGAAAAGGTAATTTTTAATGAAGCCATCTCTACCCGGGCAGAAAAATGGCTGCAAATTCAATTTCATCGAACTACTCAAGAATGTTTATCCCAATTAAAAGAGCTGGGATTCAAAATCGCCGTTACCACTTTGCAGGGCAAAACCACCGACTACACCGAACTTGATTACTGTCAGCCCCTGGCAGTAGTCTTTGGCAACGAATCTGAGGGTGTTTCTGACCAGGCTTGCTCTATGGCTGATTACTTCATCCACATCCCGATGGTGGGAATGGTTCAGAGTCTTAATCTTTCGGTTTCAGTAGGTATTATCCTCTACGAAGCTTTCCGTCAGCGTAGAGCCCGGGGTTTTTATGACCGCTGTCGCCTGTCCCGGGAAGAATACGAGCGTCTGTTGAGAATCTGGCTCAGCAACCCGAAACCCCAGAAGCCATTCAGTCAGGGAAAATAAGTTTAACTCAT
This sequence comes from uncultured Eubacteriales bacterium, assembly GCA_964422165.1. Taxonomy (GTDB): domain Bacteria; phylum Acidobacteriota; class Aminicenantia; order Aminicenantales; family Saccharicenantaceae; genus Saccharicenans. Next base: position 60,784 of record CAYQZX010000052.1, on the reverse strand, counting down.
GAAGTTTTTTGAGGTGCATTTAACTGGATAAAAAAAGAGACGGGACTTTCATCCCGCCTCTTTAAGAGAATGGAGCAGGTATCTTAAATTCCAATTAAAGAATTTTCCACGATAAATTCTTTTTTTGAAAATTCTTCAAATTGTTTCTTCCAGCTCCTGCTTGTTTCTTCTATCTCTTTAAGCCAGGGCTCAATCCGGGCCAGCCATTCCTCGAACTCCTTAATAAAGCCTTCTTCAAGTAAGAACTCAGTCACCCCCCAGGATTTATTCTGAATTTCTCTCATTTTCTCAGTCTTCTCCCGGGATAACCGGCTTACTCCTGGCCATCCTGATCTTCTTCCCTCCTCAACCTCTACCTGTATTTTTAGGTGCTTCTTATCTCTTATAATTTCCAGATTAATTTTATCGCCCTTTTTCTTTTTCTGAATCAACGAGCGCAAAGCATCAAGGGTTTCTACTCTTTCACCGTCAGCTGCTATGATTACATCCCCAACTTTCAGACCAGCTTTCTCGGCCGGGCTTCCTGGACTGACTCTGGAGACCAGCAGTCCCCGACCCTCTTTGACTCCAAAGAATTTTGAAAGCTCCAGATTGAGCTGTTCTAAATAAACCCCGAGGTAACGGTTGTGTTCAAATCCGAACTCAAACCGCTCCATATCCGGAAAGGCTGGAAAATCAGGGAGGTCCGGAATTTCTGGAATATGGAAAAGCCCCGGGAATCTAAGCTCCAGTTCTCGTCGGGCTTCTTCCTCGGGCACCGCTCCCAGTTTCACTTTGAAATCGAGGACCTGACCCTCTCTTTCTACAGTCAAGGTGATTTCCTGACCGGGCCGGCGGCGACGGATCTCTGAAACCAGACGGTCGGAACCCCTGATTTCTCGCCCGTCTACTCTTAAAATCTTATCTCCCACTCTCAGCTTAACCAGCTCAGCCGGGCTTTTTTCCTCAACATAGGTTATGACTACCCGGCCGTTCCGATCCTCACCAATTGAAACGCCCAGCCAGCCTCTTTCTACCCGACCCTTGGTTTTTATTTCATTAAACACACTTATCACCAATTCAACTGGAATAGCCATAGCCATACCTGAGGCCGGAGCTTCAACCCGGCTAAAAATATAGGGAGAACCAGTAGACTCTCGGTCTCCGAACCTGAAAAAGAACGGGTTTTCTTCTGAATAGACTCCGCGCAAAAGTCCCACCAGAAGTCCTTTTTCATCCAGGACCGGTCCTCCGCTCATACCTGGAGTTATCCAGAGGTTCAGTCTCAGCCTGTCTTCAGCTACGGCGCTGACTATACCCTGGGTTACAGTAATTCCAGCATCAGGTGAAATCCCAAGGGCACAGACCCAGGAACCTGGCCCTAATTTTCTGGCTGAGCCCGGAGTGACAGCCGCGAAGTTTTTACCCTTGATCTGGAGAAAAGCTATTCTGGTCTCCGGGTCAAAACCCAGAAATTGAGCTTCATAATCCTTACCCTCCTGGTCAACCACTATCAACTTTTCTTTCCTGGGGGAAATCAGGGCTGTGGTTGCCACATATCCTTCTTTATCTATGACCACTCCGGTGGCTACCCTTCGCAGCCCATTTCGGACCTCTACCCTGACTACGGCCGGCGAGACCTTTTTAACAAGTTCACTAACCTCGCGGTCAGGAGAATAGGCCCCGGCCTGACCCGAGACCACCATAAGCCAAAACCCCACCAGCAACAATCCGTTGATGGTCAGAAAATAACGCCTGAACTGATTCCTCATAACTTGCCTCCTCAGTATCTGATTTGCTGAATCCAGCTGTCAGACACCTGCTCCAGAATATACACGGCTTGAGGTCCCTCAGTTCTCCTTCGCAGCTCTTTCCTCAGGTCTATTGGTTCTACCACATGAATTTCCCGTTCGGGTGTAACTTCTGGATTAAATCCTGCCAGAGTAGGACTGCCCTCAGGAGATTTCCTGACTCCTGGCCAGAAAATAAGAAATCCCACCAGAAACAGAGCGGCCACACCGGCCAGACCTAATTCCAGTCTGATAATCCTGACCCGTCGTTTCTGCCTTTCCCTCAGCCGGGTCAAGACGGTTTGCTCAAATCCAGCTGGTGCCTTGACACGGCTCAGCTGGCTTAAATATCTTCTGTCTTCCATCGTTATCTCCATTTATTTATAAATCAATTTCCTCACCATTAGTTTCACTCTCGGTGCTATCAGGCCTGTTTTTTATCTCCCGCCCTTCCTCAAGATAAAGTCTTAGATACTCTCTACCCCGGCTAATTCTGGCTTTAACCGTACCCACCGGCAGCTTAAGCAGTTTGGCAATTTCTTCCTGAGAAAATCCTTCCACATCCTTCAGGATAACCGGTATCCTGTACCTCGGATGAAGCTTCTTAAGAGCCTGGCGGACATTCTGCATCAGTCCCGGGTCATTATGGTCGACCGTGTAACTGCCAGAAGAATAATCGTTGGTAATCTCTTCCAGAGATACCGTTGCCCTCCTGTTTATCCTTTTCTTTTCAGTTCTGGCCAGGTTGGCAGCGATAGAATAAATCCAGGCTGAGACCGGGGCTATCGGCCGGTATTTTCTGGCCTTAAAATAAACTCTGATAAATGTTTCCTGGGCCAGGTCAACCGCCACCTGATAATCCCCGGTAACCTGATAAAGAAAATTAACTATCCGATCTTTATATTCAGTCATAAGCTCACAGAAAGCTGCCTCGTCGCCTTTTTTCACTCTTTCCATAAGTTCCTGCTCGTCCATTCTCATCTCCATAAACCACTTTTCGGCAATTTAGTTGCATAATCCAAAGGCTTCTTAAATAATATAGCTAACCCTGAAAAATTGAAACTCCAGACCGGAAGAATCTGGACGGAAAAATCCTTTCAGGGAACTTTAGGGTCGAAATTTTCGTCTATCAGGATGAAGTGCGTGGAAGTGAAAGATATAATAACCAATTGCCTGCATGGAGATCAAGGAGCCTGGAAAATGCTGGTTGACCTTTATTCCAGAAAAATCTTCAACCTGGCTTTATAGTTTTCCGGTAGCCCCCAGGAAGCTGAAGACCTCACCCAGGATATTTTCCTTAAGCTGTACCACTCTCTTAGCAAATATAATTTTGAGCGAGATTTTACCGCCTGGCTGCTAACTCTGGCCCGAAATTACCTCATTGATGAGTTCAGACGAACCAAAGCCGAAAGGACCCAGAGAGGAGAATTTGAAGAGCTTACTCTAACCGCTGCTGAAACCGATAGCCCTGAATCCAGATACCTCCGTCAGGAAAAAGCTGAGGTGGTCCGAAAGGCCCTGAGGCAGATTTCACCTGACCTGAGGGTAGTGCTGGTTTTGAGAGAGATTGAGGGCTTAAGTTATGAAGAAATTGCCGAAAAGCTGAAAATTCCCCTGGGAACAGTCAAAAGCCGGGTCAACCGGGGGAGAATACAGATGGCTCAGACCATTATGGGCCAGAAAGGAGGTAAGCAATGAATTGCTTTCAAGTCAGGGATCTGCTTACTCTCTATCTGGACGATGAACTGCGACTCCAGGAAAGGCAGGAGTTTGAAGCCCATCTTACTGAATGTAAAGATTGTTCAGCCATTCTGGAAACTATTAGAAATCTTTCTTCTGAGCTCCAGAACCTTCCTGAAATCCAGCCCTCACCCGAATTGCTGAACAGGCTTTATTTAATCGGCTCAAGCCAGTCGACCGAGCCGGCCCCGGCCAGGCCAATTTTACCAGTCAGGTCCTTCTGGAAAATCTGGCTGTCCCCCGCTTTTCAGCCTGTTATGACTTTTCTGACGCTAATCCTGGTTGGGTTATCACTGCTGCAGTTTACAGCCACCGGGCGAGAGCTGAAAAAATCAGCCGCCCTGGAAATCAGACGGGCTTACAGCACTACCCAGAAAATTCTGGCTCAAACCGGACTGGTTAAAGATAAACTCCGGGGCTCCTACGAAAACCTGCTGGCCTCACTGGAAGCCAGAGAAGTTTATAAATCTGAAAACAATTAATGGAGGTCTAAATTGGAAGAAAAAATTAAGATCGAAAAAAAGCCGCCTAAATCTCCGGCTCTGGCCGGAATTTTCTCCGCTATCTTTCCCGGCACTGGAGCTATTTACAACGGAAATTACCTTAAGGGTATCCTGTACATGATAATCTTTGCCGGGCTGGTATCCATACAGGGACGCGGGAGTCAGCCTTTTGTCGCTCTACTGCTGGGTGGTTTCTACTTCTTTCAACTGATAGAAGCCATCAACGAAGCCAGGGCTATTTCTGCTTCAACTGAAGCCGAATCAGCGGTCAGCACCAGAGTATCTATCGAAGCCCAGCTTGAAGCCATAAAGCCTTCAGGCTCAATTTCCTGGGGAATAATTCTTATCCTGCTTGGCAGCCTTTTCCTTCTGGCTAATTTCGAGGTCATAAGCTACGACTCATTCATCCGCTTCTGGCCTCTGGCCCTGGTTGGACTGGGTTTGAAGCTACTTGTCGATTATTTTTCTGGCAAAAGAACCTGAGGAGGAAAAAATGTCTAAAAAACAAAGAAATAACCTTATCTGGGGAACTATCCTGATAGTTCTCGGAATCATTTTCCTGCTGGATGAAGCCGGTTTTGATGCCTGGAGATTTCTTTTCAAACTCTGGCCTCTGATTCTTATTTTCTGGGGAGCCTCCAAGCTTTATTACGGAATAAAAGCCAGAGAGCAAACTGCAAAAAACGAGACTTCATCCCCGCTAGTAGAAGTCGAACGGTTAGAGAAGAAAGATGAAAGCTAAGGAAATTGTCATCCTGGCCCTCATCATCCTGGCTGGAGTGAGCCTGCATTACTTAGAAAATTGCCGCTTTCGGTTTGATGATTGGGAAGAAGATTTTCTCTTCCGCGGTCAGTCTTACACCTTCAGCGAACACCTTTCTCTGGAAGCGGCTGAAATTCTGGAAATAACCAACAGCCACGGCCAGATTCAGGTAGAAGGCAACCCGGTTGAGCAAATTTCGTTAATTCTGGAGAAAAAAGTCTGGTCCCGACACGAAGAAAAGGCCAGGGAAAAAGCTGAGCAGATAAAGGTTCTGGTAAGCCGGGAAAATAACCGTCTGATTCTCACGACTAATCGCCACAGTTTTAAAAAAAAGAACTTCACCACCGATTTCCGGCTTTCAGTTCCTAAAAGCACTGTGGTTAAGGTCAGAAATTCCTTTGGTCTGGTGAGAGTCATCAAGGTTAAAGAGGTTGACCTGGAAAATCGTCAGGGGCGGGTTGAAGTGCTGGAAGTGGTCGGCCCGGTCCGGGTGGTTAATTCCCATCAGAACCTCACTCTTACTGATATTGGCGGACCATGTCAGGTTGAAACCCGTCACGCCTCAGCCCTTCTCAGCCGGATTAGAGGTCCGGTCAGAATTGACTGTGCCCACCAGAACCTGGAGCTTTTTGATCTTAGAAATTCCCTGACCGTTGCTTCAAGGCATACCAGAATTAAAGCAGTAAGAATCGCCGGACCTTCTGAGATTCAGGGTACTTACGAGCTGATAACAGTTAAAGAGGCTGGTTCCTTAACAGTCAAAGGACACCATTCTCCACTGGAGATAGATTCAGTAAATGGCGACCTGAAACTGGAAACAACATATGAGCCAGTCAGACTGGAAAATCTCAGCGGCAATGTCCTGGTGGTAGCCAGACATTCATCAGTTATTGCCAATCAGATAAAAGCTGGAGAACTCAAAATTCAAACTTCTTACCAGCCTGTTAAAATAATCGGGTTCAGCGGTCAGCTGGAGGTACAGCTTAAGCACGGGAATATTACTCTGATTCCAGAAAATCTGAATCATCCCATTAGCGTCCAGGTTGAATATGGAGACCTGAGATTTTTCTGGCCGTCAGGTCAAAAAGCCGGGGTGGAGGCTATGAGCAAGGGCGGCCGGATTTTCTGGCACCTGCCCTTCCCTCCGGATGAAAGCCGGACCGATGGCCTGTCCATCCTCAGGGCTTTCAGCTCAGAAAATGAAATCCCATCCATCAAACTGAGAGCTGATTACGGCAATATCACCATTCAGGAAAAAGAATAAAAATGGGTAAAAAAGCCTCGGGGCAGATTTGCCTGAAGTTCAGGAGTGCTTAAACTTATAGTTGGAAATACGGTAGCCCAGGACCCCGTTCACTTTGATATTCAGGTAAGAAATCAGATTGGTCAGGTCCTTTTTGAATTTAGTCACATAGCGGACAAAGTCAGCTTCCTTTTTGTAGCGGAGAAGATTCTCAAACTCATCAACCTCATCCCTCAGTTCAACCAGAAAATGGGTAATCTCCCGGAACTGGCTGTTGAGGTCTATCAGTTCTTTACCGGACATCCTGTCCAGCTCGGGATAGGGCGGCAATGATTGTAATATCAACAGGCTTTCGGTGTAAGCCTCATTAACCGATTCTTTTATTTCCTGAAAGAAAGACCGGTATTCCAGCGGATTTTTAATCCTGGCTTCGGCCCGATCAAGCAGGCGGTCGTACTGTTCTTTGATGGAAACTATGAAATCTTTAACTCCCCAGTACTTTCTTTTGAAATTCAAAAGGTCTATGAAATCACGGCCAATGTAAATCTTATCCCTGTAGTTATTAAGCAGCTCTTTCGGCTCGTGGGTGTAGAATTTAAGTTCAAACTTCCGGCCGTCATTGCCCTTCTCACGGAATCTGGCCAGGACCAGGTAATTATTCTGTTCTATGAAGTAGCTGCTCATCTCCAGAATCACTGTGTAAAGGGCTAAATTCTGGATTATGTACTCTTTCAGGTAATTCAGCAGATTTTCCTTTTTGTTAAGAAATTCGACCACCGTCTCGGTGGGGACTGTATTCAAAACTGAATATGAAGGAGAAATCAGGTACAGAACCGGACCGCTGCCAAGCTCTAAATGAAGGTTCTTCAGAACATTCTGATGCAGATCGTCATAAAGCATTGGCTGAAGGGGTGGCAGGCTGTTAGAGTCAATTTTCATCAATTCTTCAATTTCGTTCATGCAGAGCTCCTTCCTCCAGGTCTCTTTTTAATGTTAACATCCAGAGCCTAAAAAATCAAACTTCTCCAGGGTCCAGTTTATGACCGGTCCAGTTCCAGCTGGCATATTTTTGTCTTTCTATTTTTCTTATGATATCGACTTCTTCCGGACTGAAAAGATAGTTTTCCGTGGTAATCTTAAATTTCTGCCTGAAGCCCTCAATCAGATATTCCACAGCCTCCAGATACCCAACCTGTCGGCCGAGCTCATCAGAAAGTGAGGTCATGGCTGCCTCTTGTCCCTCAACCAGACCAAAAGAAATGGCTGCCAATAATTCGACCTCTTTGACCAGAGGAATGGAGCCATGTTGAATAAAAGCTTCTCCAGACCTTTTCTGGGCACTGCCGATAGCTTTTTTCCCTCTGACTTCAACCTCATTGCGGGCCGGGTAGGCAAAGCAGGGCAGGTTGCTCCGGGCATATCCGGCCGGGGTACTGGCAGCCAGCTCGGCCGGAAGTCCCATCAGCTGAAGGCCCAGAACCAGGGCTTCTGAAATCAGACGGTAAGAACCTTCAAGGGTTGAGGTAAAAATATCAGACCTGGCTGAAGCTACAGAATAAGTTACTTCACGATGGTGAAGAACCACCTTACCCCCGGTCATTCTCCGCACCACCTCCACTCCCCTTTTCTGGCACTCTTTGAGGTTCAGAACCCGGCTGACTTCCTGGCCGCAGCCCAGAGAGGCGGTTGGCTTCAACCAGGTATAAAATCGGAGGAAAGTCTGACCGGTATCCCGGGCCTGGCGGAAAAGAAATTCGTCCACAGCCATGTTCCAGGAACCAGGCTGTGGTTCTCGGTCAAAGATAAGGTACCAGTCAGTCATTAAGTCCCCTCATAGCAGTGGCATAAAAAAAAGAGCGGGCAACGGGATTCGAACCCGCAACTCCGAGCTTGGGAAGCTCGCACTCTACCGTTGAGTTATGCCCGCTCGCTCTTAGAGAGCTACCAACTCTTTCTGTAGATTGATGAATCACCAATCCATCAGAATTTTATCAAATAGATGTTAAGTGTCAACCATCGGCTGACACATAAAAACATTCGTTTTATCAATTCTGGTTGACTGGCAATTCTAATGAAATATAATTGAATGGAACTAAAGAGTTTGGAGAAAGAGCAAAGATGAGTCCTGAAGACAACAGAAAACCGACTCCTGAAACAGCTACCTTAAAAAGTGTCAGCCGCCTTGGGCCCCAGCTTAACCTTGAAGGAAAGCTCAAAGGTCATGAAGACCTGGAAATCCAAGGGAGCTTCAGTGGCGAGGTTGACCTGGCTCTACATGACCTGACCATTCAGAAGTCCGGGCTGGTCAAGGCCAAACTGAAAGTCAAAAATCTTTTTCTGCACGGTCAGCTGGAGGGCCAGGTTCTGGCTGAACGGGTAATAATCTCTGAGACGGGCCGTTTCACCGGCGACATTATAGCCTGCAAAATCTCGGTCCAGAATGGAGCCAGATTTAAGGGAACAATAAAAATAAGCAAGGATTATCAGCCCTGATTGCAGCTTATTTAGACTTTCTGCCCCCCAGACTTTAAGAAAATATTTGCTATAATATTAAAAGATTTTTTCTTCCCGGAAATTGGAGAGCCAGGTGCCTGGGAGTTCTGCTTCAGCCAGTCGACTGGTAATAAGTAATAACTGACGGTGAAGAGCTATTTTGAATTTATTATGAAAAAGTTTAAGCTGATTTCAGAATTTGAGCCCCGGGGAGACCAAGTTCAGGCCATCGAAAACTTGACGAGGGGTGTTCTATCCGGTGAAAAACATCAGGTTCTTCTGGGAGTAACCGGCTCCGGTAAAACTTTTACCATGGCCAACCTGATCGCCCGGGTTAACCGACCAGTTCTGGTTATTAGCCCCAACAAAACGCTGGCAGCTCAGCTCTACCAGGAATTCCGGCGTTTTTTTCCGGAAAATGCGGTCGAATATTTCGTTAGCTATTACGATTACTATCAGCCTGAAGCTTACATACCAGCTACCAATACTTATATTGCCAAGGAAGCCACCATCAATGAAGAAATCGACCGGCTCCGGCTGGCTGCGACCAACGCTCTTTTCTCAAGACGGGACGTTATCATCGTGGCTTCGGTTTCCTGTATTTACGGCATTGGAGCGCCTGAAACCTATTACTCCCAGAGCTTTCCCCTTGAAGTCGGTCAACCCCTGACCAGAAGAAAACTGCTGGACAGCCTGGTGGCCATCCAGTATCAACGCTCCGACGACGACCTAAAAAGAGGGACTTTTCGGGTCAGAGGCGATGTGGTTGATGTTTTTCCATCCTATGAAGATTTCTGTTACCGGCTGGAGATTGAGGACCTCCGGCTAAAAGAAATTGCAGTCTTTGACCCCCTGCTCGGCCAGAAGCATCAGCTCTTAGAAAAGGTGGTAATCTATCCCAGGACCTTTTTCTCCACTCCCCGAGACATTCTGGAAGAAGCCATCGCGGCGATAGAACAGGAGCTTAAACAGCAGGTTGCATTCTTTACATCCCAGGGCAAGTACCTGGAAGCCCAGAGAATTGAGGAAAGAACTCTTTACGACCTGGAACTGCTTCGTGAATTTGGCTACTGTCCCGGTATTGAAAACTACTCTCTGTATCTTAGCCGTCGAAAACCGGGCCAACCCCCTTATACCCTTTTAGATTATTTCCCCAAAGATTTTCTGACCATAATCGATGAATCCCATGTTGCAGTTCCTCAGATTGGCGGGATGTACCACGGCGACCGCTCCAGAAAATTGACTCTGATTGAGCACGGCTTCCGCCTGCCTTCGGCCCTGGACAACCGGCCGCTCAACTTCCGGGAATTTGAAGAACGGGTGGGCCAGGTTATATACGTATCAGCAACTCCTGGCCCTTACGAGCTGAAAAAAGCTTCGGGCCAGGTGATTGAGCAAATTATAAGACCCACAGGATTGATAGACCCGGAAGTTGAAGTCCGACCCGTCAGAGGTCAGGTTGACGACCTGATGAAAGAAATTCAGGATAGAGCCCGCCGTAATGAACGGGTTCTTATCACCACCTTGACTAAAAAGATGGCTGAAGACCTTACCCGTTACTATCATGAACTTGGGCTAAGAGTTCGTTATCTTCACTCTGACATTGAAACTCTGGAGCGGGTCAGGATTCTGCGCGACCTGCGTCAGGGTAAATTCGATGCCCTGGTTGGAATAAACCTCCTCAGAGAGGGACTGGACCTTCCCGAAGTCTCTCTGGTAGCCATCCTGGATGCTGACAAAGAAGGATTTCTTCGCTCAGCCTCCAGTCTTATCCAGACTTTCGGCCGGGCCGCCCGCAATGTCGCAGGCAAGGTTATTCTGTATGCAGATACTGTCACCGATTCAATGAGAAAAGCCATCGAAGAAACCAATCGCCGGCGCCAGATTCAGCAAAAGTACAACCAGGAAAACGGCATTACCCCTCAGTCAATCAAAAAGAACATCGATGAAGTACTGACCAGCATTTATGAGCGTGATTACCTGGATTATACTAAGCTGGCCGAGGATAAAGACATTTACCTCTCCCCGGAAAAGCGCCAGAAAAAGATGGAAGAACTGGAAAGGTTGATGAAAGAAGCTGCTCGGAACCTGGAGTTTGAAAAAGCCGCCCGCTACCGGGACGAGCTCAACCGCCTGAAAAAACGCGAGCTGGAGCTGATGGGTTAAGGCTGAAAAGAAATTAGCTGCCGGTGGTTTAAAATGCTTATATAGGACAGAAAAGACCAGGCTAAAAGTTAGATTCTGATTGCGGTATAATTAGTTGTTAAGAGATAAATCAGCCCACACCTGAAGCTTCAACATGAATCTGGAAAAGCTTAAAGAAAAAATAAAAAGCTTTCCCCGCCGACCCGGTATCTATTTTTTTAAGAACGCCAAGGGCGAGGTTATCTACATAGGCAAAGCCCGCTCTCTGAGAGACCGGGTCAAAAGCTACTTCCTGCCCAACCCTGACCTCAAAGTCCAGAACATTCTGAGTGAAACTGAGGATGTTGACTACCTTCTGGTCAGCTCGGAAAAAGAGGCCACTTTCATAGAAAATAATTACGTTCGGTTCTACCAGCCCAGGTTCAACCTCCGGTTGAAAGACGATAAGAGCTTTCCTTTTCTGAAGATAACCATCGGAGAACCGTTTCCCGGACTCTACCTCTGCCGGAGGGTTGAAGATGATGGAGCCAGGTATTTCGGGCCGTTCAGCCCGGCTGAGGAAGCTCGTCGCCTGTTAGTCTTCATTACCAGGGCTTTCCGCCTGAGAACATGTGAAAATACGGTTTTCAGGTCGCGAAAACGTCCCTGTCTGGAATACGACCTGAAATTGTGCAGTGCCCCCTGTGTTGGTATTATAGACCAGGCTTCCTACCGGGAGAACCTGGAGCGAGTCCTGCTGTTACTTGAAGGACGGAAAAACGAACTGCAGCAAACACTCCGTCAGGAGATGGAAAGGGCGGCTGAAGAATTGAGGTTTGAAGAAGCTGCTCGTTGGCGCGATACCCTGAAAGCCCTGGAAAGCTTGAAAGAAACCCAGAGGGTCATTCTGCCCGAAAAAGAAAACCTGGACCTGGTGGGCTATGCTGGTCTGGAAAACAGAATTTCAATTTTTATCTTTCACATGAGAGAGGGACGAATCCGATCTTCGTCCGGGAAGATAATCCAGAAAACCCGGACTCAGCCTGACCAGCAGCTTCTGGTCAGGAGCCTGATTGAATTCTACTCGCTTGAGGAAACTCCAGAAAAAATTCTTTTGCCCTTTAAGATTGACCGAGAACTGGAAAATAATCTGTATTACGAATTAAAAAAACATAACAACAACATTTTTCTCCTCTATCCCAGCACCCGTCAGCTAAAAACTCTTCTGGAACTGGCCAACCAGAATGCCTCCCTGATGCTGGAAAAGGAAGAAAACTTAAGTCCTCTGGCTGACCTGGCCAGGGTTCTCGGACTGAAAGACATTCCCCGGCGGATTGAAGGGGTGGATATCTCCACCACTTCCGGAGAAGAATCAGTTGGTTCTTTGGTGGTTTTTATAGATGGTGAGCCAGTCAGGTCAGAATACCGGAAGTACCTAATCAAAACCGTCACTGGTCCAGATGATTTCGCCTCAATACAGGAAGTTCTGGCCCGCAGATTGAGTCGACTTTTGAAAGAGGACCAGACTCTGCCCGACCTGATTTTTGTGGATGGGGGTAAGGGGCAGCTTAGTGTAGCCCGGGAAGTCTTAAAATCGCTGGGTTTAACCCGGATACCAGTCTGCTCTCTGGCCAAAAAAGAAGAGATAATTTATAGCCCGAACCATCCTGAAGGTTTAAAACTCGAACCTTCATCTCCTGCTCTAAAGCTGCTTCAGCATCTCAGAGACGAAACTCACCGCCTGGCCATCAGCTTTCACCGCCAGCGGCGTCAGAAAAAAAGCTTTTCTTCCGAGCTGGATGGTATTCCAGGACTGGGTCCGGTGCGCCGGAAAAAACTGCTGCTAACTTTCGGCAGCCTGGAAGCTATAAAGAAGGCTTCTGAAGAATCTCTGAGCAGGATAGTCGGTTCTCACCTGGCCAGAGAGCTAAAGCAACGTCTGGGATAAAATTCCTGACTCCCGAGCTTAATAGTGTTTAAAACAGGGAAAAAATAATCCTTATCAACCAGCTGACCAGAAAAGCTACTGTCAGATTGAGAGTCATCGAGAGTAAGGCAATCTTTCGGCCCAGTTCTTTCCAGATAACAGCCAGAGTAGAAAGGCAGGGTATAAAAAAATTTACAAAAGCCACAAAAGTCAGAAGCTGAGCCCTGGAGATTACTCCAAGAAGCTGGTCGTAGCTCACTCCAAGAGCCTGAAACATCATCAGCAGCGATAATTCTTTTCGCAGAAACCCGAAAATTAAGGTGACCCCTAAGGATTCTGGCAGTCCCATTAAACCGCTGACCAGGGGGGAAAGAATTAAATTGACCGGACGGTCAAAGCCAAGGAAACTCAGAAAGCTCAAAAAAACACTTCCGGCAATCAGAATAGGCCAGGCAAAACGAATAAACTCTTTCAAATGAAAAAAAGTCTTCTGGATTATGTTTCTGAGTGAGGGCCATTTAAGTGAGGGTATCTCCAGAATTAATCCCGGCGAAGAATATTTAAAAATTCTGGAAAGAATTGAGCTCATTATGGCTATTACCATTAGATTCAAAAAATAAAATCCCAGTGCCCACCAGGGACCAAGCAGGAAAGCCACCAGAGCCAATATGATTGTAGTCCGGGCTGCGCAGGGTACAAAAGGAATAAGTAGTGCAGTGACCAGCCGATCCCTTTTTGATTCCAGAATTCTGGTAGCCATAATAGCCGGAACGTTACAGCCGAAACCGATGATGAACAGCGGGACTGATTTTCCATGAAGTCCAAAACGGTGCATAAAGGCATCAAGCAGAAATCCGGCCCGGGCTAAATAACCCACATCTTCCAGAAAACCCATCAGCAGAAGAAGTGGAATGAAGTAAGGAAAAACGATAGCCACTCCCCCACCGATTCCCTGAATCAGTCCGGATAAAAGTTCGGCCAGCAGGTTTGACCCGAATCTTTCCTGAATTCCCAGTCGCCAGGCTTCCCAGGGTTTTAAAAGCCAGGCTTCCAGAGGGCTTCCGACCTTAAAAATCAGATAGAACAGGCTGGCAAAAACCAAAAGCAGGATAAAAAGCCCAAGTACCGGATGCATAATCAGATTATCGAATTTTTCGAGAAGGCTAACTCGGGCATGACGGACCCGGCAGCATTCTTCAAAGATTTTAAGAGCTAAGTGGTGCCGTTCGGCCATGATAACTTCATAGGCCGGAGCTTCTCTCAGAGAAGACAGCTCCCTACGAACCTGATCCAGTTGTTCCTTGAATTCCCGATTGTTTTCCAGGAAGAATCGGTCAACGGCCAGAGTTTCCGCTTCTATGGCCTTCGTCGCCGTAAAACGTCTGTTGGCCACCACCGGGAAATCAGAAGGTAACATTTCTTCTGTTCTTTTTATTCTCTTTTCAACTTCGCTACTGTATTTGATGGCCGAAGGCTTCTTCCTTTCATCCAGAACCTCTTCAAGGCAGTCCATCAGTTCTTTTGTTCCCTGACCGCGGATGGCCACCGATTTAACCACCGGCACTCCTAACCTCTTCTCCAGCCCGGCGGTGTCTATAACCAGTCCTTTTTTTTCAGCCAGGTCCATCATGTTAAGAACCACAATCATCGGATATTCCAGTTCCAGAAGTTCGACGGTTAGCTCCAGGCTGCGACAGAGTAAAGAAGCATCTACCACGTTTACTATTAGGTCTGGCTTTTCTTTAAAAATATGGGTTAGAACAACTTTTTCCTGGGGTTCATGTGGGGTAAGAGAATAGGTTCCCGGCAGGTCAATGATAGAGTAAACCCGCCCCTTCCAAATAACCTGGCTGTGAGTGTGAGTCACAGTGGTGCCGGGGAAATTTGAAGTCTGAGCCTTAAAACCGGCAAGGGCGTTGAACAGGGTGCTTTTGCCGCTATTGGGTTGTCCGACAAAAACTATTTCAGGATTACGTTCACTCATTTTTGGAAGCTGGTTTAACCAGAATTTTTCGTGCAATACCCCGGCCCAGAGCTATTCTGGTATCATTGGTCAGGTTCTTAACCAGAACCGGGCCGTTCATGATGGCCTCTACATCTAGAGTTATTAGATCACCACGATGGAAACCAAGCGCCATCAACCGCCGACTAAGTCCTGGCCCTCCTTTTATTTCCACTATCTGGTAAACCTGACCCTCATCGGCCTCAAGAAGAGAACGGGTCCCCTCCTTATCCTGACCGAGTCCGGGTTGATATTCTTTTTTTCCAAACATTAGTTTTTTCTCTTTCTCAACATCGCTGATTCTATATTATATGCTTTTCTTAAGTTAAATTTTAGCCTTATCATAAATATTATGAAGGATTCTTAGACGAGCTTAAGTCCATGAACAAACATTTATAAACTCAACTGGAAGTTGCCAGACACCTGGAAGCTTGGCCATCTTACTCTTTAATTTTGAGCTGGATTTTGTCATAATTCTGAAGCAAGGAGGTTTTTATGAAAAGATTTCGCTCCCTTCGCCTTAAAATTTCAATAAGTCTGCTGGTCCTGGCTCTCCTTGTCTGGCTGCCGCTTGCAGCCGACGAGGGGATGTGGCCTTACAACCTGGTGCCAAAAGACTATCTGGCCAAAAAATACAATTTTAAAGTGACCGATGAATTTCTCAACCATCTGCGTCTTTCATCCATTCGCTTTGGCGGAGCTTCGGCCTCTTTTGTCTCACCCGAAGGTCTAGTGCTGACCAACCATCACGTCGGACGGGGAGCTATTCAGAATCTCTCCACAGCCGAGCGCAATTTAATCAAAACTGGATTCTATGCCCGGTCCCGAGACGAGGAACTGAAATGCCCCGGCCTCGAGCTCTGGGTGCTACAGGAGATTGAAGATGTTACCGAAAGAGTCCTGAGCTCTGGAAAACCAGGTCTGAGCGCCCAGGAAGTGCTGGCCTCCAGGCAGAAAATTATCTCTGAAATTCAAAGGGAAGCCAGCGAAAAGAGCGGCCTGCGCTGTCAGGTGGTCTCACTTTATTCTGGCAGTATGTATCATCTTTATAAATACAAAACCTTCAACGATGTCCGCCTGGTTTTTGCTCCGGAAGAAGACATTGCCTTCTTCGGAGGCGACCCGGACAATTTTACCTATCCCCGTTTCGACCTGGATATTGCCTTCTTCCGGGTCTATGAGAATGGGCAACCACTTAAAACTACTCATTATCTTAAATGGAAAACTTCCCCTCTTCGGGAAGGCGAGCTGGTTTTCTGCTCTGGAAATCCTGGCTCCACCGGAAGGCTTTTGACTTATGACCAGCTGCTTTTCCTGCGGGATGTCAATTATCCCTTTACCATAGCCAACCTGAAAAGAAGACAGGCCAGACTCCATGAATATGCTAGAAAAGGTCCAGAACAGGAAAGAATTGCTCTGAACACCTTGTTCGGTGTGGAGAACAGCCTGAAAGCCACTCTCGGCTATCAGTCCGGCCTGCTTGACAAGAACCTTATGGCCAGAAAGCTGGATGAAGAAAAGAAAATCCGCCAGGCGGTACTGGCTGACCCGGAAATGGCCAGAGAATACGGTCAGGCCTGGGAGGAAATTGCTCAAGCTCAAAAGGAATATGCTTCTTTCTTTAAGGAATACCAGTTTTTTGAAAGAGGCAATGCCTTTAACACCGTCTATTTTAATTTGGCCAGATCTTTGGTCAGGATGGCTACCGAAAGAGACCGGCAGGGCCCGGAGCTAGCCACAGCCAGAAGACAGTTAACCACCCAGCAGCCGATTTACGACGATTTTGAAATCTGGAAGCTGACCGATTCCCTGAAAATGCTCAAAGAAGAACTGCCCGACCTCGAGGAAACTAAATGGCTTCTGGGCTGTCAATCGCCTGAAGAGGTGGCTAAATCTTTAATCATCGGTACAAGGCTCAAAGACCCTGAATTCAGAAAAAGCCTGATGGAAGGTGGTTCTGAAGCCATCTATCAGTGCACCGACCCGATGATTAAACTGGCTTTGATGGTTGAACCTATCTCTAAAGGCCTGAGAGAGCGCTATGAGAAGAAAGTTCAGGCCATAGAGGCCAAAAACGGCCCACTAGTAGCTAGAGCAATATTCAAACTAAAGGGAACTTCGATAGCCCCGGACGCTACTGGCACCCTGCGACTGAGCTTCGGCGTGGTCAAAGGCTACGTTGAAGAGGGAAAGAAAATTCCTTTTCAGACTACTTTTGCTGGTCTTTATCAAAAGGCCAGGGAAAAGAACAATCAGGCTCCCTGGGCTCTGCCTGAGCGCTGGTGGCAGAAAGAGTCAGCTCTTAACCTAAAAGTGCCGCTCAATTTCGTGGCCACAGTTGACTCAATTGGCGGGAATTCTGGTTCTCCGGTGGTGAACCGGAAGGGTGAACTGGTCGGAGTTTTATTCGATGGCAATATCCAGTCTTTGCCGACCCGATTCGTCTACGAAGATAAAATTTCTCGTTCGGTAATGGTGCATGCCGACGGGATTATCGAAGCCCTGCTCAAAGTTTATGAGGCCAGACCTCTGGTCGAAGAACTTCTAGGAAAAAAATAGGCATTAATCGGGATTAAACTGATAAAGTCCGGCTGCTCATCAGGGCAGCCGGAAGCTTTTTTGGGAGAAGTGAATAATGAAAAGCTGGACAGAATATCTCTGGTTTGAAACAGAAAAAAGGCAGGAGTTGATAAATATTACTCCTGCGGTTCAGGAAGCCGTTGGTAAAAGCGGAATTAAGGAAGGTTTGTGCCTGGTCAATGCCATGCATATTACCTCAAGCGTCTTCATAAACGATGACGAAAGCGGACTTCATCAGGATTTTCTGAAGTGGTTAGAAAAGCTGGCCCCCCACTCCCCCGGTTCTTACCTTCACAACCTGACAGGCGAAACCAACGCCGATGCCCATTTGAAGCGCACGGTGATGGGGCGGGAAGTGGTGGTGGCCGTGACCAACGGTCATTTGGATCTGGGTCCCTGGGAACAAATTTTCTATGGGGAGTTTGACGGGCAACGTCGCAAAAGAGTACTGATTAAAATCATCGGCGAATAACTTCAAGCAGCCCCTACCAACAGAATAGCTGGTTAGCCCATCGGTCCACAAAAAGTCTTTTCTGAGGACTTTTTAACTCAGTCAATCTCAGCTTGCGGGTGCAGGGAAAGGAATAGGGCTTCCAGGTTTCCCTCTCCAGCTGGACAGAGCTCTTGTAGAGGGCCTTCAAGCAAAATTTTTCCCCGGCGCATAATTACCACTTCATCACAAATTTTTTCCAGCTCGGAAATCAGATGGGAACTTAAGAAAACAGTTTTTCTCCTCCGCTTAAGCTCAAGGAAGAGGTCTCTGGTCTGCTTTATGGAAACCGGGTCCAGGCCAGCAAATGGTTCGTCTACTATTAAAAGCTCGGGTTCTATGATCAGATTTTGAAGGTAAGATATTTTCTTCTGGTTTCCTAAAGAGTAAGTGTGAGGCTTTCTTTTGAGAAGAGCCAGGTCAAAGCAAATTCTGGTGCTAAACTCTTCAATCAAATTATCGAGTTTCAAGCGGTCAATTTGATATAACCTGGCTGTGGCCTCGAGAATTTCCTTGCCTGTAAGCCAGGAGAGAAACACAGGCCTGTCCGGCACATAACCTAACCGACCACAGTTCATCTCAACCAGACCTGAGTCTGGCCTGAGAAAGCCCAGGATTATCTTGATGGTGGTAGTTTTGCCAGCCCCATTCTCACCTAAAAAAGCGGTCACTGAACCTCTTTTTACGGCGAAGCTTACGCCCCTTAGAGCCTCTATCGGGCCATATCTTTTCTGGAGGTTGATAACTCTTACCTGCGTCTCACTCATTGCTTTTTTAACTCCAGCTTTTTAAGCTTCTGTCGCTGCAGTTGAAGAAATAAAAATGAAACCAGGACTGGAAGAGGCAGGTAATTTAGAAAGCTTTTATAAGTCAGAAGACCAGGTACGACCAGAGCCAGAAGTCCAAACTTTAATCCGGAAATCAGGTCAGGAAAATGCCCTTTTTCCAGGTAATAAACAAAACCATTTCGATTCTGCATGGAAATAAAAAGAGAGATAACTGCCACCACCTGGGCCATTATCATTACCATAACATTGGCACCGCATCGAAAATAGAAACTTAACCAGCTACCAAGAGATAGATAGTAAAGGCCTACCACCAGTCCTGCCAGAAAATTAATAAAAAATATCGGGACAAAATTTCTCTGAATCAAGGCGGCTACAGCCAGTATCATAAAAAAAGAAGTTGAAAGAAGAAAAGCCAGCAAGAAAAGAATAAAATTTTTTTGACACAGGTAGAGTCGGAATTGACTGTTGAGGAAAAGCACATTTTCCAGCCCACCACTTTCAACCTCATTCCTGACCATATCTGCAGTGATGAACAGGAAAAAATAGGGAATGATAAAAAAGAAATACTTAAGAGCAGTGCTCAAAGAATCCACGAGCAGCACATAGATAATGGTTCCCAGCAGTAGCAGATATAAAAAACATATGCTTTTGCTTCTTATAAGTTTCTTGCCCGTCAAAAAAAGGTATGTTCGGAAACGAGGTTGAGTAAACATTGTTTGGCCCTCTCCCTCCTGGTCTCATAATCAATAAGGTAATCATCGGCATAAACTGTTTCCCTATTGTGAATAACTACCCTGTAAGGTTCCAGTCTGACTTTGTATTTCCGGTAGAGCTTTCGGTTTTTATCCTGAACAATAGGATAGGAAAACGAGTATCTGGAAGCGAACGACTGTAGCTGCTCCATTCCATCAGCTGAGACCCCGATTAGCAACACTGGCAGGTTCATCTTTTCCATAAAATCTTTCATCTCAAACAACTCTTCCCAGCAGACATGACAGGCCAGAGAGAAGAAAACTAGAAGAACAGGCTGATTGAAGTCGGAGACAATTTCCTCAAGTGAAGAGTGAATGACCGCTGGAGCCTTCTGACCTGAAGCTGGCGGTCGAAGCTGACACTCTGAGAATTTAACAGGCCTCAGAACTGAGGATAAGCCGATTTGAGCTAAAATTAAGATGACTGCCAGAATAAAACCTGAGGTCCGAATCATCATTTTCATTTTGCCTCCAGCTGATAAATCCGGAGTTCTCCCTCATCATCAATCAGGTAAACAAATTGCTCCTGAACTGTTAGGTGTCTTACCGGCCGGGGGAATTCTATGACTCCGGTTATCCGTCCCTCCAGGCTAACAACCATCACCTCTTTACCCAGTCCCAGGTCCCCATCGGAAGTATAATCGGGAACGATAAAATAAAATTTTCCACCGTAGAAGCTACTATTCCAGATAACCATAGTAAGCGCATTCGATCGGCTCTTAAGGGGAAGTTTTATGTTTTTAACCGGATAATTATCATCAAGGATAATCTTTTTTACCAGTTGACCGTGCTTGTTAATTTTCTGGATTGACTTATTCTGATTTTTCCAGATGATATAAACCTCTTCATTGCCTTCTTTTCTTATCAGAATCTCATTAATTAGAGTGTATCTGATGCTATCTTCAGCCCGAATTGAATTGATGGCCTTCCACCGCTGCTGGCCTTTAGAATCAAAACAATAAACCAGAGGCTCGGATTCAAAGGGCAAAACTGGCCTTCTGGTAACCAGCAGATGGTCTTTATCCAGAACTGCTATCTGAACCGGAATAATTGGAAGCTTTATCCCTCCAAGGTACTGACCATTTCGGTTAAATATTTTAATCATTTTGTTATATGAATCCGCCGCATAAATCTTGTCTTCAAATACATCAAGACCACCCAGACCGGCAAATTCATCCGGACCTTCACCCTTTTTCCCGATGGCGATTCTGAGCTGACCATCAGAGCGATAGACCATAATCTGACCATCTCCGCTTTCAGCCACAAATATTTCCCCACCATCAAAATGAATAAAGGTTGGCTTAAAGAAAAAAGGGCGGTTCGATGGACTTTTGAGCGGAACTTCTTTCACTTGAAAAACAGGTATCTGGGTAGCATAACCGATCACTCCAGTAAGCAGATAGAAAAGCCCAAAAATCGCCACTTTTAATTTTCTCATCATATCCTCCACCATATCTTCTAATAAAGGTATTTATTTCGCCCCTCGGGAGCGAAATTCTTTCCAGCTTCAGGTTTTTTTTCCTGAAAAAGCCTGAGCATAATTCCTTCCTGGTTATAGCCAGCCAGAGTCTCGGATTTTCTGGAAAACTCCAGTTCAGAATTTTTAAAAATTCTGCGGGCTTTTCACTCTCCCTGAAAGCAAAGAACTGCCACCATCGTCTGAGATTTAAGTAGCTGTAAACAGGCCTTGAGAGAAGCAATGGGGTATCAAGGCTGAGGGCTCAGTTTTTATTCATCTCAAGTTTTCATCATCGCACTTAAGATAACCTGGGGTCCCGGCTGAGTCATCCGGGACCCCCAATCCCATCATCAAGTCGCCTTCAGCAAACAGTTGGCAAGGGCAATGTCGCACAAAGTCAGGGCTAAGGTAGTCCGGATCACACCCATGTCAGATTCCAGAGCTCTGCTCCGGCACCTTTCCCAGTTGTCCCAGCAGGAATCGGCCGGGTTTAAATCCATGGAGCTGGAAGGACTGATCAGGAAAAACGAAAGAATAAATAGTGTTGACAGGGTCAAAGCAACTGCCCTTTTCATGTTAACTTCCTTTCACCCTGTCTGTAAGCAAAAATTAGGCCAGGAATATCAGCTTCCTCAAGCTCAAACCCGACTGTCATCCAAAGAAAAGACGTAAAATCTAAAGCAAATTTCTCACTTAATATTGATTAATTGGGAAAAAAACCGAAAGATAACTTTAACCCAGGTTACCAGAAAAAGAGTCCGGCATCTCAGCTCTTGGAGTAATCATTCCCGCTCTAAAGAAAGGTGGTCACAGGTTAACTTTCATTACCCGGAGAAAATCCGATGATAAATTATTTTGACCCTGACCTTGATTACTGACCAGCTTCCTTTTCTACCAAAATTCAGGAAAAAGCCGTCCTGTCTACCAGTCTTTAAATTTATAATCCGCCTTTTTTGCTTAAGGTTAGGGGGAAAGCCGGTCAAACTTTCTGACTATATTCAAAGTAAGGGGTTTTTTATAGTTGAGGTTCTGACAGTCAGCAGAGATTCAATTGCCTTCTTCCTATGGGATGCTGTCTGGCTGGAATGATTCTTTGTAATACCTTGGTGATTTTTATTTTCGAAGTCAGGCCAGAGTCTACTCCTTCCTCTACTTGACCTGCAAGATTTACCGTTCGGGTTATCTGACTTTAGCTCGAAGCCTTTTCCTGCGATTCAGGCTTTTCATACTTACCTTTTTTGAGACCGGTAAGAAGTGAAACCAGGACCCCGATAGCAAAACCGAAGCAGGCGGTGATTAACAGCAGAAGAATCTGCGGCATCTCCACAGTAATGAAAAGAAAATGAGTCTGTACCGGTTCCCTGTTTTGAATGATGATGATGACCAGCAATATGGCCAGAATAAGCAATAAAATCAGCCAGCCCTTCTTCATTGTATCCTCCTTTCAGGTCTTATTCTAAAAAATAATGATAGCTTTTGAAAAGAAATAAATTCAGAGATTTAAGTTAAAATTTCATTCTTAGGTTATCGGTGGTTCTTGGCCATTTTTAATATTTTATGACTCTGGCTAATTGAAGGCTCTGACCATGATGCGCTCCGGTCTTAATTGACTTTAAGGTGGCTTTCTGTTAAAAATTAATAAATGTGGAAATGGCTCTTAACTAAGATCTTCGGGACCAAGAATGAACGGGACCTGAAAAAACTCCAGCCCTATGTTGCGGCCATAAATGCTCTTGAGCCGCAAATCCAGAAGCTTTCCGACGCCGAACTTAAAGCCAAGACAGCCGAATTTAAGGAAAAACTGAGACAGGGAGCCACTCTAGACGATATTCTGGTAGAAGCTTTCGCTGTGGTTCGGGAAGTGGCCCGCCGCACGGTCAGGATGCGCCATTTCGATGTCCAGCTAATGGGTGGCCTGGTCTTGCACCAGGGCAAAATCGCCGAAATGAAAACCGGTGAGGGTAAAACCCTGGTGGCTACTCTGCCCGCTTACCTTAACGCTCTGGAAGGCAAGGGTGTCCACATAGTTACCGTCAATGATTACCTGGCTAAAAGAGATGCCGAATGGATGGGTCCCATCTATAAGTTTCTGGGCCTGAGTGTTGGGGTTATCCAGCATGAACTGGGAGATGCTGAGCGACAGAAAGCTTACCGGGCCGATATTACTTACGGAACCAACAACGAATTCGGCTTTGATTATCTGCGCGACAACATGAAGTTCCGGCTTCAGGACCTGGTTCAGCGGGGGTTTAACTACGCCATTGTGGATGAGGTGGACAGCATTCTGATTGACGAAGCCCGGACTCCACTAATTATCTCCGGCCCGACGCAGGAATCCACTCAGCTCTATTACAAGGTAGACAGTTTTGTCCGTCGCCTGCAGAAGGACAGGCATTTCATCCTGGATGAAAAAACCAGAACTGTAGCCCTGAACGAAAACGGGGTGGCTGAAGCCGAAAAGTATTTTGGGGTCCCAAACCTTTACGACCTGAACTATATGGATCTGGTCCACGCTATCAATCAATCACTCAAGGCACATTTTCTTTTTAAGCGCGATGTTGACTATATGGTCAAAGACGGTCAGGTCATTATCGTTGATGAATTCACTGGTCGCCTGATGCCAGGACGCCGCTACAGCGATGGACTGCACCAGGCTCTGGAAGCTAAGGAAAGGGTCAGGGTTGAAGAGGAATACCAGACCCTGGCCTCAATCACCTTTCAGAACTACTTCCGTATGTACAAGAAACTGGCCGGTATGACAGGAACAGCAGCTACCGAAGCCGCCGAATTTATGCACATCTACAAGTTGGATGTAGTGGAGATACCCACTAACAAGCCGCTTCGCCGCCATGAGTACCCTGACGTCATCTACCGAACAGCCCGTGAAAAATGGAATGCGGTGGTGGAAGAAATAATTGAACTTAATAAAATCGGACGCCCGGTTCTTGTTGGCACCATTTCTATAGAAAAATCAGAAAAATTGAGCGAACTGCTCAGGAAAAAAGGCGTCAAACACGTGGTCCTTAACGCCAAATATCACGAGCTTGAAGCTCAGATAATCGCTCAGGCCGGAAGAATTGGAGCCGTAACCATAGCTACCAACATGGCCGGCCGGGGCGTGGACATTCTTCTCGGCGGTAATCCCGATTTCCTGGCCAGAGAAGCCCTGAAAAAAGCCGGGATTGACCCGGCTCAAGCCACCTCTGAGCAATACAACCAAGCTTACGAAGAAGCTCTTAAAATTACCAGTGAAGAACATGAAAAAGTGGTAGCTCTTGGGGGTCTTCATATAATCGGTACCGAGAGGCATGAATCAAGGCGGATAGATAATCAGCTCCGGGGACGAGCCGGACGACAGGGTGATCCGGGCTCCTCCCGCTTCTATCTTTCTCTTGAAGACGACCTGATGCGTATTTTTGGCTCCGACCGCCTCTCAGGGCTGATGGCCAGAATCGGAATGTCAGAGGGTGTCCCCATCCAGCATCCTATGGTTACCAGAGCCATTGAAAGAGCTCAAAAACAGGTTGAGGCCCAGAATTTCTCTATCAGAAAACACCTGCTGGAATATGACGACGTGATGAACAAGCAGCGCGAGACCATCTACCGTCAGCGCCGGGAAATTCTGGAGGGGAAGGACCTTCGCGATTACTACTTGAATTTAATCGACAGCCTAGTGGACTGGTACCTTGACCAACATGCCGGCAAGGATAAACATCCGGACGAGTGGGACCGAGAAGCTCTGCACCAGGCTATCTATTCGCAATTCGGCTTCGATCTTAACCAGCTCAACCTGAACTGGGAAGAAATCAATTATGAAGAACTCAGAGAGAGATTGATTTTAGCTCTGAAGGAAGTCTATGAACAAAAAGAAAAAGCCCTCTCACCGGAAAGAATGCGAGAATTCGAAAGACTGATTTTGCTTCAGGTTATTGATTCCCGCTGGAAGGACCATCTTCTGGAAATGGACTATCTGAAAGAAGGAATCGGACTGCGGGGCTATGGTCAGCGGGACCCGCTAATTGAGTACAAAAAAGAAAGCTTCGCTATGTTTCAGCAAATGCTGGATAGAATAGAAGAAGATGCCGTTCGCTATCTCTTCCTGATTCAACCGGTGGTAGAGGTGGAGCGGCCGGAGAGGAAAATGCAGCCAATGTATTACCAGAGACCACATCAGTCAGCTGCCGGGGCTGTCCGGGTTAAGCAGGCCCGCCCTCTGATTCCGGGCAAAAGGAAAAAGCATTAAGGACATTCAGGAGGATGGAAAATGCTGGATGAAAAATTAAAAGAAGGCTTAACTTTTGACGATGTTCTGATCCTCCCAGCCAGGTCTGAAGTCCTTCCGACCGAAGCCGATGTTACCACCCGCCTGACCAGAAACATCCAGATTAAAATCCCTATTGTCAGCGCCGCTATGGACACCGTTACCACCAGCCGGATGGCCATCTGCCTGGCTCAGCAAGGTGGTATAGGGATAATTCACCGAAATATGTCCATCGAAGCCCAGGTTGAAGAAGTCGATAAGGTTAAAAGACATGAAAGCGGGATGATTGTCGAACCCATAACCCTGCGGCCAACGGATAAAATACACCGAGCCTTAGAACTGATGAAAAAGTACAAAATCTCTGGCCTTCCCGTGACCGACGAAAATAACCGGTTAGTCGGCATTCTGACCAATCGGGATATCCGGTTTGAAAACCGCCTGGATATTCCAGTTTCAGAAATCATGACTAAAGACCTGATTACTGTGCCGGTCGGAACTCCCCTGGAGGAAGCCGAAAAGCTGTTCCATAAGCACAAGGTGGAAAAAATTCTAATTGTTGATGAAAACTTCCAACTGAAGGGTCTGATAACTTACAAAGATATCTTAAAGCGCATTCAGTACCCGCTGGCTTCCAAGGATAAATTGGGCCGGTTAAGAGTGGGGGCCGCCGTTGGAGTGGGGGCCGAAGTTATGGACAGAGTTTCCGCCTTGATTAAGGCTGGCTGCGATGTAATTGTAGTTGACACTGCCCACGGTCATTCTCAGAGGGTTCTGGAGACGGTCAGAAGAATCCGCCAGGCTTACCCGGAAATTGACCTCGTGGCCGGAAACATCGCCACTGCCGAAGCCGCCGAAGACCTGATTAAACTGGGAGTAGATGCCGTTAAGGTTGGGATCGGGCCGGGTTCAATCTGTACCACCAGGGTAGTAGCCGGGGTTGGAGTGCCGCAGATAACAGCTATTGCTGATGTTTTCAAGGTTACCAGTAAACACGGTCTCCCCCTCATTGCTGATGGAGGAATAAAATACTCCGGCGATATTACTAAAGCCATCGCCGCCGGAGCATCATCGGTTATGCTGGGCAATCTGCTGGCTGGCACCGATGAGTCGCCCGGTGAGGTGGTCATTTACCAGGGCCGAGCCTACAAAACCTATCGGGGAATGGGTTCACTCGAAGCTATGAAAGAAGGTAGCCGCGACCGCTACTTTCAGGATGCGATTTCTGAAACCACCAAACTGGTTCCAGAGGGAATTGAGGGCCGGGTCCCTTATAAGGGCAGCGCGGTATCCATTATTCAGATGCTGGTCGGTGGACTGAAAGCCGGGATGGGCTATGCTGGCTGCCGGACAGTGGAAGAACTGCAGAAAAAAGCTAAGTTCATTAAAATTACCCAAGCTGCCCTGAGGGAAAGCCACGTTCACGATGTCATCATCACCAAAGAAGCTCCAAACTATCACCTTGAATAAACTTCTATTTCAACAACGCTGCCTGACTTGAGCCTTAAAAAATAAAAAGAATGAAAAAGCCTTCCACGCCTCTGGTTTCAGGCTGACGGGGAGCCAATTAGCTCAGTTTTTGGTTAATTTTATCCTGTTATTCTCGTCAAGAAGCAAAACTCTGGGCACATGAAAATCGACTTCGTCCTCTGTCAGGTGGCAGTAAGAAGTAATAATTATGATGTCACCTTCCCGGGCTTTGTGAGCAGCTGCGCCGTAAACTCCGACTTTTCTGGAACCAGAGGGCTCTTTTATCAGGTATGTGGCAAAACGTTCACCATTGGTAACATTGTAGACTTCTACTCTTTCATATTCTTTCATCCCGGCCTCTTTCATCAGTTCTTCATCTATTCCCAGACTGCCTTCATAATCGACATTGCTGTAAGTGACCTTAGCCCGGTGAATTTTGGATTTAAGGTAAGAGACGATCATTTTTCAATACCTCCTGAGACGACTCTCAAATTATCTATCAGCCGGGTCCGGCCGATAAAAACCGCCAGAGCAACAAGAGCCTCTCGGTCCAGCTGCTCCAGGCTTTCGAGGGTTTTCAGGTCGACTATCTCCACATAATCAATCCTGGCCAGCGGTTCGCTCTGGATTAATTCTTTAATCTTCTCTTTTATCCGGCCAGTATCCCTCTCCCCTGCCAGGATTAACTTCTCAGCCAGGTCCAGGCTTTTTTTCAGGACCAGAGCGGCTTTTCTCTCCTCAGGATTAAGGTAGGTATTGCGGGAACTTAGAGCCAGCCCATCATGGTCTCTCACCAGGGGAAGGGGCACCACCTTTACCGGCAGATTCAAATCCTCAACCATCTTCTTAATAATAATTACCTGCTGAGCATCCTTCCAGCCGAAATAAGCCTCGTCCGGCTGAACCAGGTTGAAAAGTTTCAAAACCACAGTGCAGACCCCCCGAAAATGACCGGGGCGTGACTGACCGCAGAGTTTATCCTGCAGAAGTTCTACCTCAACATAAGTCCGGTAGCCTTCCGGGTACATAGCCTCAACTGAAGGATAGTAAAGTAAATTCACCCCTTCCTGTTCCAGCAGCCGTCGGTCCCGCTCGAGGTCGCGGGGATAGAGGTTATAATCTTCAGACGGCCCGAACTGTTTGGGATTAACAAAAATAGAAACTACTGTAACCTGACATCGCTTTTTAGATTCCCTGACCAGACTTAAATGTCCTTCATGCAAATAACCCATGGTCGGGACAAATCCGATTTTCAGACCCTGCTTCTTCCATAAACTTATCTTTTCCCTTAAAGGCTCAATCTCGTTTACAATTTCCATGGTTAATTTCCTCTTAAAATCAATTTTCGCCTAATAGCACTAACCTCAATCCTAATAAATTATTCTCTTTAATGGCGCTAGGTCCTTTTTCTTACCTTGCTGTCATCAATAATTACTTTCTTTGGCCCAACACTTTCTGCCGTACTCTTTTAGCCAGACCGGACTTTCCCGATTTTAAATGGTAGCAGTGCTGGTCTTCGGGGTAGCATCCTTTGCGAACCTCATTAAGATATTCAGTAACCGCTCCAGAAATTATTCTGTCTAACTCGGCATACTTCTTAACAAAGCGCGGAAGATAACCACTGGTCAGCCCTAGCAAATCGTTTATTACCAAAATCTGACCGTCGCAGTCAGGACCGGCTCCTATGCCAATAGTGGGAATTTTGAGTGAAGCCGTGATTTCCCGGGCCAGCTCAGCCGGGATTGATTCCAGAACCACGGCAAAAGCTCCGGCCTTTTCCAGAGCCAGAGCCCCACGGAAAATAGCCTCGGCTCTTTCCTCATCTGTGCCCTGGACTTTAAAACCGCCTATTTTCCGCACCGATTGCGGCGTCAGACCGACATGTCCCATCACAGGAATTTCCGCCTCCACCAGAGCTTCAACCAGTTGAAGTCGAGTCGGGCTGGCTCCTTCCAACTTAACTCCATCTGCTCCCCCTTCTTTAATGAACCGGGCTGCATTCCGGATTGAATCCTGTAAGGAAAGATGAAAAGAAAGATAGGGCATATCGCCTATGACCATGGCCCGCTTCCTGGCCCGGCTCACAGCCCTGGTGTGATGAATCATCTCCTCCATGGTCACCGGCAGGGTGTTCTCATAACCAAGTACCACCATTCCCAGAGAATCGCCGACCAGAATGATATCCACTCCACATTCGTCCAGTATCCTGGCTGTCGGAAAATCATAAGCAGTCAGGGCCGTAATTTTCTGCCCACTCTTTTTAAGCTCGTTAAGATAGCAAACGGTTACCCGTTCAGCTGAAGTTTGAACCATATAATCTCCTTTCTTTATCCCCTGCCCGCTGGGCGAGCTCGAGGTAAAGTCCCGAGCCTGTTTAAAGGCTGGAGTTGAGTCTCAGGGTCCCGGCCGAACCTCTAAGCTCGTTTTGTATTTTAACATTTTTTTCAACTTTTTGCCTTAAAGCTTCGGGGAACATAATAAAGGGTACCTCTGGTGAGCTGTTTAATTTGTTCGATGAGGTCCCAGACCTCTTCTTCCTGACTCAGGTTGAGGTCATCAGCTTTAACTACCAGTAAAGGTGTGGCTTTGTAATTGAAGAAAAAATAATCATAAGCTTCTACGATATCCTCTAAATATTTTTCAGAAATGTTCTTTTCGATGACATCGCCCTCTTTTTCTATTCTTTTGATTAAAGTTTTTACTGAAATCTGAAGATAGATGACCAGGTCCGGGTGGGGAATCCTTTCAGCCAGAATGCTGTAGATTCTTTCATAGACCAGAAGCTCATCATCTGTCAGGGTCTGATAAGCATAGATTTTATCTTTCTCGAATAGATAATCGCAGATTATCCGGTCCAGAAACAGATCCCTCTGCAGAAGCCTGGACTGCTGATGGTAGCGGTTGGCCAGGAAAATTAGCTGGGCTAGGAAAGCAGCTCCTTCTTTCTCGTTATAGAAATCTTTGAGATAGGGATTACCGGTGGGGTCGAGGACTAACTGACCGCCTATCTTCTGAGCCAGAAGATGAGCCAGCAGAGTTTTACGAGATTTCAGAACACCTTCAATGGCAATATGCCGGAAGGCAATCTCACCTTCGAATTTCATCTTTCCACCCGCAGCCGGATGGTCTGGCTTTTCTACTGCTCCTTGGGAGGAGCTGGAATGACTAACCAGGCAATCAGGTAAAAAAGAACCATTGGTAGAATCGCTGTTATCAGGGCTACCCCGACGAAAATTAACCTGACCAGCGAGACATCAAGGTCAAAGTAATCAGCCAGTCCGGCACAGACACCGCCGAGCATTTTCTGCTGAACTGAACGGTATAATTTTTTGGCCATTTTACCCTCTCTGTCCTCCTTTTATCAGGAATATTTTACCTGAATATCCAATATTTACAACTTCAATCTACTAAATCTATTTTCCAGCTAAATTCTGTCCGCAAAGCTGATTTTTGTTGACTATAAGCAGGGATTATGTTAAGCATTAAATCTTAAAAAGATAAGGAGGTTTAAGATGTTCGGCTGGACCGGAAAAATACTACGAATTAATTTGACCGATAGGACTCATAAGATAGAAACCTTCGGTGAAGACTTTGCCAAAAAATGGGTAGGCGGACGCGGCTTTGCCCTGAAAATCCTCTGGGATGAGCTTAAACCAGGCATAGACCCTCTTGGCCCGGAAAATAAGCTGATAGTAACCGTAGGTCCTATTGCTGGCATCCCGGCCCCTAACACCGGCAAAACTGTGGTGGCCGCCAAATCTCCTCTTACCGGGGGTTATGCTGACGGCAACCTGGGAACCAGAGTTACCGAGCAGATGAGAAAGGCTGGCTATGATGTCATCATCTTTGAAGGCCAGGCTGATAAGCCTGTGTATGTTTATATCGAAGATGAAAAAGTCGAATACCATCCAGCCGAAGAAATCTGGGGAAAAGGAACGTATGACACTCACAACTGGCTTTACAAAAAATACGGGAAAGGAGCTGGTATCCTATCTATAGGACAAGGTGGTGAAAACCTGAATCTTTATTCCATGATCAGAAGTCTGGAAGGCCGAGCTGGAGGGCGCCCGGGAATCGGGGCAGTTATGGGCTCCAAGAAGCTCAAGGCTGTGGTGGTCAAGGGTTCCAAGCCCATTCCTGTGGCCGACCCTGAGGGCATGCGCAAGCTTGGTCTGGATGACCTGAGGAAAGTAGGTGAAATTGACAAAAAGACTGGCTGGTCGATTCAGGGAACAACTGGAGTCCTGGCCTGGTGCAATGAAGTGGCGGCTCTGCCGGTCCATAATATGAGGAAAACCCACCATCCCGAGGCCTGGAAGATTGATGGTGAACGGCTGAACAACGCCCGGGTTGCTACTTACGGCTGCCCTTACTGCACCATGAGATGCGGAATTACCATACTTGACCATGAAGGCCGGGAATCAGAGCTCGATTACGAAAATATCGGGATGCTGGGCAGCAATCTGGACATTTTTGAACTTGATCAGGTTGCCTCCCTGAACTACCTGTGCGATGATTATGGCCTGGACACCATTTCAGCCGGAGCAGTCCTGGCCTTTTACGCCGATGCCATTGAACAGGGAGCCATCCAGGGCGACTTTAAATTTGGCGATGCCGAGATGGCTAAGAAGCTTTTAACCATGGCCGCTTTAAGGCAGGGAGAGGTGGGCAACCTTCTGGCCGACGGTACTATGAGGATGGCCAGGAAAATCGGTCATGGCTCTGAGGCTTACGCTATGCACGTCAAAGGCCTGGAGATTTCTGCTTATAACTGCAAGTTTATTCCGGGAATGGCTCTGGCCTTCGGCACCAGCCCAATTGGGGCTCACCACAAAGAGAGCTGGGTCATCACCTTTGAATTAAAGCAGACCCAGCGGGATTCCTACGGTCCCGAAAAAGCAGCCAAAGTTATTGAGCTCCAGAGAATTCGAGGTGGGCTTTTTGAATTTATAGTGGCCTGTCGCTTCCCCTGGATTGAGCTGGGCTGGGAACTTGAACACTATGCCGAATATTTTAACAAAGTCACCGGCCTCAACTGGACCCTTGATGATTTCTGGAAAGTGGCTGACCGTATTTACGCTCTGATGAAGTTCTTCTGGATCAGGGAATTTCCAGATTGGGACAGAACAAAAGATTATCCACCGATGATCTGGTTTGACCCGAAAAATGCTGATACCGAAGGACCTATCGCCGGAAAGGTGCTGGAACTTGATAAGTACAACCAGCTTCTGGATTATTATTACGAACAGAGAGGCTGGGACAAGCGCGGCATTCCGACCAGGAAAACAGCCGAATCTCTGGATCTTAAAGACGAAGCAGCGGAAGTAGAAAAATTCACCAAGCTGGAATAAAATATAATAATAAGATATAGGATAAAGAGGTCAGATTCTTAGCAGACCTCAGACTAGAAAACCTGTTATTTTTATCCTAAAAGATGAACTTTAACCTCCTGTTCCAATTAATGGTAAAATAAGATCTGAGGTCTCAGGATATAATCTTTTATAAGGATTAAAAAATGAACCAGGATAAAATTAAAATAACCGTAAAATTAATCGGTCCTTTTGTCAATCAGCTCGGTTTTTCAGAAAAAATTATGGAATTCCCCGAAGGGATTACAGTAGAAAAAGTTCTTGCTTCAATTTCGCTCGACCCGACCAGGCCCAGGATTGTAACCCGCAACGGACAGGCTGTGGCTATGGGAGAAAACCTTAAAAACGGAGACCGGATAGCGATATCTCCCCTTTATTCCGGCGGATGAATTGGATTTTTATCTTTACTTCATATCCGGGTGAGCTCAGCGCTAACTGAAAATCAAGGTTCTGCTTCCTCTTTTGAAACTTATCTCCAGAAGCATTATTACTTTTTATTATGTTAGCCTGAAAACAAAAAGCTGATAAAATAATAAGCCAGATCAAATACCTAAAAAACCAGGATTAGGATAAAACAAAAATGAGGCTAAATAGAGAAAGAGTTTATCCCATCCTTCTTGGAGGTCAATTCCGCCAGGCTCATTATAAAGAAACTTTTCAGCCCTACAACCCGGCTACCGGTGAATTACTGCCAGATTTTTACCCGGTTTCCGAATGGCCAGACCTGGAAAAAGCCCTGCATGAAAGCCACCGGATCAGGCTTGAGCTGGCCAGCTGCCACCCAGAAAAAATAGCGGCTTTTTTTGACCTATATGCTGACCTGCTGGAGAAAAACAAAGAAGCCATAGTTTGCCAGGCTAATCTGGAAACCGCTCTGCCGCTGGAGCCAAGATTAAACTCCTCTGAATTCCCCAGGATGATAAGCCAATTCCGGCAGGCAGCCGAGGCCGTCCGGGAGAGAAGCTGGAGGCAGGCTATCATAGATACCAAGCTAAATATTCGCTCAATATACGGACCCCTGGGCGGCGCTGTATTAGTTTTCAGCCCGAACAATTTTCCTTTAGCTTTTAATTCAGTTGCTGGTAGCGACTTTATCAGCGCCCTGGCCTGCAGTAACCCGGTCATCTGCAAGGCTCACCCGAGTCATCCGGGCACAACCAGGCTGATGAGCGAACTTCTGTTAGAAGCCCTGAAAAAATCTGGCCTGCCGCTTTCAGCCGTGCAGATGCTTTATCACTTTAAAAACGAGGATGGCTTGAAACTGGTCAGCCATCCGTATGTGGCAGCCGTGGCTTTTACTGGAAGCAAGAAATCCGGACTGGCTCTGAAAGAAGCGGCCGAAAAAGCTGGCAAGCTGTTCTACGGCGAGATGAGTAGCATCAATCCGGTGTTTTTTCTGCCTGACATTTTAAAAGAAAAAGCCAGCTCCCTGGCCGCCGAGCTTTTCTCTTCCTGTTCACTGGGCGCCGGGCAATTCTGCACCAAGCCCGGGCTGGTGGTTATTCTTGATGATGATGCAGGCAAAACTTTTCTTAAGGAATCAACTGAAATTTTTTCTGGTCAGCCGGCTGGTTATTTACTGTCGCCGGTGGTGCTGGAAAACCTGAAAACAGCGGTGGCCAATCTCAAGACAGCTGGAGCCAGACTTCTGGCCGGGGGCCAGCCTCTTTCACCACCCGGGTTCAGGTTTCAACCGACATTATTTGCCGTGTCAGCTGCCAGGTTTCTGGAAAAGCCCGGGACATTTCAGTCGGAAGCTTTTGGCACTTTAACCCTGGTCGTGCTGGCTGAAAAGGTAGAGGAAATACTGCAGGTAGCAGAAAACCTGGAAGGAACTCTCACCTGTTCGGTTTATTCCAGCCAGTCAGAAACTGATGAAAGAATTTACCGGCAAATTGAACCCTGGCTCAGGTTGAAATGCGGACGTCTTCTCAATGATAAAATGCCTACGGGTGTGGCGGTTACCCCGGCCATGCACCACGGCGGACCCTTCCCGGCCACCGGCCATCCGGGCTTTACTTCCGTTGGTATCCCGGCCGCTTTTTTACGGTTTGCCGCTCGCCATTGTTATGATAACGTGCGTGAAGACCGCCTGCCAGAAGAACTTCGCACCCAAAACTCCAAGGGCCGCATGTGGCGCCTGATTGACGGCCGCTGGACCCGGGATGATCTTTAACGATAACGGCAGAGATAAGAAGTCTCAACTGGAATTCTCAGCTGGAATTTCTGGTTGGGCGGCACTTCAAATCTTTCCCCGGCTTTGAACTCCTTCCATTCGTCGCAACCTGGAAGTTTGACTACCATCCTGCCTGTTATGACCGTCATTATTTCCTTGGTTGAAGTGCCGAATTCATATTCGCCGGCTGCCATCACCCCGATAGTAGCCGGGCCGCTGTCCGAGTTGAAGGCGATGGACTTAACCTTGCCCTCAAAATATTCATTGACCTTAAACATCTTCTACCTCCTCACCGCAATCATTTATACCAATTGAATTACCTGAACTCAAGTTAATTGGTATTCCGCCTGCAGCCTGAACATCTTTTCGGTCAGAGATAACCTGCAAAGGGTAACAGGTCCAGACCCGGTCATTGACAGAGAAAGAAATTTAATTTTAAGATAGCCCGGGACGTAATAATGAAGACAGAACAATCTGATGACCCGGGAAATTAACTTAATCTTAGTGAGGTTGGACGGTGAAAAAGATTATCCGCCTACTCATAATCTCTCTTTTTTTAATATCTATTTATCTTCATCTTCCGGCGACTGCTTTTGAAACTAACAAGGGTCAGACCAGATGGCCCAAATTTGCCCTGAAGCTTAACGCCGGACTGACCCGCATCAACGGAGGCGACCTGAATCTAATGATACAGGAGACCAACGAGCTGGCCGGCGTTCTGGATAAGCCGGGAGCAATCGCCACTTCTAATTTTAAGAAAATCAAAAGCCTGCCCAACCTGCAGGCCGAAATTTTTTACTTTCCCCTGAAAAATTTTGCTCTGAGCCTGGCAGTTGATACCTTTTATGCCCGCAACCGTCGAGGCTGGCTGCAGTACTCGGCATCCGGCCTAAAATTGGAAGCTGAAGATTTTTTCATCACCTATGATTCAGAATTTCTGGAGACGGCTGACCTCAACCTTCGCAATTATGGTTATTCCATAAAACTCTATTATTTTATAAACCTGCACCAGAATCTTCAGCTTTATGTCAAAGGCGGACCATCTCTCCATTATTCCAAACTCCAGCTGACCACTTATCTGTACCAGCTGGAAATAGACTCCAGATTTATCAACACTGGAATTCCGGGGGAAAGCCTTTATCACTCCTCGGAAATTTACCAAATTCAAAAAACATTCAACGATCAAGCCCGAAAATGGTATGCCGGGTTTCAGGGCGGCTTTGGTCTTCAGCTGAACCTCAGTCTTAGGCAATCCCTGGTGCTGGAAGCAGATTTCAGGCTGGCCCGGGCCAGCAACCTTAAAAGCCAGGGTCGGCACCTCATCCGTTATAAATATGAAAGCGACCTTGACTGGACTGTCAGCTCTTTAACTGTACAGGGCAATCTGAGCTACCTGACTGCCGGACATCTTGACCAAAAAGGATTAAATATTCTTACCACTGCTGACCCACAACTGGGCCAACCCGGACAAACAGCCTCCATCAACATCAGCGGCCTGGTGCTCAAGGCCGGGTTCCGGTTCAAGCTCTGAGCACACGGATAATAAAATCAACCGCAGGTCAAGACCGCATCTTGAACAGGAGTTCGAGGACTAAGTTAGCCTGCATGTTAGCCACGATGCCGACCCGGGGGGCCATGGGGCTCACTCTATCAGTCGGCTCGCTTTCTTCATCCCCGCAGAGGTAAAGCCGACCCATCTTCCTGGTCCTGATCTTGTTATTTTTGCCGAAACCCGATAACCCGGAAGCGGCCACTATCGGTCGGTCAGGAAACAGACTCAACCAGGTGTTGATGAGCATGCTTTTTTCTGTGGCCAGGTCGAAAGCTTCGACCAGGATCTGCGCTTCACCGAAAAGCTGCGGAATATTCCGGGGAGTAATCCGGGTATGATGGATTTCGTATTCAGAAAAGGGGTTCATCCTTTTCAGGTTTTCCAGCAGGGCTTCAACCTTGGGCTGGCCGATCTGGTCTATAAAATATTGCTGCCGGTTGAGGTTGGATGGATAAACCCGGTCGTGGTCAGCGATGATCAACTTGCCTACGCCGACCCTGGCCAGAGCCACAGCCACGTTGGAACCCAGACCGCCGGCTCCGGCGATTCCCACTACCGCCCGTCCCAGGATCGGCAGCAGCTCCGGGTCGTGACGGGAGAAAAATTCTTTCTTGAGTTTTTCCAGGCTCATCTTCCTGGAACTTTCAGGTTTACTTTTCTTCATTTTTTCTCCCCTTCCTGACCTGAATGATGATCTCGGACGGCTTTTCCGGTACCCCCTTCAGTGCCCTTACCATGCCCCTGATAGTCTCATCAAACAGGCCCTGGACAAACGGATTGAGAGGAATCACCTGGCCATCCACTTTCACCTTGACCAGCGGTTCCAGGGGTTCGAGCACCGTCAGGAGGAAATCGGACAGCTTGGCTGCTTCGTTGGCCAGAAAAAATGGGTAGGGTGAATCAAAGGGCTCATCCGAAACTATGGCTATTAATTCTTCCGGCGGGCTGATCAGGTTATGGTCATCGGCATTCTGAACCCTGAGGATTTTCTTGAAGGCGCTTTCCCTCTTTCCACCTTCCACCAGCAGCAGGTCAACGTCTGAGAATTTATCGAGGGCTACGTCCAGCAGGGTCTCGGAAGCCGTTTTCCTTTTTATCAGAAATAACCGGTCCTCGGTCATAACCGCGGCCGACCGGGCTCCGGCCTCAATAAACCGCCAGGAATCCTTGCCTTCGCTGTCCAGTTCTATCTGGTGGCTGGCTTTTTTCAGAACACCGCATTTCAGGCCACGTTTTTTGAACTCTTCAATCAGGGCGGTTATCAGAGTTGTTTTGCCCGTGTCAGAGGCACCGATTATGGCTGCGGCTCTCATGGCTTTTTTTCTCCCTGGTGGCGATGATGAAGATGGGCCGACTGACGGCAGTCTGAAATTTTTCCCCTGATGACCTCCACCGCATGGCCCAGCACCGGTGCTACCACCTCCAGATTTTCCAGGGCCCCGCGCCGGCTGCCAGGCAGATTGACTATCAGGGTCTGGTTTCGAACTCCACACACTGCTCGGCTGAGCATGGCCATGGGTGTTTTTTTCAGGCTTTCAGCCCTCATAGCCTCAGCCAGACCGGGAACTTCTTTTTCCACAACTTCCAGGGTGGCCTCCGGAGTAACATCACGGGGTGAAAGGCCGGTCCCACCTGTGGTCAGAACGATTTCTGGGGATTCATCGCCGTCGCAAAGCTCCATCAACTTTTGTCTGATGGCTTCTTTTTCATCTGGTAGCACCGCTGTTTCTACCACCCGTCCTCCATTCTTTTCAACAAAAACTTTAAGCTCAGGTCCGCTTAAATCATCTCTCTCTCCCCGGTAAGAACGGTCAGAGATGGTAAGCAGGGCAAAAGTTAAGCCCTCAAATTTAAGTTTTCTCTCTAACATGAATTTCATCTCCCGCCTTAATTTTACCGCCTTTTACCACCCGGGCAAAGATACCTTCCTCTGGCATGACACACTGCCCGACCTGGCGAAAAATGGCACATTTAGTGTGGCAGGTCTTGCCGATCTGGGTTACTTCCAGCACCACTTCCCGGCCGATTTCCAGGATGGTTCCAACCGGAAGCTCAGACAAATTCAGCCCTGAAGTAGTGAGGTTTTCGGCAAAATCTCCCGGCCCTACCTTAAGACCCATTTTCCTCATTTTCTCGATGCTTTCCAGAGCCAATAAACTCACCTGCCTTAATCCCGGGCCGGAATGGGCATCACCTCTAAACCCGAAATCCTCGACCACAACCCCGACCTGGCCTGGTTTTTTTCTGACACTTTTGGTGCGGCTGAGGTTTACCGAAACCACCAGCCCCGGTTTTTTTTCGGGTTTGAGTTTGTTATCATGTTTTTCTTCTGATCTCTTTTTTAAATCTTCTTGTTCAGATAGCTTTCCGGGCTTTTTATTAGCCAATTCTCTTTTAAACTTTTCTGATTTAATTTT
This sequence comes from uncultured Eubacteriales bacterium, assembly GCA_964422165.1. GTDB lineage: Bacteria > Acidobacteriota > Aminicenantia > Aminicenantales > Saccharicenantaceae > Saccharicenans. The sequence continues at coordinate 22,909 of CAYQZX010000052.1, read as the reverse complement.
ATCATTCATTTCTAATTCATCTCCCTCTGACAATTCATTAGGCCTAACCAACTGAACCTCCAATTCCCCTACCAGCTGAAATCGCCGCTCCGTCCACCGCTTTTGGCCACTAAATGAATTCTGCCGATAACCATTCTTTTATCAAGGGCCTTACACATATCATAGATAGTAAGGCAAGCCACAGCCACAGCAGACAGGGCTTCCATCTCCACGCCTGTCCGGTCTACTGCTCTGACCAGGCTTTTCACTTCAATCAGGTTTTTACCCGGGTCTGGCACAACTTCAACTTCGACCGAGGTAATCCGCAAAGGGTGACAGAGGGGGATTAATTCAGCAGTTTTTTTGGCGGCCTGAATTCCGGCCAGTCTGGCCGTCCCCAGCACGTTCCCTTTGGGCAGACGGTCTTCCAGAATCATTCTCAGGACTTCAGCCGAAAGCCTGACCTCTCCTCTGGCTTCGGCTATGCGCAAAGTTTCTTCTTTTTCGGCCACATCTATCATCCTGACTTTTTCCGTTCTGATTATCTCCGTCGCCTTCTTTTTCTCTCTGGTGACCGTTCGGATCGGACCAATTTTCCTCTTGCTTTTACTTTTTCCAGGCGATGCTTTAAGTGTTTTAAGCTTGTTTTTCTTCATCCTCATCTCCTGCTATAAAAAATATATTAGCTGGTAAAATCCCACTCCCCGAACAGCTTTATCTATAATTGACAGGATAAGATAAAAAAAAGAAGATATGTAAATAGGCAAATTAATTTCTGTCTGGATTCAGACTCTGTCAAAATTTGGCCCTTCATGGTTTAATTATCCTCCAATGCTTCTAAGCCCATTTCTGGGTCTTGTCGCTTCAAGCTCCCGCCAGTTTCCAGGCTTTTCCGCCAGAGCTTCTTGTAAAAATTTTAAGATTTCTTCCTCAGTTGCCATTCTCCGGAGGAGATTTTTCAGGTCATAACTTTTTTCCGAAAAAAGGCAGGTCCGAAGCTGCCCGTCGGCTGAAACCCTTAACCGATTGCAGTTTCCACAGAAATGGTGGCTTAAGGGTGTGATGAAGCCCAGACTACCCTTCATCCCGGCTATTCGATAATTTCTGGCTGGGCCCGAGCCAGGAACAGACATCGGCTCGAGCTGGCCTAGGTCTTTGATTCTTTCCATAATTTCTAAGGCTGAAAGAAAATAGCCTTCAACCGGAGCAAAATCCATCAATTCAATAAATCTGATATGCAAGGGAAGTTCAAAAGTCAGGCGGACAAAATCTTCTATTTCATCCTCGTTAACCCCTTTCATCAAAACTACATTCAATTTGACCGGCGAAAATCCCATCTCCAGAGCCTGCTTCAGTCCCTCTAAAACTTTAGGAAATCCATCAAATCCACCTGTAATTTTGCGGTATTTTTCAGCCTTTAAGGTATCCAGGGAAATATTTAACCTCTTTAGACCGGCATTCCGAAGCTTTTCCAGGTAGTCAACCAGCAGCAAACCGTTGGTAGTCAGGGAAAGGTCCTTAACCCCGGGCAAACTGTTTATCCCCACCACCAGTTCATCCACATCCTTTCTGACTAAAGGTTCTCCGCCAGTGATTCTGAATCTATCAATGCCTAATTTTAAGGCCAGCTTGGCCAGCCTGATAATTTCTTCATAGCTCAGAATCTCGGCAGGAGGAATAAAAGAAAAATCCTGGACTCCACGACAGTAAAAACAGCGCAGGTTACATCTGTCGGTAACCGAAATCCTCATATAGTTTATCTGGCGATTGTATTTATCATGCATTCAGGTATTCCTCTCCGATATATATGATTATTTATTCATATTTCAAGCTTTCTTGCCTCCTCCGTTGTCCAGGATTAATTTTCCTACTCCTTTCTCTGGCACCAGAGCTAAAATCTAACAGACATGAACCAGATCTATAATTTTCAGACCTGAATTCAATTTTTCCCCGGCTGATCTTTTTATTATCTTCCATCTTTTTTCTAAATTTTCTCCAGAACCCCTGGCTACCATTCAACCAGATGAACTTTTACCCGGCTGCCTGCTGGCAAATATTCAGCTTCAGCCGGGATTAGGGCCAGGCCATCGGTCTCAGTCAGACTGGAGATAATGCCAGATTCCTGTGCCCCGCAGGGGGCGGCTAACCACCCCCCCTCACTCCACTCCAGTTTAACCCTTAAAAAATTCAAGCGGCCTTTCTTCTTTTTGACAACTTCAGTCAGGCTGGCTTCTATTTCTCTGGGCCCGGATTCCTTAAAGCCCATAATTTTTTTGATGAATGGTCTGACATATTCTTCAAAAGAAATTATGACTGCCCCCGGATTGCCGGGCAATCCGAAAATCCAGACTGATTTTTTACCTTTTTTCAGCTTAAAAAAAGCCAGCGGTTTGGCCGGCTTTTGAGCCACTTTCCAGAAAATCTGTTTGGCTCCTACTCCTTGAGCTGCTTCTTTAACCAGATCATAATCACCAACCGAAACCCCACCCGAGGTGATGATCAGGTCTGCCTCTCTGGCAGCTCTATTCAGAGCTGCTCGAAGTGATTTCAGGTTATCGCCGATCTTTTTTACCGCTACCAACTCAGCCTGGCTGGATTTCAGTAAAGCTTTAAGGATAGTAGAATTGGAATCATAAATCTTACCCGGATGGAGTTTCTCTCCCGGCTGGCAGAGTTCATTCCCGGTTATTAAAACCACTACCCGTGGCCTGCGGTAAACGACCACTTTGCTGAAGCCACAGGCAGCTAAAAGCCCCAGCTGCGGAGCCTTCAACACTGTTCCTCTGGAGATTATTACCTTTCCCCTTGGCACATCCTCTCCAGCTGCTCTAATATTTTCCAGGGCTTTAACCTCTCGCTTTAATTCAATAAAACCTTCTTTCTCCACCACTTCTTCTATCGGAACCACTGCATCTGCTCCGGCCGGAACCGGAGCTCCAGTCATCACCTTGACTGCCTGTCCTCTTCGAACCTTTTGACTTAAAAAATTTCCAGCCGGCTGCTCAGCCATAATCCTGAGCCGCACCACTCCGTTCTTAACTCTTGTATCTTCACTTTTCAGGGCGTAGCCATCCACAGCTGAATTCCTGAACGGAGGAACCGGTATCCTGGATTTTAGTTCTTCTGCCGCCACCAGACCGAGAGCCTCTTCCAGTCTGATTTTCTCTTTCCCAATAATCTCCGCTTTTTCCATAACCAGACGTCTGGCTTCCTCATACTTAATCATCATTCACCTTCCTCTGATTTAAGATGTCAGCCGAACCTGAAGGCAGCCAGGTTCCAAGGGCTGAAGCTTTAATCCCGGCCCAGATATTTTTTCCAGGTTTGAGCTCCAGCTCTTCCAGCGAAACCTTTGATATTAGAGCTTTTATTCTGAATCCGCAATCCACACTCACCAGGGCCAGCCGGTCCAGCAATTTCAGGTCATAAACCAACCCATAAAACCAGTTTCTGACGCTGGTAGCCGGTTTTTGCCTGGCCAAAATGACCTCTTCTGGTCTAAAAGTCAGGATGACTTTCTCGCCTTTTTTATAGGGGCCGAAGGCAAAAACCACCTGACCGTGGGCTGAAACCCTGAGCAGTCCATTATCCGAGTCTTCCACCAGCCCTTCCACCAGGATTTCCTGACCCATAAGTCTGGAAACTTCAGGTGTGGCCGGGCTGGAGATAATTTCCTCCAGTCGCCCGGTCTGAACAATCTGTCCCGAAATCATCACCGCCACCCTGTCAGACAGGAGCGCTGCCTCATCCCGGTTATGGGTCACCAGAATAGTAGTTATGTTCATCTCTCTTCTTATTCTAACAAAATCCTGAAGCAGATTTTCCTTCAGGGAGACATCCAGGCCATTAAAGGGCTCATCCAGAAAAAGAAATTCCGGCTCCAGAATGAAGGCCCTGGCCAGATGCACTCTTTGCTTTTCTCCCCCCGAAAGCTGCTGGGGGCTGCGGTCCAGCAGAGGCTTGAGATTGAATAAGCAAGAAATCTTTTCAAGTCTCTTTTTCTGCTCGCTCGGTTCAACCCGGCGGAATTTCAACCCGAGAAGGAGATTTTCCCGCACCGTGCCCCGGAAGAAAACCGGTTTCTGAAGAAGACAGGCAATTTTTTTTCTGATTTCAGCCCGATTTTTATCGTTGACTTCTGTATCATGATAAAAAATTCGACCAGAATCTGGTTTTTTCAGAAGCGAAGCCACTTTTAAGAAAGTGCTTTTACCAGCACCATTTGGTCCGAAGAGAACCAGACATTCCTTTTCCTTAACCCTGAAATAAGGCACTTCCAGGATCCTTAAACCGCCTTCAAACACCTTCAGGTCTCTTATTTCCATCTCCAGCCTTTCCGTTTCATATCTTCTTTTTGCTGAAGCGTGGTTAGAAACCAGTTGACCGCAAAACTCAGAGCCAGCAGAATAACCGCCAGATATCCGGCCGAGTGAAAATTACCCATTCTGGTTTCCTGAACAATTGAGGTAGTTAGCACCCGGGTGTAGCCCTTAAGATTTCCTCCGACCATCATCACTGCTCCCACTTCAGAAATAACTCCCCCAAAAGCCGCAATTACCGCCGCTAATTGCCCCATTTTTGACTGACGTAATAGAATTCCAACCATCTGCCAGTTAGAGGCTCCAAGAGCTCTGGCTTGAAGAAGAAGTTCAGAGTCCACCTGCTCAAAGGCAGCCAGAGACAGCCCAGCCACTACCGGAAGGGCAATTATGAATTGAGCTATGACCATGGCCGCAGGGGTGTACATTAGCTGAAGAAAACCGAGCAGCCCGTTGCGCCAGAAAACAACAGCTACGAAGAGACCAACTACTACCGGTGGTAGTCCCATTCCGGTGTTAATCAGAGTCACCACCAGTCTTTTGCCTGAAAAATTCTTAAAATAAAGTAAGATGGCAGCTGGCAGGCCAACCAGAAGCGCCAGAACCGTAGCCGACCCGGAGACAGCCAAGCTCAACCAGGTAATTTGGACAATTTCTGATAAGCTCATCAATCCTCTTTAAACTGAATTTTCTGTTGTTTTTATCATCTTATTATCTAAAAAAATTATCTCTTCAGGTTTGCTTCTATTGCTTTAGATTCTTCTGAATCGGCGGTTCTCAGTCTTAATGGATAATATAAACTCTGTTTACCTTCCTGATTTTGCTTATCCTGTTCTCTACTTTTTCTGGCCTCGATGTTAAATTCAACTATTAATCTCTGCGCTTTTTCCGAGGTCAAATATTCCAGTAGAGCCTGGCCACCTTTTTCATTAACTTTGCCGCTCAGATTTTTTACGGTGATTACTGAATAGAGGTTCTGATACTGGCTATCTGTGGCCAGGATAGCCAGTTCTATCCCCCGGCTTAATTTCATAAAGGTGGGGAGGTCAACCAGAATGTATGCCTGCTTTTCTGAGGCAATCCGCAGACTTTCAGCCATCCCCTGCCCCGTCTCTAAATACCACCTGCCCTCAGGCTTGATTCCGGCTGACTTCCAGATTTGTTTCTCCAGAAAATTTGTCCCGGAATTATCTGCCCGGCTGACAAAAAAATACTTTTTCCTGGCAATTTGCAAGAAAGCATCAACAAAATTAAGGTTCTTTATCCCGACCGGATCAGACTCAGGGCCAGCAATTACAAAATCGCTGGCCATGATCATCTCGCGTCTCTCCCCATAGCCGGCGGCCATAAATTTCTCTTCCATCTCAGGGGCATGGACCAGAAGAACATCAGCTACCTGGCGACGTCCCATTTCCAGAGCTTCTCCAGTTCCAACAGCCAGAACCTTAACCCTGTACCCTGAGAGTCTTTCAAATTCAGGAACGAGGAAATTTAGCAGCCCGCTGTCTTCAAGGCTAAAGGTAGTAGCCACAATCAGTTCCCGTATGATACTTTTTTTAATTACGGCTTTCTTCTTACCATCCTGACCATCTTCCTGACCTTCAGCTTTTTTAACCTGGTTAATATGGCTGCTCAGTCTCCAGCTGAGCAAGACTATTAGAACTGCTAGAACAACATAGAATATTTTTACCTTTTTGTTTTTGCTTTTGGTTATCAATATCGGCTTTTCTCTTTCTTCTGTCATTTTAAAAAATTCACTCTTTATTAAAACTTTTGCTCTGGTTCAACTCTTGTTCTCTCTCTTGCTCTCAATTTATTCGGCCTTAACTATCTCAAATGCCTTCCATCCAAGTTATTTTTAAGGCTTCCTTTATGTAAACTCCAATTTTGAATGGCCTGCATCTTAAATGAAAAATAGTCAGGCTCAAGCCCGATTGCCATCTATTTCTGGGGTCAACCTTTGTTTCTAACTCAACATTTTTATAACCATCCATCTTTTTAAGTCACCATTTTGTTTACAAGCATTCTTTTTCTGAAAAAGACCTTGATATCAAAAAAAAAGGCATGCCTTCCACCCGGAAAGCATGCCCTGAAAATTCATCCTTAACTCCTTTCCTGAGCGGGAGGCAATAGCTGTTTCCAGCCACACCCTGTCGGCCAGCGTCCATACCCAAGGGGCTCCAGGCTCGCCGGCTCGGAGTTCAGTCAGATTTCAAAGACCGATTGATAAAGAGATATTTTTATACCTTTATTTCTTGTCGGGGTCAAGCCCCTTCTTGGTTCAGTGAATCGATGAAATTATTGGTCAAAGTCTCTTGGCCATTTAGCTGTCAGTTATTGTGCCATATAATAAATATCAACCATCAGGAAAAAGCAAACATCACAGCCAGAGCTGAGCCACCTCAGGCACAGAAACCCGGTCAACCAGGCTGATGGCCCCGGTCGGGCAGACACTGCGGCAGATCCCGCAGCCGTAGCAATTTTTAAGGTTTACTTGTGCCTTGTTTCCATTTTTAGTAGATAGATATGCTCCAAATGGACAGATCTTCTGGCACTCACCGCAAGCAATACACTTCTCCTGATCAACCACTGCCACGTATTCTCCCCTGAACATAACCGGTGTTTTGTGAAGGAGAGAAGTTCTCAGGGCCATACAGCCAGGAAGAGAGCAGTTACACAGTCCACCGATAAAAGGCGTCAGAAAAGTCCAGACGCTGTGGCACAGCCCGTCCTGCTCGCATTGGCGCATATGTTCCAGTGCCTTCTCTCTGGAGAGATATTCCAGGCCACCAGTTTGCGGGCCTATTAGATAAGAAGCATCAATCCCTTTCAGGATATTTACCATCTCCCCACCCTGGGGAGCCAGGCTGAGGCCATAGCAGAAACGCTGTTCCGAACCAAGAATTGCTTTCCGGCAGATGCAGGCCAGCCGGACAACCGAGGTAGCCATCTCCAGGATTTTTTCCACATCCTCAATGGGAATGACCTGACCGAAGTGGTAAGGCATCTGCTTTTTGGTTATCTTTTTCCGGATAAAATTACTCAGAAACGCCGGCAGCTTATCCAGGCTGGCCAGACCCTTTTCGCTCTTATTTAAATGATCTGAACCCCTGAAGAATTTCTCTATCAGCCGCCGCCTTCTAAGGTCGCTCAGCAGGTCTTCGGAATAGTTCCGGGCCTCCAGGTACCACTTCTTGCCTTCCCCGTGCTGATGACAAAAATTACACATTACAACCTTCTATTATTTCATCCTTTCATTAAACAGGGTGCCTGTCAATTGATATTTGCGCAACTTTCCCCTGGTAGGCTGGAGCGGGCCTGGCTTATTTCATCACCTCAATCCAGGACATCTTTCCATATCACTACCGCTTACTATCTAATTCATCAAAATTTTTGCCGAACTAAGAAATAACCAAGCTTTAAAATAAAATTGAACTGCAGCTCATCCATAAAACTATGAAATTGATAAATTGTAAATACTCTTATTGTTCTCGCCCAGAACTACTCAATAATCATTTCAGTCTGATAATCTCCGCTGCGGAAAGTTCAATATTTTACTCTCCAATAACAAACAAGTCAGGATATTATCTCTCCTGGTACAGGGCATAGACAAAAGGCTCGGTGGTCGTTTGCCAGCCGGAAGATACCCGCCGGCCGTCTCCCAGCAGCCAGGTTATCTGATACTGGTAATTCAGGTCATTTTCAGCATGGACATATTCATATTTACCAAGCAATGTTTCGCCGGGTAATAGCTTTACTTCTCCCGTCTTTTCCCGGTCGGCAAACCTGTTCTTAAAAGTCACGGTTATCAGTTTTATGTTGTAGGCTCTGACGTTTTCTTCATCCGCAATTATGTCAACCTGCCGGTAACGGTGCGGCGGGAACAGGTTGATGGCCGCTTCTTCGCTCCGGGTCCACTGCCCTTCTACTTTGATGCCGCCCATAAAACTCCAGGTGGTTTTGTATTCATAACTCAGCCAGGTGGCACCCTCTCCCAGTCGGGGATAAACGAAGGACAGCATGTTGCCGCGCTCAGCAAAGGTCTGAGCGTTGAAAATCAGGTCTCTGGTGGTCGGTTCCCCAGTTTTATGAACCTTCTTAAAGCTGACAGTGACAAAGTTAATGTATTTCTTGAAAGTCTCAAAATCTTCACCATCCAGGATAGCATAGACTACGCGGTCCTGAAGGTCCGGGTCATCCAGGTTGATGATGTCATAAACCTTCTTGTTGTTTTTGAACTTACGGAGGACATCGCCGAGGCTGGCATCCATGGGTCCGGTATCTCTCTCCTGACGCAGGCGCTTGGTCATGTTGATGGTCCAGTCGTCTGTCCGGGAAACCTTTTTTCTGGTGGTACTCACTCCATAGGGTCTATCCTGTTTTTCACTTTCTTTCCCTTCCTCTTTCTGGTCTTCCTCAGGCAGCTCAAGCTTGGTCTCAAACATTTCCCGCATGATGGTATCAACCAGGGTCTGCATCAGACCATCCAGGTTCTGGTCTTCACCGGTTATATCAATTTTTACCGCTCCCTTTGAGGTCAGCTCATCTTTTATCTCCCGCATCTCCCCGGTTCCGGTCCTTACATACCAGGTCCATATGCCCAGCTTTTTCTTTTTGTAAATTTTCCATTTGCTGTACTGGTCAAAATATTCCCGGACTTTGGACCAGTGAATGGTGGCTGTGGCCTGGTATTTAGGGGTCAGGCCTTCAAAAGTCATCTCAAAACGCACGCTGACCGGGTAGGTTGGCTGCTTCAGTGCTTCTTCCAGAAAAGTCGCCCCTTCAGGTGTCACGGCAATAGACACTGATACTTCTGAACCAGAAATTAAAGGCGCTTTGCCCTCGCCGATGATTTTTCTGGTAAACACTCCGCCTTCACCGACTGCGGCCGAAACAACCATAAATGAACCTTTTTTAAAAACCAGCGGGCCTTTAATGGTGGCCCTGGGATTAATCTTAGTCAGTTCCTGGCGGACTTTATTGAGTTCCTGCTCGTCCAGCCCGTACTTAACAAAAAAGTGCAGAATTCCGCCCTTGGCTTCTTCCTTGCCTGCTTTGGTATATTTAAGAAAGGTTAATTTGGGTGTGCCATCAGGCCAGTAAGCCAGTCTCGGCTGATTCGGCATGTAATAAAAAACGTTGGGGTCGGCGTGGTCCCGGTAAAGTATGGCATTAGCTACCTGCAGCGGCGCAGAATCAAGTTCAACCTCGGCCGCGGCAAATGAAGTTAGTCCAAAAAGGCATAATACTGTCAGTAAAATTGATGCCATCCTTTTCCCGCTCATTTAAGCCTCCTTTTACCATCTCTTTTATTTTTTGTTGTTTTTTCATTTTCAACGGTCCAAATTTTCAAAGCTTTTATTTGGTGAACACGGCATAGATGAATGGCCCTTCCCGGTTGACCCAGTTGGTTTCTACTTCCTTGCCGTCCAGCGTCAGCCAGATTGTCCGGTAGCTGTACCCGGGTTTTCCTTCCTCATGCAGATAAGTGTAATTCACCGTCAGCGGGTCGCCCTTGTCATAATTAATGACCACTTCTTTCAGTATATCCTTACCATAAATGTTGTGCTTCACCTGTATGGCCACGGCTTTAATCTTATTCTGTAAAATGTTGTCCTCATCTAGCGAGATCTCTATCGTCCGCCGCCTGACCGGGGGCGTCAGAGTCAAAACCGAGTCCTGGGTCTTAACCCAATCACTCTCCCACTCTACTCCACCGTAGAAGTTCCATTTGGTCTTGTATTCATAATTCAACCACTCAGTGGCCGCCTCGTTTACCCGGCCGTACTTGAAGCTCAGGCGATTACCCCGCTCGGCAAACTGCTGCTCAAAAAACTTCACCTCCCCGGTCATCACCGGCCCGGCTATCCGCTGCTTGCGGAATATCACCGACACGCTGTTAACGTAATTCTTAAAATCCTCAGCATCCTGACCGTCTAGGATGACTTCTATGGTTCTTTCCTGAAAAGTCGGGTCATCCAGGCTGACCACCGTGAAAAACCTCTTGTCTTCTCCGTATTTCTGGAAAACACCGCTGATGTTGCCGCTCATGACTATTTCCCGGTCTTCCCTCAGCCTGCGCCTCATGTCCACTTCATACTTGCCCGAGAGCTTGGTCCGCTTAAAACTGTAGCCCAGCTGGACGCTCACTATTGGCTTGACCTCTGGCGTCGCCCCTGCAGGCTGAGAAGCGGTAGCCTGGGCCTGTGTCGCGCTCTGGCCAGAGGTTGACGGCGGAGTGGACGGTCGAGTTGAAGTAGCCCCGGTTGTCGTCTGGCTGCCGCTTGTATGCTGGGCCGAAGCTTGCTGGCCAGCAGCTTGTCCTGTTGTCTGCCCCGTAGTAGTTGTCTGCTGACCCCGGGTCTCCTGAACATTTCCTGATTGAGGTCTACTTTCTCCAGTTCCGGTTGGGCTGGCTGCCTGGTCAGCAGGTAAAGACATTAGCTTTTTGTTAATTTCTATAATCTTTCCTTCGACATATTCAAGCGTCTCGCTCAAATCTTCCCGAGATTCAGGATACCTGGTCAAGAATTCCCAGAGTTTCTTAAAGGCTTCCAGGGCTTTTTCCAGGTAGGCTCTATCGCTCATCATATCGCCAATGCAGAAGTAACAGTTGGCACTATTATTCATAACACTTACTGAATCAGGAACTAATTCTTGTATCCGAAGATATATACTTAACGCCTCCAGATATCTCGTTTTAGCCTGCTCTTTCTGACCAGACTGGTCTAATCTGTCTGCTTCAAAGTAAATATTGTTTCCTTTCTGAAATAGATCTCTGGCTTCATTGAATATTTGCAGACGCTGCCTGGCTTTTTGGCGCAGCTCAGGATAACGGTTGGTTGTTTCAGTCGCCATGATAAAAGCTTCATATTTTTCTCTGGCCTTACTGTATGATTTTAAATTTTCTTCCCAGATTAAACCAAGCTGGTATAAATATCGTGGGTCAGGGCAGGCCGCATAAGCCTTTTCATAATATTGAACAGCCTGGCGAAATTGCCCGGCTGCATAGAACGATTTGGCCCTATTTTCCAGAAGAGTAGCTTGCTCTTTGGCACCGGCTGGACAATCTACATTTTGAATTATTTCTGCTACATTAGGGCGGGCATGGGGACCATTCTGAAGAGTATCTTCCTCAGAAAAAGTGTTTCCAAAATATTGGTTAGAAGAATTACCAGATTGGAATAGTTCAGCCAGATCGAAACGTTGAAATAAATTCATTGGCCTGGCAGGATAAATTACCTTAAACTTAGATGAAGTTCTGGCCGCACCGGTACCAACCGGCACCTTATCGCACATCAGCTGCAGAATGTGGTTATAGGCGGTCTCCAGCAGCTTCTGCATGTTCTCATTTTCACCAACTATCTCCAGCTGAATCGCCCCTTTCTGACGCAGCTCTTCCAGCGTGGCCCCCAGGTCAGCCCGCAGCTTCACCACCTTAACCGTCCCTTCCACCGCAGCCTTAATGTCATGCTGGGTGTAAACCTTATCCCAGTCCACTTTTAGCTTAGCCTGAAAAGCCGGTGTTATCCCGGAAAATTTCAGCACATACTGAACCGATACATCTGAAGTCGGATTCTTAAATGATTCCCACAGAAGTGAAGCTCCTTCTTCGGTCAGAGCAATCGAAACTGCTGCCTTCTGCCCCGGCAAAACAGGCGCTTTTCCCTCCCCCACTATCCGCCGGTTGAAAGTACCATCTTTGCCAGCTGTGGCTGAAACCACCTGAAACGTCCCTTCCTTAAATGGAACCGGCCCAGCCAGCCTGGCTTGCGAGTCTATGCCTTTGAGGGCCGATTCAGCCGAGCTCAACTCGCCTGAAGTAAACCCCCAGGTCACCAGAAAATGCAGCACCCCACCCTTGGTCGTACCATCAGTCTTGGTGTACTTGATAAAGGTAAATTCAGGGGTGCCATCCCTCTTGGTGGCTAAACGCGGTTGGTCCGGCACATAGTAATATTTATGCGGGTCAGCATGGTCCCGGTAAAAAACAAACCTCCCAGCCTGGACCACTTCCTCCACAGTCACTTCAGCTGCCAGGCGAAGGCCGGCCATTATCAGCAGACTGATAATAGCCATAAAAATCATTGATTTTTTTCTCATTTTCTTCCTCCTGCCACAAGCAAAATAGTCCAGCCGAGATGACTCAACTGGTTATGATAAGATAAAATTTTTTGTTTCCCCAGCCTTTTTCCATTTTCTCCTAATCTGCCATTTTCCATGGTGTTTATATCTCTTTAATCTCTGTTGCTACTGCCTTATTCCACTGAATTACCCCTGATAACCAGTTCATAACTTGATAAATCCAGGAAAGCGTTATCACCTTCCTGCCAATCGCTGCGGACCGAACGGCCATCAGCATATACCCTGGTAATCCGGTATCGGTACTTGCCACCCTTGGCTTCCGGAACATTAAACTCCAGGTCATACTGCGGTTGACTGTCAGACGAAAAGACGACACTTTTTACATCTTTTTGCCCCCGAGCAGTGGTGCTTTCCACCTCTACTGTCATCTTGACCACGTCCTTGTTCAGGCCGTTAACGAAATCAAAACAGATGACGCTCATTTTCCGGTAATTAAAAGAAAATTTCTGGGCCAGGTTGATGACCTTAAAAAGCTCGGGGTACTGTTCCATAGACACCGGAACATCCAGGCTCAAGCGACCGCTTCTCTCGCCGGGCTGGAGCTTGCCTTCCTCGTTTATTTCATAACCGCTGTAGGAAAATTCGCATTCAACACTAAGCCCGGCTGCCTTTTTTTCTTCATAGATTTTCCAGAGGTAAGAAGCCGATTCCCGGCTCAGGGGAAAAGTAAAGCTTTTCCCGCTCCATAAAATCTTGTTGGAACCCAGGGCTTTGCTTTCGGCGGCTGCTTCACCTTTCTCTTTTTCTCCTTCCAGACCTGTATAACTTAGATTGATTTCCATAGTTTCAATCGGAACCGGGCGGTATTCATACTGAACTCCTTTTTCTCTCTTTAAGACTTCAGAATCATCACCAAATTCCACGGACAGAGTCAGCACTCCGCCGGCTGTGGTTCTGGGGCCAGACTCTCCCTGGTCTTTGACATAGACATATTTGTAGAAAAAGAAACTGGGCTGGCCAAAGGACTGGCTTAACCGGAGCGCCGTGGGCACATAGTAAAAGAGTTTTGGATTTCTATGGTCCGGATAGATGATAATCCGGCCGGCTACTGTTTCTGGCCTGGTCAGCACCGGGTCGGCCAGCAAGGAGCCTGCGGCCACAGACAGCATCAAGACCAGCAGAAAAACTCTTCTCCTCAGACCCAAGAGTTTTCTCTCACTCAAAATTTTTCATAATAAGCGTAGATAAACGGGTCGGTAGCCTTCTTCCAGCCAGAAGAAATGCGGGTATTGTCCTTAAACAGCCAGGTTATGTTGTATTCATACTCCAGGTTGTTCGGCTCATGGAAATAGACATAGTTGATATTAAGGGGCTCGCCCTTACGCAGGACAACTTCTTTCTGCAGCTGCCGGCCGAAATTTTTATGCCGGAACTGAACCGCAATCCGGATAATTCCGTTTTTATTCATATTTTCTTCTTCCGCCAGGACCTCAAGGTATCTGTATTTGTGTGGTGGAGTCAGGGTTATGACTGGCTGGCTGGTTTTAATCCAATCCCCGGCTACTTCCAGGCCACCTACATAACTCCAGATTGGGCGGTATTCGTACTCCAGCCATTTATCAGTCTGGTCACCCTTCCGTCTGTATTTCAGAGAAAGTTTGTTCCCGTTCTGACCGAACTTGGTCCGGTCAAAAATCAAATCTTCAGTAATAGATTTCATGTCTACGCTTTCGTATTCTTTCTTAAAAGTAATGCCGGCAAAATTCAGGTACTGCTGAAAAGTCTGGAAATCTTCTCCATCCAGAATGACGTTAATGGTCCGCTCTTCAAAGGTCGGGTCATCCAGGTCCACCACCGCAAAAAATTCAGGATTATTGCCCAGCTTCTTGTAAAGTCCGCCAATATTACCGGTCAGAGGAATTTCTCGCTGGTCTCTCTTGCGTCGGGTAAGGTCCACTGTGTACTTGCCGGTTAGCTTGACCTGTTTTCGGTAGAAGCCAAAATGAGCCTGTCCGAACAGTTTGCCCAGCCAATTAGAACCGGTGGAAGCTTCCGATTTTCCGATGTCTTCGGGTTTTACCGGTTTGGCTTCAAACATCATTTTGGTAATGGTGTTATAGGCGGTATCAAGAAGTTCGTCCATCTTGGTATCTTCGCCTATAACCTCCATCTTGATAGCCCCCTGTTCTCTCAATTCGGAATAGATTTTTTGAATTCTGGCGCTGACGAAAAAGCCACCGACATCGGCCTTAAACTCTTTATGGTCATAAACCTTATCCCAATCAACAGTCAGCAGGGCATTGTAAGCTGGAGTTAACCCCTGGTAGGTCATGACAAACTGGACAGAAATATCTGAAGTTGGTTTTTTAAAAGACTCCATTAAAAGAGTAGATCCCTCTTCAGTCAGAGCTATGGACACAGCCGCTTCTGAACCAGCCAGAAGTGGAGCTTTACCTGTCCCAACCACCTTGCGGCTGAAAATACCGCCTTCTCCGGCTGAGGTTGAAATAAGATGGAATTCACCGGAAGTAAACATCACCGGGCCAACTATTTTGCCGTCTTTATCTATCCTGGTCAGCTCCTGCTCTGCTTTCTCCAGCTCCTCTTTGGTCAGGCCAAAAGTGCAGAGAAAATGCAAAATTCCTCCGGTTATTTCTTTACCGGTCCGGACATACTGGATAAAACTGAATTTCGGCCGGCCGTCAGGCCAGGTAGCAATCCTTGGCGCCAGCGGCAGGTAGTGATAGGCATGTTCGTTAGCGTGGTCCCTAAATAGCAGAGCCCCGCTGACCTGTATCGGCTCCTTATCCAGAAGCACTTCAGCCTTCAACGCAGAAAATGCCGTTAAAAGAATAAGAACAGAAATTAATAGACAAATCTTATACCTTCTTGCTGCCGAACTAATCATTTCTGCCTCCTTTTTCGCCCTTGGTTAAAAAAATAACGCGGGCTAACTTTTCTTAGCGATTAAAAAGATTTTTAAGGTGGTAAGGTCCTATGGTCAGGTCCAGAGAATCAATCACCTTTTCCCAGCTGGCCGATTCGGCGATTTCTCCTGATTTTAAGACGGCTTTGATTTTGTATTCAAAACTAAATTGCTCGCCGCTGGACATCGGCAGGTAAACGGTAACCAGCTCTTTAAGTTTGTTCTTGTTAAAATCCATCCCGGTTGCCAGTCCGCTGCGACCCTGGGCGCTGAGATAGGGAGAGCGAATTTCAACCCGGACTTTTTCCACTTCCAGCGGCGTTTCAAAAGCCGAGGGATCAAACACGCTGGATAGAACTTCTACCTGAAGTTTTCTCATTCTTTCAATGTAAGAAACAACTTCAACGTTGCTCCAGATCTTGTCCAGGCAGGGCTGACAGCCAAAATCAGGTTCAATTTCCATCCAAAAACTTCTGGCATACTGCTTGAAGAAAGCGTCCACTTTAGGGCTGGCTGGCTGGCCAACCTCATCCTTGACCAGCATTTCTTCGGCTTCTTTAACCTTATCCTTATCTAATTTTTTCTCTAATTCACCTTTTAAGGCACCCAGGCCTTTTTCCAGAAGTGAACTTTTTTTCTTTGGGGCTGGTGGAGCCGTGGGAAAGGTTTTGCGGTACTCGGCCAGGAGAAGACCTTTCGGGGCAAACTGGACTTCCAGGTCCAGAGCTTGACCCGGCTGGATGACCGCTTCCTTCAGGCATTTCAAATTCTTATAAACTTCTTCCCCGTTTGGTAAACGGAAGCGGAGGCTGACCGAAGAA
Source organism: uncultured Eubacteriales bacterium (assembly GCA_964422165.1). Classification (GTDB taxonomy): domain Bacteria; phylum Acidobacteriota; class Aminicenantia; order Aminicenantales; family Saccharicenantaceae; genus Saccharicenans. The sequence goes on along the minus strand of CAYQZX010000052.1, from coordinate 6,779 downwards.
ACCTTCAAGGGAAAATCAGACAGGTTTCTGACACCATGAAGATAAAGCACCGAATTCTTTTCATCTATGGAAAAGCCAAGCTCTTCCACGCCTGAATACCAGCGGCCGGTAAAATACTTTAAACCAACTCTGATGGGAATTTCTCTTTCCACCGTTCCTGATTTGATTTTCATCCCGGCCGTTAAACCTTCCTTTTCCAGCAGAGGCTTTAGTTCAGCCAGGGTATCTGGAGTCATGGAAATGTTAATGGGAAGCTCTGTTTCCAGAGAACCGAAGCTCGGAATCCGGATATTCTCGATTTCCCAGTCCTCCCAGCCCTTCATATCAATGATAGAAGCCTCATCGTAAGGCAGGGACCTGAGAACGGCCTGTTGTCCCCTAGCCGCCTTTAACGCTTCTTCCATCAACTTGACGTCGGCCGGGTCAATGTTGGCCCGAAGAGTCATAGTCGTCCTGACCTTCTGGTCGTTGGTCCAGACCGCACTGAGTCGGTAACCACCGGCTGCCTTGTCCCTGATCAGGTTGATTTCTCTCGGGAGGTAATAGTAAGTGTCAGGTTTTTCATTGTCTTTGTAAATGCGGTTGAGAAGAGTTAAAGGCTCTTCTATAGACAGAGGACCAATATCTTCAATTTTATGACGGGGAGGCAGAGCCCCAGCCGGGTTCAAGGGTATGGTTTTGATGACAGCCGGTTTTACCAGCTGAAGGTTCAGTTTCTCTGTCGGCTGCTGGGTAGCTGAAGCCCCGACCTTCGCCCTGCTCATATCCGTTGAAGGACTGACCTTCTGAACAGATAGCGGCACATAAATGGCAGCCGAAGCCCAGACTGCCCAATCCTGATTAGCCCGACCAGCAGCTGAGACCGATAGCCTGAAATCTACTTTACTTCCAGCATAGGGTGATAAATCCACAGAAATCTGGTCAAATTTACCGTCATAGGAGGCTGCTAATTCCTTTAACAAAACAGCCCCGCCACCTGGACTAATGATTGAAACATAGTATCTAACCCCATCAGTCTGAGTGGCTCCTTTAACAAAACCGACCGAGGCCTTAAAGGTGGCCCCGGCTGGAATCTGGATGTCGGGGAAGACACCAATTATATTTCCGTTATTTTTCCACTCGGGGTGAGTTTCCAGAACCAGGGCATACCTGTTGCCATCTTCCAGAACAACGTCGGTCAAATGACGGGCAAAGCCGCGGCTATCGTTATCGGCTCCATTCCAGGGAAGCTCTCCGCCAGCAGCAATTGCCCGGTACCATTTAGCCTCCGGGGCTTTCTTGACAAAGTCATAGTAGATAATATCCGCAGAAGCAATTCCAATTTCCAATGAAACAATGGCGGTTAATATAAAGAAGAAAAATATGAAAGTAATCCTTCCTCGAAATCCGGATAGCATCTCAGTCTCCTTTCTTGACTAAATTCAAATCAAACGATCAAGAGTAAAAAGGCAGGCATAAAAATTATGGTATGGCAAAGGAAAAAGGTTGAGAGAGAGAAAAAAAAAGAGGAAATAAGAAGCTTTAGGTCCTCACTCTTTTCAAGCTCCTTTGGCTGAGCAGGCCTTCCACAGCACAATTTAAATGCCTTTCCTTACGATGAGAAATTACCCTAATTTGCTTCTTAAGTCAAGCAAATTTCTTTCAGGTCAGATCGAATATAAATATGATAAGTCCCCTGGATTCAAGAAATAATGGTTTAGCCAGTAATTCTCTTTATGAAAATCAATATTAAGATAATAGCCAGCGGAGCCAGTATCTTTACGTTGAATACCCAGAGTGGTTTCAAACGAAAGTCAGGGTTACCTGAAGAAATTTCTTTGAGAGCGCTGGTCACCCCCCAGGAATAAGCCAGGAAGATACAGATAAGCAAAGCCCCAACTGCCAGCATAATGTTGCCGAAGACCAAATCCATTTTCCCCATTATTCCCAGATGGCTCAAATAGGAAGAGCCACCTACCGATAGCGCCGAAGGTATCCCTAACAGAAAAGATAGAGCTCCGATGAAGGAAGCTGCTTTTTCCCGTCTCCAGTTATGTTCGTCAATCAGGAAAGCTGTGGGAACCTCAAGCAAGGAAATGGTAGAAGTTAGAGCTGCTACCAGTAAAAGAATAAAGAATAAGACTCCGAAAATATAACCGCCTGGAAGTTTGGAGATGATGATAGGAAAAACCTGGAACATCAAACCAGTGCCGGCTTTAAATTCTCCGGGATTTATGCCCGGTGTGGCAAAAAGAGTCGGGAAAATTATCATCCCGGCCAGAAAGGCCACCAGGGTGGTAGAAAAGCAAACCCAGCCGGCTGAGCTGACCAGGTTGTCCCTTTTAGAGATGTAACTTCCATAGGTCATCATTGTGCCCATGCCCAAACTTAAAGAAAAGAAGGCCTGCCCGACTGCAAAGAAGAAGACATTGATGTTAAGCCTGGATAAGTCCGGTTTAAGGTAGAAGCTTATCCCGGTTCCCGCCCCGGGAAGAGTCAGCGCTCTTATGGCCAGAAAAATAATAAGCCCGAATAGCATGGGCATCAGAATCTTGGACCATCTTTCAATTCCGCCTTTAACTCCCCGCGAAATCACCCAGGTAGTAAGAGCGATGATTATGAAAAGACAGATAATTGTCTCTAAAGGGTTTGCCGCAAAATTTGAAAAAATTCTTTCCGACTCAGCCCAGCTGACTTCGCCTTTAAAAGTTCCAACTACGGTTTTGTAGAGATAGCCGAAAGCCCAGCCCGCCACCACTGAATAATAAGAAAGTATGCACACCCCGGTAATAACTCCCATGTAGCCAACAAACTTCCAGGGAGTTCCGGGCTTGAGATACTTGAAAGCTCCTACTGGATTCTTCTGGGCATGACGGCCAATGGCCAGCTCGGCCAGCATAACGGTAAAGCCGATAAAAATGACCGCCAGGATGTAAGCAAAGACAAAAATGGCTCCGCCGTTATGGCTGACCATTATGGGAAAACGCCAGATGCTTCCCAGACCGATGGCTGAGCCAGAGGCGGCAAAGATAAAGGCTATTTTTGAACCCCAGTTTCCTCGAGCCTCAGGACTGCTCATTTCCAGTCTCCTTACTAATTCATATTCAGCTTTTAAAATTTTCAGTAATTTTTATCACAAATAGGAATAAAAGTAAAAGAGACCTTTCTGCCATAAGTTTTAGATTCTGTGTTTAACGAAAATTCAACTGGAGCTCTGCCTTCCCTCAATTTTTGGACCACTATAATATTGCCCATTATCATCCTCAGGTTAATCCTGAAAAGCCTCTAATAAGTCTTTATCCAGATATTAAGAATCTCTGTCTGGGAAGACAGAGCAATTCCTTTCCCTTTCGACTCTCTGAGCGAAATATAAAATACAGAACTGATATTTCAGATTTAGATATCTGGCCAGGACTGAAAATAGACCTTAACAAAATTCTTTTACTTTCAAAACCAGGGAAGAATTCAGCCTCAAGCCAGTCCCAGGTCCTGGTCTATGCCCTGCATGGCTTCCAGGCAAATGGAAAGAAATTCATCAAGGCTCAAGCCGAGGTTGACACATTTTTCAATCTCTTCCCTTCTGGCCCCACGAGCGAAGTGTTTCTCTTTGTAGCGCCTCTTTAAGAATTCCAGGTCCACAGCTTTTAGCTTTTTTTCAGGGTGCATCAAAGTGGCGGCTATTATCAGCCCGGTGGTCGGGTCAGCTGCATAAATGGACCAATCCATGGGACTCTGGCAGGGAACCCGCCCGGCATGGGCTTGAATGGCCTGGATGACCTCAGCCGGCAGATTGTACTTTTCCAGAATTTTAACCGTCTCACTGGTATGAAGCTCAGGACTCTTTTCCGTAAGCTCATAATCCAGGTCATGGAGCAGCCCAGCCAGCCCCCAGGTTTCTTCATTTCCACCCAGCCTCCTGGCCAGGCCTTTCAGGCAGGCTTCCACGGCCAGACAGTGTTTCACCAGGTTTTTGTTGTGGAGATGCTGTTTAACCAGCTCCAGGGCTTCTTCTCTGGTCATCATTCACTCCTTACCAAGGTCATTTTGGTCATTTAAAGAAATAATATTATAGCTCAATTCAGCGAGTTTGCTTTGTTTTTTATCAAAAACTCTAACTGTTATCAGATATTGACCCGGCTGAACCGGAACCCAGGTCCAGGTATTCTTACTCGAAGCTTTGCTGACCGTTTTTTCCTGCCCCCCGACCAGTCGGAGATAGAATTCATATTTAGGATTTTCAAAGCCAGAAGCCAGAGCACTAAAAACTATCCGCCTCCCCACAGATTGAGGTGAACTGCTCGAAGCTCTGATTACAACCCGAGGCTCCTTTTTTAAGACATAAACCAGGCTTAGGTTCTGGCTGTGGTCAGAGGTTCCAACAAAGAGCTGGTCTCCGATTACGATTAAATCAGTTTTTACCTCGAAGGTTAAAACGGTCTGAGAAGAGATCTTTCCAGTTCTGCAGTCAAAACCATAAAGTATGTTAGAAGAGGGAACAATGATTTCCCCCTGGAAAATTACTGGTCGAAAAAAAGTCCGGCCGGGTATGGTCTGCCAGTAGATAAGGTCGCCACCTGAGTTCAACTTATACAGCAGACCCCCTGAAGTGAGCACATAAAGATAACTACCATCAGCCAGCAGATGTTCAATCCGCTGAGCTCCCAGGTCAACCTGCCAGCGTATTTTTTCTTTTAATAAATCAAAACAGCCCATCCGGCCCGAATCAAGACCGAAGTAAAGCTGGCCTCTTTTTCCCAGAAGAACAGCAGTGGGTCTACCTTTATGTTCATACTGTTTTATTTTCTGGCCGGTCTTAATGTTTAATTTGAGCAGCCGTCCGGTCTCACAGAAAACTAGAACTTCAGATTCAGAAGCAACCAGAAGACCTGAAGATTCTTCAGAAAGTTCAGACCTCCAGAGGAGCTGACCGGTGAGAAAATCTCTGGCCTCAACTGATTTTATAAAAGGCAGAAAAAGACGTCCGCCCGCCTTAACCGGAGGGCCAGCGAGAGGCTCAGTAAGTTCTATTGAGAGTGAGAGCTGGACTGATCCAGAGTCCGGAGTCAGGCGGTAGATTTTATTTAGCGAAGTCAGCCAGAGACCTAACTTTCCAGCAACCGGTTTTTGAGTCAGATGAAACCCGGGCTTAGAATCGAGCAGTTGAGAGGAAAATCCGGAGGAAATCTCAACTTGTCCATATTCAGCTTTTTCATTTTCGTAAAAGCAAATAACCAGACCATCAACTGAAACCAGCTCCTGTACACGGCCATAAAACCAGTTTATCCCATCTCTTGTGAGCGAAGATTTCCAGACTTCCGACCTGGTGTCCAATCCTTCTGGTTTACCGGTCTTTTTGGCAGTTTTTGAGACATAGATTTCACTGCCGATAACCTGACTGTCAGCATCAGTCCTGCTTGATTTCTCAGTCAAAGCAGTTAAGGCTTCCCGTTCCCTGCTCGCTTTCTTTTCTTTATCTCTGAGCACTGCTTTTTCACTTTTGCCCTGGCTCAACTTTTCCGCCCCGGCCAGCATTTCATCTATACTGACCAAGGAATAGCCACGGGCCAGCAGCTCATCCAGGAGCTCACCAAGCCTGAAATACAAAAGGTCTGTCCTTTCAGAAGCCACACCAGGATGAATCAGGATAATAAAACCGTTAAGACCCTCAGGGGCAGTCGCTTCGTACTCTATAATCTGTCTTAAGATTTCTTCTGAGGAACGGTAATTGGGCAGGTCCGGGGTAGTGTAATCCAAGGCCGAATAAAGGCCGGGAGTAATATTGACAATAGTTATTCCGGCTGCCAGAGCCCAATCGGTAATTTCCTGATTGTACCACTCGTAAGGCGGTATAAAATAACGGGCGCTTTCCTTGTTCACTCCAAACTTTCCGAGTTCCTCGTAATTCTTTTCCAGGTCAGACAGAAATTCTTCTCTGCTAACCAGCGTTTTCTTCCGGTCCTGCCAGTCACAGTAAAGCAAATGTCTGTCAGAATGTGGACCGAGATAATGGCCCGAGTGCAGTATTCTTTCCACCCAGACAGAAAAAGCCCCGGTTCGAAGAAAATTACCGGTCAAAAAAAATGAACCTCTAATTTTTCTTTCTTCAAGAACGCTTAAAACATAGCCGACACCGTCACCGTAAGTATCAGCGGTAAAGACCAGAGCTATCTGCCTCTTATCTTTTGGACCCCGGACAATCGCACCCTGCTCCAGGGTTAAAGTTTGAGAAAAAAGAAGACCGGCTGAAGAAAGAAGGGCAAAAAAAGCTTGGATGACAGCCCAGCCTGACCTACCTGCATGTCTAATCTTTTGCCTGTTCATAGGTTTTTCTGAAAGCTTATTTTAGAAAAAGCCTTTAGGTTCTGCAAACTCATCCTGACCAGCACAATGCTAAGCGGGTCTGGCTTTACATATTTCCTTCGAGCTGTTATTATCATGAAGAAGATGGTTAATTACATTTTGCTTTATAAAATCCGGAAGCTGGTCAAGCAAATTCTTAAAGAAAAAATTGCCGACGGAGAAATAGCCACTACTCCCCGTTCCTGTCTGGGCTGTCTGGCTGACGAAATAAGCTGGGAAATCTATTATCTGTTCAAGGAAAGAGAAGAAAAGAAAAAATCAGGCCAAACTCCTGAGCCAGAAAACCCAGCCAGCCCAGAGAAAGAAGATTAATTCAGGACTTACTGAACATCAAAACTTGCAGCCAGAAAGAGTTTAGGACTTTGATTAATAAAAGCCAGAGTATTCTCACCAGTCAAAAGTAAAAAAATCAAAGTATCCAGAGCTATAATTAGCTAACC
>CAYQZX010000051.1:0-24486 GCA_964422165.1 uncultured Eubacteriales bacterium | reverse complement strand
ATTACCAACTTTTTATATACCGGCTAATATGGTCCTTATAAGGCGATACACGCAAATTTTTTCCGTCCAAATACCTGGTCCCATCCGGGCAGAATATGGTGGAACTTCTGCAAAAATCAAAGTTTCCGTCCCCATACCTGGGGATGTCCCTTTCGGACTCAATCCCTTTGAAGATCGATTCGACTTCTTTGTTTCCGTCCCCATACCTGGGGATGTCCCTTTCGGACACAATCAATGCCATGCGTTTGCGGTTCGGAATCGTTTCCGTCCCCATACCTGGGGATGTCCCTTTCGGACATTATTTTTCAGCAACACCTGGTTTCTACACTGTTTCCGTCCCCATACCTGGGGATGTCCCTTTCGGACAAAAGAAGTACCATTTAATCTGGGCCAGCGGATTGTTTCCGTCCCCATACCTGGGGATGTCCCTTTCGGACTCTACCCTTTTTATCATACTGAAAAATATATAAATTGCAAGCAAAAAATTCAGAACCCCCTTCCTGTCCAGGTAGATTTCCACAGATTTTGGGGGAGGTTCTGAATAATACTTTTTGATTACTAAATGTTTGGACTTTCTGCCTCCCTTTTATTAGCTGGAATAAAGAAATATGTTTTTTCATATTCAGATCATTAGACCTTCGCATTAGAATATTCATTACACAAGACACAAGCAAAACCATGTCCTTTCTAAAAATTAGCATATTTATAATAAAATCTTGAAAAATTCATCTCAGATATTCTAAAATAAAACTAAAAAAAGTGAATGATAAACATAATTGAGGCTTTTTTTTCTTACAGCCAAATCTGTCGTTTATACTCTTCAGAACAAAAAATTTCAGCCTGGAAACTGCTGGGTCTTAACGACCGCTTTGCTCTCCGCCGCCGGGTTCTGGGCATAAAGAAGAAATATCCTGAGCTCATAAAGGAGTTTAAACTTATAAACTCTAAGTTTTAAGGGGGGACAATGGCCGAAGGAAAGACTATTGCTGATTTTATTGATTTTTTAAAGAGAAAAAAGACTGTAGAGAAGGTAATAGAATTTGTACCAAACTGGCGGGAACTTCTCAGCAACCCGGAGAACCTTCCGGCCATTGAAAACATAAAACTGGATTATGAAGAATATGAAAATGTGTTTGAAATTGTAAATCAATATTCGAAAATCATCAGGGTGGCCGGTTTAGCCCTGGCTCTGAAGTGGCTGACTTCTTCAGACCAGTATAAAGTGTGGGCCGCCGAGGACTTTTTTAAGCAATTTTCTACCGCCTTTGACCTGTCGGTTGAAACCTGGAAGAGGCTTGATAAAAAAGCAAAATTTCAAATCGTCAACAATATTTTTAGCTCAGACCCAGGCGAACCATTTCATTTTCTCAGAGAAATTTATTTTGACCTGCACAGCCCGGATTCGATTCAATTTAAAAGAGATCGGGAGATAATTTTCTGGTTTCCTTCTCTTGGTTATGTGCCCTCGTCCAATGTGGTTCACCTGAGGTCTATAATAGAGGAAGCGGGAGATGAGGAATTTCTAAAAATAGTTGACCAGATTATGGAGAGATACCGCCAGGCTTGCGATAGATTATCGATGTTTGAAGGCGTTTTCCGGTTTTTGCATAACTATGGCTTAGATGAGCGAGAACTGATAGCCCGGGCTCTTGAGCCTTTCTTAGAAAATGGCTTTAGCCTCAGTGTGCCGCCACCGGTCTTTATTTCTTTTGAAACGCCCCCTTATTTTCTGGCCTATCCGCAGTATGACGTGGGCCTGGATGAGCGAATAAAGGTTCCGTTCAGGATTGAGGACCTCACGGAAGACCGCGGCAAAAGGTTAATTCCGCCTGAGAAAAGAATAGTTTCCGCCAATAAGCAGAGGGGTCAAATCGACAAAGTAGGCATAGAAGATATGTTAGGTATTTATCGGGCTTTTCCTGAACCTAAAATTATAGTTTTTTACAAGGGGTTGGTTTCCTTTAACCTTTTTTTCAGCCTGGATGAGGTTCTTTTGAAGTCGCTTACTATTTTACATTTAATCGGGCACTGGATAGTGCATTCATTGCCCTGTGAGCAATCAACCCACTGGGCAGAAGAAAAATATTCGCGGGCCTCAAGAGAAGTCCTGGAAACTCTGGCTCAATTAATTGCTTTCTGGGTGGCTGATAGTCTGGGTGGGAAGATAAAAAGAGGTTTTGATCGTTTAAACAGCTTTTTGCCTGAGGAATATCTGAAATTTAAGGAATTCAGGAAAGAAGATAAAAAGAAAGTCATTAGTGCCATCAAAAAACTGAGAAATATTTCTCCACCGGTGACCATTAATGAATGGAAGGCTCTTTTGAAAGAAGTGCCCAGAATAAAACCATGACAAAAAGTTTTAAGGGGTGGAATAATGGAAGATACCTTGTTTGAAAACAGGATTATTTTTATTTCGGGGCCAATCGATACAGACCTGGCAAACCGGGTAATCCGGTCGCTCCTGACGCTTAATGCCAGAAGCAGTAAGGATTACATTGATATTTACATCAATAGCCCCGGTGGGGCAGTAGACGACGGCCTGGCTATACTGGATACCATGCTGTGCATTGATGCTCCGATAAGGACGGTCTGCCTGGGACAGGCTGCTTCTATGGCGGCCTGGATTCTGGCCGCTGGAAATAAAGGCGAAAGGTATGCCACCCCGAATTCTTTCATCATGCTCCACCAGATTGCCTGGGGATTTGCCGGCCAGACCTCTCATCTTCGCTCTCATATGGACCATTTAAGCAGGATGCAAACCCTGATGATTGATTTAATGAACAGGTTTACCGGTCAGGATAAGAATAAAATTCAACGTGACATAGAAGTGGAGTTTTACCTGAGCGCTGAGGAAGCCAGGGAATATGGGATTGTTGATAAAATTCTTGAGCATAAAAAGAAAGCTTAGTGGGTACTTAAACTAAGTGCTCCGAGCTAAACAATAAATCGTTTAAGATGAGAGGGTAAGATGGAAGGAAATAAGCCATTTATCAAAAATTTAGAGGCCTTTTCAAAAATTGCTCCAAATATCTCTGCTGGGGAGTTGGGCTTTGGTGAAGATAAAAAAGCTATGGAAAACGAGGCCTCTGTCTTTGCTCTTAAGCTTGAGAATGCGATAGCTGTTGTTGTTGATGATTACAGCAGAAATTCTGTCATTACTCAACACCTGAAAAGCCAGGTTGATTTGATTAATTCGCTTTATAATGCTGAAAATAAGTTTGCTTATGAGCTCAGGTTTATAAGCCGTAAGACAGAGCAATTTGATCATGAGAAAGAACTTGATATAGCCCTTCTGGTTAAAATTATAGGCAGCAAGGCTGATGAGGCAGAAAAGGAAGCTTTAGACCACAGTCAGATTTTGCCAGTATTATTGTCGAGCCGTTTGCCTCATCATGAATTTAAGCTGGTGGAGGACGAGGCGGAATTTTATAACCTTTATAAGCCATTTAATATCAATTATTTAGCCGAAATCAGAAGACGTCATCAGCTTATACCGCTGGCCACTTTAAATAAAGGACCTTTGACAGGTTTGCTTCCTCAGTGCGGGAGCACTGTAACGTCTGAGTATGTCTATTACGTTTACCCTTTTATTCCGCATGGGAGCGATTTTAAAAATTTAATAAATATTCTTTTAAGCCTAAATCAGAATCTAATTTTAAGTTGTTTGTTGATTCCCACTGTCCTTGAAGAAAATGAAATAAGCTTTATAAACGAACAGATAGATAAGTGTGAACAATCCAGACTGAGCTACTCAGAAAGCAGCCATTCATATAGGCTTCGGGCTGATTCACTTCTATCGGCTTATGAGGAGCAGCTCTCAAAACTGCTTGATGCGCCATTTTTGATGCAGATCAGGCTGGCTTCTGATGAACCAATTGCTCGTGCCCTTCTGGAAGCTATTGGCGTGGAAATTAGCGAGTATCAAAGCTCTCTCAGAAATAGCTTTTATTCTGGAGGATATGATGTCCTCTGGCCAGAATCAGATAAAGAAAAGCAAAATATGGCCTGTTGTTTCGAAAATCTTATGCCACTTATCTGGAGACATCCGGCTGATTTCGGAAGATGGCGCTTTTTGTTTGATGGCTGGGAAGCAATCAGTGCCTTTCGTCTGCCCCTGGCCGTGGGCCAGGAAATGGTTGGGCTTCGAGTAAATTTTGTTAAAAGTTTGCCCGTACCAAAAGAAGTTAAAGCCTTGATTAATGCGGAGAAGCCAAAGGTTAAAATTGGTCTCCATTTCTTTGGGGGAAGGAAATCAGATGTTTTTATTTCAGAAGTAGACAGATTAAGGCATGTTTATGTAGTCGGTCAAACAGGCACGGGCAAGACCACCCTTTTAAAAAAGATGATTCTTGAGGATATTGAAAAGGGCAATGGTCTTATTATGATAGACCCCCATGGTGACTTGTTCAACGAAGTTTGTGGTTTAATTCCAGAAAGAAGAATTGAAGACGTGGTAATTTTAGACCCAACTGATATGGAATATCCGGTAGGGCTAAACCTTTTGGAGTACAGAACAAGAGAAGAAAAATATTTCATAATAAAAGAAATACAGGAGATAATGCGTAGATTGTTAGAAGATGAATATGGAAAGGCCTCGTACGAATATACCGGGCCCATTTTTTACCATATGGTTGAAATGGCCTTACTTTTGATAATGGACGATCCAGCTAAAAAGGCCACTATTTTAGATTTTTATGAATTCTTTCAGAACGATGATAACTGGAAAAAGTGGAAGCGTGATAATTATGAGGAGGGCATATTAAAGAACTGGGTGGAGAATCAGCTGCCTAATACAAGATTTACTCAACGCAGTGATGGTTCAATTTCAATTGGCGAGTATATTTTTGGAAAATTTAAGGATTTTATCTTTGATCCTAAGCTGAAAAATATTTTCATTCAGAGGTCTTCATCATTAGATTTTAAGACCATAATGGATAAGGGAAAGATATTATTGGTTAATCTGGCAAAGGGAGAACTTTCCGAGAAAAATTCAAGATTTCTTGGTATGGTAATGATGGCTAAGGTAATGAGTACGGCCATGGAAAGAGTTAAATTACCAAAAGAAAAGAGACGGCCCTTCTATGTTTATGTGGATGAATTTCAGAATATTGCCACCTCTTCTTTTGTTGTGCTGCTCTCAGAGGCCAGAAAATTTGGACTGGGATTAGTTCTGGCTAATCAATTTTTGTGGCAAATAAAGAACCAGCAGATAAGAGAGGCAATATTTGGTAACGTTTCTAGCATTATTTCTTTCAGGGTGGGTTTGGAAGATGCAAAAATGCTTGATGATATATTTCTACCAACGATAAACGCTAATAATCTAATTAATCTTCCTAACTGGCAGGCTGCCGTCAGGACCTCTGTTAATGGAAGAATAACCTCTCCATTCTATATAAGAACTGAACTGGCGCCTGAACCAAATGAAGAAATTAGAGGTCAGGTGAGAGAAATATCAAGAAGAAAATATGGGCGAAAAATATAAGAAAACGAAATAATAGAAGAGACTGTTAAGAGTGATTCTGAAGAATTATTGAAAGAACAAGAGGAATTTTTCAAAAATTTGCTTGCGGGGAGCAAAGAAGAATGATAAGGAGTATTGAAGATATAGTTTCAGGCTAATTCAAGCTGAGGGATAAGTATGAAGAATGATTTTTTGAGAAAGGGAAGGCAATACACTGAATGTTTTATATTTTTGTCAGCAAATAATATATTGAGATGGGTAAATTAAATTATTAAAGTAAAGAGATGGGCGGGGACAAAATAGGACATAAACCAACCTCTTTTATAATCAAATAATGGGGATCATCTGAAGCAATCATTATAAAATTTTCTTAATAAAATTTTTTTTATTATAATATTTGTGAGCCATCGTAAGTAAAAACCTCCTTTCTTAAGGTTGAATTCTTTAAAAGGAGGGTTTAAGATGGCTCATCCTCCTAGATCAAATTGCGAACATTTTTATACACTAGCTTTAGGAGTGAAAAGACAATGCCAGGCAAAGAAATCTGGATAACCATTCCGAAGCGTCTACCTTTTAAAAATGTCTATCAGCTCAAGATAACTCTTCGGGGAATTGAGCCTGAAATCTGGCGAAGGATTTTGGTTCCCGAGAGCTACACCTTTTATGACCTGCATGTGGCTATTCAGGATGCTATGGGCTGGGAAGATTACCACCTGCACCGGTTTGAGATCACGGACATCAAGGCACCAGGAGGGCGAGTTATTATTGAAACGCCATTTGCCGAGCCAGAGGATGATGAAATACTGGAGAGCACCGAGGTTCCACTTTCTGTATTTTTCCATAAGCCGGGGGACAGAGCTGTATATATTTATGATTATGGGGATAACTGGGTGCATGATGTTGTTCTGGAAAAAATAGAGCCAAAGGAGCCAAAGAAAAAGTATCCACTGTGCTTAGCTGGAGAGCGGGCCTGCCCTCCTGAAGATTGCGGTGGCGTTTCTGGTTATTATCGCTGTCTTGAGGCTTTCAGGAATAAAGATGATTCTGAAGGCGTTTTGAGCTGGCTGGGTGATTGGGACCCTGAAAAGTTTGACCCCACTCAGGTAAAATTTGAAAGTCCGAGAAAGAGGTTTGAAGCTGGTGGATTCTGATTAATTAGCCTTGAGAATATTTTGCTTATTTTTAAGCAGATTGAGGTTTAAAAGCCTTTATTATTTTACAGGCTAAGCTTTTAAAAAAACGGCAGGGCCACTTTTGAGTAGTAGCTTTATAGAATTTCAGTAAAAAAATAAGCAGGGGTCAAATTTTTATTATTAACCGGGCAACTCTTTTTTAATTAATGATTTAATAAAGGGTAGCAAAGCTTTTTGATAAACCGATTGATAAACGTTTTTTATAAGAAATGATCGGGGAAAAGTTCACCTTGCGGTCTGATGTTGTTATCCAAAGGCGGAAAAATGCTCAATCAATTAATAGTAAATTTCAAAAATGAACTAATACCGATTGCCAAAAATGTTCATTATTCAATCAAGAGTTGAATAAAGATAGGTTTTAAAATATTATCATATCTCAGGTTGAGGAATAGCTGGCGCTTATGGTAACAGCCGATACTACTCAGGAAGAGCTGATTTTATTTAGCAGCGGCTGATTATGCTGGGTAATATTGAGTGATAGATGGTTCTATTTAGAAGTAGCTGAAACCGATAAGGAAGAACATGTGATATTGATTAAAGGCTGGCTCCACTGAGGGATGATTGATCCCATTGAGCAATGGCTGATTTAACGAAGAAGAGGCTTAAAGAATTGAGAAGCAGATGATAATCACGCAGATAGGTCTTATCAGGCGGGCCCTAAAGGTTATCTCTTTTAAAGAATAATACCCCGGGGATAACCGAAGACAAATGAATAAAAGCTGAGCTTTCTTTGATAATTCAGGCAAAAAGTGATGACAAAAATTATTAGAAAAATAGAAAAACAAAACGGAAACAAAAACAAAAAGGCAAAAACGAAACAAAAAACAGAAATAATAAATCTCAGGAGGTAAAGATGAGGTTTAAGCTAAAAGCCATCATCAGTGTATTGCTGGTTAGTCTGCTGTGCCTTCCGTTCTTTGTTTTTGCGGATGAAGGCATGTGGATGCCGCATCAGATGCGGATGCTCAACCTGCAGCAGCTCGGCCTCAAGATGAACCCGGATGACCTGTACAAAAAAGACGGCACCGGCCTGATGAGTGCCGTGGTCAGCCTGGGTGGCGGCACCGGCGAGTTCGTCAGCCCCGACGGGCTTATTCTCACCAACCACCACGTGGCCTTTGGCGCCATTCAGAGAGCTTCCAGCAAAGAGTACGATTACATCACTAACGGTTTCCTGGCCATGACCCGGGAGCAGGAAATACCAGCTCAGGGCTATATCGCAGATATTCTGCTCGGCTATGAGGAAGTTACTGCCCGCGTCCTTTCCAAGGTCAAACCCAAAATGACGCCAGCTCAGAAGTATGACGCCATTGAAGCGGCCATAAAGGAAATCGTGGCTGAAGCCGAAAAAGCCGGGCCTGACATCAGAGCCAACGTCGTCTCCATGTACAGCGGCAATCAATACTATTTATATCGGTTTAAGAGGATTAAGGATGTGCGCCTGGTCTACGCACCGCCCCAGGACCTCGGCAATTACGGTGGCGAAGTGGACAACTGGATGTGGCCCCGCCACACCTGCGACTTTTCCTTCCTCAGAGCCTATGTCTCCAAAGATGGAGTTGGCGTTGATTACAGCCCGGAGAACGTTCCCTACAAACCCAAGGTCTGGCTGAAAATTTCCACCGAAGGCGTTAAAGAAGGAGATTTTACTTTTGTTATGGGATATCCCGGCCGCACCTACCGCAACAACCTGGCCGCGGAAATAGAATATGACTTCAACTCCATGGTCAAGCGCATGGCTGAATTCCAGGACATCATTAACTTCATAGAAAACGCCAGCAAGGGTGATAAAGAAACTGAAATCCGCTACGCCTCTATGCTCAGGGGCCTTTACAACTCGCTCAAGAACATGCAGGGCAAAGTGGAAGGCATGAAAAAAGTGGATCTGATTGTCCGCAAGAAAGAGCAGGAAAAAGAATTTTTAGCCTGGGTCAACTCCAGCCCGGAACGCCAGAAAAAGTACGGAAAAGTTCTGGACCAGATGACTGATTACATGAAGCGCTACGATGTGTTTGCTTCAAAGAACGAGCTTCTCAGCAACGTTATCAGCCCCTACTTCGGCTCCACCGTTCTTTCCCAGGCTTATACCATTTACCGCACGGTTTTAGAACGGCAGAAACCAGATAAAGACCGTGAAGCTGCCTATCAGGACCGCAACCTGCCCTACATCAAGCAGAGAATTCAGTTAGCCGAACGCGGTTATGTTTTTAACACTGACCGCGAGTTCTTCAAGCACCAGCTCAAGAAGATGATGAACCTGCCGGCCGAAAAAGTGCCTGCAGCTTTCAAAACCCTTCTGTCACAGAAGTCAGAAAAAGCCATAGATGAATACGTGGATAATCTCTACAAAAATACCATCCTCGGCGACCCGCAGAAGCGTCTGGAACTTCTGGAAAAGAAGCCGGCTGAGTTGATGAAGGTAAATGACCCCTTTATCAACCTGGCAGCCGAGCTGGAAAAAGAACTCAAAGTGGTACGCGAGGAAAGCAAAGCCTGGGCTCAGGAAAGAGGCGATATCAAGAAACTCTACGAAGCCGCTCTTCTGGAGATGAAAGAAGGGAAGCTGGCCCCCGATGCCAACGGCACCATCCGCTTCACCTACGGTCTGGTTGAAGGCTACAGCCCGCGTGATGCCGTCATCTACAAGCCCATTACCACCCTGAAAGGCGTGATGGAGAAAGAAACCGGGGAATTTCCCTTCCATGTTCCGGCCAAACTAAAAGAACTCTACCAGAAGCGCGATTTCGGCCGCTTTAAAGACCCCATTCTCAAAGATGTGGCGGCCTGCTTCCTCAACACTACCAACGTCACCGGCGGTAATTCTGGCTCACCAACCCTCAACGCCAAGGGCGAGCAGGTGGGAATTATCTTTGACATGACCTACGAAAGCGTCATCGGCGATTACTACATCATTCCCGAATGGCAGCGCTCCATTAGCGTGGACATCCGCTACGTTCTGTTCGTTACCGAAAAATTCTCCGGCGCTCACCACCTGATGAAGGAAATGGGCCTGTGTTCTGGGCAGCATAATAATTAAGAAAAAAGCCCGGAATAAATAAGGCTACTTCGGCTGAGAAATTTTATCTTAATGCCGATTAAGCGGTTAATAAGCCTTCAGGCATAAGCTAAAATTGACCCCTGATTGACCTGAAAGTTGAGATAAAAGTTGGCAGGCCTGCAATGGACTGAGGAGATGTATTCTAATTTTATTAATTTAGACTGAAGCTACAGCCCCTGAGGTCCATTTTAAAAGCCGCATCAAGGCAAATCGACCGGGTTGAGCTTTTATCCGGACTAACTCCTCTAAAATTAAACGTTGGCTTAAAAAGCTGCCGGCATAAACTTTAGAAAGGCTATTCTTATCTATAACTCCAGTAATTATTTCTTTTGCTTCTTACTGTCTGCCACTAGGGATTGCAGTTCGTTCATAATCTTGTCTATGTCAAGAGATTCAGGTTTAACTCTGGCTTTTCTGGCTTTATCAGAACCTGGTTCCTTAGGAATGTTTTTTTCTACCCAGGTTAGAAGGTCTTTGGTGCTGATTGGTTTTTCAAAATAGCAGTCTGCACCCCAGCTTCTGGCGTCAGCTTGAGTAGCCGCGCCCTTGTAGACAGCGGTAATCAACACCACCTTAATTCCTCTTAATTCTCGGTCATCTTTAATTTTCTTGCAGAGGTCAATGCCGTGAACTTTGGGTAGGAGCATATCAGATATCACCAGGGCAGGTTTTATGGTTTTGGCCAGCTCCAGGCCATAAGCCCCGTCTGAGGCGGTTATAACCTCATAGCCCACCCTGGTCAGCAGCCTTTCCAGAAGAGATGAGGTGACCCGGTCGTCGTCTACTACCAGAATTTTTGTCGCCATATAAGGCTTCCTTGCTTGCAATTACCGGATATTATAAATACCGCAGATTTACCCCAAATATCAAGAAAAAATTATCTGACTTACTGAAAAATTTTTTAAATTTTGCTTTATTAGAGTGTTTCCTGATTGGGTAGCGCAAGTCATTTAGGTGCTTGAATATAAAGCTTTAACCCTGTCAGCCCGGCTGGGCTCGATAAGTTTTTACAATAATGAAACTTTCTTAAATGAATCATACAGGATAATAACATGACCCTGGTATCTGATTTTTCGACTGTAAGTTGAAAGTCTAAAAAAAAAATAGCTTTGTCTTTAATACTGACAATAGACGGTGGACATTAAACTGCCGGAGTAATTACAGAAGAATTTCCAGCAGAAGGAGAAAATCTGGCTATTCTGTAAAAAAATCAGGTCAGAAATGCTATAATATTCCCTATTTTAAGTAGAAGCACCGAAGTTTTTTATCTAGCCTGTCTGGCTTGATGGAGCCAGCCGGTGGAAATAATCCTCAGGCTAAAGATAATTCCGAATAAATTATTGATTTAATTATATTAAGGATAAAAAAACCCGCAAGAAAGAGTCGACCAGAACGATGATTGCTGTAGAAGATTTATCCAAAAGCTATGCCAAACAGGTCCTGTTTGAAAAGATTAGCTTCAAGATCAATCAGGGCGAAAGGGTAGGTCTGGTTGGAAAAAATGGCCACGGCAAGTCCACTCTTTTCCGAATCATTGCCGGTCGGGAAGAGCCTGATGAGGGTCGGATTATAATTCCCAGAAATTACAGAATAGGTTATTTAGAGCAAGAGCCTGATTTTAAGATGGCCACCGTCCTGGAAGAAGCCAGCCGTGGACTCCAGGATCACGATAAGGATCAGCTCTGGCGGGTAGAAAAAGTTCTGGCCGGTCTTGGTTTTTCGCCTGAAGATTTCCGTAAGAATCCTCACCAGCTTTCCGGGGGATTTAAGGTCCGTCTGAACCTGGCCCGTCTTCTACTTGCCGACTTTGATCTGCTTCTTCTGGATGAGCCAAATAATTACCTTGACATAACTTCAATCCGCTGGCTGGAGAACTTTTTGCTTGGCTGGCGGGGTGAGCTAATGTTCATCACCCATGACCGCAGTTTTATGGACCGGGTAGCCACCCACATTCTTGGACTTCATCGCAAAAAAGTGCGCAAAATTGAGGGTGATACCGAAAAATACTACAACCAGATAGCTCTGGAAGAAGAAATATACGAGAAAACCCGCCTTAACGACGAGCGCAAGCGGAAGGAAATGGAAGTTTTCATCAACCGTTTTCGGGCCAAAGCCCGCCTGGCCAGCCTGGTTCAGTCGCGACTGAAATACCTTGAGAAAATGGAAAAACGGGAAAGGCTGGAAAGGATCAAAAATATGGAATTTTCTTTTCTGGAAAAGCCTTTTCATCATAAATACGCCCTGAGTCTCGATGGGGTTAGCTTTGGTTACAACCCCGACAAACCCCTGATCCGGAATTTCAGTATTCACATCGGAGCTCGTGACCGGGTGATGGTCATCGGTCCCAACGGCCGCGGCAAAACCACACTGCTCAAGCTCATGGCTGGCCGGCTGAAGCCGCAGAGCGGAGAAATCTCCTCGCCCAAATCGGTTTCGGTGGGTTACTACGAGCAGGGTTATGCTGAAGAGATGAATAACGAGAACACCGTTCTGGAAGAAATCGCCGCAGCCAACCCCGCACTGGAGCCAGCTCGAATCCGACATATTGCTGGAACTTTAATGTTTGAGGGAGATGAGGCTCTCAAGCCCATCAGAATTCTGTCGGGGGGTGAGAAAAGCCGGGTTTTGCTTGGAAAAATTTTAGCCACTCCTGTCAATCTGCTTCTTCTGGATGAGCCAACCAACCACCTCGACCTGGAATCCTGCGATGCTCTGCTGGCGGCCATCGACAATTTTGACGGAGCGGTGGTCATGGTGACCCACAACGAACTTTTTCTGAACGCTCTGGGCGAGCGACTGATAGTTTTCCAGGATGATAGAATTACTGTATTTGAGGGTGATTACGAAAGCTTTCTGAAAAAGGTTGGCTGGAGAGAAGAGACCGTTGAGAAGGAAAAAGAAAAAGAAGAAGAAACCAGAAACTCTGTTCAGAATAAAAATCCATTTACCAGAAACAGCTTCCAGGACCGTCCACCTTCCCCGGAAGAACCTTTCAAATTCAAGTTATCACCCCGAGAACTTCGTCGGCTGCGCTCTGAGGTCATAGTAGAAAAATCCAGGGTGCTCAGGCCTCTGGAAGAGCGGGTCCGGGAGCTGGAGAACAGCCTGGAAGAGTTAGAGCAAAAAGTCAGCCTGCTGACCCAGCAGATAATAGGAGCCTCGGTCGAAGGCCGGGGGACTGAGGTGGTTCGTCTTTCTAGAGAACTTGATGCCACCCGGAAAAGCCTGGATTCTCTATATGAAGAATATACCCAGGTTTATTTGGAATATGAAGAAAAAAAACAAAGCTTTGAACAGCGCCTGCAGGAGCTGGAAAAGCTATCATCATAGAGCTGAGAGATTCCGGTCGGATTCAGGCAGGAAGGGATGGAGGTTTACTGATTTTCCCTGATTGAGTGAATTATGGTCATCATTTTGTTAAAAGCTGTCCTGGCCGCGCTGGTGGTTTTCATTAACCAGGGAATGAGAAATTCAGGATGATAATCCTAAATAAGTATGGCCTGTCCTTACAAGAAGTTAGAAAAAGATATCCTTTTGCTATTTCTGGTTTAAAATTCTTAGACGGGCTTTTATTTTTTGCAAAGTTAAGTATAATTAAAAACTAAAACTCGAATCCCATGAACAGGTTGAAGATAATAAGTGTTGGACTGTGCCTGATTTTATCCTTGGGCTTTGTTTCCTGCCGGCCGGGACGGAGCGGCCACATCCTGGTGGTGGCCGGGTCGACTAGCATTCAGCCCTTTGCTGATAAATGGGCCGAGCTTTTTATGGAAAAAGATCACAGGGTTGTAGTAGATGTTCAGGGTGGTGGCTCCAGTGCTGGTATTCAGGCCGTCAGAACGGGAGCAGCTCATATTGGTATGTCTTCCCGGGAATTAAAGGATGATGAAAAAGAGCTTTATCAAATAGTAATATGCCAAGATGGGCTGGCCATTATAGTCCATCCCACTAATACGGTTGAGACCCTGACCTTGGAACAGATAAAGAGCATTTTTGCCGGGGAGATTACTACCTGGAAAACCCTGAACGGACATGACCGGGCGATAACCGTGGTGGTTAGAGAAGAGGGCTCAGGTACCCGGGGTGCTTTTCAGGAGCTGGTCATGGGTAAGACCAGGATTACCAAAAAAGCCATAGTGCAGGATTCCAACGGAACAGTAAGAGAAATAGTCAGCCGGGACCCTAACGCCATTGGTTTTATCTCCCTTGGTCTGGTTGATAAATCGGTCAAAGCTGTGGCCCTGAACGGGGTCAAGCCGACAGAAGAAACTATTCTGGAAAAGAAGTATAAGCTGGTCAGGCCTTTCCTTTTTCTGACTAAAGAACCCCCGGAGGGACTGATTAAGGAATTCATAGACTTTGTTCTTTCGGAAGAAATTCAAAAATTAATGGAAAAAGAAGGCCTGGTTCCGATAAGGTTGCCTAAAGAGAGAGAGAGGGTATCCTGATGACTAGGCTTGAGAGAAATGAACGTCTGATTAGACTATCCCTCCTGATGATTGCTCTTTCGGCTATCTCAGTTCTGGTCATCATCACCTTGTTCATCTTTGAGCAGGGCACTCCCATTATGTTTAAGTATGGCCTGAAAAGTTTTCTTTTAGGGCGGGACTGGTATCCTTCGGAAAAGAGCTTCGGTCTCTTTCCGATGATTATCGGTTCATTGATGGTTACTTTTGGGGCTTTGATAATCGGGGTTCCTCTGGGTTTAGCTTCAGCCATTTTTCTGGCCGAGTTTTCTCATCGGCGCCTGGCCAGAGTTCTCAAGCCGGTCATAGAACTTCTGGCCGGCATTCCCTCAGTGGTTTATGGCTTTATCGGGCTGATGTTTCTGGTTCCTTTAATCAGAGAAAAACTCGGAGGTCCCGGTCTTTCGGTGCTGGCCGCTTCTATCATTCTGGGAATAATGATATTACCCACGGTTATCAGCATCGCCATAGATTCTATCCGAGCCGTACCGGATTCCTTTCGGGAGGGCTCTCTGGCCCTCGGGGCAACCAGATGGCAAACAGTCAGGATGGTGGTTTTACCGGCAGCCCGCTCCGGAATCATTGCCGGTATCATCTTAGGTATGGGCCGGGCTGTTGGGGAAACCATGGCTGTAATTATGATAGCCGGTAATGCGGCCGATATCCCGGGTTCTATCCTGGACCCTGTCAGGACTCTTACGGCTAATATTGCTCTGGAAATGGCCTACGCCAGTGGCGAACACCGGGAAGCCCTCTTTGCCACCGGGGTCATCCTGTTTGTGATCATAATGATTTTAAATACTATAGCCAACATCACAGCTGCTCGTCAGAGGAAGAGGTAGGCAGGTGAGAACTAGTCCTAAAGTAGAACAAAAGTTCATTCAAGTAGTGCTCTATGCTTTTACTTCCATAGCCATTATTACTTTAATTTTCATCCTGGCTGTAATTTTTAAGAACGGAATTCCTCAGCTGAGCCTTGAATTCCTCACCCGAAATCCGGCTGACATGGGCCGGGAAGGGGGAATTCTTTCGACCATCGTGGCTACCATCTCGCTAACCTTTATCGCTCTTCTGGTAGCTACACCTCTCGGAGTGGGAACGGCGATCTATCTAACCGAGTACACTGTGGAAAGCCGGGTGACCAGAATAATCCGGTTCGGAGCAGAATGTCTGGCCGGAATTCCCTCTATCATCTTTGGTCTTTTTGGTTTTATTCTGTTTGTCAATAAACTTGGTTTTGGCTGGTCTATCTTGAGCGGTGGTCTAACTCTGGCCTTTATGGTTCTGCCCACTATCATTCGGACCAGCGAGGAAGCGATCAAAGCCGTGCCCCATGCCTACAGGCTGGTTAGTTTCTCTCTGGGCAGCACCCGCTGGCAGAGTGTCACAAGAGTGGTTCTGCCGTCTGCTCTTCCAGGGATTGTCACCGGGGTGATTTTAAGCATAGGGCGCAGTATTGGAGAAACAGCAGTGGTCATTTTCACCGCCGGGTCGGCCCTGCGGATGCCAACTTCACTTTTTTCTTCCTCGCGAACCATGGCAGTTCATTTTTACATCCTGGCTAAAGAAGGGGTTTCCATGCCCAAAGCCTATGGAACGGCGGCAGTCCTGGTAATTTCTATATTGATTATTAACATCGTTACTTATTATCTTATGGAAAAATACATCAGACGGAAGTCTTAAAAAGAGAAGCTGAGAATGAAACAGGTTGCCATTAGGGTTGAGAATCTGAGCCATTTTTACGGCAATCATCAAAGCTTAAAAAAAATCAACCTGGAAATTTACCGCAATGAAATTCTGGGCATAATTGGTCCAGCCAAAAGCGGCAAATCCACCTTTCTGGCCTGTCTGAATCGTCTGAATGACCTGATTCCAGGCTCCAGAGTGGAGGGTAGAATTCTGGTGGATGGAGAAGATATTTACAGCCCGGAGGTTGATGTCGTGGCTTTAAGACGAAAACTGGGAATAGTCTTTGCCACCCCGGTGCCGTTGCCGCTGACCATATATGAAAACATAGTTTATGGAGTAAGACTCCTTGGCCGTAATAACCGGAAAGAGCTGGACTGGATTGTGGAAGATTCTCTGGAAAAAGCCGGCCTCTGGAATGAGGTCAAAGACCGCCTTCATACCAGCGCTCTGAAGCTTTCCGGAGGTCAACAGCAACGTCTGTGCATTGCCCGGGTGCTGGCTCTCAAACCGGAATATATCATGCTGGATGAACCAACTTCAGGGCTGGACCCGATTTCCACAATGAAGATAGAAGATTCTCTGAGAACTCTGAAGAAAGATTACACCATCATCCTGGTGACTAACAACACCAAACAGGCCGCCAGGGTGGCTGACCGGACGGCCTTTTTTCTGATGGGTGAATTGGTAGAAATAGATGAAACACCGGTGGTTTTTACCAGGCCGGCCGATAAAAGGACTGAGGATTACCTTTTAGGAAGGTTTGGCTGATGTTTCAAATCCGTAAAGCGAAAGACCCTGGTACATTCAACCCAAAACAGAAATTAGACATGGTGGGTAGGGAATGAGCTTGGAAAACATCATTGAGGTCAGAAATCTTTCCGTTTTTTATGGACGATTTCAGGCTTTGATTAACATAAACCTGAACATCAAAAAGAACCGGATTACAGCCTTAATTGGTCCTTCAGGCTGCGGCAAATCTACCTTTCTCAGGGCCTTAAACCGGATGAATGACCTGATAGAAGGAACCAGATCAGAAGGTCAGGTTCTGCTTGAGGGAAAAAATATTTTTGATCCGGATACTGACCTGCTGGAATTGAGGCGGCGGGTGGGAATGGTTTTTCAGAGACCCAACCCCTTCCCCCTTAGCATAGCCGATAACATAACCTATGGTCTTCGGGTTCACGGTGAGCGTAACCAGAATGTTCTTGAAGAAAAACTTTATAAAAGCCTTCAGGCTGTAAATCTTTGGGACGAGCTTAAGGACCGACTTCAGGAAAATGCTCTGCGGTTGACCGGTGAACAGCAGCAGCGACTGTGTATAGCCAGGCTACTGGCGGTTGAACCTGAGGTAGTGTTGATGGATGAGCCCTGTTCGGCCCTGGACCCGCTGGCCACGGCCCGTATTGAAGATTTGATGCACGAGTTGAAAAAAAATTATACAATAGTTATCGTCACTCATAATATGCAGCAGGCGGCTCGAGTTTCTGATTATACGGGCTATTTCCTGTTGGGTGAACTGGTGGAGTTTGGCGAGACCAACCAGATTTTTACCAGTCCTAAAGACCCGAGGACTGAAGATTATATTACCGGCCGCTTCGGTTAAGCTTTCAGCAGGGCTGACCAGGGCTGCTGGAAAAGGAGGAGCTAATGACCAGATATTTTGATGAAGAGCTACTGGACCTTAATAAAAAAATTCTGGAAATGAGTGCTGAAGTTGAGATGACCATTGGTAATTCAATAAAAGCCCTCAGGGAACTGAATAAAGATAAGGCCATGGCGGTCATCAAGGAAGACGACCGGATTGACCAGATAGACCTGGCCATAGAAGAAAAGTGCCTTAACCTGATTGCCCTTTATCAACCGGCAGCCACGGACCTGCGATTCATCGTTATGTCTCTCAAAATTGCCACCGACCTGGAGAGGATAGCTGACCTGGCCGTGGATATCGCCCAGAGAGTTCTGGAAATTGCCGACCAGCCATTGCTCAAACCCCTGATTGATATTCCGAAACTGGCGACCCTGTCTCAGGGTATGGTCAGGGATGCAATTAATTCTTTTGTTAATAAAGACACTGAACTGGCTAAATCGGTGATTCTCCGCGACAGTGAGGCTGACGAGCTGAGAAATATGGTTCAGACTGAGTTAATTAACGACTACATGAGTAAAGACCCATCCACTTCTCCCCGGGCAGTGGCTTTATTACTGGTAGCCAGGCATCTGGAACGCATCTGTGACCATGCCACCAACATTGCCGAATACGTCATCTATCTGGTTAAAGCTGAACAGGTGAGACACCATCCTGAAACTCTTAAATGACTTCTCGGGATCGCTCTTGCTGATCTGTAGAAAAAGTCTTTATTTCCAGCGAAAGGGGTCTTTTCGACGGAAATCTGGGACCAGGTGTTCTTCTGCCTGAAAGGGTTCGGGCTGGAGAAAAAGGTTTTCGAACCCCAGTTCTAAAGCCCGGTTCATAACCAGTCTGTATTCTTCCCTTGTAATTTCTCTCTGCAGTTCTAACGGGGCCCGGTAGCAGGGATGGTACTGACTCATCAGGCTCAAACCGACTGAGGGGGAAAGGTTTTCGGCTATCCATTCCAGAACTTTGATGGAATCTTCAGCCGCCCCGGGAAGAACCAGATGTCTGATAATCAGACCCTTTTTGGCAATTTCTCTGGCATCAAGAACGAGCTCAGGTTGCTGACAGTACATTTCCTGAAGAGCCAGTCTGGTCTGTTCAAAATAATCCGGAGCAGCCGAATATCTTTTTGAAAGTTCAGAGGAGACGTACTTAAGGTCAGGCAGATAAATATCAATTATTCCTCGAAGTTGCTCCACAACTTCCAGTGAATCGTAGCCATTGGAATTATAAACCAGGGGAATTTCCAGCCCCTCCCGGTAGGCAATTTTTAAAGCCCGCAGAATGGGTAGAATGACATGAGTGGGAGAAACAAAATTGATATTCAGGGCTCCCTGGCTCTGCAGATAAAGCATGGTTCTGGCTAACTGCTCGTCGGTCATCAACTGACCTTCGTTCAACCAGCTGAGCTGGTAATTCTGGCAGAAAAGACATTTCAGGTTACAGCCAGTAAAAAATATTGTTCCCGACCCCCTGTTTCCAGCCGGAGTGCCGCGGCCGCTGAGAACTGGTTCTTCACCGTAGTGGAGAAGACCAACCGAAACCCTGGCCAGGTGGCCAGTCTGGCAGATTCCAGATTGGTTCTTTGTTCGGTCAACACGGCAGTTTCGCGGGCAAAGAGTACAATTAGACTCAAGAGGGGAAAGATAGGCCAGAGCTCTGTCTATAGCTTCCAGTTTTCGCTCAATAAAAAATTCCTTTTCCATTAATCTTAAACCTGTTTGAAGATCAACAAGCTTTTGAATCTTTTTAATTATAGCAGAATCTGAATACTTGAAAATCTTTGAGCAACCGGACTCAGGTTTAGTCTTGTCAGGCCAGCAGAAAACAGGTATAGTTAATCTTCAGAATCTTTCTTGGTAGGTATCATCAAGAGAAGGGTAGAAAGTGTGGGATTTTATTCTTAAGTTGTTTGACATTGCCATTCATCTTGACCGCTATGTAGTTTTTGTGGTTAAGCAATACGGGCTCTGGACTTATCTGATTCTTTTTCTGGTCATTTTTTCTGAAACAGGTTTTGTGGTTACACCCTTTTTACCCGGTGATTCTCTTCTCTTTGCGGTCGGGACAATTGCTGCCATCGGCGAATTAAATGTCTTCGGGTTATTTTTTCTGCTCAGTCTGGCCGCTTTTCTTGGAAACACCACCAATTATTTTATAGGCCTCAAAATAGGGACCAGTATTCTCAAAAAAAAGCGAACGCGCTTTGTCAAAAAGGAATATCTGGAAAGAACCCATAATTTTTATGAAAAACACGGTGCCATTACTATAGTCTTAGCCCGCTTTTTGCCAATTATCCGGACCTTTGCTCCTTTTGTCGCCGGCCTCGGCCGGATGAATTTCTTGAAATTCTGGTTTTTCAGTCTGACGGGTAGCGTCCTCTGGGTGGGGATTTTCCTTTTCGGCGGCTATTTTTTCGGTAACCTCCCGGTAGTTAAAAAGAATTTCAGCCTGGTCATAGGGGGAATTATCCTGGTTTCTCTGATGCCGGCCTTTATTGGCTACTTTAAGAGCCGAAAAAGGAAATCCTGAAGGCTACTTTTTTAAAAGCTTTCTGTTTCAGATTAATTTTCTGCCGGAAAGGAATTCGACTTTAAGACTGTATTCTTGCCTTGGTCTGGGTTCTTTTTTTTGAACATAATTTATCTGAACCGGTTCAAAATAGGAATCCTGGAAACTTCAAGGCTAATGGGACTAATGTCAGCGGCTTTTTTTGAGGCAGTTTTTAAGGCTTGAAAGAAGCCCAGAGTTGAAGACAGAATTGGCCGTGCGGTCAATCTGTAGAGGAGTAACAGAAACCCACCCCCGGTCTACTACCTGAACGTCAGAATTTTTCGGACCGACCGCTCTCGGTTGGCCCACTCCAATCCAGAAGTAGGTTTTTCCGCGGGGGTCTTTCTTTTTAATGAGCTCCGGGGAGTAACGCTTTTCCCCCAGCCGGGTTATCTTAAGGCCTTTTACTGGAAAAGGTGGAATATTGATGTTTAGGAAGGTTTTAGGTGGCAGTTTCTTTTTTAACAGAACTTCAATCAGAGCCTTCACCAGAGAGGCGGCGGCCTCAAAATCGTAGTGATGGCCATTACGACCGTTGCGCCCGATGAGGGAAACGGCTATGGAAGGTATGCCCATAAACGTGCCCTGGAGAGCGGCGGCTACGGTTCCTGAGTAAGAAACATCCTGGCAGCCGAGGTTGCCCCCAAGATTCATCCCGGAGATGAGCAGGTCAGGTTTGCCGGGTAGAATATGACGCAATGCGATGTAAACGCAGTCGGCTGGTGTTCCATCAACCGCATAGACATTTCTGGAAATTTTTTCAGCTCTCAGGGGTCGTCTCAGGGTCAGAGCCAGTGAAATGGAACTTCTTTCCCGGTCCGGAGCTACTACATAAACCCGCCCTAACTGGTCGAGCTCTTTGGCCAGAGCAGTCAGGCCGGGTGAGAGGTAGCCGTCGTCGTTGGTCAGTAGAAATAAAGGCTGTTTTTTGTTTTTAGTCATATTTTCCGGTTGATTATTCTGGAATTGATAATAGGTTAATAATTATAGAGGAGTTTTCTGAAATTAGCCAGAGATGGCTTTATTTAACCATAGGGTTATCAATAGAAATTCTGAATTGATTTGACTTTATAATTTTGGTACTTTATATTTGTAATTAACTTTATGGGAAGGAGGGAAAAATGAATGTTGGTCTAACTGATGCCCTTGTCCGTCTGATAGTCGGATGGGTTTTTATTCATCTGACACCGGTCTTAAAAGTGAAAACCGGAAGGGTTCTACGGTGGATTCTGATTATTATAGGAGCAATTTTGATTCTGACGGCGGTTACCAGATACTGCGGCTTATATACTCTGCTTAAAATTAGCACACTTTAAGGAGTAATAAGCCGACCTGAACGGGGGAATCACTCTAAAGATCCAGATCAAGCTCACGGTTGCCCGAAGCAGTAAAAAAAATCGGGACGAGCGGATTTGAACCGCTGACCCCATGCACCCCAAGCATGTGCGCTACCAGGCTGCGCCACGTCCCGACTTAGAGGAAATGATAATTTAACGCTTTTTTGGTTTTTTTTCAAGAGTTCGCAGGATTTCACTCAGCTCTTCTTTGATTTGAGAAAGCGTAGTGAGCATTTTTTCGGGGGGGATTTTATCGGTCTTAAAACCAAATTCTTCTTCAATTTTCCTTTTTATGCCAGCAATGGTCAGGGTGTTTTCCTCCAGCATCTCTTTAATACGGAGCATGATGAGCACATCTTTCTGGCGGTAAATCTGTTTTCCGGAAGCAGTTTGTCCGGCAAAAAAAAGAGCAAATTCTTTTTCCCAGGTTTTAAGGGTTTCGGGTGATATTCTGAGCAGGCGGCAGACTTCCTCAGCCGGGAAGATAAGTTTTTTGCTTATTAAAGCCTTGAGGTCGGTAGTTTTTTGTGCCTGGGTCATAAGCTGATTTCAAAAAAACATTATCATTTACCCTGACAATCGTCAAGAAATAGCAAGCGACTTATTCTTTATCAAATTGCCTTTGAGGTCAAAAGGGTTTCTTTTTCTTCAGGTCAAAACGCTCGCCTTCAAGCAGAACATGCATTGTCAGTCCGCGAATAGACAGTGCCCGATCATTTCTGATGTTAACTTGGGCCCGGCTGGCATCATAGACGATTACGTTTTTGTAGCCGATAACCTCAAAAGTTTCGTCGGGATAGACAATAATAGCCGTGGATTCATCTATTCCCACTCCCAGAAGCTGGGGATTGCCGGCTATGATGCTTATCAGGCGGTTGTGGCGCTTTCGGGTAGCAAAGTGCTGGTCTATGATAGCTGATTTGATTAAGCCCAGACCCCGGGCCAACACAATGTTGCCGTATTCAATGGTCTCAAACTCGCGGCCTTCCTCAGGCTTGCGGATCTCATCTCCAGTTATCATCAGCTCACTCATCACTGCGGCCCCGGCACTGGTTCCTCCAATAACTGCCCCTTTTTGATAAAGTTCTCTTATCATATTGTGAATTGGGGTATCGAGGATGGCTTCAGTGATTCTGGTCTGCACTCCGCCTGAGAAGAAAATGCCCCCGCTTTCGGCCAGAAGCCTGGCGTTGGGGAATTTTTCAGCTTCCCGGCGGGTGAAGTTGTAGTAAACAGCTTCCTTTGCTCCCAGAGAAAGAAATTCTTCAACCAGACTTTTTCCCGTCTCATCCGGGGTAGCGCTGGCCATTGGCAACACCACAATCCGACCAGAGCCAGAGCGGCTGGCCATTTCCACAAACTTTTTCATCATCGGTTCGGGTCGGGTGCCTCCACCGATGATGAAGAGAGTTCCTTTCGGTCGCCCCTGAGGGTTGGCTCCAGTCAGAGTAAAGATAAATAATAGAAATGCTGAAAGTATAGACGAAATTACCTTGCGGCGTTTAACAGATGAAGATTTCATTTTTTTCTCCTTCTGACATTTTACCCGAAAGTGGTTTTAAGACAAGAATTAATTTCCTGACAGAAGACAGACTAGGGCGGTGTTATCCCGGAGGGGATAATGGCAAATAACCAGCTTTGGTAATATAATTATAAAGACAGGAAATAAATTGAGCCGGCTTAAAAACGAAAGAGAGCCTAACTTCCCTAAAGCCAGCGGGCAGCACATACCTCTGGCTGAAAGGATGAGGCCGCAATCTTTTGACCGTTTTTACGGCCAGGAGCACCTGCTGGGGCCGGGCAAAATCCTGTCCGAGCTGATAGAGTCAGGTCATCTGGTATCTATAATATTCTGGGGACCGCCAGGCTCCGGGAAGACCACTCTGGGAATGATGCTGGCCAGGCATTTTGGCCTTGAATGTCTTTTTTTCAGTGCGGTGCTATCCGGGATCAAGGAAATCAAAGAGGTAATGGCTCAAGCTGAGCAGCAGAAGAGGCTTTATGGTAAACCTATCATCATTTTCATAGATGAGATCCATCGCTTTAACAAAGCCCAGCAATCAGCTTTTCTTCCCTTTGTCGAAAGAGGAGAAGTTATTCTTTTTGGCTCCACTACTGAAAACCCATCATTTGAAGTCATTGCGCCTCTTCTCTCGCGGACCAAAGTGCTGGTGCTAAAGCCGCTGGGGGAGGTCGCCCTCCGGAAAATTATCTCTGATGCTTTAAGCGATGAAATCAATGGTCTGGGGAAGCTCCATCTTACCATCACTGAGGACGCAGTGAAACTGCTCCTGGACCAGTCCAACGGAGATGCCCGGAGAGTGCTCAATGCGCTGGAAATAGCTTCCAGTCTGACCAGAGGCAAAGAAATAACAATAAAAGAAGTGGAAGAAGCTCTGCAGAAGAGGATTCTGCTTTATGATAAAGCTGGTGAGGAGCATTTCAACCTGATTTCTGCTCTCCATAAGAGCCTGCGCAACTCTGATGTGGATGCTTCGCTTTACTGGTTAGCCAGGATGCTGTATGCCGGAGAAGACCCTCTCTATATTGCCCGGCGGCTGGTCAGGTTTGCCTCTGAGGACATCGGTCTGGCTGACCCGCAGGCTCTGACCATAGCTCTTAGAGCCAGAGAAGCTTATGATTTTCTCGGATCACCGGAAGGTGAGCTGGCTCTGGCTGAGGCGGTAGTCTACCTGGCTTCTGCCCCAAAGAGCAACAGAATTTATGAAGCTTTTGGCCAGGCCATGAAGGAGGTGGAAGAAAGCCCCTTTGAGCCGGTTCCGCTTCACATTCGAAATCCGGTGACTCCGTTAATGAAGGAAATTGGCTACGGAGCAGGCTATCAATACGCTCATGACCATCCGTCTTCAACCACTGATATGGAAACCTTTCCCGAACGATTAAGGGGGCGCCGCTATTACCGGCCAGGAAATCTGGGCTTTGAAAAGGAGATAAAGAAGCGCATTGAGTGGTGGGAAGCCTTGAAAGAAAAAATCCGGAGGGAAAAATCAGAGTCACAAGAATAAATTCTTTTCTGGTAAAAAATCGGAAAAAAAGACTGGGCAATGGTTTTTATGAGCTCTGATTATCAAT
>CAYQZX010000050.1:0-27560 GCA_964422165.1 uncultured Eubacteriales bacterium | reverse complement strand
GTAGCCAAGACCTGAGTACAAAGGCAACTCGGCAAAACCCTGGGAAATGCCCACGGTAAAGGGGTTGAAAAAAGCAGCCGAAAAGCCCACTGCCGAGCCAAGAAACGGAATGGCTACTCCAACCACTGAGTCATAGCCCATAGAAATGGCAAAAGGAATAAAAATTAGGACAAACGGAATGGACTCTTCCGCCATGCCGTAAACACTTCCAGCCAGCGAGAAGATTATCATCAGCACCGGTATAACCAGAACCCTCAGTCTGGGATTCCGCCCGAAAAAGGCCGCCAGCCGGTGAATTCCAGCATCAATAGCTCCGGATTTGGTCAGAATGCCAAAAGTTCCGCCAAAAATAAAAATCAGAAAGATGATGAGCGAAGCATCCTGAAAACCGCGAATAGGTGCAATCAACAGCCACTGCGGACCAAGCCATTTTTTCTCCATCTGATGATAGGTGCCTGGCACCGTAACCAGCCGGGTCTTGCCCTGAACCGTTTTCTCCGCCCGGTCAAACTCCCCGGACGGCAAAACCAGAGCCAGCACATAAACCAGAATGACCAGCAGATAAATTAATACCAGCGTATGCGGCAGCTTAAAACTTCTTTTGGCCATCTTCGCCTCTACAATTTTTTCACTCAATTTTACCCTAAGAAGCTCAAATCAGGCAAAAGATAAATTCAGCTCAGGCCAACTCAGTCTAGAGCTCTGAAAATGCTTACAACTTTAAGCCCTTAGTTTAAAAGAGAAACAACTGGCTCATTCGTTGAAAAAATTATGGACAGTTCCCTGTGTTTCATTTATTCCATCCGAAACAATACCTTCAAGAAATGGCTTGACAATAAAAGAACTACCAATTCATAGAATTTCGTTATCATTGCACATTAAAAAAGATATAGAGATGGCAAAAGGACCAATCTTAGTCCTTAAAAGTTTTTATCGTATCTGGCTAATTTCCTGGCCATATGACCTGATAAGCGGGTAATTATTTCTTTTTTTCCCGAAGACTTAAAAACAGACAAAAATTCTGCCGTGGATAAAATTTTAAGCCCAAAATATTCTTTAAGGGCAAGCAGGTCTTTATCTCCGCTGATTATTATCTTTGCAATTAAAGCTACCGCCGCTTCAATAAACTTATTATCAGCCGGGTCTTGATCAACTACTGGCAAAGATGGGGTCTTAGCCCTAAAGCAAATGTTATAACCCTTAGCCAGAAAATCGATTAATTCCTTAAACTCTGGTTCACCATCCAGCCCAAGCCTTTTCAGAACTTCTACGTACTCTTCTATGACCGGCGGCGTTAAGCATATGACCTTTCTTCCCCAAAAAGGGGATAATTTTTAGACTAAAGAATCAATAGAAAACCGGAGTTTTCTCAACAAGGAAAACTTTTATTCAAAATGCTGGAAGAGCCATAAAAAATGAGCCCAGCTTAAAATCCCGCCTTAAAGAATAAATTTTGACACGGTTCAAGAAATTCTGTAAATTAGCGGTTAAAAATTATAAAGGAGAAAGCTATGAAGCGGAGTCTAACATTAATTTCAATTCTGGGGATCAGCCTTATCCTGGCTGGCTGCGCTTCCACTTCAAAGCAACCTGCGGATGTGAAAAAACCACTGGATGCTTTTATCAACCCCACCACCAAATCCACAACCAGGATTGAGCCGGTTCCCGGAGCAGAAATTATTGTGGAGATTGTTGAAACAAGTTCGACGACGAAAAACCGGGGATATATACCTGATACAGCTCAGGAAAAACCTCAAAAAGGAAAAACTTATTCTAATAGCAAAGGAGAAGCTATATTTATTGTGCCTGCGGAGCAATTTAAGAAGCTTCCGGGAGAATTTTACCTGAAATTCACCATTAAACCTAAAGACCCGGATAAATTTCCCGTTGTGACAAATTCTGTGCGGGTGAAAGTAAAGAAATCTGATGGTCCAAAATATGCCTTTGTTATAACCTGGCAAGAGGTAAGCTCGGAAAAGGGAAATATCAAGGCAAGAAGTAGTGGAACTACAAACAAAGGAACTTTTGCCGTCAATAGAAAAGCCCAAACCTAAACTAAAACACCTTAAAAAAAATTGAGCCATTACCGGTCGATAGAGCAATTTACAAGTTAAGTTCGTCTTAAATGGAAATTTATCTACAATTTATCTAATACTATTGCTATCTGAAATCTTAAGGCCATCTGAATCTTTGTTTTAGGTAATTTTTCGGTAAGAATTTACGGAAAACCGCTAAATTGCCTTAACCAGAACCAGATAATTTCCGAACCAACCTCAACCTTAACGGTGGAAGCTTTCACCGATGAATTTCAGCCCATCCAGAATACCTGTCCGCCAGTAGCTCCAGGTGTGACCGCCGTCCCGAACCCGGAACTCATGTGGAATTTTGCGGTCGCGCAGGGCCACATGCAGGGCGGCGTTTCCCTTATAGAGAAAATCATCGTCGCCGCAGTCAATGTAGAAACGCACTGTCTTGATTTTTTCGACCGGCAAGGTTTTCACCAGGTCCAGAGGGTTATAGCTCCGGAAGTGAGCGGTTAGCCGGTCTTGGCCCTTAAGACCAAGACCAAAAAGTGGGGCAAAAATCCGCTCGTAGACTTTTTCCTCTGTGGCCATGACTTCTTCATCGGTCCAGACCGCGGCGCTAAGAGCAGCTGCAGCGGCAAACATTTCCGGATGCCGCAAAGCATAAATTAAGGTGCCCCACCCGCCCATTGACAACCCGGCAATGCCTCGAAATTCTTTATGAGGCCGGGTTCTATAATTAGTATCTATGTATGGAATGAACTCCTGAAAGAAGAAATCCTCGTAGCGCACCTTCCCCTGGTAATCATTTATGTACCAGCTCACTCCGCCGTCGGGCATAACGATAATCATTGGAGGTATCTGCCGCTCAGCAATGGCCCGGTCAGCCGTCAGATGGACTTCTCCAAATTGCAGCCAGCCGGTATCATTATCAGTGTAGCCGTGAAGAAGATAAACTACTGGGTAGCGCCGGCTGGAGGTCTGGTAATCTGGCGGTAGATAAATTGTATACCGCACCTCTTTCCCCAGTATTTTGCTTTCAACCTTGAGCCCTTCGAGCACCTGACCCTGAGGAAATGATTGGGCTGATAAAAAACCAACAGACCCCAGCATTATCAGGGCCAAAATAATGCCGCCGATAAATTTTTTATTCATCATAGTGCCTGATAGCGACATTGTTCTTATCATGCTACCTCCCTGAAATTATTTAGCAATATATCTCATATTTAATCTTTATACTTCACTAACAACTTCAAAATCAAAAAAATCAACATTACCGAGCCGGGACCATAATAAACGTACCCTGCAACATTAAGATGAATATAAGCAATCAGGAGGAAGAAATACTTGAATTTTTTGTGGTTAAATCACCAAATCCCCGCCATTTTCCCTCGCCCTGATAGCTGGACATATCAGAGAAGATAATTTATAATTGGATGCCTCCGGGGAGTAGCGCAGCCTGGCCAGCGCACAGCGTTCGGGACGCTGGGGTCGTGGGTTCAAATCCCACCTCCCCGATTGCCTATGTCTGCTCCAATTCTCAATTATTAAAGCTTTAATTATTAAAGTTTTCTGGATATTTATCGTCAGGCATTTATCCTTTATTCTTTGGCTTTTAATCTAAGTCAAGTCCGGCCTTAGGATAAAATTAAAAAAATTTCCCCGGCTTTCATTCCCCCAATCTTCTCTCAATAAAAAGACCTCAGGATTTTACAATCTCGAGCTTCAATCCATTTTTTCTTTGTCCTTATCTTCCTGCTTTTCAGAGCTTAAAAAGTTCTTGGCATTTCTACAGAAAATCAGTATATTCAATTTAAACATTAAGAAGGGCTAATTATTACTTAGAAGGAGAGTGTTCTTATGAAACAGAAGGAAATCTCGGGAGTAATAATCGAATGTTTAAGGGGGAACATAGCCAACCAGCCAGATATCACAGCTATTGTCAATGCCGCCAATGCCTGGCTCAAGCCTGGAGGCGGGGTGGCAGGAGCCATCCATCAGGCCGCTGGTCCTGGACTGGAAGAAGAATGCCGGCCCTTAGCCCCAATTGAACCCGGCCAGGCGGTCATCACCGGTGGCCATAACCTGCCTAATAAATATGTTATTCACTGCCTTGGCCCGGTCTATGGTGTTGATAAACCAGAAGCTGAACTCCTGGCCAGTTGTTACCGCAATGCTCTGCTTCTGGCCGAACAGCATGAAATTGACTCCATAGCCTTCCCGGCCATTTCAACCGGCGTCTTCCGCTATCCGCTGGAAAGAGCCACTGAAGTAGCCCTGAAAACTGTTCTGGAGATGGTCCCGAAGCTTAAAAAGGTTAAAAAGATACGATTTGTCCTGTTTAGTGAACCAGACCTCATAGTCTACGAAGCTGAACTGGAACGCCTGACTTCCTCTCACGGCACTAGTTAAAAAAACTTGCCATCTCAGCTGCCAGCACAAAAATAGAGCAGAAAAGTAAGGCCTTTCATTTGCTGAAAACCCATCCGCTTAACGATTCACAACCACCCCTTTAAGCTCAAATCACAGAAATCACTTCCGATTTAGTTTTTGTCGCAAAAAGCATATTAATGTCAGGTGTGTTGATTTGGTCCTTAAACAGGAAATCATTTTAAACAATTCTAGGCATATCTCACTGGACCTGCCCTTTTGACTGCCTGGCAGCATCTTAAAAATTTTTTATCCTGTTGAAAGGCCATCTTTTATGGCCTATAATGCAGTTTACTATCTCTGAGGCAGCCAAAAAGCGAGAATAAGGCTGAGGATAGAGTCAGAATCTGTGATTGTGGACCCGGTTAGAATTATCTTTAAGATTAAAGGGTCCTTTTTAATAATCCAGGGTCAAATATTTTTTGCTTGGTCATTACAATGGACCAGGAAATAAACGGAACCTCAACTCAGTTTTTAACTAAACTTATTTCTCTGCCTAAAAAATTTTCCTGGAAGCAGACTTTCTATGCTCTTAAATATCCCAACTACCGCCTCTGGTTCTGGAGCCAGATGATCTCGCTGTTCGGCTCCTGGATGCAGGTCACAGCCCAGGGCTTTTTGGTCTATGAACTAACTCGCTCACCAGCCTATCTTGGCTATGTTGGCTTTGCCTCCAGCCTGCCTACCTGGCTGTTCATGCTGTATGGCGGAGTGCTGGCTGACCGCTACCCGAGAAGAACTATTTTAATTTTGACCCAGGTGGCCATGATGCTCCTGGCTCTGACCCTGGCCGGACTGACCTTTTATAACCTGGTTAAACCCTGGCAGATCATCATACTCGCCTTTTTCGCAGGCACAGCCAATGCATTTGACGCCCCGGCCAGACAGTCTTTCATTCTGGAAATGGTCGAACCCCAGGCTCTGACCAACGCCATAGCTCTGAACTCGGCGATGTTTAACACCGCCACCGCTCTCGGACCGGCAGCCGGTGGTCTGGTTTATGCTCTCCTCGGTCCAGCCTGGTGCTTTGCGATAAATGGCCTGACCTTTATAGCTGTAATAATTGCCCTGGCAATTATGAAACTTAAAACCTTCGTTCCCCGCACCACGACCAATTCAGTTCTCCAGGACCTCAAAGAGGGAATAAGGTATGTGACCAACCATTCCAACATCCGGCTTTTGACACTGACAGTGGCAGTCAGCACCCTCTTCGGAGCAGCTTTTGTTACATTGCTCCCCGCCTGGGCAGTCCAGATATTAAACGGTGATGCCCGGACTAATGGTTTTCTGCAGACGGCCCGGGGAGCGGGAGCTCTGGCCGGAGCTCTGTTTATTGCCTCTTTCAGCCAGCATCTTTCGCGGGGAAAACTGCTGACCCTGGGCACCTTCTTTTTTCCAATTTCCATAATTTTCTTTTCTTTCTCTCGCTCTTTGCCCTTATCTCTTTTTCTTCTTTTTCTCTCCGGTTTCAATCTGATAATGATTTTTAACCTCTGTAATTCGCTGGTGCAGCTTCAAACTCCGGAAAATATTAGAGGGCGGGTAATGAGTATCTACAGCTTCGTTTTCTTTGGTCTGATGCCTTTCGCTTCCCTCTGGATTGGAGCCGCAGCTACCCATCTGGGCGAAAAAATTCCAGTCCTAATCGCTTCTGGCCTGGCGTTGCTCTATGCAGTGATTATCCTGATTTTTAACCGGCAGATTATCAAGCTTCGCTAACCGGTCAATTTAAAACTTCAGGCAAAATCAACAAATCATCCAGCCTTTGAATAGCCATGGCCAGCTTTAAAAAATTTGATAGGATTATTTTAAGAACTTTAAGCTTAACTCAGTCCCCAGGTCTTTCAGACTTATCAGAATTCTGTAATCTCCACCAGCTCATACTGCTGGTGGCCAAGGCCAATTTTCTCCCCATAACTCAGCTGTACTGACCAGTCTATGTTATAGCCTTTCCTGAACGCATCCTGGCCAGCCGTTTTAAGCACCAGGTCAATTGAAGCCCGGTCCACAGCAACCGGGTCAAGAGAGCCAGCAATGCCCACATCTTCCACAATGGCCGGTTGATTTTTAGCCAGACAATCGCAATCTTTGGTCACCTGGATTATAAAATTCAAGAAGCAGATTTTCTGTTTGAAATGCTGCTTGACCGACAGAGCATATTCTGCCATCTTCTCCTGAAGCCGGCGAGAATCTTCATCCCACTTCATTTTGATGGCGCCGTACTTACAAACTACCAGACATTCGCCACAGCCTATGCACTTTTCATCATCAATAACCACATGGTCCTTAAGCTGGACGATTGCCCCAGCCGGACAGTACTGAAGACAGAGGCCGCAGTTCCGGCACTGTCTGGCGTTAACTTTCGGATGAACGACTGAATGCTGATCGAGTTTTCCCGCTCTGGAAGCACAACCCATCCCCAGGTTCTTGATGGCCGCCCCCACCCCGCTTTGAACATGGCCGGTCACATGAGTCAAGCAGACCATGGCGTCGGAAAGAAGAAAGGCACTGGCTATCCGGGATGATTTAATCCGGCTGCCGTCAATCTTAACTTCCATTTTTTCCCGCCCAACCAGCCCGTCTGCAATTATAATCGGGACTTTAACCACCTCTGGGGTAAAACCATGTTCCCAGGCCAACCTGATATGTTCTACCGAATTGGACCTGTTTCCTACGTAAAGCGTGTTGGAATCAGAAAGAAAGGCTCTCTGGCTTCTTTTTAAAACCTCATCTATTATTCCGGTCAGCCAGCGGGGTTTGATGTACCCTGTATTGCCTTTTTCTCCGAAATGAATTTTCAAAGCTACAAAATCTTCCGGCTCGATTATTTCATTAAAGCCCAGAGCTAAATAAACTGCTCTGGCTTTTCTGGAGATCAGCTCAGGAGATTCTTCTTTCCTTGCTCTGATAAGATAGACCTTAGATTTCATCGTCTGAACCTCATTGCTTAAAATTCTATCAATCAGAAAATTTTATTAATTTAATCCACCGGGACAAAAGCCAGATAATCGACAGGGATTATCTTATCAGAAGAGACCTGACCGTTTCCACTCCGTCCCCCAGGGAAAACTCATAACCAAGATTAAGCAGTGATTTCTCTACTGCATCAAAGGCGTATATTATCTGTTCTCTGGTCAGGTTACCCATATGACCGAAACGGAAGACCTGACCGGACGTGGGCCCAAGACCGCCAGCCACCACCACCCCATTTTCATAAAGACGTCTTCGGAAGCTCAAGTCATCAAGACTTTCAGGATAGCAGATGACCGAAAGAGTTGAAGCCAGACAGGTTTCGTCGGTGTAAATCGAAAACCCTAAAGAACGCAAACCACTCCTGATGGCTGAGGCAAAACGCTCGTGCCTCTCAAATCTCTTTTCCAGCCCCTCCTCTAAGACAATTCTGGTAGCTTCATAAAACGCTCTGATTTCATTCACGCAGGGAGTGGAAAAATAACGGTTGGGGTTTTCCATCACCGGTAACCAGCGCAGGATGTCAGCATAATAAGCTTTAATTCGCTTGAGACATCTTCTTTTTTCCAGGGCCCGGGGCGAAAAAATATCAATGGCCAGACCCGGAGGTGCTCCCAGGCATTTCTGAGCTGCCGTGAGGATGACATCAATACCCCAATCATCCATGCGTTCTTCAATTCCACCGGTGGCACAAACTCCATCAACTACCAGCAAAATTTCCGGAGCAGTCTGTTTGACGACTTCACTGTACTCCCGCACTGGAGCACAGGCTCCAGTAGCTGTATCCACATGAGTGCAGACCACAACTTCGTACTTGTGCTTCTTCAGCTCGGATTTCAATTCTTCTGCGGTAATCACCTTTCCCCACTGGCTCTGGAGGAGATGGTGTTTGATTCCAAAAGCTTCGCAGATTTCCGCCATTCGGCTGCCAAAATATCCCTGGGAAACAACCAGAACTCGGTCTGAATCATCGGTGATGTTGAGCAGGGCAATTTCCATGGCCAGGGTTCCTGCCCCGGCGATGATAAAGGGCTGTCCTTTTTCAGTAAAAACAATCTTTTTCAGATTCTCCAGGGCCCCGCGGAGTTCTTTTTCCATTTCCGGGCTGATATGGGAGACAGTAGGTTGAGCCAGCGCTTCCATTACCCTCGGAACCACCGGGCTCGGTCCAGGAATCAAAAGAAGCTTGCTTTCTTTCATAACACCATCCTTCTGGTCTTTAACTAACTTTAAGGAATTATTTTCAATTAATCAACTAACAAAATCAATATCCACTGGCTTGAGGAAAGAAGAAAAATTAAAGAATAGACCTAAAATAATATAAGTAGCCCTTTAAGGTCACATTTATTGCTTGATTAAATTTCAATTAAGCCCCCAGAAGAAAAATTAAATGACCGAACTCTGGTTTTAGCTTGTTTGCCGCAAAAATCGATTTACCGCCCTTTCTGATTTTGATAATATTAAAAATAAAACAGGAGTAAAAAATGATGAAAATTCAGAAAAAACTATCCTCAGCCCTGTCTCCAGTCTTTATCTTTATAGCACTGCTTTTAGTTTTGTCACTTTTTCCGGCTTGCCAAAAAACACTGGCCCCGGAAGCTGAACTGGTCATTATAGGCAAGATTTTTACCGGACTCGACTCCAGACCTTTCGTAGAAGCCCTGGCAGCTTCTGAAGGCAAAATTCTGGCCACTGGCAATCAAAAAGAGATTAAAAAATACCTCGGTCCTAAAACCAGAATCCTGAAGCTAGATAAAGGTCTGGCCATACCCGGGTTAATAGATGCTCATACTCATTTTTCTTCCGGCGGGCGCTCACTGGTTGAGCTCAGCTTCCGGGGAGTAGATTCGGTGGAAAAAGTCCAGGCAATGATTGCGGAAAAAATTAAAGAGTTACCTCCCGGCACCCCAGTTTTCGGGCGCGAGTACGACCACACCCTGTTTCCGGGACAGAAATGGCCCTCTAAAGAAGACCTTGACCAGGTTGCCCCTGATAACCCGGTGGTCATCCGCCGGGTCGATGGACATTCCTGCTGGGTCAACAGCCTGGCTTTGAAGCTTTCGGGTATTGACCGAAAGACCAAAGACCCGTTTGGAGGCGAAATAGTCCGCGATCCCAGAACTGGAGAGCCGACAGGAATTCTCAAAGAATCGGCAATGGGGCTGATTAAGGTAAGACCCGTCCAGCAATCAACTCCCGAGGAAGACATCCTCAGAGCTTTAGAGCACGCCCGCCAGCTTGGCCTGACCGGAGTCCATGCTGATGTCGGAATGAGAGAACTGGAAATTTACCAAAAACTCCGCAGCCAGGGTAAGCTCACACTCAGAGTTTATGCTTGGCTGCCGATTCAGGGGATAGATGAATATATAAAACGCGGTCTTCGCCAGGGACAGGGTGATGAATATCTTAAAATCGGTTTCTTGAAGGCTTTTATAGATGGCACCCTTGGTTCCGGAACGGCCTTGATGTTTGAGCCTTTTGCTGATGACCCGAGCAAATCTGGTTTGCCTCAGTATCCGGAAGAAACTTTCTATGAGCTTCTGGAAAAAGCATATGCTAACGACTTCCAGGTGGGAGTCCACGCCATTGGGGATAAGGGAGTTAACTGGGTACTGAATGCGGTGGAAAGAGCTCGCCAGAAATACGGCCCGAAAGACCTGCGCTTCAGGATAGAACACGCCCAGATAATAAAGCCAGAAGATTTTCCACGTTTCAAACAGCTCGGAGTCATAGCTTCCATGCAGCCCACCCACTGCACTACGGATATGAGATTTTGTGAAATCAGAGTGGGAAAAGAACGTTCTAAATACGCCTATGCCTGGAGAACCCTGCTCGACCACGGAGCCATCCTGGCTTTCGGTTCGGACTGGCCCGTCGAGCCCCTTGACCCGCGGCGCGGGCTTTATTCAGCCATAACCAGAAAAAATATAGAGTTTGATTATCCTGAAGAAGGCTGGTTTGCAGACCAGAAACTGACTCTGGCTGAAGCCATCAAGTACTTCACCTGGGGCTCAGCCTACGCCTCTTTTGAAGAAAATCTGAAGGGAACTCTGGAACCCGGTAAACTGGCTGACCTCACTATTTTTGAAAAAGACCTTTTTAACCTTGAGGCCAAAGAAATTCTCAGCACCCCGGTAATCTACACCATTTTGGGTGGAAAAATTGTTTATGAGCGTCAGGAGAAATAGTTAGATCGCAGACAAAAAGTTCAAAAAATTTTAACCCAATTTTCGAAAGCAGATTCAAGGTTAAAACCCAGCTACGTTCTTTGACTCCTTTAAGGTGAGTACTTCCTTAGCACCGGCTCGCCGAAGCCTGGTTTAAATCGCGGTGAGCCGGGAAGCCAGCCATTCTTTGATTTCCTCAAAGGAACAAACCAGTCTGGCACCCTCCAGGTTTTCTGGAGTCATCGGGCTTTTTAAGATGAAAATCTGACTGATACCGGCCTCTTTAGCAGCCAGCAGGTCATAGCTGGTATCACCTACTACCACAGTTTCATCTGGCTGAACCTCAAAGGTTTTCATCACAGCCATAAAAGGTGCTCCAGCTGGCTTTCGAAGCCCACTTTCCCTGGTTAGAACCAGCCCAAAGTTAAGCTGAAATTTCTGAAGAAGCAAGGTGGTATTTTCCAGGTTGTTATTGGTAACGAGAGCAGTCCGTATTCCTGACCAGGATAGCCATTGAAGAAATTCCCTGATGCCCTTTTTAAGGGCAGCCTTCTCGGTCTGAATCCTTTCATGTCTTTCAAGAATAGCATATTTTTGAGACCTTTCCGGCTCAGGCAAACTATCGAGGTAAGCCAGAATGGAACCGGACTTTACCCCAAGCTCCTCCTTGATGGCCGGCCAATCATAGTTATTCTCTACCACCGTACCATCCAGGTCAAAAATTACAAGTTTCAGTCTCATGGTTTAATTAATATTATTCAGAAACCAGCCTTTGAACTCAAGCTCTATCTACCAATCTGATGCCATCGCTGATTCTTCTCTGCTGGACAAGCCAGCCGAAATTAATATTGATTGCTATTAACCTATTTGATAGAATTTGTTTGATGAATTATTAAATGCCTGAGAAGAAGGGAGGTACCGCATGGGCAAGTATTTAGCCATTCTGCTCGGGATAATTGCCATGGCCGCTGGCCTCTATCTGGTTATTTTTGTCTGGTGGCGTGAGTTCTATGAGCTGGTCTTTGGTTTCATTCCGCCGATACTTTTCTTCGGTGGGTTAATTGCAGTTATCGCCGGTATTTCCAGCATCAAGGACTCAATCCGCCAGAAAAAGCTCGAAGCAGAAGCTTCAGCCCTCCAGGAAGAACAAAAACAAGAAGAGACCAAAGCTTGAAATAAACCTCAAGCTATAGAAGCTTTCTAAGAACGATATCTGTAAGAAGATAAAAAAATTAAAGAATCTTAAAAGTGAATGCTGTCGTTAGCTTTTTTCTCAGTCTCACCCTGAGTCTGTTCAACCAGTTCAGTTTTTCTCTGGAAAACGCTTTTTTGCAGAACAACCCAAACCAGCTCAAGAAGCTGCTGGTTTCAGATGGTCCGGTTCTTTTAACCCTGCCGGAGCCTTTCAAGTTTTCAGATTGCTTTACACCCGACCAGACCTTCCTGATTTTGAGAAAAATTTTCCGTCAGACAACCACTCTGGAATTCTTCATTGACCAGGAAAACCCGCCAGTTATAGCTCAACCTGGAGCCATCATTCAGGCAAGATGGTCGTTTGTAGACCGGGAGGATGGCCGGAAGTACCTATTCCGACTGTATATCTATCTTAGCGCTGAGAAATCCGGCCCCAGAGAAGTCCCAAATTTGAGAATAAAAGAAATTAGAGCCGAAAAAAGATAAAAGAATGAGTAAATTTTTCTCGGAAAAGTTGAAGCTGCAGAACCGGGTTTACCTGATTCTATCCGCATTTCTGATAGTATCCGGTCTTGTTCTGGCTGGCCTTTGTGCGGTCCTTTCGGTTCAATTTCTATCATCCTCTGAGAAAAAAATTACTGAATCTCTGAGGAAAAATCACAGGCTAATTAAGGAAGAGTTCCACCAGCTAGTCACCCTATTAGAAAAAAGAGCAGCTCATTTTGCCAAGGTCAGCCAACCCTGGCAGGTAGAAGCTGCTTTTGACCTGTTTGAAGCAGCTGGCTTAGACCCGACAGTTGAAGGAGTAGCTTGGTTAAATTCTGAATTTTCGCCTGTTATCTGGTATGGAAATATTACTAACCTAAAAAACACCTTTTCCGGTCTGGA
The DNA here is from genome assembly GCA_964422165.1 of uncultured Eubacteriales bacterium. Taxonomy (GTDB): domain Bacteria; phylum Acidobacteriota; class Aminicenantia; order Aminicenantales; family Saccharicenantaceae; genus Saccharicenans. The sequence goes on along the minus strand of CAYQZX010000050.1, from coordinate 14,887 downwards.
AGAAAATCCAGAAAAATTTTTGAATCAAAGCTTCGTTGTTCAAGATAAAGCCAGCTATTACCTGGTGCTCATATTGCCTTTACCTGATAAACAATTCCTGGGACTTTTTGAATTGTTGGCTTTCCAGCCCCAATTTCAATCAACCTATGTCCAGGAATTCTACCGGCTTAAAAGTCTGGTTAGAGCCGGAGCTGATATTAACTTCTGGGACATTACTCACGATACTGAAGCTCTGGAAAGGCTTTTCTCCCGTACTCAAGATGAATACCTCAGCCAGCAGCGGGAAGAAAAAGAAATCTACACTCTATACTTTCCGCTGCGAAACGAAAAAGGCCAAATTCTGGCCACTGTCACTCTTAACTCTCTTCAGGTTCAGAAAAAAAGAAATACTCTGCCTGAATGGGGTGTAACCTTAGCTACCTTTCTGATTGTCTCAGGGCTGGCTTTATTTTCTATCTGGCTTTATCGCCTGGCCCGCCGGTCAGGCGCCAGAAAATGGCTCCTCTGGCTGAGTCTCAGTGGCAGTCTTGTTTTAATAAGATTTCTGCTTTTTTCCCTGACAACCAATCAGCCTCTTAAAGACTGGCGGGGCTTTTCTCCAGTTGACTTAGCCTTTACCAGTTTTTCTGGTCTGACCTCTTCTCCAGCCGACCTTTTTCTGAGCTCTGGCCTTTTTTTCCTTTTCGTTCTCCTTTCCTTAAGATTACTATTCAATAAGCCCGTTTTCTTCGTTTTTTTTGAAAATTCCTTCCAGCCAGAAAACAAAACCAAAACATCATCTACAGTTTTTTCGGCTTCAGCCTCAATTCTGATAATCTTAGGCCTGACTCTGGTAATCAAGAAAATAATTGAAAACTGCAACCTGAATCTGCTGAGTTATTCCTTTAATCTCTCAGCTCTGCTGATTTACCTAAGCCTTTTTCTGCTTCTAACAGGCTTTCTTCTCCCAGCTCTCTTTATCATCCGGCAGGCCAATCCCCTTCGGTCCCACCCCTTCCACCGTACCTCACTGTTTTACCTTACCGGGATTGTCTTGCTATTTTTGCTCGGTTCACTTGCTGGACTCAGATTGACTACCGGTTTGATGGTTCTCGGGCTGTGGGGCCTGCTGAGCTTGATTTCGGCAGTAAACTGGAAGCCCCTAAATTACCTGTCTGCTTTTCTGGCTCTGTCCACTCTCTTCTGCTTTGGTTTGATGAAAGAATTTACTGAGGCCAGAACCCGGCTCCTGACAGAAAAAGTACTGGTCCACCTGGTTTCCTCACAAAAAGTCTGGGCCGAAATGGTTCTGAAACAATCGTTCACCGAGCTTCAGAAGCACTCCAGGGATATTTTTAACTATTTCCGACGTCCTGAATTCTCTCCTGAGCCAGCCCGTTACCTCTGGAATAAAACTCTGTTAGCCAGATTCAACTGGAATTCCTGCCTTTATCTTCAATCCTCCGATTTAAAGCTCCTTTCTTCCTTTGCCTTGAACCTGCCCGTTTTTCCAGAGCAGACCAACGACCTGCCTTTCTCATCAGTTTCGACTTATGTTGAGCAATACCTGGATGTTCTGGGACAGGAAAAACACTTCCTGATTGGCTATCAGGATTTTAGACTGCCTGAGGGGCCTGGGGGCCGTCTGGTAATCTGGGTCAGCCTGGACCTTGAGCTTCTGCCGTTTTTTTATCTGGCCAATCCTTATTTTGAACTACTGCGACTCAATACCCTGCCCTCCCTTCAACACTTTCCAGTGCAGCTCTCGGTTTATAATCAAAACGGGCAGCTACTTTTCAGCCAGCAAAAACCAGGCTTTGCCCTGAATACAGAGTTGAAGCAGAAGATAGACTCTGCCCGTAAGGGCCTCTGGTTATCTTTCCGAGCTTCCGGTCAAAAATACACCGGCCTGGCAGTTAAACTCGACGGTAAAAACCTTTACCTTTTTTATCGACCTCTTAAAAGCCTGCGCTGGTTAATTACCGGCTTCTTGAAGCTGATGTTTCTCTTTTTCATTTTCCTGGCGGCTGGTTTCCTGCCTGGGTTCATCCGGAGAAAGAAATGGCAGGCTCTGGGACGGTCCTTTTCGCTGCGGGTCTATCTGGCCTTTCTGGCTGTCGGACTGATTCCACTTTTCTTTTTTATCTTTTTCAGTCAGGCCGTGGTAGAAAGAATTTTCTCAGATCGTTTTGTCCAGGAAGCTACCAGCCGGGCTTTCTTTGCCCGAAGCATCCTTCACGATTTTATCAGTCTCCAGGAACAGGAGGACAGCCAGGAGACAAAGATTTCCGAAGACCTGGTTTTCTGGATAAGTTCCACCTTAAACAACGATGTCAACCTTTTTAAGAACGGCCTGCTGCTTTCTTCCAGCCGCCGTGAATTTTTTGAAACCGGCATTCTGTCTGAAATGCTTGATGGTCAGGTTTACTTCCGCATAGCTTATCAGAACCAGCCGCTGGTGGTCAGTCGAAAAGCAATCGGTAGCTATTCCTACCAGACCCTGACCATCCCCTACCAGTTCGGCCAGGACCTGTATCTGCTCAGTCTCCCCTTCCCTTTTGAGAAACAGGAGGTCAGGCAGGCAACCACCGAACTCTTTGAATTTTTTCTTTTCACCTCTTTATTCTTTCTTATTCTTATCGCCCTCTCGGTGGGCACCATCAGAAGAATGATTGTGGTCCCGATCAACAAGCTGATTCGCGCCACCCAGGAAGTCAGCCTTGGAAACCTGGAAGTTAAAGTCGAACATCAAGCCGAAGATGAATTAAAAGGTTTGGTTGATGGCTTTAACACTATGGTGGAAAGCCTGAAAGCTCACGAAAAAGAATTGGCTGAACTCGGACAGAAAGTTGCCTGGACCGAAATGGCCCGCCGGGTAGCTCACGAAATAAAGAATCCTCTGACTCCAATTCAGCTATCAGCCGAACACATCTTAAAAGTCCATGCTGATAAGCATCCAAATTTCGACCGGATACTTCAGGAATCAATCTCCTACATAATTTCCGAGGTGGAAAACCTCAGGCGAATTGCCCAAGAATTCATGACCATTGCCAGAGAAAGTGGTACTTTGAAAGAACCTTTTGACCTGAAAGCTCTGATCGTGGAACTTCTTCAGCCTTTTCAGAACACTCTGAGTGACCGTATTAAGTTTTCTATCAAAGAAAACGGTCAGGATTTTACTCTGGTCGGAGACCGGGGAAAAATTAAAATAGCTCTGAGGAATATCATTATTAACGCCATAGAAGCCATCAAGGGCAGCGGTCGAATTGACCTGAGCCTCCTGGAAAAGGCTGAGGCCATAGAGCTGGAAATAAAAGATACCGGCTGCGGCCTGCCTGAAGTCGTTCTCAACCACCTTTTTGAACCCTATTTCTCTACCAAAGAAAAAGGTACAGGACTTGGTCTGGCCATCAGCAAGAGAATACTCGATGAACATGAAGGTACTATCAGGTTGGAAAGCCAGCCGGGAAAAGGGACCAGGGTGACCATCATTTTGCCCAGAAAGAAAGAGAATTAAAGGTGATAGCTAAGGACTTATTTTTATGGCAAAATACCAAAAAAGTCCTAAGAGGATAAGATGAAGATTCTGGTTACTTATTACAGCCTAACCGGCAATACCAGAATGGTGGCCGAAGCCATATTTCAGGCTCTACCTGAACCAAAAGAAATTAAGCCCCTGGCTGAAGTAGAATCCCTTTCCGGGTACGAGCTGATTTTCGTTGGCTTCCCGGTGCATTCTCACAGTGTTCCTCATAAAGTTGAACCTTTTCTAAAACAGCTCCCAGCAGGTCAGAAGGTGGCGCTTTTTATCACCCACGGCTCTATCGCCGGAACGCGGCTTTCCCGGGAAGCCCTGGAGCAGGCCCAGATTCTGGCCAGTCAGGCCCGGATTCTGGGAACCTTTGCCTGTCGGGGAAAAGTTTCACCTCAGGCCATGGAAGTGCTGGGCCGCTCGCCCGAGCATGAGCTATGGGTGGAAATGGCGGTCACCGCCAGAAGCCACCCTGACCAGCATGACCTTGAAGATGCTCGAGCTTTTGCCAAATGGGTGGTAAGTCTGGCCCTCCAGTAGTCTTTTACCTGCAGCAGGCTTTATCAGCTATAATGCCTGATTCTTTCAAAACCCGAGACCCCAATAATTTTTAACTCCTGGCCGCATTCCTGTTCAATCTGGTCTAAAAGAAGATTAAGACCAAGGTTATCACTGGCCAGATGCCCGGCCACCACCACGTTAAGGTTAGCCTTCCTGGCTTTTTCCAGGGCTTCCTCGCTGAAATGCATACCCACCAGGGTACTGATGCCAGCCGCTGCCTGTTTTTCGAAAATATCTCTGGAACCTTCTGTACCTCCGGTCATATCAACATATATCTTCCCGACCCGACTGCTTTCTGAACCGGAAAGTATTTTTGGCCTTACACAATTAAGACCTGAATTCCGGTACTCAGGTATTGCTTCCAGGATTTTTATGACCTCCCGAAGGCGGGCCGGAGCTTTTTGCTGAAACAGGTCGGTCAGATAGCGGGTAACACAGTTATCAGCCGGAGTGTGAAGACAGATTAAAGGCAGTCCCAGAAGTCTGGCTACATCTACCGTGCGGTTGTGATTGACCGGAAGAAGGCGTCTTTCAACTTCACTAATTCTTTTTTCCATCAATTGCTCGGCCACACTGGCCGTTACTCCGAAAGCAGTCAGCAGGTCAATCTGAAGCCCCATAACCTGATGAAGCTGGGCCAGGGCCCGCCCCTCAGGATGGTGGGCAATAACCAGGTCGACTGCTTCCTGTCGATCACGTCTTAAAAGATAGGCCAGTAAGATTTCAGGCACTTCCATATCAATTCCAGCCAGGGCCACCCTGACTTCAATTTCAGGGTCTCCAGTCAGCAATCGGGTATCAGCATAGGGATTAAAAAGACGGTCGAGGTCAAAGAAGGATTTTTCTTTTTCCTCCAGCTTCTCGTATTTTTCTTTTTCCTCCTGGAGCAAGCGGTTGATTTCCTCCTGCGGTCTTGGGTCGTTCCTGATGCCTATCTCAACGGCTAACCTGTATAAATCTCCAAGCTTCATATTTCCTCCCTTCAGCCTTATTTTCTAAAAAAAATTAGAGCTATTTTTAACTTTCAAAAATCGCCAAGCTCTGGAGGCTAAGTGTAATCCATTTCTGGCCAGTTTTTCAAGAGCTCCTGACCTGTCAAAGAGCTGGCCCAGTCCGCAGGTAGCGAGGCGATAAAGCATAAATTGAGTTTTATGGACTTCAGTGGTCAGATAATTTATTTCCCAATCCAGCTTTTCCTCGTTGGAGCTTGATGGCTTCATCCCAACTAGGATTTTAAGAGTGGCTCGCAACCAGCCGCTGAAGCAGGCCACCAGACCAAGATTGTAGCCAGCCAGTACTTTTTTTATTTCCTCAACCTCCAGGGCCAGCACTTTATCTCCGGTCTTTGACTCCGGCGGACAGTTTTTCACTCTGACCGGCATAGGTCTTAACGGAAAGCAATCTGGCCTGAAACTTTTTGTTTCAACCTCCATTTCATTACGGTCAAGTAAATAAAAATAGAAAAGACCCGGTTGCTGCTCTGACTCTCTGTCTGGAAGAAGAAGAAAACTGGTTGAAGGATTGAAGAAGACGTAGATGGGCTTATCGGAAGTCCGGCCGGGTTCAGCTGAAGACCGGCTAAAGCCGGGATAAATAGCTGGGTATTGGTTTATTACGCCGGTGGGAAGATAAACATGATTACCAGTGGGATAGGTACCGGAGGCCTGGTCCAGAAATTCTTCCATAGGCCAGTTCTTTTTCTCCTGACTTGAATAAATTAATCTCAGAAAAAGGAAATGATGAACATTCAACTGCAGTGCCAGATAGGGATAATGACTGGCCACCTCCTCCAGAGCCCAGATAAATTCTGAGATGGGTTTAATTGAAGTCAGCTTATCTGTCTTAACAGCCTTTTTAAGCCAGAGCTCTGAGATAAGCTTTAAAATTTCGGGATGAGGTTTATCTGTGAGCTGAAGATTTTTTATTGAACAACTGGCCTCAGGCTTATCTGGGGAGTAGTTCTGAGCCAGAAGAGCAATTTTTCTTCTCAATTTCACTGTGGCAGCAGGTAGCATCTGGTCCAGCATCTCACGTCTGAATATAACGATTCGCTGGAATTAAAGCAAGCTCCATCCCTTAAGCCCGGTTGACACCATTGTGATATTCAGATAAATTTCTTTTTGTGCTTAGAATAATTTTTCTACTGCTTCTTTTTTATTTAATATATTTGATTGTCCGGTTTTTTCAATCTCTGGGAGAAAACCGGAGGCGCGGAAGGCCTAATCCTCATTCGCTACCCAAAAAGACCATGGTTAAGGATGAAATCTGTAATACCTACATCCTTGAAGAAGAGGCTTTAAAAATTAGTCACAATGGCCAGACTTATTATTTCTGCTCCGAAGAATGCCGGAATAAATTTTTAAAAGACAGAAGAAAACCGGGCTGAATCTCCTCATCAGTAGCTTTAAAATCTGATGGTAAAATCCAGAAATTCTCCCCGGTAATCTTCCCAGGTGATTTCCACCTCTTCCACCCTGGCCAGCCGCGGCCCCCTTTTCAGCTCTTTAAGAAACTCTTCCAGGACTTCCTTTTCACCTTCAGCCACTACTTCAACCCGACCATCACGAAGATTCCTGACCCAGCCCGTTACCCCAAGCATTCTGGCCACGTGCTCGGCAAAAAACCTGAAAGCCACTCCCTGAACCCGACCGGAAATTAAAGCATGAAACCTGGCTTTCATGTTTTTAATTTTAACATAAATACAGAGCCAGAAAAAAATCACCCGCAGAATTAATATCTCTGGGTCTAAGGGCTTCAGATCACCGACCATTCCGACCGCCAAAGCCCGACGGGCAGTTGAGATTTTAAGTGACCAGAATTCTATCGCTGGACTAAAAAAAGATCCGGTTTTAAGTTAGAATGTTTTTATGAAAAAAGTGCTGCTGACTGTAGCAGGCTTTGACCCGAGCTCTGGAGCCGGAGCCACTCTAGACTTAAAGGTTTTCAGCTATTTCGGCTTCTATGGCTTAGCAATTTTGACTTCAGTTACCGTTCAAAACTCATACAAAGTCTATGAGTTCCTCAGTCTGCCAGCCAATCTGGTACGAAAAAAATATCAGAAGCTCAAAATTGATTTTAAGATTTCGGGTCTTAAAATCGGAATGCTGGGCCGGGCTTCAATCATTCCGGTGGTAGAAGAAATCGTTTCCGAAAACCGCCACCTACCGATAGTGGTGGACCCGGTCTTACGCTCGTCTTCGGGTCGCTGGCTGCTTGAAAGAAATAGGATCTTTGAATACCTTAAAGCCATCAAAGGCAAAATCAAATTAATAACTCCCAATCTTATCGAAGCCTCTTTGATAACGGGTCAAAAAATCAGGACCTTGCCAGATATGAAGGACTCAGCCAGAAAAATAGCTGAAATAACCGGAGCCGCATGCCTTATAAAAGGCGGGCACCTTCTGGAGGAAGCCGCTGACGTTCTTTATGACGGGTTTCGGTTTTCCCTTATCAGGAAGAAAAAACTGCCGATAGAGGTCCACGGAACCGGATGTTTTCTGTCTTCAGCCATTCTCTGCTTTCTGGTTGAGGGATACCCCCTTCCTCTGGCTTGCAGGAAAGCATCTCTGGCTATAACCAGATTTCTTAAAGACCCTCTTAAGTTGAGCTGCCGGTCTCTTATTGACCTTTAAGAACAACCGGCTGCTACTTATCGGGTATAAGTTTAATTGTCTTCTTATGGATTCTGCTAACAGCCTCATCCGAGAAAGCCCAGGGATGGTAAAGGCTGTTAAGATAGAGCGGAATCTGGTCCTTGTAGTGAGGACTCATAAAATGGCCACTCTGACCTGAAGTAATTACACTCAGGGAACGGTCAAAATCAGATAGGTCTATAATCAACCGGCAAGAGGCCCCTCCTGTGGTCTCCCAGCCATTTCCTCCAAAACTGGCTCGAACTGTGTTGCTGTCGCCGATCATTGGATAACGGCCGGCGTTAAAAAAGCTCAGAAACCATTTCTGGCCGAGAAGGTGCTGGTATTTTAAGCTGTGCATCCTGGACCAGTCCCAATTCTCGCGCTTGCGGCCGTATTCTTTTTTCAGAATTTTAAGAGCCTCCAGAAAAGCTTGTTCTAAAATCATATCTCTGGTTTCTTTTTCAGGGGTGTCAATCCGGTCGTACCAGGAGGAATCTGGTCTGTCCAGGATTTTTTCAAGACCAGCTTCTTTAACCCGAAAATAGCGGGCCGCATCAGGATAGCTGAAGGTAAGCTCGTCGCTAAAAGTTAACTCCTGGAACTTTTCCCAGAAAACTTCAAACAGGGCTGGGGCCATTCCTTCTCTGACCTCTCCTGACCACTGAAGGAGAATTTCTCTGGCTTCCTCGGCTTCAGGATTGGTTAGCTTTATTTCGGCAAGAACTTTTTTGAGACGTTCCGCTCTTCGGGAAAATACATCATTCTGAATGGAAATCAGGCTTTCTACCGAATGTTTATTCTGGCTCAGAAGCAATTCTAAAATTCTGTTCTTACGATCAGGAATCAGCCAGTCAAAACCTAAAAAATGTGGGTAACCTTCTGGGACGATGCTGCTATTGGCAGTAACAATAACTCTGGATTGAGGATTGAAAAGATTGGGTTTGTCCTCTTCGTCCAGATAGCCCTGCCAGAGTTTCTCATCTCTCCAGCCGGGATAAGGAAAAGGAGCTATCTCTTTCTTTCTTACAGGAATTTTCCCTGAGAGATAATAGCCGATGTTGCCGTCAACGTCGGCATAGACAAAGTTCTGAGAAGGATTTTCAAAAAGCCGCACTCCATGGCGAAACTCCGTCCAGTTTCGGGCCCGATTGATAAGATAGAGAGCTTCTACCGTCCGGTCTCCTTCGTATATAGTCCAGTGAAGAGAAAGTGGCATTTCACTTTTTAATAGATATGGACTCAAAATTGGACCTTCTTCAGTCCAGCGAATTTCCAGGGTTCGAGGCCGGTTTCGGCCTTTTATCTTTATCTCTTCTTTCCGGAACGAAAATGCTTTCCACTCCTTACCCCGACGGTAGGCTTCCCGGTCCCAATCTACTTCTTCCACAAAAATGTCCTGAACATCAACGTAAGAATTGGTAACTCCCCAGGCTATGTTCTGATTATGCCCTATGACTACTACCGGAACTCCAGGTATGGTGACTCCTGAAACTTTGTATTCAGGGACTTCCAGGCTGATTTCCATCCAGATGGGCGGCAGGCTGATGTTGAGATGGGGATCATTGGCCAGTAGTGGCTTTCCGCTAACTGTTTTTTCGCCAGAGATAACCCAGTTGTTAGAACCCTGGACCACCTGATGATTAAGCAAATTATCCGACCAGGCAGGAGGAAAGGCATCCAGCCTGATTTCCGGATCGGGTAAAAAGTCTATTCCCGGCTCCATTAATTCTATGGCCCTGGGCCCGGCTCTTTTTATCAAGTTCATCCTAAAAACCTCCGAGCTGAGGTCAGCAGCCAGTCCCATGGCCAGCAAGTACTTAATACTGAGGGTATCTTCAATCCGCCAGGGCTCTGGCCTTATCCTCAAGACTATAAATTCAGGCGGCCAGTTCCAGTGGCGCGATTTCAGAAAGGCATTGACACCATCAGCATAAGCAGCCAGTAATTTTTTCATCTCATCAGGTAATTTCTGGTAGTCCTTTTCAACTGCCACTGGGAAGCCGAGAACCCGGCTTCTGAGGTCGATTCTCAGTCCCTGCTCGCCAATAATCTCAGCCAGACGACCGAGGGCAATCCTTCTAAAAAGTTCCATCTGCCAGAGTCTTTCAGAGGCCTGAATGTAACCAGTAGCCAGGAAAAGGTCTGGTTCGTTACTGGCACTAATATGGGGAATACCCCATCTATCCCACTTAACTATTACTTCCTCCTGCAGACCCGGCAGTTTTAAGGAATCTTTCCTCTGAGGAAGAGAAGTTCGGAAACTGATGAACAGGAAGACAGCTGCTCCCAGCAAAAGAAAAAAGATCGTCAGCAGAAGAAATCTGAATATTCTGGCAATTTTCATCCTTCACTCCTTATTCCTAAACTGGTAGTGTTGTTTCTGTCGGCTTCGATTCTGATTATTCTGTCGGCTTTTTTCTTAAACCCTTCAGGAAAAATTACCCCCTGTTTTTCGGCCGCGTGTTCATTGAGATAAAGCTTGATCCGGTCAATGTACTGAAATGGTATACGGGCCGGGCTTTCCCCATTTTTAATCCTTAGGACCAGTTCAGCTGTTTTCCTTCCGATATCATCAAAACCAAAGCCCAGAGAAGCGCAGGCTCCCAGCTCTGCACCCAAAGCAAAGGAAGCAAAAAGGGGCAGACGATTTTCCTCAGCCAGACGGCCGAGCAGTTCAAAATTGGCATTGATGGTGTTATCGGAAACCGGGCATAACACTTCAATCTTATCCCTCAAAAGACTATGAACGGCCTGGACTAAGTCCTGGGCCCCGGTAATGGGCTGACTTTTAATTTCCAGATTGAGTTCAGAAGCAGCTTCCATCATTAATCCCAGGTAGTATTCAGAGTTTATTTCTGAAGGCGTCCAGATAGTCCCAATTTTTCGAACTCCCGGCAGGGCTTGCTTGACCAGCTCCAGGACCTGTCTAACTGGAGCTGTGGAGCAGACTCCGGTAACCCGGGGGTCGTGGTCCACAGCTGTTCTCCCCGCCCGCACCAGAAAGGGATTGGCCACCGAGGAAAATACCACAGGGGTATCTTCCGTGGAAATGAGAGCAGCCTGAAGAGCAGGCGTTGAAACCGGAACAAGGATCTGGCATCGGGCCACCAGTTCCTTTACCATTTCTGGAAGTAGCCAGAGCTGACCTCCAGCTCTTTTAACGATGATTTCAACCTGTTCTCCGCTTTTCTGCTGATATTCCCTGAGCTTCTCCTGGAAGGCACGTAAAACTTCATTGGATGTTGGAGAATCATAGGCCAGAAGAACACCCACAATGTATTTTTTGTTTTTATTTTCTCTATCATTTGCTCTGTGGTTTTTACAGCTTGACAGGAAAAGCCCAATACCCAGTAATCCGAGCATTATCCATATTAATTGACGGATTTTTTGGTTAAAATTTCTCATTTTTTACTTCTTTTTTATTTTAGGCTAATACCAATTTTTCCCAGACACTCGGGGCAATGTTCCCCCCGCTAACAATAGCTACAATTTTTTTGCCGGCAAAAAGACCCGGGAAAGAGAGAAGCCCGGCCAGAGCCAGGGCTCCAGCCCCTTCAACCTTTTCCTGATGACTCCGGAAAATCAGCCTCATAGCTTCAATTATGGCCTCTTCGCTAACACTAATCATATTATCAACATAGCGGCAAATTAAATCAAAAGTTATGGCTCCCTCTTCCACACCCCCGGCCACCGCATCAGCCACTGTGGGCTTTTCGGGAAAATCGTTGTTCTGTCGGCCGAGAGAAAGTGAATTCTTAATAAAAGCCGAGTTTTCAGGTTCAACTCCTGTTATTCTGACCGAAGGTTTCTTTTTTTTGAGATAAACTGCCACCCCGGATATCAAGCCTCCACCACCCACCGGGATAACCACCTCTTCGACCTCAGGCTCTTCTTCAAATATTTCCAGGCCGCAGGTTCCCTGACCGGCAATCACTTCAGGATCGTTGTAAGGCGAGACAAAAACCTGGCCCTTTTGCCGAGCCTGTGACCGGGCCAGAGCCTCGGCCTGTTCACAGGTTCCCTCAACCAGAACCAGGTGAGTTTTGCCTGTCTCCAGTTTCTCCCGCTTGTGGCCAGCTATGGAGGAGGGCACATACAATTCAAGACTGAGCCCCTCCTGTTGACAGACATAGGCCATAGCCACACCGTGATTTCCAGTAGAGGCACTAACCACCCCCTTTCTCCGGCATTCAGTCAGATTACTCAGAATCTTGTTGGCGGCTCCTCTTATCTTAAAAGAGCCAGTCGGCTGATGATTTTCCCACTTAAAATAGAGATTGGTACCCAAATTTCTGGAAAGCTCCTCAGAATAAGTAAGCTCTGTGGTTCTGGCATATTTCTTTACTCTAAGCCGGGCTTCAGTTATCAGCCGGACTGACAGGTCATCTTTTTTCCAATTGTTCATCATCTAAACCATTAGCTCCCATTAAAAATCTTGATTATTTAATACTGTTACCAGTCTTTAACCATATCGGCTCTCGTTCATCCATCTTCTGCTTCTGCTGGACTGCCGGTAAAGTTAATTCTGGCCCGCTTCTCCCCTGGTTGAAGAGATTAAATAAAAATCTTCCAGGTATTACCATTAATACCTGACTAAAATATAACACCTGCTTATTTGACTCAAGCGCTTTCTTAACTTATAGTTAGTGAGAAAAAATGATTTCATCCTGAATCCCGAAATTTGAGAGGGATTAAGAAGATGAAAAGAGATAAAGATATTCTGGCAACTGAATTTGAGTCCGAGTTTAAGGGTTATATCCAGGTTTACACAGGAGACGGAAAAGGCAAAACCACGGCTGCTCTAGGGCTGGCTCTCCGGGCCGCCGGGCATGGTTTTAAAACTTTCATCGGTCAGTTTTTAAAAGGTCAACCCTGTGGTGAGCTTAAGGCAGTTAAGATGCTGGCCCCCAAAATCATCATCGAACAATTCGGGCGAAAAAATTTCCTCAAAGTTACCGAAGACTTTGAGGAAGAAGATTACCGGCTGGCTGCTGAAGGATTGCAAAGGTGTCTCCAGGCTATGCTCAGCGGTGAATATCAGATACTGGTGCTTGATGAAATTAATGTGGCTATGAACCTGGGATTGGTTAAGGAAGAACAGGTGCATGAGCTTCTGGACAGAAAACCCGACAACGTTGAAGTGGTACTAACGGGTAGATATGCCCCTCTGTTAATCCTGGAAAGAGCTGACCTGGTTACCGAAATGGTCTGCCGGAAGCATTATTATGATAGCGGCGTCAGGGCCAGGAAGGGGATTGAAAAATAATGATCTGCGTTAAGTACTGTAATTTTATTTTCTGTGAATTCTAAACTTTCAAGTTTTTATCCCCGGAAGGAGGGTTTGAACAAGAAGATAAAAATCTATCCTGTAAACTAATGCCAGAAATTTTATGTCATTATTTTAGTTAACTTATCACCGGTTCTAGCCCCTTATATCTGTTTTATGGTCTGGCCAGCTTAAGCAACCCGGAAAACTTATTAAAAAATATAGAGGCTAAACCCTTAAAGGTCAGAGCAATCACAATAGAGGCCCTTTCTACTATTTGGTTAAGCAGACTATAACTATACTTCCAGCTTTTAGGCTGGCCTGAATTTCGTATTATCTCTGTTTCCTCGCTGCGAATTTTTCGTTAATATATGTTCGGTGAGATAAAAATGCAGCTGGACAAAGAGAGATTTCGGCAGTTAGTGGAAGAAGTTTTAAAAAACATTCCGACAAGGTACTTAAAGCAGATAAAGAATGTGGCCATCCTGGTTGAAGATTACCCCCCGCCGGGACAGAATTTGCTTGGTCTCTATCATGGTGTTCCTTTGAAACACCGTGGTTCATATTACGGAAATGTTCCACCTGATGTCATTGTGTTGTATAAAATCCCGATTGAGAGCCTTTGTCAGACTGAAGATCAGGTCAGGGATAAGATTGAAGAAGTTCTGCTGCATGAAATTGGCCATTATTTCGGGATGAATGAAAAAGAATTAAGGGAAATCGAAGCCTTAAGAACGAAAAGGGAAAAGAAGCCATAAATTTCACAAGCAGCAGGAAAGCTTCTGACCCGAAAAAGAAAATAAGCAGCTAAAAATGGAGGAATAAAGAAATGGAAAAAAAATTTAAGGGAATTTTTGCCGCTCTGACCACCACTTTTTCCAACGGTCAGATCGCGGTGGATAAATTTCGGGAAAACATTGAAAAATTCAACCAGACCGGCTTGGCTGGCTACATCATCATGGGTTCTACTGGAGAGGCACCGTTCGTGGATGATGAAGAAGCAGAAATACTGGTCAGAGAAGCCAGAAAAGCCGCCAGCCCCGAGAAGTACATCATCGCCGGCACCGGACGTGATTCAGCTGAATGGACTGTGAAATTAACCAACCGTCTGGCTGAGGCTGGCGCTCAGGCCGCACTTATCAAGCCGCCTTATTATTACAAAAGCCGCATGAATTACGCTGCTCTTAAGGCTTATTATTCAGAAGTGGCTGACCGAGTAAAAATTCCAGTTATAATGTACAACATCCCCCAGAATACCCAGGTCTGGCTGCCTTTAGAACTGGTGGTGGAGCTGTCAGGGCACCAGAATATCATCGGGCTGAAGGAAAGCGGTGGCAGCCTGGCTTACCTGAGCGAGGTGTGCAACAAAGTTCCGGCTGATTTTCACTATTTTACCGGCTCCGCCAGCATACTTTATTCTGCGCTGGATATGGGAGCCTGTGGAGCCATTCTGGCGCTGGCCAACGTGGCGCCTGAACACTGCGTTAAGCTGTATGAACTATTTACGGCCGGGAAAAAAGAAGAAGCCAAAGAACTTCAGTACAAACTAATTCCCTTAAACCGGGCTCTGACGGAAACCTATGGTATCCCAGCCATAAAATATGCCCTGGACCGCCGCGGCTTTTACGGCGGACCTTGCCGCACTCCTCTTCTCCCCCTTGATGAAAAAGCCCAAATCGAAATTAACTATTACCTGGCAGAATTAAACCTGATCAAATAAAAATTGGCCTTATTGCCAAAAAGACAGTTAGTTTGACCGGCTGGAAAAAGCAGGGCTTCTGGACCTGGCCATAAAATAATACGGAGAACCATAAAATATAAGAAAAAAATTCAGGTAGCGTGGAAAAGCTCTACGACTGAAGGTTCAGGGTTATCCTCATAAATCAAACTCTGCTTCGGGTAGAATATGAACTT
>CAYQZX010000049.1:0-145876 GCA_964422165.1 uncultured Eubacteriales bacterium | reverse complement strand
AAAAGATGGCTCCTCGGGCAGGACTCGAACCTGCAACCTAGTGGTTACAAGTGCCCCAGAATTTCTCCTGGGCTTGGACTATCTCATCACCCGCGTCAGTCGCCTGACGGGAGGGTGCCGGGCGCTTCCCCCGGATTGTCTCCGGAGTACGAGCCGAAGCTCTAGTCTCTGCACCTTCCCCGAGCTTAGCTCAGGGCTTGGCTCAGGGTTACCATTCTCCGCCACCGGCGAAGGGCAGGCTTCCCTGAATTCACCCGGTTTTTCAACCACGGTTTCCCGTGGAAGCTGCGATAGCCACAGCCACCCGCTCTGCCGATTGAGCTACCGAGGAGCAGGCTTTCTATATATAACAAAATTCTCCCGTTTTTTCAATACCAGATGAGTTAAAATTTCTGCGGTCAGTAAATACTTGGTCTGGAATAAGCCATAAGCCTGAATAAGCCATACGTCAGATAGCCATTCTTCGCTTAATTTTTTCCGTCGAACCGATAAATCCTGGCCTCCATCTCAAGAAATTACTTGCCGCATAGTGCAATTCCCAAACCAGATTTTTTCCTATTTTTTTTTTTATGGTACTTTATCTGAAAATTTCAAAGCCCTGAACCGGACCTCTTTCTTCAACCTCAGAAGCGGTAACTGGCCTGCTTGGCCACCTTGCGATAATCCTCCCCCGCAATATTCACCACCTTGCACATTTCATAAAGACGGCTCCTAAGCCTCACCCCGATTCTGTCCACCAGAGTTTCATCGCCCTTCTTGTAATAAGCCTCTCTCCGGTCAGGTTCTTCTTCAATGTCCAGGTAATTTGAGGTGAAAATGGTCACGCGCTTCTGATTGTAGCGGTAATTGATGATATAAAAAATAGTCTCTTCGACCCAGGCTGTTGGCCTTTTCGCCCCCAGCTCGTCCAGCACCAGCACCTCGCAGTTAAAAACCGGTGCCAGAATATCGGTCTCGCTCACTTCTGAGTCCGGCGTGTAAGAGTTCTGGATGTCGCGGATAAGTTCTCGGAAATCATAAAACAAGCAGTAAGCACCCTTCTTAATTATGAGCTCCCTAATAACCGCCACCGCCAGGTGCGTCTTCCCCACCCCGCACGGCCCGATGAACAGAAGCCCCACTTCCTGGGCCGGGAAATTTTTCACGAACTTTCTGGCAATTTTCAGGGCGTCGCCCTGCGATGGATGATGCACCTCGTAATTATCAAGTGTGCAATTTTCATAGCGTTTTGGTATTCTGGCCTGCCTCAGCAGGATGAGATTCTGCTTTTCGGCAAAGCAGCGGCACCGGCGGGCCATTGGACCCCGTTCGGTCTGCTCCACCACCCAGCCAGTACCCTGGCACAGCGAACAAACTTTTTCCTCGGTCAATTCAGGTATCCTCTCAACTGCCTGAGTTTCTGCGAGCGAGCCAGCTTCCGTATGGCTTTCTGTTCAATCTGACGGATTCGCTCCCGAGTCAGCCCCATCCGGTCGCCTATTTCCTGAAGCGTCATTGGCTCGTCGCCATCTATTCCGAATCGTAATTTTAGCACAGTGGCCTCCCGTTCATCCAGCTCTCCAAGCACACTGCGAAGCTGTTGTTCTATTGAGCTCTTGATAATCTGATATTCGACCGAAGGAGCCAGTTCATCCGAAACCCAATCCTCAACCTCAAGCTCTTCATCATCACCTATTTTATCGCTCAGCGACAGGCCCTTTTCCTGAATGAGCTCCAGATCCGCTACCTCTTCCGGACTGATTCTGAGCCTTTCAGCCAACTCTTCTCGCCTGGGCTCCCGCCCAAGCTCTTTTCGCAGAGCTTCGGCTTCCTTATTAAGACGGGATATTTTATCTGAAATTTTTTGCGGCAGGTTGAATTGATGAGCATACTGAGAAAGGGCATGGACTACAGCCTGCCTTATCCACCAGACGGCGTAGGAAATAAACTTGACATTGCGGTCCGGGTCGAAGCGCTGAGCCGCTTCCAGCAGGCCCAGGTTACCTTCGTTTATCAGGTCCAGGAGGCTCAGCCCCATTCCCTGGTACTTTTTAACGTAAGAGACCACAAAGCGGAGATTTCCCTCGACCAGCCGCTTGATGGCCTCCGGGTCGCCTTTCTTTATTCTTCTTGCCAGCTCCTTCTCTTCCTCTTCAGTTATAGGCGTTATTTTAGAAATCTCCTCCAGATAGAGTTTCAGGTTCCTGGATTCCAGATAATCTTCAAAAGCCATGAATCACCCTGACCCCGATTTATAACCCTTTCATTATCTCGGCCCGATTCTTTTTGATTTTATTATTTTTTTTAATATTTTACCAGAAGCTTAGACCAGGTCAGCAACCACTCCAAAAATAATAACGCTTTGAAAACCAAATTGGTTGGACATTTTTCTTATCTCAAACCAGACTGAAAATAGAATCAATCAAGCAAAGACCACACCAAACCGGTTATTAGCCAGGTGATTTTCTGATAATCAAAAAGCCTGTCCTATGACGGTGGCTGCCTTCTTCAGATCCTAAAACCAGACCCGAGCAGTAGCCGCCTTAACCTCTTTAAGAAAAAGTTTATGAAGGCCCCTGGGCAGAAAGAAATCTATTTAATCAGATTTATTTTTTTCGGCCGGCATGGGTTTGGTCATTTTGACGTGGACCAGGCTACGCCGCCGGGCCTCAAACTCATCTTCCCGCCCCTTGAAAAATTCTTCTTTTATGTAATCCAGCAGCTCATTTACCTGGTTTTCGATTTCTTTCATTTTCTCTCGCATATTCAGGATGACTTCAACTCCGGCCAAGTTGACCCCCAGGTCGCGGATTAAGTTCAAAATCAACTCCAGCCTTCTCAGATCTTCTTCGGAGTAAAGCCGGGTGTTGCCCTCGCTGCGAGACGGCTTCAGCAGTCCCTCTCTTTCATAAAGTCTTAGGGTCTGAGGATGGATGTTGTACATTCTGGCCACCGCACTTATATGATAATAACCGCAGGGAGATTTTCTGGGCTCTTCCTCAGCTCTCTTCTTCCTTCTGGGCATGGTCTCACCTCCTCTGGCTAATCTTAACTTCCCAGGTTTTCCCGTGGATTGGTCTCGTAGAACTTCTCCAGCTCTTTCATCAGCTCCCGCACTCTCTGGTCAAGATGAGAAGGCGGTACTATACAGACTTCGACGAACATATCCCCCCGGGCATTCCGACCGCAGACAGGAGCCCCCTCACCCTTTATCCTGAATTTCTGTCCAGACCTGGTGCCGGGTGGTATACGGATGGTCTTTTTCTCGCCGTAAATGGTAGGCACTTCAATCTTAGCCCCCAAGGTGGCTTCAGGCACCGTAATCGGCACCCTGAGGTAAATATTAGAGCCCTCCCGCTTGAAAAAAGGATGAGGAGTTACTTCCAGGTTGATGTAAAGGTCGCCAGGTGGGCCGCCGTTCGCTCCGGCATTGCCCTTGCCTGGTACCCGAACCTTGGAGCCGCTATCAACGCCCCTGGGTATCCTGACGGTGATAGTTTCACTGCCCTGAATCCGACCTTCACCGTGGCAGTTGCTGCAAACCTGACCGCGAACCCGGCCGCTTCCCAGGCAGGTCGGACAGGTGCTGGAAAATTTCATAAAGCCTTTCTGAACGAAAGTCCGACCGCGACCGCCGCAGTCAGGACAGACCCGATCACCACCAGGACTGGTATAACCGCTTCCTCCACAGACCGGACAGGGTACGAGGCGGTTTATCCTGATTCTGGTTTGAAGACCGTTTATGGCATCAGCAAAACTAATGGTCATGGCATAATTGAGGTCTTCGCCTCTCTGTGGTCCGCCGCGGCGTTCTTCTCTAGCCATACCGCCAAAAAGGTTCTCGAAGAAATCCTTGAAGGAAGAGGTACCGTATTCAGAAAAATCAAAACCCTCAAATCCACCGCCATAGGGGCCGGCTCCAGCTGAACCGGGCCCGGCTCCCTGGGCAAAATCACCTACAAAGCCAAACTGGTCGTACTGAGCCCTCTTTTTAGGGTCGCTCAGGACAGAATAGGCTTCCTGAATTTCCTTGAATTTTGCCTCAGCCGACTTATCTCCCGGGTTGAGGTCGGGATGGTACTTGCGGGCCAGCTTGCGGTAGGCTTTCTTTATCTCAGCCAGAGTGGCAGTCCGCGGTACTCCCAGGACCTCGTAATAATCCTTTTTAGCCATCTCCACCCTCACCCAGCCAGAAACCCCCCGAGCTGTTCCACCGGCCCCGATCCCTGACCGGCAGAACAGCCGGGGTATCAGGACACTTTTCTAACTCTTTTTTCCATCTTCTGTTCTTGATAACTAACTGCTTCAGCCTCCAGCCCAGCCCGAGACCATTTGTCATTAATGCTTTTTATCATCGTCAACCACTTCGGCGTCGATGACTTCATCTTCGCCTTTTCCATTGCCGCTTCCGGGGCTGGTACTTCCAGCCTGATTGTAGGCCTGGTAGTCAGCTCCCGGCTGACCTTGAGCCTGCTGCTGGGCACCGGCCTGACGGTAGAGCACCTCACTGATTCGGTGAGAAGCCCGGGCCAGCGATTCAATGGCTGCCCGGATTGTCTCCAGGCTGTCGCTTTCCATGGCTTTCTTGGTGTTGGCAATCTCCTGCTCGGCTCGAGTCACTTCATCAGCCGGAATTTTATCGCGGTTATCACGGATGAGTTTTTCCACACTGTAGATGAGCTGGTCAGCCTGGTTGCGGGCATCAATGACTTCGCGGCGGCGCCTGTCCTCAGCGGCATGAGCTTCAGCTTCCTTGACCATACGTTCAATTTCTTTTTCATCCAGTCCGCTGTGACCGGTGATGGTGATAGCCTGTTGTTTTCCGGTGGCCAGGTCTTTAGCCGAAACATGCAAGATGCCGTTGGCATCAATGTCAAAGGTCACTTCAATCTTTGGTACACCCCGGGGAGCCGGCGGAATTCCATCCAGGTGGAAACGACCAAGGCTGCGGTTGTAAGCGGCCATCTCCCGCTCACCCTGGAGCACATGGATTTCGACTGAAGTCTGGTTGTCAGCAGCTGTGGTAAAGATTTCGCTTTTTCTGGTTGGAATCGTGGTATTGCGCGGAATCATCTTGGTAAAAACACCACCGAGAGTTTCAATACCGAGGGTCAGCGGAGTAACATCCAGCAGCAGCACGTCTTTGACCTCACCACTGAGCACCGCACCCTGAATGGCCGCACCAACGGCCACCACTTCGTCCGGGTTGACACCCTTATGAGGCTCTTTGCCGAAGAAATCGCGCACCAACTGCTGAATTCTTGGCATTCTGGTCTGACCACCCACCAGGATGACCTCATCGATGTCTTCCGGCTTCAGCCCGGCATCTTCCAGAGCCTGTTTGCAGGGCGGGATAGACCGCAGGATAATGTCCTCAGCCAGCTGTTCCAGCTTGGCTCTGGTCATCTTCATCAGCAGGTGCTTTGGACCGGTGGCATCAGCGGTGATAAAAGGCAGGTTAATTTCAGTTTCCATCATGGTAGAAAGCTCAATCTTGGCCTTTTCGGCAGCTTCTTTCAGCCTCTGCAGAGCCATCTTGTCCTGAGTCAGGTCAATTCCGGTCTCCTTTTTGAACTCGCTCACTATCCAGTCCTGAATCCTCTGGTCGATGTCGTCACCGCCAAGGTGGGTGTCACCGTTGGTGGCTTTTACCTCAACCACCCCTTCGCCCACTTCCAGAATGGAAATGTCGAAGGTACCACCGCCGAAGTCATAGACCGCAATAATCTCATTTTTCTTCTTATCCATACCGTAGGCCAGGGCTGCAGCTGTAGGCTCGTTGATGATCCGGACAACTTCCAGACCAGCGATGGTCCCGGCGTCCTTGGTAGCCTTTCTCTGAGCATCGTTAAAATAAGCCGGGACGGTGATGACTGCCTTCTCTACCTTCTCGCCGAGGTAGTCTTCAGCCGCTTTTTTCAGTTTCTGCAGAATGAAAGCCGAAATCTGGGGCGGCGAATATTCCTTGCCCTGAGCCACCACTCTAACGTCGCCGTTCGGGGCTTCCACAACTCTGTAAGGGACCTGCTTGATTTCGTTAAGTACCTCATTGTAACGGCGCCCCATAAACCGCTTGATGGAGTAGATGGTGTTCTCAGGGTTGGTTATTCTCTGCCGCTTGGCTACCTGACCGACCAAAATCTCACCTTTACTAGTGAAACCAACCACGGAAGGTGTAGTCCGGCCGCCCTCTTCATTGGCGATAACCGTAACCTTGTCACCTTCCATGACTGCAACGACAGAGTTGGTAGTTCCTAGGTCAATTCCTATTATTTTACCCATTTCAGTCCTCCTATTTCGTTAGCTATTTAGCTTATTATTAATATAAAAGTTGAGTATATTTTTGTCAATATTTTTGATAATTTTAATTTGTTTATTTTCTATAACTTACAAAATTTTTTGTTTTTCTGTGGTAGAACCAGAGCTTTTTCTTTGATTTTAAGGGAATGTCTTTGAAACTTATAAATAATAACTTTTAAATTTTATAATCCGCAAAGGAATAATGTTTGGAACAGAACGGTCAGGAAAACCCTGAGAAAAGCCTATAATCGGGACAATAAAGTTCGAGTGCATAAGGCGATTTCCAATAATAAGATTGGATTGCTTATATAGATGATTCCACTGCCAGAAGGCAGATTCAGTTCACTTGGGGAAAAAATAGGAAATATAGATTGTGTCCCCATTTTTAAGGAAACCAGATGAGGCCTTTAATTCCGTCAATAAAAGACCAGTAGATGCCCTGGGCCTGGCGTTTCTCTTCAAAAAACAGGAACAGGCGGGGCTTTTGTTCAGCTTTCGGAAAAAGGAGCTGCCTTACCGGATACCATAGGTACCAGAGAGCAAGCTCCCTGGTTTGCCTGAACCTTTCACCTAAACCCGATTTGGAGCGGACATAAATCCTGAGGCCATCATCAAAATGAAGCTCGAAAGAACCCGGCATGTCTGTAATTTCCAGAGCTTCCACTTCAAATTTATCCACAGTGGAAGAAGCGGGCTGATTCTGGTCAGTCTTCTTTTTTTCTTTTTCACCTTTTTTCTGGGGTTCGCTTTCTCTGGTCAGTGCTTGCTGGGGACCAGAATTTCCCTGTGCTTCCCCAGGTTTGATTACCTTTCTTTCAGGCGGTTTCAGGGCTGACTTAAAAGTCAGGGTAGTAACCTTAAGTGGAACGGGTTTTCCGGAATATAGAAGCTTTGAAGCTTTCCACGATTTAAGTAAGAGCCCCCGGGCTCTTAATTCGAGAGTTTTCTCCTTTAGATTAAGGACAAAGTAATACTGCGAATTCCTGGCCAGCTTCAGTTCTTCTTCAAGAAACCGGTTCTCTTTCAAAATCTCAATCATTGTCTCGGGAGTACTCTTGAGGTAGGAAGCAGCTGGCCCGGCTGGTGTAGAGGGCTGGGCTTTGGTCAGAGGCCGGGTGGCCTCTGGTTGAGCCTTCAGCCCAGATTTACTTCCACTCCCGGCCTGCTTCTGTCCGCCCAGGCTAAAAGTTGCCGTTTCAGTTTTCTGCACCTGGCCATCTTTTCCCGAAATCGACATCAGTGTCTTATTCTGCAGGTTGGCCCAGACCAGGGAAAAACCTTCAGTCAAAAAAAGAATAGCCAGTAACAGAATAACCGTCCAGATCACTTTAAGACAGCAGTGTCTTTCACCTGGGCGCCTTTCCTTTTCTTTACAGAAGCTTTTCATGGTCTCTGTCAGAATTTCTGGCCTCGTTTATACTTTGCTCTGTCAATAAATGTAAATCCGAGTTCCAATTTTAGAAGCTTTAAAAACTTCTTCCAGGTCTTTATCAGCCACCCGGACGCAGCCGTGAGTTACATTGCGTCCAAGAAGTCTGGTGTAAAGAGTGCCATGGATGAAGTATCCCTGTCCGAAACCCAGGGCATAATCACCAAGTACCCCGGCTTCAATCCGGTCCTCTATCCTCTTGGGAATGGGTTCATTCTCTTCAATGAAAGCCCAGTCCGGCTTGACCCAGTAAGGATTTTGAATTTTGGATTTGACAAAAAATTCGCCCTTTGGGGTGTCAAAAACCCATTTTCTCTGCCCGTTCGGGTCCTCCAGCACCAGACCGCTGCCGGTGGAGACCACCGCCTCTTTTAAGGTTACCCCGTCTTTTTTCAGATAAAGCCTGTTTTCAGCTGAATCAATAACTATATAAAAGCCTTTAGGCTGAAGACTCTTAAGTTTTTTCTTAAGGGTAGCATTATGAGCTTCCGGGCTAATCCTGGCCTTATGTTCAAGCTCCACACTCCAGACTGTCTTCCACCCAGCCGCCAGATGGAGATGCTTCATCCAGGCTAAAGACAGGATGAGCAGAGTTACCAGATAAAGACTGGCTGCCATCAGCAAAAGCTTCTTCCAGGTCTTCATCGTTCTTCCTTCTTCAGGATGGAAATTATTTTGTTGTTGGGGTCTGTTGTCCCCACTATGGTAACCGTGGTGCCCAGCGGAATCAACCTGAACAGCTCCTCCATGTCCGGGTCATCCAGAGCCAAACAGCCCATAGTCAATCCATCCTTCCCTCCCCCGTGTATTTCAATCAGGCCGCCAATTTTGATGGAAGGAGCTATCAGGCCCTTCTTCCTGGCTTCATTAAATCTTTTAAGGTCTTCTTCGTTGGGATAGTTAAGCAGCAGGGCTTTACCGAACTTGCTGGGGGTAACTTTTTTTATGACCTTATATTCACCTTCAGGTGTGGCGTTATCACCGGCATGCAGTTTATCATTCAGCCCATTATACCCCAGACCGATTTCATAGTTTCTGATTGCCACCCCACCTTTATAAACAATGAGTTTCCTCTCCAGCTTGCTGACCAGGATGACCAGCTGATTACCGGACCGCGATTTCTCCACAGCCTTTTCAGCCAGCTTCTTCCATCGGCCAATTTCTTCCGGATTCATGTATCGTTCGAGCTGACGGCGGAGGAGGTTTTCAGCCTGATTCAGCAGGGCTGAAGCCTGCTCCAGCCTCTGGCGGGCCAACTCATACTTTCCCTGGGCCTGCAGCCGCCCGGCTTCCCTCAGTTTGACCTCAGCCTGGGTCAGTTGTTCCCGGCCATAAGAGCGCTGCCCGAGGTCCAGGCTCAAGGTGTTGAGGGTTTCCTGCCGGGCTAAGAGCTCTTTCCTGGTCGAATCTATCTCGTTCGAAAGAGCATATTTTTTTTCTTCGACCAAACTCTGAAGGGCTTTCCCCTTTTCCAGAACTTCAGCAAACTTGTTCCGGACCTTTCCGTAATCCCTGAAGATACCAATTTTCAGCTCTTCCTTTTCCAGGAATTTTCTGGCTTCAGCCAGCTGCTTCCGGTATGTCTCATAAATTTCCGGGGCATAAAAAGAAGCACCGGCTCTCCAGAGGTCCTGCTCCTGCTCAAGAGCCCGGGCCACCTCGGGTGGAGCCGGTGCGGTCTGACAACTCTGATTTAGAAGGACAAGACTAAGCTGGCCAACAAGTATCAGGGCTATTCTTGAGATCCTCCACTTCACTAATCAACCCGACTCCAGCTGAATTGTCTGTGGTTCAGTTTACGCTTATCTTTTTACTTTGGCAATGGCAGCTTTAACCTGCTCAGAAACAGCCGCGGCCTTTTCCTTTATGGCCAGGGCTTTGTCCTTGGCTCCGAAATAATCTTCGCTGTCAATGGCCGTCTGAACTTCAGTCAGCTGAGATTCAAGACCAGCCAGATCCGCTTTCATTGCTTCAATGTCAGCCTTGGTGCCTTTGCCCTTAGGAGCCTTGTCCAGAAGAGCCTTGGCTTCGTCAAAAGCAGCCTTGGCTTCATTTAGAGCGTTCAGGGCGGCGTTCTTGGCTTCTTCTTTTCTGGCCGGAATCAGGGCCTGGACAGCCTCGGCATCAGCCTTAACCTTGGCCAGCATTTCCTTGGCCGGGCCGTACTTTTTGAACAGCTTCTTGCTCTGGGCGTTGATTTCATCCATGGCCGCCTGCAGTTCGTCATTCAGCTTCTTCAACTCGTCCTGGGCATAGATATTGCCACCAGCTTTGACCACTGCGTCTATAGCAGCTTTAGCTTCATCCATCTGCTGGGTCGGCTGCTTGGCGCAGCTGGTAAAAAGAAAAAACACCATAAGACCGAGGACTGAAACCTTCATCAGATTTTTCATTGTTTATACCTCCTTTCTGATGAAATAAATTTTTATAATTTTCTAAGTTTATAACTTTTTAGACTTTACCCCCGTTCCCGTCTCCTTTTAAAAAAGAACGATATAAGGGTTTATAATCAGTGCGGTTATTCTATGGAGGACTTAAGAAGTCTGACAGAGAATTTTCTCCATCTCCACTCATTTTGTAACCTTCTTACTCTCTTCATTCTATCGTTGAAGATTATTGGAATTAATAACACAATCAAAGGAATTTGTCAATTTTAAGCACCAGACCTTGTCGGTTTTTCACTAAGCGGTAGTTCCGGCTAAAATTTTTTTTGTTTTTACTCTATCTTAATCTTATTTCAAGTCCATCTTTCAGGACCAGAGCAGGTCAGGACAAAACTTACCTCAGTTATATTAAATCAAATTCGCTGAGCCTGAACTGAGGGTGCTGGAATCAGTTTAAGCCACATAACTTAAAAACTCTGTCGTCTTTATCCTATTTTCTGAAAAAATAAATCCCTATTGTTTTCAAAAATAATGACTACAGGAACATCTTTTTCTACTAATAGATAAAATAAAAAGCCCGGGCCGCTTTTTATGCTAGCCCGGGCTTCAGTGTTACGAAGTTAAAATTCTTATTACTTATCCGGGTCGACGATGAAACCCTCTTTCATCAGGAACCGGACTTCTTCACGGGCTTTGCGGATGGTAGATTCAGCCATCTTAAAGAGTTCCTCAGCCGGAATGTCCTTGCGGGCCACACCCTGCTCTATGGCTTTGCGACCAACAGCCACGGCCTCTCTTGGGAAGACTTCCCACTCGTCCATGTTAGGAATGATGTAGTCTTCATGCAGACCTTTATCTTCAGCTACTTTGGCTAATTCATAAGCCGCAGCGATACACATTTCATCAGTGATGGTTTTGGCCCTCACATCCAGAGCGCCCCGGAAAATGCCCGGGAATCCCAGAGAGTTGTTGATCTGGTTGGGGAAGTCAGAACGCCCGGTAGCCACGATTCTGGCACCGGCTTCCTTAGCTTCCCAGGGCCAGATTTCCGGAATAGGGTTGGCTTCGGCAAAGACGATGGGGTCTTTAGCCATAGTTTTAATCCACTCAGGTTTTATGACCCCGGGTCCTGGTGTGGAGACGCTGATCAGAACATCGGCACCTTTAATGGCATCTGGAATCTGCCCCTTGATGTTCTTGGGGTTGGTTTTCAGACACATATCCCATTTTTCTTTATACTTGGTCTGAAGTGACTCGCGGTCCTCGCGGTCTCTGGCCAGAATACCTTTGGAGTCTACCAGAAGCATGTTTTCGCCGTTAACTCCGGCCGCCATCAGCAGACGGGCAATAGCAATGCCTGAAGCTCCTGACCCGATGACCGTAACCCTGACTTCCTCAATCTTTTTGTTGACAATCTTCAGGGCGTTGATCAGGCCAGCTACAGTCACACAGGCTGTTCCCTGCTGGTCGTCGTGCCAGACAGGAATTTCGCATTCGGCTCTCAGGGTGTCCAGAATGTGAAAACATTTCGGATGGGCAATATCTTCCAGATTGAAGCCGCCGAAGGTTGGCTGCAGAGCTTTGCAAATATAGATGAATTTGTCGGGGTCTTTTTCGTTAATGCAGATGGGAAAAGCATCCACACCACCCAGATACTTGTAAAGCAAAGCTTTACCTTCCATGACCGGAAGACCCGCCATTGCCCCGATATCACCAAGCCCCAGAACTCTGGTACCGTCGGTGATGACCGCCACGAAATTGCCCTTATTGGTCATTTCATAGGCTTTTTCCGGGTCTTTGTTAATTTCCTTGCAGGGAGCAGCAACCCCCGGAGTGTACCAAATAGCAAAATCGTTGAAATCTCTTATCCGACACTTCAGCGTAACTCCGACCTTTCCTTTGTAGAACGGATGCAGGCGGAGAGCATCTTTGGTTGGCTGTTCGGCTTTAGCCAACAATTCTTCCACTGTTACTTTTTTCTCCATAATTACCTCCTAATATGTAATAATGAGAAGTGATAATAAGATATTAAGAAATTTTAGTCAAATAAAAATTTCATCTCCTACCCGCCCTGCTGGGGCCCAAAAGGCACTAAGGCAGCCTGATTTGATTATTCCTGTCTCCAGGAGAATATAATACCCCTCATTAATCTTTTTTTATCCAAAAATATTTTTACTTTTAAGGCCACAGATGTAGACTTAGTTCAGACTTCTAATTTATTTTTTAACTGCCGACCAAAATACGTGTTCATAAAATCAATAAAATTCCAGAAGTTTTTCCAACCTGAATGATTAAGTCCATCTCTTACTGATTCAGAATGTGAAGGGCCAAACCGCTGGCTTTGAGGGCAGCTTCCGGAATTGATTCGGACAGAGTTGGGTGAATGTAAACAATTGAATCTACCTCCTGGAGTTTCATCCGCTTGGCCACAGCCATGGTCAGAACCGGAATCATTTCGCTGGCGTGGGGCGCCAGGAGATGAGCACCAAGGACTTCTTCTGTTTTTTTATCAGCAATTATTCGCACCAGACCATCAGTGCTGTCCATGGTCAGAGCCCGGCCGCTGGCCTGCAAAGGAAACTCACCGACCTTGATTTCTATACCCTGAGCTTCGGCTTCTTCCTGAGAGAGCCCGACCGAAGCCAGCTCCGGTTCGGTGAAAATAGCTGAGGGTATCGCCCTGTAATCTATCCTGGCCTCGCGCCCGGCCGCATTTTCTGCGGCCACTATTCCATCATGATAAGCTTTGTGAGCCAGAAGTTTTCCACCCACCAGGTCGCCGATAGCGTAAACGCCGGGAACGGAGGTCTGGCAGCGGTCATCAACTTCAACAAAGCTGCCTTTTTGAAGATTCAACCGACTTTCATCCCAGATCAGGTCTTCAACATTTGGTTTTCTTCCAGCCGCAATCAATACCCTGTCAGCACTGAATTCAAAGGGCTTACTGTCAACTAAAGAAACGCCTTTTAATTTAACCTGGGTTCCTTCAACTTCAGCGGTTTCAATCTTCATACTGGTGAAAATCTTAAGGCCCTGCTTCTTCAGGATTCTTTCCAGACGCTGGGCCGAAGTTCTGTCAGTACCAGGTAAAATCGTCGGCATTATTTCCAGGATGGTAACCTCAGTGCCAGTTCTCTGGTAAATAGAACCAAGCTCCAGTCCTATAGCTCCGGCTCCCACCACCAGAAGACTTTTAGGTACCTCACTGAGAGAAAGGGCTTCGGTGCTGGAGATTATTTTATGACCATCAAACCGGAGAAAGGGAAAATCTGCCGGCCGGCTTCCAGTAGCCAGGATGATTTTATCAGCCTGGAGAGATATTTCTTCCTTCTCAGTTTTGACCAGCACCTGGTTCGGGGCCACGACCTTTCCTTTACCCTTTATAATTTTTATCTTATTACGGGTCATCAGAAATTCCAGCCCCTTGACCAGCCGGTCAACCACAGCCTGCCTTCCCTGCTGGACTTTCTGCCAGTTCAGTTTTAATTCCTGAACAGGTCCTTCCAGGTTCTTATTCGCTTTAAGCTGGTGATAAATAGCCGTCTGGTGCAGCAGGTACTTAGTTGGAATACAGCCAACGTTTATACAGATGCCGCCGACTTTATTTTCTTCCACCACGGTTACATTCAGGCCAAGCTGAGCTGCTCTCAGGGCGGCTAAATAACCACCCGGACCTCCACCAATGATTACCAGGTTATTCTGATCCATTTTGCTCTCCTGAATAATCTTATCTTTCTTAAATTTTTTTTAAGGCTCCGTTCTTTCACCAGAGCTTTTATTATTTTTGGAATTCAGACCAGGATTTCTCTGAATGCTTTAATAGCCCGGTCGACATCCTCGTCATCAAC
The DNA here is from genome assembly GCA_964422165.1 of uncultured Eubacteriales bacterium. GTDB lineage: Bacteria > Acidobacteriota > Aminicenantia > Aminicenantales > Saccharicenantaceae > Saccharicenans. The sequence continues at coordinate 131,936 of CAYQZX010000049.1, read as the reverse complement.
ATCCTTGTGGGTCACCAGCCGGACTCCACCAAAGACCCCCAGAGCCAGAATGCCCTTTTCTTTTAGCCTGGCCAGAAGCTCTGGAATGGTCAGGCGAGGGTGGTTGAAGTAGAAAATGATGATGTTGGTTTCTACTTCCTCAGGATTAAGAGTAATCCCGGGAAGCCGGCAGATGGCTTCGGCCAGCCTTCTGGCTCGCAGATGGTCTTCCCCAAGCCGCTCCACCATTCTGGTAAGAGAAATTATTCCGCAGGCGGCCAGCACACCAACCTGTCTCATACCTCCGCCCAGAGCCTTTCTCAGGCGGCGAGCATAATCAATGGTCTGGCGGTCCGAAACCAGTATAGAACCAACTGGAGAAGACAGCCCCTTGCTCAGACAGAACATTACTGAATCGCAATAACTGGCATATTCTTTAACCGGGACTCCAGAAGCAACAGAAGCATTGAAAATTCGGGCTCCATCCAGATGAACCTTTATTCCGTATTCATCGGCTATCTTTCTTATTTCTTTAAAAGTTTCAAGTGGCACTACAGCTCCACCCCAGTTATTGTGGGTATTTTCCAGGCAGATAAGTGAAGTCCGCGGCGTATGGACTGTAGCCTGCCTGATGTGCTTCCTGACCAGCCCCGGATCCAGGGCTCCTCGCTTTGAAGGAAGCGGTCTTGGAGTTACCCGGGAGACAAAGGTCATATGGGTTGATTCCATGTTGAAGATGTGGGATTTTTCTTCCACAATGACTTCCTCAAGCTCTCTGGTCCACATCTTCACGGCAATAGAATTACCCATGGTACCGGATGGTACAAACAAACCGGCTTCCTTGCCCATGATGGAAGCAGCCAATTCCTCGAGCTTCTGGACAGTCGGGTCATCACCCAGCACATCATCACCAACTTCGGCCTCAACCATGGCCCGCCGCATTTCATCGGTCGGCTTGGTAACCGTATCGCTTCTGAAATCTGAATAAGTTTTCATGCCCATCTCCTCATAAAAAAATAAACCAGATTATCTTTAATACGTTTATGAATTATAGAACTAAATGTCGGTTCTAACAACCAGAAAGGAAAATAAAATGGCAAAATTGAACCCACCTGACCTCCGACCTGGCAACCAGAAGTCTGTTTACTTGGTTTTTATTCTATGATATAGATAATTACTATTAGATATAAGGATACACAGCCAGAAAACTCATGGGTGAGAAATACCGGTACTGGTACCTGGATTTAATCAATTTCCTCCTTTTGATTCTCATCTTTTTCTTCGGGGGAGCTATAATTTCCTCGCAAATTATTCTGAGTTATGAAATGGTCTATGTGCCTGAGGTTATCGGAAAAACCGTGGAGCAGGCCAGAGCCGAACTTCAAAAAAGAGACCTGGGACTGGTCATCGCCAGCCACGAATTTTCCGAGGAGGTGCCCAGAGGCCGGATTATCACTCAGGACCCGGCTCCAGGTTCCCGTCTTAAAGTAAACCGTTCGATTAATGTGGTGGTCAGCAGCGGCAGTGAGGCAATAACTATTCCGATGTTTGTCGGGAAAAATCTGGAGCAGGCTGTGGTAACTCTGAGGCAGCTCGGGCTGTCGCGCGGTCCTCTAACTCAGGTTCACAACCGCCGCTACCCAGCCGGGCGAATAATTGCCCAAGAACCTCCGGCAGAAACTCTGGTGGAAAGAGGTCAGCCGGTAGGCTTTCTGATAAGTCAGGGAGAACCTGAGGTTAAATACATTATGCCCGATCTCATCGGCCGCAAGCTCGACAGGGTTGTTCCCTGGCTTTACAAGCTCGGTTTTAAGGTTGAAGACATCAGGCATGTCTACTATCCGGGTCTGGAAAAAAACCTGATCATCAAGCAAAATCCGCCCAGTGGTTATCCGATAAACAAAAGAAATCCCATCAGCCTGGAGGTCAGCCGCTAAATGTACTTAATAGCTCCTTCCATACTTTCAGCCGATTTCTCCCGGCTGGCTGAGGCCGTCAGTCTGGCTGAAAAAGGTCAGGCTGATATGGTGCATCTGGACGTTATGGATGGCCATTTTGTCCCCAACATCACTTTTGGTCATCAACTGGTAGCTTCTCTTCGTGAGAAAACGAAGCTGCCTCTCAACGTCCATCTTATGGTGGATAACCCGGCCCGGATGATACCGCTTTTTCTGGAAGCTGGAGCCGACTGGCTTTCCTTTCACCTGGAAGCTTCCAGGCACGTTCATAAAGACCTGTCCACAATAAAAGAAGCCGGTCGAAAAGCCGGGCTGGCTCTTAACCCGGCCACTCCGGTGGAGTTGCTCAGCGAGGTTCTGGATGACCTGGATTTTGTGGTTATCATGACTGTCAATCCGGGCTGGGGTGGACAGAAATTTATCCCGGCCACCAGGCTCAAAATTCAGAGGCTCAGCCGCTGGATTAAAGACAAAGGCAGACCAGTGCTTATCGCCGTTGACGGCGGGGTTAAGCTTGACAACCTGGCCGAACTTTTTGACCTCGGAATGAACATCGCCATCTGTGGTTCTTCTGTTTACGGAGCTGAAGACCCGGTGGCCACAATACAGAAGATGAAAGCCATAGCTTCTGAATACAACAGGAAAATAAATTTGAAAGCCTGATAAAATGAAAGTGACTGAGGTTTAAGAAGATGAAGAAATTTTTGACCTTTTCTCTGATTCTTTCTCTCCTGCTCCTGAGCTTTGTCTCTCCTGCCTGCCGTAAAAAGCCGTTTACTCTGGAAAACCTTCCCCAGGAAACCATGGCTTCAGATGAAGCCCTCTACAGACTCGGAGAAGAATACATAAATAAAGATATGGAAAAAGGAATACTTTTTCTCCGGCAGGTTATGGATTCTTTTCCAAAAAGCTTCTACGCTCAGCGGGCTAAACTGCTAATAGCCGACACCTATTTCAAGAAAGGTGATGAAGCCAATCTGATCCTGGCCGCAGCCGAATACCGCGAATTTATGAGCCTCTATCCCACCAGCCCTTCAGTCCCTTACTGCCAGTATCAGATAGCTATGACCTACTACAAAAACGTCCTCAAGCCGGGGCGGGACCAGACCAAAACGATTCAGGCCCTGAGCGAATTCAAAAAAGTGGTGGCCAGCTACCCGGGCAGCGAATATGCCAGGCAGGCTGAAGAAAAAATCAAAGACTGCGAGGAACGTCTGGCCGCTCATGAGCTGCACATTGGCGAGCACTATTACAGAGCCCGGTCCTACCGCTCAGCCCTGGGGCGACTTCAGGCTATATTAACAACCTATCCTAATTTCAGTAGGATGGATGCCGTCTATTTTTTTATTGCTGACAGCTATTTCAAAGCCAAAAGGTATGACGAAAGTTTTCCTTATTTTACCAAACTGATAACTGACTATCCAAAGAGCAAATTTATCAAAAAAGCTCAGCAAAGACTGAAAGAAATAGAGCAGCTTAAAAAAGCTGAGCAGACTAAAAAAGAACCTGTCAAATAAGGGAGGAGTGAATGAAAGCCAAAAGAACATCGGCAAAAAGGAGTCTTCTGAGGTGGGTGGCGCCCTTAATGTTCCTCCTGCTACTTCTCTGCCTCCAGAATCTCAGAGCCCAGAGCGCGACTGGTCGCCAATCTGCCTGGGAATTTGGCCTGACCGGTGAGCTGTTCAACCGCGGACTTAAATGGGAAGAGCAGACCAGTACTCTCAAAGCTACCAACCTCCTGCTGGAGTTTCGGGGCCGCAACCTGAGCAATTTCTTTAACCTCAGAATGTTCGCCGGCCTGGAACAAGCCGGGCTGAATGATATCATTTTTGAGCAGCTTCCAATAACCCTTGAATACCAGGGTGGAGCTATAAGCGGCCTGATTTTTGGAGCCAGAGCTGAGGCCACATTTTACCGGACTTCAACTTTCAGCCTGGGGGTGCTGGCTGATTTTACTTCATACATAGGCTTTAAAAAATCTTTCACTATGCCGGGGTTCGTGGTCCCGGCTGAAGCCACAGCTGAACCAGCCTGGGCTCAGGCCTCGGTCGGACTGATGGTGGCTTATGATGGTCTGGAAAACAGCCAGCCTTACCTGGAAGTGGCCGGTTCCCTTCTCTGGGGAGCTTTCAAAATGACTGAAAGGATTGAAGACCTAAGCGGTGAGCAGTCGATAGACCTGAAAGGCTCAGGCTTACTGTCGGTGACCTTTGGCTGGAATTTTTTCCTGGTGGATAAGATCACAGTCTCGCCGAGAATCAGAGTTTTCCCGGGCTCAAAAACAGCTGTAGGAGCCGGAATTACTTTCTTTTATGGTTTCTAATCAGCAAAAAGGAGGGTCAGAGAAATGCTTAACTTAATAAAAAACTTAAAGAAAAGGATTCGGCTGTGGCCATTGGCTGTGTTTATGGCCCTCGCTCTGATTATAACAGCGGCTGACTCCAACCTGGCAGCCCAGAAAAAACCCTGGAATAAAAAGATAATTACCTCAACTGAAAAAACCAGAATCAAGTTCGGCGAAGCTGTTAGTTCCACAGGTCAGTTAAGACTGCGGGTGATGAACCAGCCACTAAGTCAGCCGCCCTCTAAAAAGTATTCTTCCGAAAAAATACTGGTTAAATTTAAGCCAGAAATTTCTATTCAGTCGAGCGCCAGAATCCTTGAAGCCTACCAACCCAAAGGATACCAGCTCATCCCCCGAATTAACGTTTACGTGGTTCAAATAGCTGAGGGCAGCTCAGTTGAAGAAACCCTGGCTGCCCTCAATCGAAATCCAGATGTCGAATTTGCTGAACCTGACTATAAGCTGAGACTGGCCGTCACCCCCAATGACCAGCTTTTCCGCTACCAGTATGCTCTCTACAATCCCGGGGGGACCCTACAGATTCCAGGAAGCCCGACCGGTAAAAATCGGGCCGACATTAAAGCTACTGGAGCCTGGGATTATGTTAAGGGCGACCCTAATGTGCTCATCGCCGTCCTGGACAGCGGCATTGACTACACTCACCCCGAACTGAGCAACAAAGTCATTTCTACAGGAAAAGACTTCGTTAACAACGACAATGATGCTTATGACGACCACTGGCACGGTACCCATGTGGCCGGCATCATCGCTGCTGCTACCAACAATACCGAGGGCATAGCCGGAGTGGCCTGGAACTGCCGCCTTCTGCCGGGTAAGATAATCTCAGCCGAAGGTGAAGGTGATTATTCCTGGTTAATCCAGGCCCTGGTGTGGGCTGCCGATTTTAAATCGGGCAACGCTGAAGTCAAGGTCATTAATATGAGTGTCGGTGGCGATGAGCCAGCTCAGGCCCTGGAAAATGCCCTCAGGTACGCCTACAACAAGGGTATTGTTCTGGTGGCCGCCGTCGGCAATGATTATGAACCTCGAGTTCTTTATCCAGCCGCTTACGATAATTACTGCCTGGCGGTCGGGGCCAGCGACTGGAACGACACCGTGGCTGCTTTTTCCAACTACGGACCTCAGGTGGATGTGGCTGCTCCCGGAGTCTGGGTGCTCAGCACGATTCCCGTAGCCCTTACCGAGCCCGGTTATCTCCCCTACGCTTTTGCTTCCGGAACTTCAATGGCCGCTCCTCATGTGGCCGGATTCGCTGCCCTGATTAAATCAGCCAAACCCTGGCTTACCCCGGACCAGGTGATGAAAATCATAAAATACACGCCTGACGATATCGGAACATCCGGAAAAGATAACTACGCTGGCTATGGTCGGATTAACACTGAAAAAGCCCTGGCTCCGTTTAAGATTACAAAATAAAAATAATAAATAAAATAGATTTTGAGGGCAGTCTGCCTGAGTAGGCAGCAGGGAAAGAATGATTCGCTATCTAAGAATAAAAAATCTGGCCACCATAGAAGAAATAGAACTGGAGCTCGAGCCGGGTTTTACCATCCTCACCGGAGAGACGGGAGCTGGCAAATCCATAATCATTGATGCCCTGAAGCTTCTTCTTGGAGAAAAAGCCTCGGCCGACCTTATCCGCACCGGCAAAAGTGAAGCTTCAGTCGAAGCGGTATTTGAAATCCCGGACCGGAGCCTGCTGCCCCCTGAGCTCGAGCTCGACTCTGACCATCAGGTTTTTCTGCAGAGAACAATCTCCACTCAGGGACTGAGCAAATCTTACCTCAATGGGGTGCTGGTTCCACTTAAAAAGCTAAAAGAGCTCGGAGAAAAGCTGATTGATATCTACGGTCAGAACGATCATATCTTTCTTCTGGACATATCCAACCATCAGAAATTTTTAGATGAGTTTGCCGAAGCGGCAGAACTTCTGGAAAAAGTAAGACAATCAGCTCAGCATCTAAGAGCCCTGGTCAGGGAAAAGAATGAACTGGAATCGAGGCAGAAAGAAAGAGCCCAGCGCCTCGACTTCCTTAACTACCAGGTTAAAGAAATCAAGGAAGCGGAAATCCGCCCGGGCGAGGACGAAGAGCTGCTTCAGGAGCGCTCTATTCTGAAAAACTCAGAGAAGATTGCCATCCTGGTCAACTCGGCTCTGGACCTGGCTTACGAGAGCGAGGAATCGCTCCTGGCCCGGGTGAAACGTCTGGAACACCTTATCTCAGAGCTGCAGGTCTTTTTCCCGGAGCTTGAAGGAAGCCGCAGTCAGCTGGCCGATTTTAACATCTTCCTGCGAGAAATGTCGGGCTCGCTGATTGACCTTCGCGACCGCTATGCTCCTTCTCCAGAGCGCCTTGAGCAGATTGAGGAAAGGCTCAGTCGCCTGGAAAGGCTTAAAAGGAAATACGGGTCAAGCCTCCAGGAAATCCTGGATTATCTTAATAAACTTCAAACCGAAAAAGAACTCCTGGAAAAGAGTGAGGAAAAACTGGAAGGGCTGGAAGCAGAAATCCAGAAAGCCTTTGCTGATTATCAGCGATACTCGGCCGAGCTTGGAGCTTTACGCCGGAAAAAATCCGGTCAGTTAGAAACTCAGGTGGTTAAAGAGCTCAATCAGCTGGCCATGAGCAAAGTCCGCTTCCGGGTGGAATTCCGGCCGGTTCCAGTCTCGCTATCCGACCTGAACACCATCCGTGACCTGGGCACCGAAGAGGTGGAGTTTCTTCTTTCTCCCAACCCCGGTGAAGAACTCCGGGCCCTGCGGCGGATTGCCTCGGGCGGTGAGCTTTCCAGAATAATGCTGGCTTTCAAGGCTCTGGGCAAGGAAGCGGAAAAAGGCAAAACCCTTATTTTTGACGAAATAGATTCTGGAATCGGCGGAAAAGCTGCCGACTTTGTGGCCAGAAAACTCCAGCAGTTAGCCCGGCACCACCAGGTGCTGTGCATCACTCACCTGCCCCAAATTGCCTCAGCCGCCAGTCATCATTTCCGGATTGAAAAAAGGACCGAAAGAGACCGGACATATACCCTCGTCCGAAAGCTTCAGGACAAAGACCGGCCCGAAGAGATTGCCCGTCTGATTTCAGGAACCAGGCTGACCGAAGTCAGTCTGAAGATGGCCAGAGAGCTGCTGGAGCAGAACGCTTCCCGGAATTAATCTGGCTCCAGTTTTCTTGTTTTTTCTGATGTTCCGTAAATTTATTCTGAAAATTAGGCTATAATAGAAATCCGTCTTAAGGCGATTATATATGTTTTCAAATGCTACTGAAAATCAGTTTTTCTCCGCCAACCGCTTACAGATCAGGATTACCCCTGTGGGTTCAGATAGAAAGGATGCTAAAGTATGATTGAAGGCAAGACTTTTTATCTTCACACTTTCGGCTGTCAGATGAATGTAAACGATTCTGAACACCTGGCTAGTCTGCTGATAGCCGAAGGGGCCCGGAAATCTGACCGTCTGGAGGAAAGCGACTTCATCCTGATTAACACCTGTGCGGTTCGAGAAAAATCGGTTGAGAAACTCTTTTCTTATTTAGGAAGGCTGAAGGAGCAGAAAGAAAAACGCGGCTCTCTTATCATCTGTCTGGGCTGTGTGGCCCAGCTTTACCGGGAAAAACTTCTGAAGAAAATTCCTCATCTGGACCTAGTGGTCGGCCCCCATCAATACCAGGCTCTACCACTTCTACTCCGCAATCTGATGGAGGAAAAGAAAGTTTTGACCACCTGGAACAGGAACTGGGTAGAACTGCCAATCACGAATGAGGTCCGGGAAAGCCGGATTTCCGCCTACGTAACCATAATGGAAGGCTGTAATAATTTCTGCACCTTCTGTGTTGTTCCTTTCACCCGCGGCCGTGAAAAATACCGTCCCCTTCGCTTCATTTTAGATGAGGTGCGAAGACTGGCTGAGCGGGGCTACCTGGAGGTCCAGCTGCTCGGTCAAAATGTCAACTCATACCGGGACCCAGAAAGCGGGGCTGACCTTCCAGAGCTACTTTTCCGAATCTCTGAAATTTCGGGGATTGAATGGATCAGATTTTTAACCTCCCAGCCCAAAAATTTTACTAGAGAACTCAGTCAGGCCATGGCTTCCATCAAGAAAGTCTGCCATCAGCTTCATCTGCCTCTACAGTCTGGCTCCAACAGGATTCTCCAGAAAATGAACCGGAACTATACCAGGGAAGAATATCTGGAAAAAGTGGAATACCTCAGGTCTCTGATAACTGACCTCAGCCTGAGCACTGACCTGATTGTGGGCTTTCCCACAGAAACCGAAGAGGATTTCCTGGAAACTATGGAGCTGCTGGAAAAAATCAGGTTTAACAACATCTTTTCTTTCCGCTACTCGCCCCGCCCTAACACAGCCGCTTCTAAAATGAAAGACGACGTTCCTGAGGAAATCAAAATTGACCGTTTAATCAGGCTGCAGAGCAGACAAAAAGAAATCCAGCTCGAGTTAAACCGGCAGTTAATAGGGCAGACCATTAAGGTTCTCTGTCTCGGTCGGAGCAAAAAAGGCAATCTTTATTCTGGAAGAAACGAAGGATATCAGGTGGTGAACTTTAGCTCGCCAGTTGAGGTCAGCAACCGTCTGGTCAGAGTGAAAATAACTGGCTGCGGTCCTTACAGCTTGCACGGGGAACTGGCCGCCTGACATTTTTTTGGTTTAATTGCAACCTTTAACCTTTTAAGATATAATTCTAATCCGTTTTATACTCGGAAGGATTTTTCTCAGGATGAAAGTCAACGTATGGAATACTATTAACCAGCTCAGCAAAGAGCGTGGTGTCCAGCCGCGAGTAATTATCAAAGCAATAGAGGAATCACTGCGCATTGCCGCTGGTAAATTTTTCAACAAAGGCGAGGAAATAGTCGTTGACTTCAAGCCGGAGAAAAGCGAACTGCGGGTTTATGCAGTCAAAAAAGTGGTGGAGGAAGTTAAGGATCCAGCCCGGGAAATCTCTCTGGATGAAGCCCTGCTCCACGACCCTGGTGCCCGGCTGGAAAATACTGTTGAAATAGAGCTACCCTCAGAAACGCTCGGCCGGATTGCCGCCCAGGCTGCCAAACAGGTCATCTACCAGAAAGTCAGGGATGCTGAGCTGGAAAAAGTTTACGAAGAATTTGCTCCGCGACGGGGAGAAATAGTTACCGGGGTGGTTCGGAGATTTGAAAACAGCGGAATCATTCTGGAGGTCACCCGAACTGAGATCTTTCTGCCCGGTAATGAAAAGCTTCCAGCTGACGATTTTAAGCCGGGAGACCTGGTAAGAGCAGTAATTACCAAGGTGGAAAGAAACGCCCGTGGCCCACAGGTCACAGTTTCCAGAACTTCTCCACGCTTTCTGATGAAACTGCTGGAGCTTGAAATTCCTGAAATCGCTTCGGGCACCATTGTGGTTAAAGATGTGGTTCGCCAGCCCGGAGAGAGAGCAAAAGTAGCCGTCTTCAGCCAGGATAAGGACATCGACCCGGTGGGAGCCTGTATCGGGGTTAAAGGCAACAGAATTATGGCCATCACCAAAGAACTGCAGGGAGAAAAAATCGACATTATCGAATGGTCCTCCGACCCCCTGGCCTATGCCCGGGCAGCCCTCAGTCCGGCCAGAATAAAGAAGATAGTTATCACCAACAAAGCCACTAAAGAAATGGAAGCCCGGGTGGATAAAGACCAGTTTTCTTTAGCCATAGGCAAGAAGGGCATAAATGTCCGGCTGGCCAGCAAACTGGTTGGCTGGAAAATTTCCATCAATCAGGAATAAAAAGCTAAAATTTAGTTATAAATTCAGGAATAAAGAAAAGATATAGACTATGGAAAAAACTAAAACAACAACCAAAACCGGAGCTCCAGCCACCAAAAAGAAAGTGGCTAAAACTGAAGGGCCTCCAAAACCCCGGCCCAAGATTCAGATTCAGGAAGGCTCCACTATTAAGGACCTGGCTGAAAGATTCAAGATTAAACCAAAAGACTTAATTGACCACTTATCGGCAGCTGGCTATGATGTTTCAGCTTCTGATCTGATTGATGAAACTCTTCTTCAGGCCATTTCCAGGATTATCAAAGTTGACCTGGAAATGGTTTCTTTAGAGCAGGATATCAGGAAACTGGCTTTCAGCCTGAAAGACGACCTGAAGCCCAGACCACCGGTCGTGACCATCATGGGTCATGTTGACCATGGCAAAACTACTCTCCTTGATGCCATCAGGTCTTCAAACATAGCGGAACGAGAAGCGGGCGGCATAACCCAGCATATAGGTGCTTACCGGGTCAAATACAAAGACCGCTACATTACCTTTATAGACACTCCCGGTCATGAGGCTTTTACCCAGCTAAGGGCTCGAGGAGCTCAGGTTACAGATATAGTAATTCTGGTTGTAGCAGCCGACGACGGCGTTATGGCTCAGACCAAAGAAGCCATCTCCCATGCCCAGGCCGCCAATGTCCCCATAATCGTAGCCATTAACAAAATTGATAAACCGGAAGCTAACCCGGAGAAGGTCAAGCAGCAATTAGCTAAAGAAGGACTGATTGTAGAAGAATGGGGCGGTAAGACCATCTGTGTGGAAATCTCAGCCAAGGAAAAAAAGAATATTGACGAACTGCTGGAAATGATTCTTCTGCTGGGTGACATCCTGGAGCTAAAATCCCATCCATATGTACCGGCTCAGGGAGTTATTCTGGAATCGCGCCTGGATGCCCAGAAAGGACCCATCGGAACAGTCATAGTTCAGCTCGGAACCCTCACTCCGGGGCAGGCTTTTATCTGCGGAAATACCTACGGGAAAATAAGAGCCATGTTCGATGAGTTTGGCCGGCCAGTTCAAAGCGCCGGTCCTTCGGTTCCAGTGGAGGTAATGGGTTTTGACTCGGTTCCTGAGGCTGGCAACTTCTTTCAGGTAGTCCCGGACCTGGAAATCGCCCGGAGGATCTCAGAGTTTCGCCAGGCCAGGCAGAAGAAAGAACCGGTGGAAAAAGAGGTCCCTCTAACCCTTGAGGATCTTTTCAAAAAAATACAAAAGGGGCAGACTAAGGAGCTCCCGGTTATTGTCAAAGCCGATGTCCATGGCTCAGTTGAGGTACTGAAAGGACTGCTGCCCACCTTGAGTACTGATAAGGTTAAAATAAATGTGCTTCAGGCATCCACGGGCAACGTAACGGAAGCCGATGTGCTGCTGGCCTCGGCTTCAAAAGCCCTGATCATAGGTTACAACGTCAAGGTACCTTCTAAAATCCAGGAACTGGCCCAGAAAGAAAATGTTGAAATCAGGCTTTACAAGATAATCTATCAGCTGACTGACGAACTCAAAAAGGCCGTAGCCGGAATGTTAGAACCGGTCATCAAAGAAACCTATCTCGGTCGAGCCCAAGTAAAGAAAATCTTCAACCTGGCTAAAGTGGGCACTGTACTCGGCTGTCAGGTTATTGACGGAAAAGTGGTCAGGAATGCCGAAGTTAAAGTAATAAGGGGAAATCAGATTCTCTATCAGACGAGGATTTCCTCTCTCAAACACCTGAAAGACAGCGTCAGCGAAGTCATCAAGGGCTATGAATGTGGAATTGGTCTGGAAAAAACCCAGGACCTCCAGCCAGGAGACCTGCTAGAGGTCTTCATCAAAGAAAAAGTGATGCCCGGATAAAAAGAGAAGAGAAATGATTATCGGAGTCCTGACGCTGGAATTCTTCCTGGAATATTCTCATTCGCTCAAGGAAAAAAGGCGATTTCTTCAAAGCTTTACCGACCGCCTGAAACAGCGGTTCAATGTTTCGGTCTCAGAAATAGCTTTTCAGGATTCCTGGCAGAGGACTACTATAGCGGTGGCTGTGGTCAACAGCCAGCACTATGTGGTTGAGCAGGTTCTGACCAGGATTCTGGACGAGGCCCGAAGCTGCCCGGAGGCGCTTCTTTCCGGACATCAGCTGAGTTATTACTGAAACAGGCTCAGGTATCATGAATAAAGAATCTTCTTATCGCCCACGCCGGGTCAGTCAGCTCATCCAGCAGGAAATCAGCCAGTATCTTATCACCGAACTTCCGGAGATGGTCGGCTTTTTAACCGTGACAGCCGTGGAAATGCCTTCGGACCTTAGAACGGCCAGAATCTCGGTCTCGGTGCTGCAGAAGGAGAAAAGAGAAAGTATCTTAAAACTTCTGGAAAAAAAGGCTCCCCACTTCCGACGGCTTCTTGCAGACCGGCTAAATTTAAGATATAATCCAGAGCTAATTTTTGTGATTGATACGACCTCTGATTATGGTGAAAGGATTGACAAGCTTCTCGAATCCCTCAAAAAAAATGAGCCGGACAATAAAGACTGAGATAGCCAGAAAAATCTTTGCTTCAGAGAATATTGCCATTACTTCCCACCTCCGCCCAGATGGAGATTCCATTTACACCAGCCTGGCCCTGGCTGAAATACTGGAACAGTTAGGGAAGAAAGTTCAGATAGTCAATCACGACCCCCTCCCCTTCCCGTTCAACGAATTTCCGGAAACCAGAAGAATCCGTATCGGTCAGATCGACCCCGAAGGCCTGGACCTGGTCATTTTATTAGAGTGCGCTGATGTCTCGCGCTCTGGTCAAACCAGGATAGACCACCTGCCTAAGATCAATATCGACCATCATTACTCAAACTCTCCTTATGCCGACATTAACTGGGTCGACCCTGGGGCCTCAGCCGTTGGAGAAATGGTTTATGAGTTGCTTGGACCTCTGGGGCTAAAGCCCTCAGCGAAGGTGGCCGAATTTCTCTATTCAGCCATTTTTTCAGATACTGGCTCTTTTCAGTTTTCCAACACCACCGCTCGTACCCTTTACACCTGTTATCGTCTGGCCCGGGCTGGAGCCAACCCCAGCCTGATTTCGGAAAAGCTCCATAACAACAACACCGCACCCAAGGTCAAACTGCTGGGTCGGGTTCTTTCCAGCCTTCAGCTGAACCCGGCGGGAAACCTGGCTGTTCTGGTAATGTTAAAAAAAGACCTTGAGGAATTTGGACTTAAAGATGTGGATGTGGAGGATATCACCACGGTGGCCCGGTCGATAAAGGGGGTGGAGATGGTGGTTTTCTTTAAGGAAATGGGTCCTGGTGTTTTCCGGGTCAGTCTGAGGTCCAAAGGACTGGCTAATTCGGCCCTGGTGGCCGAGCATTTCGGAGGTGGGGGACACATCCATGCCGCCGGGTTTACAGTTCAGGGAAATTTTGAAGATCTCTACCGGCAAATACCACAGCAAATTGAAGAACTTTTGAAAAATAAAAACCTCAAAAGCTGATTCTCGAAAAACAACCATCCTTTGAGCATGGACGGTCTGATCATAGTAGATAAACCGGCCGGCTTGACCTCGCACGATGTGGTTATCCGGCTGAGAAAAATCCTTAAGACCAGAAGAATCGGTCATACAGGGACCTTAGACCCACTGGCTACGGGAGTTCTTTTAGTAACTGTGGGCCAGGCCACTCGTCTTTTCCCCTATCTTTCAACCCTGGATAAAACCTACTCTGGAGAAATCAGGCTGGGGATATCAACCGATACTTACGACGCCGAAGGACGCCCGCTGGGACCGGAGATTGAACTCTGGCCTGATGAAGAAAAACTCCGAAAAGAAATTGAATCATTCCTTGGCGCAATTGAACAGCTCCCGCCCCCCTATTCGGCCAAAAAAATAAACGGCCAGCCGGCCTTCAAGCTGGCCAGACAGGGGCTCAAACCAGAGCTTAAACCGGTGCCGGTAACCATCTACAGGTTCCTCATTCTTGATTATCAGCCGCCTTTTCTCAAATTTCTGGTAGATTGCTCTTCAGGAACCTATATTCGATCACTGGCTCATGACCTGGGGCAGAAATTAGGCTGTGGTGGACATCTGACCGGGTTGCGCCGCCTGGCAGTCGGTCCTTACACCGAAGAAGAAGCCTTAAGCCTTGAAAAAATTAACGAACTCTTTAAAAGTGATAATGTGGAGGGTTTTCTGATTCCTTTAGACAAGCTTCTACCCGACTTCCCGGCCGTCTGGCTGGACGGGTCAGGCGCCAGGTGGTTCATAAATGGAGTTAGAATAGCTCTATCCCGGGTTACTAGGGCAGACTTAACAAAAACCAAACGGAACCCTGTGCCTATTTACCGGGTTTTTTCAGAAGAAGGAAGACTGCTGGGTCTGGCTACTTTCCAGGAAAATTCTTTTCAGCCAGAGCTCGTTTTCAACCGCTCCTTCCGTTCTTAAGGGACAGATAGCTAACTTTTTTTACTGATTGAAAAAAATTTTACAGGTCTCCTTGAAATTTTAGCTTCACTATTATATTTTATATGAGAGATGAGGCTTAACAGGAACCAGATAGAACATTTAGCTTTTGTAATTTTAAGAACCCTTATTAAAGAAGGGAAAATTCTGGTCGAAGACCGGACCAAGGTCCTCGAGGAAATCATCCACCTGATCACTGAAGAGTTCCTGAAAGAAGACCGGCTGGACCAGGAAGTTAGAGAAATTCTTAACAAGCACATGGACGAAATCCGTAAGGGTAATATTGAGTACCAGACCATGTTCAAGATGATTAAATCTAAACTGGCCAAAGAAAGGAACATCGTAATCTGATGAGTAAGCTGTCAAGAGAGAAAATACATCATCTATCTAAATTGATCCTGAATGCTCTCTACAAAAATGAACAGGTTGATTTTCTGGATGAACCCAACGCCATCCGCCTGGCCATTGTTAAAGCCATAGACGAGGAAATGAAGCTTTACGACGAGATAGACCGACGGGCCAGAGAAAAAATTTCCTCCCAGAAAAAGCATATCGAAGAAGGCTCGCAGGAGTGGGAAATACTCTACCGCAAATACTATAACGAAGAGCTTTCCAAGCTGACCAAGCTAACTGAATGACCTGCCCGGCCAATAGCCTGACCAGAACTCTTGCTTTCCCACCCCTGGAACCGCAGCAAACTTTAGCCTTCTAACCTTTATAAAACTCACTTCAAGGTTTATCTTCAGAAGACGGGCTTTAGTCCGAAATCTTCAATCTTTTCAGCAGCAAAAGTCAGAAAGAACAACATCTCTATCTCTTTAACCCCATAAGAATTTTCAGGATAATTTGATTTCTTTTGAAAAATAAAAGGGGCAGCCCGAAGGCCGCCCCTTTTATAAGAGACTATCCAGCAATTAGAAACAATATCTGAAGCCCAGAGCTATCTTGTGGCTATCAAAAGTCCGATCCAGAGGAGCGCGGAATTCAAAGAACAGATGGCTCATCCTCAGGTAGTTATTGTAAAGAGTAAAACCGAGCTGACCAACAGCATCAACTCCGTTATTTCGGTTGTAATTATCGCCCAGTTCTTTAGTGGTAAAACCGGGACCGACTCCAAGGTAAAATTTCCCAAAATGCAAGTTGGCCAGAATTTCAGCCATGATGATGGTCTTCCAGGGCGAACCTTTAAGAGGCAGCCCTGCACCGGCAGTCAGCATCAGGCTGAACCTGTCGGGATTAAGCCAGTAGAAGAAGCCGGTTCTGAGGTACAGATAGGTGGTATAATCTGGCAGGTCATACTCCTCTCCACCGTGTGCCAACATCGGTCCACCTTCAATCAGACCGAAGAATTTCTTCCTGGTGACGGTAATGGTCTTGCGTGAATCTTCAGTGGCGGCTGAGACCGCGCCGTCGTTATCATAAGCTGTTACTGAAATGGTGAAGTTGCCTTCTTGATAAACGGTCTTTTGCCAGGTATAGGGCTTAGAAGTGGCTGTGAAAGTATCTACTACCTTACCATCGGGACCGGTCAGCTCAAAGACCACTCTGGTTACCTCACCGTCAGAATCAGAAGTGCCTGAAGCATCAAAAGTCAGAGGACGGCCATAGTAGTTTTTGCACTCAACACAGCCAGGAACAACCTTGGCCACAGGTGGATTGTTAATGTAAACTTTACCCTCGCAGGGATTGGTGGCTGGCTTTCCAGCCAGGTTAATCGCTGACCCCTTGAACACATATTCTCCAGGTTTGTCCAGCTTGGTCTGCCATCTGGCCGCATCCGGTGTTAAGTCTTTGCTGGCAACCTTATTACCCTGCTTATCAAATATTTCAACCTTCATAGATTTAGCGTTCTTAGTACCACTCATATCGATGGTAATCGGGTCACCTATGTTCGCCCTGGCGGGAGAAACTTTCAGGCTGCAAACGGCTTCAGGAATTTCTTCAACCATACCAACGTAAGCAATATTACCGCAGGGTTTGGGAATGATGAAAGTGTAGGTCTTAAAGTCCACTTTTACCTTAACCGCAAAAACTTCCACCGGCTTTTTCCCGGCCCATTCGAGAGGCCCACTGACTTTAACTTTTCCCTGAGAGCGGAAAAGCATCCACTGGACAGTTTCGCCAATGTTCCAGGTGGTATCCTCAAATTGAGCAGTTTTGAGCTGGTCGATAAAAGGCTGATAGACCTCGCTCATGCCGGCCTGATCAAAGCCGACTTTAATATCGGCGGCATAGCGCTCAACCAGCATCTTCATGACTTCAGGAGTGGGGATTTTGCCCCGAACACGGGCAAAGGTATACTGACCGATATCTTTTATCTTTTTGGCCTGAGCGGAGGTCTCAACCGCAAAGATAAAAATAAGAATCAGTACTACCACAACCGTAAAGCTTCTTTTTGACATCAGTCATACCTCCTTTTTTTATTCTTGATCTGGCTTTTCTATTAAATAGAAAAGAGAAAGAATTGTCAAGGAATTTCGATTGTTTATGTGATGCTTTTTGTCCTAAGTAATTTTTCTCAAATAAAAAAGCGGAGCCAGAGAATCCGGCTCCGCTTAGTTAAAAGCAGGTTCGCTTCTTTCTCAGAAATTGTACCTCAGACCGAGAGCCATCTTGTGATGGTCTTCAAAGGTCCTTCCTAATGGCACCCTGAATTCAAAGTAAAGCTGCCACATAGTAAGATAATTGTTAGAAAGAATTACCCCGAGCTGGGCCAGAGCATCAACTCCATCCTTGCGGCCAGTTCTTTCGGCGGTCATAAAGCCCAGCCCCAGTCCGGTGAAGACCGGTCCAAAGTGTAGATTCCCGACCAGGTTAGCAGTGATAACCGGCTTCCAGGGCGAACCTTTGACCGGCATGGCAGAACCGCTGGTGAATACCAGACTGGTTTTATCCGGGTTCAACCACAGGTTCATCCCAACTCTTGCAAACACAAAGCCGGTGTAAGAGCCTTTGGCCAGCATCGGTCCGGCCTCAGCTGCTATGAAGAAGGTCCTTCGAGTAACTTTTAAAGACTTGCGAGATTCAGCCGACGGAGATGAGATAGCACCATCGTTATCAAAGGCAGTAACAGATATGACATAATTTCCTTCTTTATAGAGTGTTTTTTTCCAGATAAACGGTCTTTCGGTATCAGTAAATGAATCCACCGCCTGACCACCAGCATCGACAAGCTCGAATACTACTCTGGTCACTTCTCCATCAGGGTCAGCTGACCCGGAGGCATCAAAAGTCAAAGGACGCCCCACATATTCTCTACAATTGAGACAGTTGGGAACCACTACAGCCTTAGGTGGATAATTAACGTAGACTTTACCCTCACAGAGATTTGTAGATGGTTTTCCGGCTAAATCCAGGGCCGATCCCTTAAAAACATACTCCCCGGGTTTGTCCAGTTTGGTCTGCCATCTCGCCGCTTCGGGTGTTAACTCTTTGCTGGCGACTTTATTACCCTGCTTGTCGAATATTTCAACTTTCATTGATCTGGCGTACTTGGTGGCGCTCATATCCACTGTTATCGGGTCACCAATATTGACCTTGGCCGGTGAAACTTTAAGATTGCAGACAGCCGGGGGAATTTCCTCAACTTCTTCCTTTAAAGCGATATTGCCGCAGGGCTTTGGAATTATAAAAGTGTAAGTCTTAAATTCTTTAGTAACTTTAATGGCAAAAACCTCAACCGGCTTTTTACCGGCCCATTCCAGGGGCCCGGAAACCTTAACTTTTCCCTTAGAGCGGAAAAGCATCCATTTCACAGTATCGCCTATTTTCCAGGTAGTATCTTCAAACTTTGCTGATTTTAGCTGTTCAATGAATGACAGATAAATATCACCATAGCCAGCTTGATCAAAACCATACTTGATATCTCCGGCATAACGATCTGCCAGCATTTTCATCACTTCAGGAGTGGGAATCTGCCCCCTAACCCGGGCAAAGGTGAACTGACCGATCGACTTTATCTTCTTAACCTGTGCAGTAGCTTCTAACCCCATCGCCAGAAAAATCAACACAGAGAGGACAGCAAAAATCATTCTTTTAGGCATTAGCTCACCTCCTTATCAGGCATTTATAGAATTTTTAATATAAAGAAATATCAAAGTCAAGAAAAAAAATCAAACCGAAATGCAGGTTTACAATAAGTAAAACAAAAAGTTTTAATCTCTGGGGATATCAACTATCAGAACCAGTGTCGACTTTTATTTGCCCAGAATATCATAGATAATCTTCAGCGTCGTAGAATTAAAATTGCGGCCTAAAAGCTCACGATTTAATATGGGAGAGACATAAAATTCTGACTTATTACACTTATCCAGCCAGAATCCCGGGGCTCGGCCTTCAGAGCCTGGACTATCATTTCCAGGCCGGAAAAGCCTTTATCCTTTATACCCAGAAGAAGACGTCTGGCTGATTGCGGGTCAATTTCAGGATGAGCCTGAATTCCCCAGACATTTTTTCCCTTAAGCTTAAATGCCTGGATTTCACAGAACTGACTTTTCGCCAGAATTTCAAAGCGGTCCGGGTCCAGATTACAAACTTCATCATAATGGGAAGAAAAAACCCATAGTTTTTTAACAGCTCCGAGCAGAGAATCATCCTTCAAAAGCTCCACTTCAATCCAGCCGATTTCCGGTCTTGCTGCCCGTCGGACACAACCCCGTCCAGCTAAAGCCAGTGCCAGAAGTTGATGGCCATAACAGCTCCCCAGGACAACCAACCCCCGGTCCACTGCCTCTCTGACCAGTTCGACCTCAGAAGCAATCCAGGGGTCATGGTCAACAATGGAAGCTTCCGAACCTGTGATTATAAGATGGGTGTAGCCCTGGCTTAAGTCCGGAAGATACCCGTCCACTGCTCTGAAGGCTTCAAAAGGAAGCTTGATATAATTGGTCCAGTGCTCCACTGGATTGTAAATTTCAGGCCAGAGAGAATTATCGATTATAGCCATTTTCTTCATTTTTTTAACCATTTTTGATAAAATTATTTGAAATTATAGTAAATTTCAGTTAAAAAAAATAGGTTGATGATGAATGAAGGCTGATTATCTTTTGTTTCCAGCCTGAAAGCCCTTTTAATGATTTTATAATTAAGGAGAAAGAAGGTGAACATAGTCAAGGAAGAAACCGAATTGCAGGTCACAACTCCTAATGAACCTGGAATTTTCGGCCGGGTTCTGGGAACTCTGGCTAATGCGGGAATAAACCTGCGGGCTTACTGCGTAACTTCGAAAGAAGATAAGGGCTATTTTAATTTAGTAACTTCTGACAATAAAAAAGCAGCTGCCGCCCTCAAAACCCTCGGCTACAAAGTTAAGATAAATAAGATTCTCACCGTTGAGGTTACTGACCGGATAGGGGTGGGAGCAGAAATAGGGGCTCTGCTGGGCAGTGCTGTGATAGATATAAAGTACTCCTACGGTTCTTCGGCTGGAGGTGGCAGGAGTCTTCTGATCTTCAAAACCAGCAATAATAAAAAGGCCCTCAAAACCTTGCAATAAAGGCAAAAATAAAATAAATCCTCTCTTTTCTTTAAAGCTTTTCTCCTGCTCCGATTCAACTAAATAAGCTTTCTACTCAGCTCTGGACTCTTTTTTCCTGGAAAAAGTTTTAAGAAAAAGGACTACCACCCCCACAGCCAGGGCAAAGAGCATTATATCAGCCGTCATCAAGATGAAATTCTTCTTTATCCAGTAAGAGCGGAACAGGATGACCAGAGAAGCCATGGTGGTCAGGAGCATGAAAATGCCGGGCAGCAGGGTGTACCAGTTTCTCCTCTTTTTAAGAAGCAACCAGGCCGAGACTGCAAAAAGGGTTAGAGCCGCCAGCAGTTGATTGGCAGTACCAAAAATCGGCCAGAGCACATTAAAAGCATTGGTATAGGCCAGGATCCACATCAGGAGGACGGCCAGGCCGGAATTTACCCAGTAATTTTTCAGGAAGCGTGGTGGGTTTTTTAATAGGATAGACCAGAGCTCTTCCAGCAGATAGCGGTTGAGTCTTACAGCCGCATCAAGGGTGGTAATCACAAATCCCTCCACCAGCAGGATGCCGAAAATTGTGCTCAGGGCCACCGGAATTCCCAGTCCCATATTAAAAAGATGACCTGCCGCCAGAGAAAAACCGAGGATGGGGTTAGAGCGGACACCGGGGTCGGAGGGCCAGACTATTGATTTATAATCACCAAAGTTTAAAGCAGAGGCCACAGCCAGGACTACACAGACAGCTAGAACTGCCTCCAGCAGCATGGCATTGTAGCCAACTCGGCGGGCATCCTTTTCTGTGGACAGCTGTTTACAGGTAGTCCCCCCGGCCACCAGGGCATGAAAACCAGAAATGGCCCCGCAGGCAATGGTGCAGAACATCATCGGCCAGATTAAACCGAGATTGGCTACACCTTCCTGAAGGTTAAAAGCCGGTATCGAAACTTTCAAACCACTAAAACCAGTAGTTAAAACAGATAGCACCAGAAGGATGATACCTCCGTACAGAATCTGAACGTTGATGAAATCTCTGGGCTGAAGAATCACCCAGACAGGAACTCCGGCAGCAATCAGGACATAGACCGAAATAATTACCATCCAGACTTGTGGTTTAAGGGAGACCGGAAAATATATTCCCAGTACCACCGAGACCACTCCTATAGCCAAAGCCAGAGGATAGGCCAGGTAGGTTTTCAGCCCTCTTTTATAAAGAAGCCAGCCAAGGACCGGTGAACTCAGGGTAATGATAATGACTGACATTGAGGCTATCCCGCCTATTTTCCCCATTACCACTCCATCAACCACAACTGTCTTCAGAAAAGTTTCTCCCTCCTTGACTCCAATTTTGGCCAGAGGCCAGAGTGATGTCAAAGAAATAGCCGTCGCATTCAGAAAAGAAGAGGTAACCAGAACAATCATCAAAATGGTGAAACCGATGAACAAATTAAACCCGGTCGTTCCAAGAGTTTTTCGAGCCACCTCAGCCATGGACTTTCCGCCCTCTCGCAGGCTGACGAAGAGAGCACTGAAATCATGAACTGCTCCGATAAAAATTGCCCCGAAAACTATCCAGAGCCAGGCCGGAACATAACCGTAGAGCACTCCCATAGTCGGGCCCAGAATAGGACCCGCCCCGGCTATGGCCGAAAAATGGTGGGCAAATACAATGTAATTTTTAGTCGGGACAAAATCCCGACCGTCATTACAGACAACAGCCGGAGTCGGGCGGGTTGGGTCTTCTCCGAGCTGGCGGGAAACATAACTGGCATAAAATCGGGCAGCCAGAACAAAAATAACGATAGCCACCACCAGCAGGACAAGAACGTTCACCTTTTCCTCCGGCAGTAAAAAATTGAACTACAAAAAATAGATAGACTTATATCACAAGGGTCGGGAAAAATCAAAAGGCCGGAGAACCAGAATCAGTCCAGTACGGTCACCCTGAATTTTAATCCCCGGGGGTCCGGACAGGTCAGAATTTCGGTTTCGGCTATCCAGTCATCTTCTGGCAGTTCATCCTGACGCTGCTTGGCAGTGAGGAATGGAAACAGGCTATTTAGAGCGTAAAGACAAACTTTTTTACCTTCAGGGATTTCAAGCAGTCCTTCGCCCCTGATGAAAAAATGGTCTCCAACCTTATGGCCAGCCCCACATCTAGAAATTATTTCCACCACTTCAACCTTTAAGTTTTTCATCCCTCCTCCTTCCGATAAGAATATAGAAAGTTACCAGCCAAAAGGCAATTAAAATGTTGATTTCTAGCCTCAAATTTGAGAAAATTTCAGCCTGAAACAAAAATTAAACAGGTTCAATTTGACAAAACCTCAGGTTTGCAATAAAATCAATAACCTAACTACATTAAGGAGGAGATTATGGCGAAAGCTGAACCCAATGTCGTTCCGCTGTGCGACGTCTTACTCGTTTTATTGATCATCTTCATGGTTATCACCCCGATGGTTCAGATGGGTATTGACGTAAAGCTGCCAGAAGTTCAGGCCGACACCAAAGGTGGGACTGACCCCAACGTCATAGTCCTGACCATAAAGAAAAACGACCAGGTTGAAATACAGAGAAACCCACTCGAACTTAGAATGCTACTGGAAGAGCTGCGCCGCCTTTATGCCACCCGGCAGGATAAGACCATCTTCATCAGAGCCGAAGCCAAATTGCCGTTCAGCAAGGTAATTGAAGTAATGGACATTTGCAGGGGAGCTGGAGTAGAAACCCTGGCTTTAATTCCCGAATACTTCGAAGACTAATTGCCACCATCAGTTATCCTTTTTACCCTTCAGCAATAAGAAAAAAGGGGCTGAAAAGCAGCCCCTTTTTTCTTATTCTCAATTATTTCTTCTACTTCTGAATAATAGGTCCTATAACTTCCCTTGAAATGACCAGCCTCTGAATCTCGTTTGTTCCCTCATAAATCTGAAGCAATTTGGCATCTCTGACCAGCTTTTCTACTGGATAATCCTTCATATAGCCATAACCACCAAGAATCTGGAGAGCTTCGAGCGAGGCCCACATGGCCAGGTCCGAACCAAAACACTTGGCCATGGCCGAATTAAGACCGCAGGGTAATCCCTGGTCCACCAGCCAGGCTGCTTTCCAGACCAGCAGTCTGGCCGCTTCAATTTCCATGGCCATTTGGGCAATCTTAAAAGCTATGGCCTGGAAAGTGGCAATTGGCTTACCAAACTGAACTCTGGTTTTGGCATACTCAACCGCATATTCCAGAGCCGCCCGGGCCACACCTACTCCGGCCGCTCCCACAGCTGCTCTGGTTCGGTCAAAAGTTCTCATGGCAATCAGAAAACCGGAGCCAACCCGACCCAGAATGTTCTCAGCCGGAACCCTGACCTCTTCAAAAAATATTTCCGCGGTGTTGGAGGCCCGGTGTCCCATCTTATCTTCTATTTTTCCTATAGTAATACCCGGAGTTTCTCTCGGTACGATAAAGGCCGTAATCCCTCTTGGTCCCTTCTCCGGAGCGGCGTTAGCAAAAACCACATACAGGCTGGCCACTCCGCCGTTGGTTATGAAACATTTTGAGCCATTTATCACATAGTCGGAACCATCTTTCCGGGCTACAGTTTTGATAGCGGAAGTATCCGATCCAGCTTCCCTTTCAGTGAGACAATAAGAAGCAAAGCCCATTTTTTGGGTGAATGGAGTGAGGAATTTTTTCTTCTGCTCTTCGCTGCCAAAAAGGATAATTGGCGTAAAAGCCAGGGAATTGGCCATCATAGTGGTGTACATTCCGGCACAACCCCAGGCCAACTCTTCTGAAATGATAGCCATTTCCAGGTCACTTAAACCACCCCCGCCGTATTCAACCGGAACGTTGCAGGTCAGAAAGCCAGCTTCGAAAGCTTTCTTCATAACCTCTTCCGGAAATTTTTCTTCCCGGTCATAGAACGCAGCTTTAGGCCTCATTTCTTTTTCGGCAAAAGAATGGGCCATTTCCTGTAAAGCTCTCTGTTCTTCAGTAAGCTCAAAAGAAATCACCTTACACCTCGCCATTAAAAATTTATAAAGCCCTAATAAATATGCTGCTTTTATAATCAAACAGGCTCTTTTTGTCAACCCGGGGTAAAAGAAAAACTTCAGACCTCCACTTAACTTAGAAAACACTGGTCTGAAGCCGCCTTTCCAGAATCACCTCCATACCTGTCTTGGGCCCATTTCTATCAAGCCAGGCAGGAGGAAAAATCCAGCTGCAGCTCTAACCAATCGGATGGTTGAAAAAGATCTGAAACTGATATATAAAAAACACCTATTATTTTTAATCAGGGATTAATATCATGAAAATTTATGATTCTTTAGCAGTAGCCATACCCGAAGTTCTCCTGCCTGTTCCAGAAATTGACCTAAAAAAATGGGCAGTCATTGCCTGCGACCAGTATACCTCCGAGCCAGAATACTGGCAGAAGGTCGAAGAACTGGTTGGTGATTCCCCTTCTACCCTTCATCTTATCTATCCAGAAGTCTACCTTAATGCCCCTGACCGGGAAATCCGGATTGCCAGAATTCAGAGTGCCATGAAAGATTATTTAAAAAGAGGGATTTTCCGCCAGCTATCTGGTCTGATTTACGTTGAACGAGAAACAGCTCATGGCTGGCGCAAAGGTTTGCTTCTCTGTCTGGACCTTGACCGGTATGATTACAATCCCAGAGCCACCAGCTTAATCCGGGCTACCGAAGGCACTATCCTGGAGAGAATACCGCCGCGGGTCCAGATTAGAGAAGGTGCGGCTCTTGAGGTACCTCATGTGATGATTTTGATCGACGACCCGGAAAACCTGGTCATAGGCCCGGCCACTGACCATAAAAACGAATTGACCCAGCTTTATGATTTCGATCTGATGTTTGACTCAGGCCGGTTGCGCGGTTTTCTGGTTCAAAAGCCGGAAGTAGAAAAGATGATCATAGCCGGCCTCTATCATCTGGCTGAAGCCTCTTATTTCCAGAAAAAATGCGGAGTACCTGAAGGCACTTCTCTTATGCTTTTTGCAGTAGGAGATGGTAATCACTCCCTGGCCACCGCCAAAACCATCTGGGAAAAGACCAAAACCCGATCAACAAACCCGGAAGAGCTGCGGGCTTCTCCTCTACGTTATGCACTAGTTGAAGTGGTCAACCTCCACGATGAGTCTCTGGTCTTTGAACCCATCCACCGGGTGCTTTTTGAGCTGAGAAACCCGGCTACTCTGGAAACGCAGCTTAAAGAATTTTTCCAGGGCCAGGTTGTTTTTCAACCTTTTCCAGATTTTGAATCCGTTAAAGCCGCTATTAAAGCCAGAAAAGAAAATGAACAGATGGCCGGTCTGATCAGCCCTGATTCTTTCCAGATGGTAAGATTTTTAAAACCAACTCATAACCTGACCGTGGGCAGCCTGCAGAGTTTCCTGGACGATTTTCTGAAGCGAAAAGAAGCTTCTGGTCTGGACTATGTCCATGGAGATGATTCACTTTTAAACCTGAGCCGCAAAAGTCCCAATAATTTTGGGTTCTACCTGCCGGCTATGGATAAGAACCAGCTTTTCCCGACGGTCATTCTCGATGGAGCTCTACCCCGCAAAACCTTTTCCATGGGTGAGGCCTGGGAAAAACGCTTTTATCTGGAAGCTCGAAAGCTAATAGAATAGAAGACTGTCTGGATTTCATTTTTCCCTGAGGCCGGCTTCTTACTGAAGACTGGAGCTGGCCTTAACGTAGCCAGCCACCTCCTGGTAACCGGCGAGCTGTTGAGCTATCTGTTCAGGTCGGGTATTCTGGTTTACAGTGATAGTTAAGACTGGAATCTTATTTTTTCTGAAATATGATAGAAGAGGTTCGGTTCTTTCCCGGTAAAGATTATATCTCCTGTGGATGACTTCCGGGTGGTCATCATTTCTTCCTTCCCTTTCACCATCAAGGTTAGCTCTAATCCGGCTCAAAGCTATCTCTTCCGAGCAGTCCAGGTTGACCACCAGTCCAACCTCCACCAGGTCTTCAAGCCAGTGGACCTGACCTGAATGTCTGGGAAGACCGTTAAGCAGCAGGAGCCAGTCGGGGTTGACCTGGCGGCTTTTAAGAAAATATTGAAAGATTTTTCTGACCAGTTCCCGGTCCTTTTCTTCAAATAAAGTAGAACATTCCACTGATTCTTTTATCCGCAGTATCTCCTGCGGGCTGAAAAAAGCAGCCGGATTAAGAGGTACTTGAGACTCAGAAGCCTGACTCACAGAAATAGATTCTGCAGCCTGGACCAGGTTTCTAAGCATCCGGCCAAAATCAAAATGAACCAGCTTCTGACCGAAGAATAATTCTTTTTCCAGAAAATCACCGAGTGGACTCTTACCAGCTCCAGGAGGTCCGGTTAAAAGAATAGCTTTCATAAAAAATTCAGGTGTGGAGAGTGCGCCCGGCAGGGCTCGAACCTGCGGCCTACTGATTCGTAGTCAGTCGCTCTATCCAACTGAGCTACGGGCGCCTGTTGAAAGCCCTTAAATATTAGCTGATGCCAGAATTTTTTTCAACCGGCTTCAGCCTATTTTAAGCACTGCAGCACCATTTATCCGGCTGTGTTTAACCTCAGCGAGAGCTTCATTAGCCTCTTCCAGTGGAAAAACCTTGATTTCGGTCTTGACCGGGATTTCAGCTGCTATCTTCAGGAATTCAACTCCATCCTGCCTGGTAGCGTTGGCCACGCTCTTCAGGCATTTCTCAAAGTAAAGGTCCTTTTCATAATCAAGTTCAGGGATGGGACTGAGATAAATCCCGGCCACAGCTACTGTTCCTCCCCGGTCCACCACCCTCAAAGCCGACCTGACCACTTCCCCCACCGGAGCAAAAACTATAGCTGAATCAAGTTTTTCTGGAGGTATTTCATCAGGCCGACCAGTCCAGACTGCTCCCAGTCTTATGGCCTGCTGGCGGTGTTTTTCACTCCGGGAAAAAACGTAAACCCGGCAGTTCCAGTGTCTGGCCACCTGAATGGTTATGTGGGCTGAAGCCCCGAAGCCAAAAAGACCAAGTTTATCTCCAGATTTGACTCGACTAAGACGGAGAGCTCGGTAACCAATAATTCCGGCACATAGAAGCGGAGCCGCCTGTTCATCCGGAAAATTTTCAGGAAGCTCATAGGCAAAAGCCTCAGGAACAACCAGGTATTCGGCGTAGCCTCCATCAACCTGATAACCGGTAAAGCGTGCCTCCAGACACAGGTTTTCCCGGCCGGTGCGGCAGAAATGGCAGCGACCACAGGATTTATGCAGCCAGGCCACTCCAACCCTGTCTCCTTTCTGAAAAAGAGAGGTTTCCTCCCCCAGCTGCTCCACCTGACCTACCACCTGATGCCCGGGAATTCTGGGCAAGCTGGAAGCAGGAAGTTCACCTTCTACCATGTGCAGGTCAGTATGACAAACTCCGCAGAAGTTAACCCTGATTAGAATTTCTCCTGGACCAGGAACTGGCTTTTCCGCTTCCATCAACTGTAACGGCTTTTCTTCAACTGGACGGAATTCATTTAAAACCATCGCTTTCATAGACTGCCTCCTTGATTTCACTCTTCTCCGATCTTAACCCGGTTAATTTTTCTGGTCAGACGTTCAACCCTTTTCTTAAAATCCTGTTCGTACCTGAGGCTGCGTCCCTCACTGAGGGCTAACCCATCCAGAGCATACTTCAGAGCCTCTTCCGGGTTTTTCAGATAATGTTCATAATAAATGGCCAGTTCCCGAAAACAGTCCAGGTCTTCACTGTGCTCAACTAGCTCCTGCCAGAGTTCTATGGACTTTTCCCACTGTCGTTGCTTTTTGAAATAATAAGCCAGGTCTTTCCTGACTTTAACTGAAAACTCTCCTGGCAATTTTTTGTTTAGAGCCCTTTCATAAAAGACCGCCGATTTTTCCTGCTGACCGGCTTTTTCCCAGATTTTCCCGACACCGAGCAGTTCCAGGCCATCAGCTTCAACTTCAGCTTCTTCCAGACTCCGAGAGACCATAGCCGCCCCTGCTACTATCAGCCCATAAAGTGAAAGAATATCTTCCTGGTTGTGATAGAAAATAGGTTCCACCAAAGAGAAATCGCCAGTCCGAAGATATTGAAAATAGCGGTAGGGAATTTCTTCTGAGGGAATGTCTTCAGCTCTATCCACCCCTAAGTGGCAAAGAGCCAGGTCATAAAGACGGCAGCTCTGGTACTTGTGTCTCCAGAGGTGACGGGCCGAAAACAGGAAATCAAGATGCGGCCTGCCAGCCAGAGGGAAAGGCAGCCGACTGAGAACAAACCTGGTCTCCAGAATTGGCAGGTCAAAGCCCTTTCCATTATAGGAAACCACCACCGAAAAATTCTTTTCCATTAAAAAAGTTTGCAGGTCTGCGAGCATCCGGGCTTCGGCTGCCAGGTCGTTTAAGAAATACTGGACCACCCGGTATTTATCATCCTCAAAAAAACCAAGACCGATTAGAAAGGGCACCGTGCCAGTGCCTCCGGACAGACCGGTAGTCTCCAGGTCCAGAAAAACCGCTTGCCTCAAAGAAATGTTCTCCAGGGCTTCGTCCCTTCCCAGTACAGCCAGAATAGGACCGGGAATATTGAGCCCTAAACCTATCATTATCTGTCCGTAACGGGCATTAAGGTGAAAGCTGTTTTCCAGAACCAAAAAAGGCTGAGCCTGACCTCTGGATATGTCTCCGGGAGTCAAAACAGACTCTTTTTTTTCTCGCCTGGGCGGGCGGCTGAGGGAAAGCAGTTTTTCCAGTTTTTCTTTAGTGGTCAGATCGGTTCGGTCCTTGAGATTCTGCCAGAGTTTCTTAACCTTATCCTGGTCTCCGGTCCGGGTTTTCCTTCGGAGCCTTTCTCTGAGTTCATCCAGGTCCATGGCCTCTCACTTCACTTTGAATTATACTACAGCTTCTTTCGACATCATATTTTGTCATCAACTTCTAAGATTTTTTTCAAACTCACTCCCCGATAAACTGCAGGAAAAGGTTTCGGGTCCTTGGCTGGTTATCAAAATCAATCAGAACTATTTGCTGCCAGACCCCCAGACGGAGAGAGCTCTGAGAAAATGGAATCACCAGGGAAGGCCCAATCAAAGCCGCCCGTAGATGGGAAAAGCCATTGGCATCACCCCAGCGCTCATCGTGGTGATAGCTGCGGCTTGAAGGAACCAGCTTTTCCAGAAGCTCTGACAGGTCCCGAACCAGCCCGGGTTCGTATTCAATGGTGGTCAGACCGGCAGTAGAACCCTGAACGAAAACTGTGACCAGACCATCTTTCAGTCCTGAGGCTTGAAGCTTCTGGCTGATTTCCTCGGTCAGGTCTTTGATATCATTGAAACCACGAGTGGAAACTGTGAGGCTGTCGGAAATTATTTTCATCTTTCACTCCATTTTTTATTTAATATAAACCAAACCCCGGAAGCTTTCAAAAATCGCAGTCTTGAAATTTGAGGTTGGCTCAATATACTTGATATACTTATCAGAAGAAACTCGATTGACATCAAGAGAAAAGGGAACAAGATGACAGTTCACAGATTTCTGGCTTTCGACCTGGGAGCCGAAAGCGGTCGGGCCATCGTCGGCGAGCTTAAAGACGGCCTTCTTAAGCTTCAGGAAATTCACCGCTTTCCCAATAAGACCCTCAGGTTTCAAAACCGCCTGCACTGGAATATTTACTACCTATTTGAAGAAATAAGAAAGGTTCTTCAGAATAGCTGCAGGCAGGGGCTGCAGCTAACCAGTCTGGGGGTAGATACCTGGGGAGTTGATTTTGGTTTGCTGGATGCTCAGGGAAATTTACTGACTCTTCCCTATTGTTACCGCCACAAATCATTTCCCGAAGCTATGGAGAAGTATTTTAAAAAATTTTCGGCCGAAGAGCTCTACCGTTTAACCGGGATTCAATTCATGCCCTTTAACTCAATTTTTCAGCTTTTCTGCTATCTTGAGGAAAATCCAGAGCTGCTCCGTCTTAGCCGTCGCCTCCTTTTCACCCCGGACCTCATCAACTATTTTTTAACCGGAGTTCAGGCCACCGAATTAACCATAGCTTCTACCTCTCAGCTACTCTCGCCGCTTAGCAGAACCTGGCTGCCTGAGCTTCTGGCCAGGATGGAATTGCCGCCTGAAATCCTTCCTGAAATAAGACAGCCTGGAAATTCTCTGGGAAATCTCTCCCGGTGGCTGGTCGAGGAGGGCCTTCCGGACATCCAGGTTATCCAGGTGGCCAGCCACGACACTGCTTCGGCTGTAGCTGCAGCTCCGGGAGAAGGAAAAGATTGGGTTTACCTGAGCTCCGGCACCTGGTCCTTAGTGGGGGTTGAGCTGGAAGAGCCGATAGTTACCCGGGAATCTTTCAGGGCTAACTTCACCAATGAAGGCGGCCTCGGCCGGACTGTGCGCTTCCTTAAGAACGTTACCGGGCTCTGGCTTCTCCAGCAGTGTCGAAAGGTCTGGTCCAGGAGTTACGAACTGAATTATCAAGAACTGGTGGAGGCAGCCTTGCGGGCCAGGCCCTTTCAGCTTTTCCTCGACCCGGATGCCCCGGATTTTCTGAATCCAGAAAATATGGTTGAAGCCATAAACAGATTTGCCGAAAAAACCGGACAGAAAAAACCAGAAGAAATCGGGGTCACGGTAAGAGCCATCCTGGAAAGTCTGGCTTTTAAGTACCGGCTGGTAGTAGAAGAACTAAGCCGAGTTACCGGTCTTGAACTAAAAAGAATTCATTTGATTGGTGGAGGGGCTAAAAATCATCTTCTTAACCAGTTCACAGCCGAAGCCACAGGTCTTACTGTCCTGGCCGGCCCGGAAGAAGCCACCTCAGCCGGTAACGTCCTGGTCCAGGCTCTGGCTGCGGGTATCCTGAAAAATCGGGAAGAGATTAGAACCATAGTCAGAAATTCTTTTGAGATAAAAAAATTCCAGCCTGAAGAATCTCAACTCTGGGAATCTCGCTACGCCGATTTCCTGGAAATTCTGGAACGGACCCGAAAACTGGCCGTCTAAATTTGACAAGAAGACCAAAAAATTATAAATAAGCTTAAACAGGAGGGTTGATAATGGACCGTCTATCGGTTGAAAAGCTTTATCAAGAAGCCCGCCAGAAATACGCCGAATTAGGTGTGGATACCGATCGGGCACTGGAAAGCTTAAAATCTTTCCATCTTTCAATTCATTGCTGGCAGGGTGACGACATACAGGGTTTTGAATGGCAGGAGATCAGCCTGGGTGGCTCTGGCCTGCAGCTTACCGGTAACTATCCTGGCCGAGCCAGGAACGCAGCTGAACTCAGGCAGGACCTGGAAAAGGCTCTTTCTTTGATACCGGGTAAACACCGGGTTAACCTCCACGCAATCTACGGTGAGTTTAATGGCCAGGTTGAAAGAAATGAATATGAACCGGCTCATTTTCGAGGCTGGCTGGAATGGGCCAAAAGCCTGGACCTCAAACTTGATTTCAACGCCACCTGTTTTGGTCATCCCAAAGCGGCTGACGGTTTGACTTTGAGCCACCCCAGAAAAGAAATAAGAAAATTCTGGATTGAACATGTCAGATGTTGCCGGAAAATCGCCGCCTACTTTGGGCGCGAACTTAAGTCCTGGAGTCTTCATAACCTCTGGATACCCGACGGACTTAAAGACCTGCCTTCAGACCGCTGGGTTTACCGACAGTTTCTTCGTGAATCTCTGGATGAAATCTTTGAAATTGAATACAGTCAGACCCAGCTTAAAGACTCGCTGGAAAGCAAGCTATTCGGGCTGGGTAGTGAAGCCTTCGTGGTGGGTTCTCATGAATTCTATTTAGCTTATGCCATCAAAAAAGGAAAAATGGTCTGCCTGGACCTGGGACATTTTCATCCGACTGAATCGGTGGCCGACAAGATTTCATCCATCCTTCAATTTTCTGACGAAATCCTGCTTCATCTCAGCCGTGGATTACGCTGGGACAGCGACCATGTAGTCATCCTGAACGATGAGCTGGAAACCCTGGCTGAAGAGATAGTCAAGGTACCAAACCCGGAGAAAGTTCACCTGGCCCTGGATTATTTTGACCCCTCTCTCAACCGGGTGGGAGCCTGGGTTCTGGGAGCCAGGTCGGTCCTGCGCAGCCTGCTTAAAGCCCTTTTGCTTCCCTGGGACTTGATAAAACAAGCAGAACTTTCCGGAAACAATCTGGCCAAACTTACCTACCGGCAGATTGCCCGGGACCTGCCCTTTGGAGCAGTCTGGGACTACTACTGCCTCCTGCATGACAGCCCGACCGAAAGTGAATGGCTGGCTGAAATCCGAGATTACGAAGACCAGGTTCTAAGTCAGCGTTAGAACTTAACTTAAGGATATTTCAGGTTGACTGCCCCGGACCGGTGGAATAAACTATTTATGGCTTTCAAAAATGACTCCAGAAGATAAAACCAGCGAAAGAGCTACCGAAGAAAGAGAAGTTGACAGCCAGGCTATCCTCAAAGCCAAAGAACTGATTCTGGCTCTGGCCAACACCATTTCGGCTCTTAAAATATTTCCGGCCCATCACGCCTCGGCAGTTCATTTTCGCCAGGACTTTATTTCAAAACTAAAATCCTTCCTTGATGATTATCAGAAATTTGAGCTGGAAATCGGCGAGTTTGCTTTCTTCTTTCAGGGAAAACAGATCTACCAGGATGAAATATCCAGCAAGAGTTTGCCCTTTTTCTTCTATAAAGACGGCCTCCGGTTGTTAGTGCTTTACCAGGGAATGGATGACCAGGAGATTAACGAGCTGCTGGATTTAATCCGGCAAGAATCAGCCAAACCAGCAGAAGAATCGGACTTTGTCAATGCCCTCTGGCTGAAAGATTTGCCCAACGTCCAGTACTATGCCCCGGAAGAATTCATTGAAAGCCGCATTCTGGAAGAAAGAGCTGAAACCCTTTCCAAAAAAGGGCTCCAGATTATTCCCCAGGAACTGGCTAACCAGGTGGTAGACATCAAGGTTGACCGGGAAAAGCTATTCAGCGGACAGATAGAGCTAAAACCGGAAGAAAGGCAGGCGCTGGAAAAATTTAAGGAAGATGACCTCCCAGAGCTACCTGAAACCTGGCAGCAGACTATGAATTTCATTGAGACCACAAAGTCTGAAGCGGAAGCCGATGAATCTGAAACACAAAAAAAAGCCCAGCAGACTCC
Organism: uncultured Eubacteriales bacterium; assembly: GCA_964422165.1. Taxonomy (GTDB): domain Bacteria; phylum Acidobacteriota; class Aminicenantia; order Aminicenantales; family Saccharicenantaceae; genus Saccharicenans. Next base: position 98,775 of record CAYQZX010000049.1, on the reverse strand, counting down.
TTCAAGCGATATGTTGATTCTGAGCTCAGAGGACCAGGAAACCCTGCAGCGGCTGATTGAGAAAAACCGCCACCTTTCGCCCGAAGAAGAATTCCTCAACCTGATGATGGAAATTCTGGCTCTGGAAAACGATCTGGAACAGTTCAAGACAAATCTAAACATTCTTCGGGACTTTTATCAGGAAAACATTAAGAGCGGAAATTTCAAAATTCCGATTATTATGGACCGCAAAATCAGAGACCTAAAACCAATTGTGGCTGCTGACCAGCCTGATAAAATTCCTCTGCTCGAGGATTTTCTGGCCAGCTCATCCAGCCTGAAAATTCTAGATGAAATCAGAAAGCTAGTTGACCAGAAAGTTGAATTGAACTATGAGGCTCTTTATGATTACCTGAGTCAGTTTGGGGAGACGGCTCTACCCTTTCTGGCTGAACTGTTTGAAAAAATTGACCAGCCTGATTTCAGGGCCAAAATAAAAAACCATGTTCGCCAGAAACTTGAAGAAACCCCCCAGCTGGCTCCGGCCTTCATTGACGACCTGAAACCCGCTTTAACTGAAGCAGTCATAGAGATTATGAGCACTTTGCCGGCTAAAAAAATCATCCCTCAGTTCAGTACCTTCATAACCCTGAGTAATCAGGCTCTCAAGCTGAAAGCCATTGAAGCTTTGAGTTCATTTAATGAAGAAATGGCTAACAAAATTTTACTCGGTTTTATGAATGACCCTGACAGCCAGGTCAGGTTGAAGGCTACCACCAGCTTGAAGTTTCTGGGTGATACTACCAGACTTCAGCAGTTAATGAAAGACATCTTTACTCCTCAATTCCGCAAAAAATCTTTTGAGGAGAAAAAGGCTTTGTTTGAATTTATCGGCCGAACCAGGAGAGCAGAAGCCTTCTCGTTTCTGAAGAAAGTTTTCCTGAAGAAATCTTTTCGGCCGTCGATTACCGAGCTCCGGGTCTGTGCGGTGGCCGGGCTGGAAGCCATGGGAACGAAAGATGCCGTGGACCTGCTCCGACGAGGAGAAAGGTTTCTGAGGCGCCGGGTTCGGGAGGCAGTCGCTGAAGCTCTGGTCAGGTTGACTATAAAAAACTCGAAGGAACAGTAAAATGTCTGAAGAATTAATCCAGGTCGGAAAAAAACCAGTCAGTGGCCCCCTGCTTCAGAAAGCTGCTATAGACTTTTTAACCCGCCTTTATATCGTCTTTAAAATTCTCAGGCTTTACGCCGAAAACAACGAACTGATTCAAGAGCAAACCAGGCTCCTTTACCATAGTCTGGGAAAACTGGTCGAACTCACCCAGGAAATCAATTTTCGAATCAAGCGGGAATCTATCCTTTTTAATCAGAGCCGCTTGAAATTCGCTATCGGCAATTATCCCATCTTCAAGTTTCTGCTTGAAGAATTCCGAAAAAGGGAAATCGGGATGATTTCAATTTCCCCGGACATTTCCTGCGATGAGCTGCTTAAAGCAGTAGCTGTTATCTGCCAGAAGAGGACCTCTTCCACCCCCTTTGAAGAAATTATATCCGAGCTTACCGGTCAGGAAATAAAAGGAGTTTACCTGGAGAAGCTGGAGGCTTCAGAAAAACTGCCCAGCCCAGAGAAAAGCTCCGCCCGACTGTTTTTCCTGAGCATTCTTCATCTAAGAGAAATTTCGGAAAGAAATAGAGACCAGGAGAGGATTAAACTCAACACTACTCGCCGTTTGATACAATCAATTTTTAACCATCTGGTGGACAACGAATCATTCCTGCTGGGACTGACCACCATCAAGAACTATGATGAATACACCCTGAACCATTCTGTAAACGTTAGCCTCCTGGCCGTGGCTCTTGGCCGCCGGCTGGGCCTGTCCAGAGCTGAATTAGTAGACCTTGGTCTGGCTGCCTTTTTCCACGACCTCGGTAAAATAGAAACTCCGCTGGAAATCCTGAACAAACCAGGGCAGCTGACTGATGACGAACGAAAAATTATGGAACTTCATCCTCACCAGGGAGCGGAAAAATTGATTCAGCTGAGAGAATTCAGACGATTACCGATAAGCGCCATTCACGTGGCCATGGAGCATCATATCAAAGAAGACCTGACCGGTTATCCAAAATACAAGGTAAAAAGCGACATTAACCTCTACAGCCGGATAGTCAAGATCTGCGATTTCTTCGACGCAATCACGACCAAAAGAGTCTACCGGAAAAAAACCTTCACCAGGGCCGAAGCCCTCAGCCTGATGCTGGAAAACATCGGAACCGAGTTTAACCCGGCCATCCTGAAAGCTTTTGTTCAAATGATGGGCCTGTATCCGGTGGGTTCGGTGGTTTTACTGAACTCCGGAGAGATTGGGCTGGTGGTAGAAACCAACCAGGAAACCCGTTATCTTCTCCGACCCAAAGTAAAAATAATCGCTGACTCCAGCGGTCAGAAAATAGATGGGGAGGTGGTAGACCTTACTGAAATAGACCCGGAAACCAGAAAATTCCGTCGAACCATTGTTAAAGAAATCAATCCGGAAGACTATGGCCTTCAGGTGCCAGATTACTTCCTGGTCCGGGCAGCAGCTTGAAGCCATGACTGTAATAGTGTACCAAGCCCATCGAAAAGACCGCTTCACCAGAACCTCTATCAGCCGTCAATCAAATTATAGGGGGGAAGATTTATGAGTATTCGGGCTCCCTATGACCTTCGGGTTGAATACCTCAAAAATCCAAACCTTATTGACTGGCCACGGCCGCGCTTTTTCTGGAAACTCCAGAGCGGCTTCCGCGGTGATTATCAAACTGCCTATCAAATCATAGTCTCTTCAGAGCGGGAGCTGGCTGAAAAGGAAATCGGAGATTTCTGGGACAGCGGTCAGGTTAAATCTGGAGAATGTTCTCACGTGCCCTACGGAGGTGAAGAATTATTCAGCTGCCACAGTTATTACTGGCGGGTCCGCTGGTGGAATTCTTCCGGTCAGGTCAGTACTTACAGTGAGATTGCTGTTTTTGGAACCGGTTTCATGGGTAATTCACGTTTTAAGGCCAGCTGGATTACTATGTCTGACCCCGAAAGCTACCTTGGCCCGGAAACGATTTTGCTCGGACAATCGGAAGGACAGGACCAGCAGTTCAAAGCCATTTATTTACGAAAAGAGTTCAAAGCCCGGGGACAAATTTCAAGAGCCCTGGCTTATGTCTGCGGTCTTGGGCACTACTGCTTTTACCTGAACGGCCAAAAAGTTGGAGACCGGGTGCTGGAGCCGGCCTGGTCGGATTATCATAAGGTTGCTTTTTACAATGCCTACGAAGTTACTGATTTGATTCAGGAACTAAATGCTATCGGTATTATTCTGGGCAACGGTCGTTATCTGAAAAAATACGGTTACGATCAGCCCAAGCTGATATTTCGTCTGGAAATTTACTATGCCCAGGGCGGGCTTGATGTAATTGGCTCTGACGAAAGCTGGAAGACTGCCCATGGCCCCATTCAGGAAAATGGTCTTTACTTCGGGGAAAACTACGATGCCAGGCTGGAACTCCCAAGCTGGAACCAGCCCGGGTTTGACGACTCCGACTGGAAAAAAGCTAAGGTCACCTCTGGTCCTCCGCTTTCAGCCCAGAATCTGCCGCCAGTCAGGATTATGGAATGTCTTAAACCTGTAGCCATAACCAACCCGGAAGCTGGAGTCTATATTTTTGATTTCGGTAGAAACATAGCCGGCTTTGCCCGGCTTAAAGTTTGCGGTCCGGCCGGAACGACCGTTCAGATGAGATATGCTGAACTTCTTCATCCTGACGGCAGTCTCAATCCGTCCACCAACGACCGGGCTCGAGCCACTGATGTCTACATACTCAAAGGTCAGGGAGAAGAAACCTTCGAACCGCACTTTACTTACCATGGATTCAGGTATGTGGAACTGCGGGGTTTTCCTGGTATTCCTGACACTGATACTCTGGAAGCCTGTTTCATCCACACTGACCTCGACCGGGTTGGTGATATCGAAACTTCTGATAGCTTGCTGAATGACATCCACGCCATCGTACTGACCAGCTTTAGGTCCAACCTGATGAGCATCCCGACTGACTGTCCACAGCGGGATGAACGCCACGGATGGCTGGGAGACCTGATGGCTATCATGGAGGCGGCTTCTTTTAACTTTGACCTGGCAGCCTATTATTCTCACTTCTTAAACCTCATCCGCCAGGCTCAGAAAGAAGACGGAAGCTTGCCCGATTTTGTTCCCCCTTACAACCCCAGAGTCTACCCGGCAGATCCAGCCTGGGGTTCAGCCTTTATCAGCCTGTGCTGGCATCTGTACCAGTTCTATGGAGACCGTGATGTACTTAGAAAAAATTTTCAGGCTCTGAAAAATTACGTAGACTTTCTACGGCAGAAGGCAACCACCCACCTCCAGTTCGGTCTGGGTAAATACGGTGACTGGTGCCAGCCCGGAAGCCTTGTTGCCAAAAAAACTCCACTTGAGCTGGTAAGCACCTTTTTCTACTATCACGATGTACAGCTTTTTGCCCAGATCTGCGAGCTGGTCGGCCGGAAAGAAGAAGCCAGAGAATATCTGGACCTGGCCGGACAGATTAAGGCTGCCTTTAATGGAGCCTTTCTGGATGGCTTCCAGTACAAAGCCCTGAGACAGGGCCCGATTGACCGTCTGCCTGACCAGACCTCTAACCTTCTTCCTCTTTATCTGAAAATGGTTCCATCCGACAGAGAGGCTGAGGTTCTGAAGAACTTGCTGGAATCAATAATTGTCCATCATGACTGCCATCTGAACACCGGAGTCATAGGCACTAAATTTATTTTTGAAGTTCTTAATCAGCACGAACTGCAATCTCTGGCTTTAAAAATCATTAAGCAGACAAGCTACCCCGGCTGGGGTTACATGATCAAGGAGGGGGCTACCAGCCTCTGGGAAAGATGGGAGAAGCTGACTGGCACCGGAATGAATTCCCACAATCATGCCATGTTTGGAAGCGTGGAAGCCTGGTTTTTCAAAGGCCTGGCCGGTTTAGTGCCGATTGAACCTGGCTGGAAAGTTTTTTCCATCAGGCCATTCTTCCACGAAGTAGAAAAAATGAAATGTTCGCTGGAAACTATTTACGGTCAGATTAGGGTAAACTGGGAAAAAGTCGGCGAGACTATCAGTCTTGAGCTACAGGTACCGGTTAACACCAGAGCCCGTCTCTCCCTGCCGGTTACCTGGCCTGATTATATCATTGAGGAATCGGGTCTTAAAATCTGGGAAAAGTATCAATTTCTGGCTCCAGAAACCGGAGTGGGAATAACTCTGGCGGAAGCCAGTTCAAAACCAGTTTTCTGGCTGGAATCCGGTCATTATGAATTTGTTATAAGCCGGACCTAAGCCTGATAAAAGCCAGCTTTCACTCCAGGACAGGGCCTTTCTGCCTATCCCACTCAGAGAAACCGTCTGAATAGACGGGCAGCTTCGGCATAAGCCTGGATGGTTCGTTCTACCTCCTGCGTAGTATGAGCGGTTGAAAGGCACCCGCCACCGTGGACTACGTGGACACCGTTAAGCAGGAGAGCCAGCTTCAGAGCATCTTCCCGCAGGACCACGTTCGAGCGGTCAGGGTTCCAGACATCTTCCGGATGCTCATAGCGGAATTTTTTTCTGGGAAAATTGACCATGAAGAAGGAACTCTCTTTAACCACTTCGTGGCCGTAGCCAGTACAGATGGCCTCCAGCCCTTCTTCCTGAAAGGCCCTCTCCACTCCCCGCCTTAACCTTTCGGCCTGCTGCCCGATAAAAGGATAGATAAAATCTTCATTCTGAGTAAGATACTCCAGCATGGCCAGTCCGGCCCTCATATACTCTTCATGCGAGGAAAACGTACCTCCTTCAAAATGAACCCGCAGTCTTGAGGTCCCTGACTTCTCACAGCCTTCCATAATCTCCTTACGTCCAACCACAGCCGCCACCGCCTGCCCGCCACCAATGAGCTTGCCGAAAAGCGAAATATCGGGCCAGACTCCATATAGTTTCTGAATCCCCGAGCTGCAGAAGCGAAAACCCGAGATAATTTCGTCAAAAATAAGGACCACATCATAACGCTGGGTTAACTCCCTGGCCACCTTCAGATATTCCTTTGAACAGAAAAGAAAGCCACCGACTCCAATGAAGGGTTCCAGGATGAAGACAGCCAGTCGGGAACCATACTTCTTAAAAACTTCAGAGAGATGCTGGGGATCGTTAAACCTGGTGATGATTATCCGGCGGTGAAAATCGGAAGGCAGCCCGGCTGAGTCCGGCCTCCGGAATCCAGCTCCTCGATGGTACTTAACACCCTTCAGCAGGTAAGGTGAAGCCCCGTGCCAGCCGCCCCCCACTTTAAGCACATATTCTCTCCCGGTATGTCCCATTGCCAGCATGATGGCGTAGGTAGCAGCCAGAGTTCCCGAGGTAGTGAACCGGACCTTAAGTCCTTTCAGACCCAGGCTGGCAACAATTTTTTCAGCCAGTTCAATCTGGGCCGGACTTTCAAAACCAGTATGAAAAACTCCTTTCTGAAGATAGGGCTCAAGAGCTTTTTTGATTATTTCCGGGTTATGACCGAGAAGATTAGCATAATGTCCCTGCCAGTAATCGAGATAGCGATGGCCGTCGACATCCTCAACCCAGGACCCATGAGCTCTGGTAAGAAAGACCGGATGCGGTTTCCAGAGCCGGAGAGAATGACTTCCACCTCTAACCATATAGCTGGAAGCCTGGGCAAACAACCTGGCACTTCCGGGTGTCATTCGCCGGTACTTTTCTTCCAGGTAGCGGAATAATTTTTTCATTTTACTTTTAATCAAATCAGGCGTATTATTATTGCATTGATAAAATAAAGTTTAATTTAAGCCCAATCTATGAAGAATGTCAATTAAGGTCATTGACCATCTCCTGAGGGCTTGATTTAAGCCTTATTTTATATTATTCTTATAAGAAATGTAGGATTTAATATTTTTATAAAATTAAAAATTTAAGGAGTTTAAGCGATGCAACTTTTAAATGAAGAAGTCAGGGACTTCACCAGAAAGAAATTTGAAGCCGAGCTGATTAACCCGGTTAATCTGGTTTATTTCCAGAAAGAAAAGAGCCCTCTCATCGTTCCAGGGCGTGAACCTCAAGAAGACTGCGGTTTCTGCCCGGAAACCAGGCAACTGCTGGAAGAGCTGACTGGCCTGACCGATAAACTCAAGCTGACTGTTTTTGATGTGGATAAAGAGCCGGCCAAAGCCGCTGAATATGGAGTGGATAAAGTTCCAGCGATAGTAGTAATGGGAGAGAAGGATTTCGGTATCCGGTTTTTCGGCATTCCCTCAGGCTATGAATTTATGAGTCTTCTTGAAGCCATAGTGGACGTCAGTCGCGGCGAAACTGAACTCAGCCAGGAGACTAAAGAGGCCCTGAAAGAGCTGGACCGGGAAGTAAATATCCAGGTATTTGTCACTCCTACCTGCCCCTACTGCCCGATGGCTGTCCGTCTCGGTCACCAGATGGCCATGGAATCCCCGATGGTTAAGGCGGCTATGGTTGAGGCCACAGAGTTTCCCGAGCTTACCCAGAAATATGAAGTCTTCGGTGTGCCCAAGAGTATCTTTAACGAAACCCTGAGCCTGGAAGGTGCTGTGCCTGAGGAAATATTTCTGGAACAGGTCTTAAAAGCCGCTGGAAAACTGCCGAGCTAATTTCGGGTTTGCTTATAATTTATTTATTTTCAATTACTTGCTTCAAGTTTTAAGAGCGAAAAATTGACATAGCAGACTCTGATGTTATAATTATCAGAGTAATGGCCATATTCAAGAAAACCAAGCCTCGTAAAAAAATCTGTGTGGTGGGGTTGGATGGTGTGCCCCACTCAATGCTTCTGGAGCTGGCTAAATCTGGGGTGATGAGCACAGTTGCCAGGTTACTGGACATCGGGCATCTTCACCGGATTAAGGCCAGTCTTCCTGAGATTTCAGCCGTTTCCTGGACCAATTTTATGACCGGGACCAATCCAGGCAGTCACGGTATTTTTGGCTTCACTGATTTTAAGCCCGGCACCTACGACTTAAGAATACCCAGCTTTCTTGACCTCAAAGCCGAAACTATCTGGGATATTATGGGCCAGAGGGGGCTGAAAAGCATCGTCCTCAATCAGCCTTCAACCTATCCGGCCAGAAAGATCAACGGGATAATGGTCTCCGGGTTCGTGGCTGTGGACCTCTCTCGTTCGGTCTTTCCCCAGAGTTACTTTTCTGAACTGGAGAAAATGGGCTATCAGATAGACGTAGATTCCGGCAAAGTAGCTGATAATCCCGGCCTTCTCTGGCAGGAAATCTCCAAGACCATGGCCAGCCACCAGAAGGCCCTGAACTTTTTCTGGGAGCAGGACTGGGATTACTTTGAGTTTGTGATTACCTGCACCGACCGGCTGCATCATTTCCTCTGGAGTGCCTATGAGGATAAAGAGCATCCTTACCATCAGGCTTTTCTTGATTTTTATCAACAGATAGACCGAATCATCGGTAAAATCCTTAACACTTTCAAAAAAATGAACGAAAGTGAAGAGAACTTTTTCCTGCTTTCCGACCATGGCTTCACCGGAATAGTCCAAGAAGTCTACCTGAACGCCTGGCTGGAAAAGGAAGGATACCTGTCCTTTAACACCAGCAACCCAAAATCCCTTAACGATATTTCAAGTAAAACAGTGGCCTTTGCCCTTGACCCCAACCGAATCTACCTTAACCTCAAAAAGAAATTCCCCAGAGGCCGGGTAGAAAGAGTCGACCGGAAAGAAATCAAAGAAGAAATTGCCGAAAAGCTGCTTCAACTGGAATACAATGGTCAAAAGGTCATCCGTCAGGTTTTCAAAGCGGAAGAAATTTACCATGGCAAGTATACCTCCCGCGGACCTGACCTGATAGCCGTACCTGAACCGGGCTTTGACCTCAAGGGCTCGGTGCGCAAAAAAGAGATTTTCGGCCGGAGTTATCTTGAAGGAATGCATACCTGGGATGACGCCTTCTTCTGGTCGATGGAAGACCACGGGCCCGACCTGTCTATTGAGAATTTAGCCAGCATTATCCTGAAAAAAGCTAAATGAAATCAGTAAAAACCCACCATACCTATCACTTCACTCTGATTAAATCTTCAACCCGGGTATTCAGAGCTATTGTTTTTCTTCTTGGCTTGAGCCTGCCAGCCTGGTCGTACATCGGCCCTGGAGCCGGTTTTGCTTTTCTCTCTTCCTTTCTGGTTTTCTTTCTGGCTTTTTTTCTATCCATTTTTTCTTTCCTCAGCTGGCCCTTCCGGCTTCTCTTCAGGCTGATTAAGGGTCAGAAAGCCTACAAGAACAGCCTGGTGGACCGGGTGGTAATTATCGGCTTTGACGGACTGGACCCGGTTCTGACCGAAAAATTCATGGCTGAAGGCAAGCTTCCCAACCTCAACCGCCTGAAAAAAGAAGGAACTTACAATCGGCTTAAGACAACCACCCCGGCTATCTCTCCAGTAGCCTGGTCATCCTTCATGACCGGCTGTGAGCCTTCCAAGCATAACATTTTCGATTTTCTCAGCCGGAATCCAAAGACTTATCTTCCTGACCTATCCTCAGCCCGAATCGGACCCCCGCCTCGCTTTTTATCCCTCGGTAAATATCGCCTGCCACTCAGCAAACCTGAAATCCGGCTTCTGCGGAAAAGCCAGCCTTTCTGGAAACTTCTGGGAAAGCAGGGTATTTTTTCCACTGTTTTGAGGGTTCCCATAACTTTTCCTCCGGAAAAATTCGCCGGTCATCTGCTTTCTGGAATGTGCCTTCCGGATCTCAAAGGCAGTCAGGGAACTTTTCTTTTCTATACCACCAACCAGGAAAGAATTCAGAGAAAAGAAGGTGGAGAAACTCTGCTGGTCAAGCCCGAAGGCAGGGTTATCAGGACCTACCTGCCCGGACCGGAAAATTCTCTGCTGAAAAATACGGAAGTAATCAAGCTGCCTATGACCATCACCCTCAACTACGAGCAGGAGTCAGCTACAGTTGAGATTTCCACTCAAAGGTTCGAGCTAAAAAAAGGAGTTTTCTCCCCCTGGATAAAGCTCAGTTTTCCGGCTGCTCCGGGGTTGAAAATCAGAGGGATAGCTCGCTTTTATCTTATAACCCTGAAGCCACATTTTGAGCTCTATGTTACTCCTCTTAACATTGACCCCGAAAAACCGGCTTTGCCCATTTCCCATCCATTTATCTATGCCCCGTATTTAGCCAGGCTTTTTGGCAGTTATGTTACCCTGGGCGAAGCCAATGATACCTGGGCCCTGAATGAAGGAGTGCTTCCAGAAGAAGCTTTTCTGGAGCTGGCTTATTCCTTCCATCAGGACTGGGAAAAAATTTTCTTCAACGCCCTGAAAAAAGTCAGAAAAGGACTGGTGGTCTGCGTGTTTGAAACCACCGACAGCCTCCAGCATATGTTCTGGCGCTATCTGGACAAAAGCCATCCAGCCTACCAGCCAACTGCCCGTCTTTCCAGAGGACACCAGGTTCTGGAAGAGCTTTACCGAAAAATGGATGCTCTGGTCGGGCAGATCATGTCTGGCCTTGATGAGAAAAGCTGCCTTCTCATAATGTCTGACCACGGCTTCAAACCTTTCCGCCGCGGCGTAAACCTGAATTCCTGGCTGTACCTCAACGGCTACCTCAAACTCAAAGATGGAGCGAACGAAAGCGACGAGTGGTTCAAACAGGTAGACTGGAAGGAGACCAGAGCCTATGCTCTGGGGCTGGCCGGTCTTTATCTGAACCTGAAAGGAAGAGAAGCTCAGGGAATTGTTTCCCCGGGTGAAGAGAGTATTAAACTTAAAAAGGAACTTATGGAAAAACTCTCCGGGCTTAAAGACCAGGAAAAAGGAACCATAGCTATCAACCGGGTCATAGATACCGAAAGAATCTACGGCGGTCCTTACCGGGAAAATGCCCCTGACCTGATTGTGGCTTATAACCAGGGTTATCGAGCCTCCTGGGACTCGGTGGTTGGAAAAGTTAATCGCACTGTTTTTGAGGACAACCGGAAGGCCTGGTCGGCTGACCACTGTATGGACCCGGACCTGGTGCCTGGCGTTCTCTTCAGTAATTTGAAACTCAAAACCTCTGAACCGTGTATAATGGATATAGCCCCGACGGTGCTGAAGCTTTTCGGACTGAATGTACCCGGCTACATGGACGGAAAACCGCTTCTACCCGAAGACCCGGCTGGACCAGACCGCAGAAAGGAAGGGGTCAGTTCAGTAAAAGGCCAGAAAAATGTTCGAAAACGATAGAGACGATTACGCTCTAAGAAGAAGGGAGTTTCTGCAGCTTCTGCTGGGAACCTCAACCGGACTTTTGTTGAGCCCGGCCACCGCTTTTCTTCGCACTTCGGGAAAGAAGGAAACCGGATTAAAAGTTCTGGTGCTGGGGTTTGACGGCCTGGACCCGGGACTGGTCAGCCAGTACCTGCAGGAGGGTAAACTCCCTCATTTTCAGAAGCTGGCTTCAAGTGGAGGCTTTCGGCCACTGCGCTCCAGTCTCCCCCCCCAGAGCCCGGTAGCTTGGGCTAATTTCATTTCCGGAACCAACCCTGGAGGTCATGCGATATTTGATTTTGTCCACCGGGACCCAAACACCTACCTGCCTGTCTTTTCAGCCTCAGAAAGCCTTCCGGCCAAATATAATCTGAAACTGGGGGATCTGAACATCCCCCTTTCTGGTGGTAAAATTAAAAACCTGAGGCAAGGCCGGGCTTTCTGGCAGATTCTGGAAGATTACGATATTCCAGCTACCATCTTCAAGATTCCTTCCAATTACCCTCCGGTTAAAAGCCAGCAGCGAACTCTCTCAGGAATGGGTACTCCCGACCTCAAAGGCTATTATGGACTTTTTAATTATTATACCAATGAGTATAAAACCGTAACCGAAGAATACGGCGGGGGCGGCCGGGTTCACGAGGTTTTTGTCATCGGTAACCGGGTAGAAGCCCGAATACCAGGACCGAACAATCCCTTCAAAAAAGGAAACCCGGAAACCTTCGTTGACTTTAAAGTGTTCATAGACCCCGTCCACCCGGTAGCCAAGATTGTTTACCAGAACCAGGAATTCATACTGAGGGAAAAGGAATGGAGCGGCTGGAAAAAAATCCGCTTTGACTTTCTGCCCACTCAGAGTGTGACCGGAATCTGCCTTTTTTACTTGAAGGAAGTCAGACCCAGGTTTAAGCTTTATGTCAGTCCGATTAACATTGACCCGGCATCTCCGGCTCTACCCATCAGTACCCCTGAAAGCTATGCTAAGGAACTGGCCAGGAAATTCGGCCCGTTCTTTACCAAGGGTCTTCCGGCAGATACCGCCGCCCTGGAAAACGACATCCTCGATGAGAAAGAATTTCTCTACCAGGACGAGCTCGTCTATCAGGAATCGATGGCTATGCTGGAAGAGGAACTGAAGAATTTTCGCTCGGGGCTTCTTTTCTATTATTTTTCCAATACCGACCAGCGCCAGCACATGTTCTTCCGCTTTTTAGATCGTCACCACCCGGCCTACGATGAAAAATTAGCCCGTGAGTATGGCCAGGTCATCGAAAGCACTTATCGGCAGATGGACCGGGCTTTACAGCTGGCTCTGGAAAAAATTGACCGACGCACTGCAGTCATCGTTATGTCAGACCACGGCTTCTGTCCTTTCCGCCGCGGCTTCAACCTTAATACCTGGCTGCTTCAGAACGGCTATCATGTTTTAAAACCCGGATATCGTCCAGAAGAGGTGACTTTGTTTCAAGGAACTGACTGGTCCAGAACCAGAGCTTACGGTGTGGGGCTTAACTCTCTCTATCTTAACCTCAAAGGTCGGGAAGCTCAGGGTCTCGTCCGACCGGAGGAGAAAGAAGCCTTACTCAAAGAACTGGCCGGCAAGCTTGAGCAGCTCATCGACCCGCTCACCGGTGAAAGAATTATTCTCAAGGCTTTTATCAGCCAGGAAGTTTTTAAAGGTCCTTATGTTTCCCAGGCTCCAGATATTATCCTGGGCTTCAACCGCAATTATCGTATTTCCTGGAATTCACCCCTCGGTAACTTTCCTCCAGAACTGGTGGAAAATAATGTCCAGAAATGGAGCGGCGACCATATGTCAGACCCGGGGCTAATTCCTGGAGTCCTTATAAGCAACCGGGAATTAAGGCTGGATAAACCGGCTCTGGAAGACGTCACAGCCGGGATTCTTTCGCTATATGGAATTGAAATTCCGCCAGAGGTTACAGGTAAACCTGTCTTTTGAGGAGACCTCTGAAAGATAAAAAGAAAGGAGAAACGATGGGTAAAGCCAAGGTCAGGATTGAAAAGGAACTATACCAGAAGATCGAAAAAATTGCCGAAGCAGCCGGTTACAGCTCGGCCGAAGAATTCATTGTTCACCTCCTAGAAAAAGAAGTGGCAAAATTTGAAGGAGCCGATTCGGAGGAAGAAATCAAGAAGAGACTTAAGGGTCTCGGCTACATCTCCTGAGCTGAGGAACTCTCAAACCCATGGTCTGGTGGCTTAACAGCACTATCGGTTATCTTATTAAAATCCTATTCCTGCCTTTTTCTTCTCTGAGTCCCTGGGCAGCTATGATTATGATTTCTCTGCTAACCGCCCTGCTGATGCTTTTAATCTATAAGAAAACTTCTGACCAGGAAAGAATAAAAAAAGTAAAAAACCGGATTAAAGCCAGTTTTATGGAAATAAGGCTTTTTCAGCATGACCTTCAAACCCTTCTTCAAAGTCAGAAGGAACTTTTTTTGGCCAACCTCCGTTACCTCCTTCTTAATCTGAAGCCTCTTCTGGTGATGCTCGTCCCCATCTTCCTGCTCCTGGCCCAGCTTAACCTCTGGTTCGGTTATAAAATGCCCGAAACTGGTGAAACTTTTCTCCTTAAAGTTAAGTTTCAGAAAGCAGTGGACCTTCAAAGAGTGAGGCTTGAACTGGAAGCCCCGGAGGGGGTAGTGGTAGAAACACCCGTCTTGAGGATTCTGGATGAAAGAGAAGCAAACTGGCGGCTGCGGAGAATAGGTCAAATGTCTGGACCTCTGATAATAACAGTCAACGGAGAAAGATATAAGAAGGAATTGCCTTCCGGTGGTAAAAAACTCAACCGGGTTTCAACTGTAAGAGTTAAACCCAACCTCTGGCAAGAACTTCTTTATCCTGGTGAAAAGCCCCTTCCCTCTGACTCACTGCTCAACCGGGTGGAGCTTCTTTTCCCGGATAACCGGCTGCCACTGGGCGGGATTGGTTTTCACTGGTTGGTTGCCTATTTTCTCCTTTCAATCCTGCTGGGCTTAAGTCTGAAGGGTCGTTTTAAGGTTGAGATTTAAGCAGCGAAATTATAAATTATCTGCTGAAAGGAAAAGCCAGCAATGAAAATTGAAATTTTCAAAATGGAAAGAATGCAATCACTCTGGGAAAATGTGGTCGATTATAATCTATCAGAAAGCGGGGTTCATCCGCTTAGCCTAAAAGACTTCCTGCAGCCGGCAGAGTTAGAAGAGCTGAGCCGGGTAGAAATTGGCTACACCCAGACCAATGGTACTCCCCCGCTCCGGGAAAATATCGCCCGGCTCTACCCGGTCGTGGACCCGGAGCAGATTATGGTCACAGCTGGTTCTTCGGAAGCCAACTTTCTCCTGATGTGGTCACTGCTGGAGCCCGGTGATGAAATAGTTTTTGAACTGCCAAACTACATGCAGATGTGGGGATTGAGCCGGAGCTTTGGAGCCAGGGTCAGGCCGCTCTGGCTCAGGCCGGAACTTGGCTGGCAACCGGACCCTGATGATTTAAGAAAAACCGTAAACGGCAATACCAAAATAATCATCCTGACCAACCCCAACAACCCGACCGGGGCCATTCTGAACCAGGAAATCAGGGAAGAAATTATAAGGCAGGCCGAAAGAGTCGGAGCTTGGCTGCTGGTGGATGAAGTTTACCGGGGAGCTGAGAGAAACGGAGTGGAAACCCCCTCTTTCTGGGGAACTTATGACCGGGTAGTAGTGGTGGCCGGTTTATCCAAAGCCTACGGACTCCCAGGTCTAAGGCTGGGCTGGCTGGTCGGACCGGTCGAGCTGGTTAAAAAGGTCTGGACTTACCACGACTACACTACTATTTCAGTTTCGGCCTTGACTGATTATTTGGCCACCAAAGTCCTGGAACCAGAACGCCGACTACAAATCCTGAAGAGAACCAGAACTATCCTGAACAACAATCTCCCGGTGCTGGAAGCATGGCTTAACAGTTTTGAAGGACTTTTCGATTACCAGCCTCCCCAGGCCGGAGCCATACTTTTTGCCCGCTATAACCTTCAAATCAACTCCACGGAACTTGTAGAAAGAATCTTGAAAGAAAAGAGTGTTCTGCTGGTGCCCGGCGACCACTTCGAGCTTGACGGCTATTTACGCTTTGGTTATGGCTCCAGTCAGGATTATTTGAAGCCAGCTCTCAGCCGGGTGGCCCAAGTCCTTTCAGGGATAAAGGTCTGAAACGGGGAAGATCGAAGGAGGTTTATCATGAAGATGAAGAAGAGCTCAACCTTCGCAGGGAAAAAACTTCTGTTAGCTTCTTTACTTATCGCCCTGACTCTTCTTCCGCTGCGGGCTCAATGTCAAATAAAGATAGCCATAATCAACTCCCAGAAAGCCTTCGACCAATCAGCTGAAGGCCAGAAAGCTGTGGCTCTTCTTGAGGAAAGAGAAGAACAGATCAAAGTTGAACTCAAGAAGATGGATGAGGAAATTAATAATCTGAAGAAGCGTCTGGCCGAACAGACCATAACCCTGAGCTCAGATGCCCAGAAACAGCTTCAACTGGAAATTGACCGAAAAGAAGCTGCTCGTCAGAAATATCAGCTGGAAAGTTCCCGCGACCTAGAGCAGTTTAAAGAACGGCTGATTAAAAGGATAAGAGAGGAAATGCTGGCCGTGATAGACCAGCTGATAAAAGAAAGAGATTACGACCTGGTGTTTGACCTCAGCAGCTCGGGACTCATTCATTACAAACCTGAGCTGGACATCACCGAGGAAGTCATCAGGCGCTACGACGCCAGCAAAGCTATCAAAAAATAGCCATTAGATAACAGCCTGCCTGGTTTAAAGATCATCTCCTAATCTAGAAAAAATATTTTTATTAATTTTTTTCCTGAAAGTAATTGGCTCGATACCCAGAACCTGGCCAGGTGCCGGAGGCAGTTACAGCCAAATAAAATCAGATGGAACTAACAATTTCCTCTGGTTGAAGCCAGGGAATCAGAAGCCGTCGGCAGACTATTATCACCCTACCGGATTTATTCTGCCGGCTGATGGTTTTTGGAAAAAGATATTTCCAGAAGAAAAATTTCAGAATAGCTACCGGTTCTAACCGCCGGGCCCCAGGTCCCGCTGCCTGAAGAAACATAGATGTGGGTTGACCCTTTTTTAAGGTAGCCCCAGTTTTTCTCATAAATCAGTTTATTTATGATATTCAGCGGAAACAGCTGGCCAGCATGAGTATGTCCAGAAAGCTGAAGGTCAACTCCGGCCGAAGCTGCTTCATTTAGATTGAGAGGTTGATGGTCCAGGACTATGACCGGCCAGGCTCTGTCTACATTCTCTCTTACCATTATTTCCTGAAGCGATAATCTTGTATCTCCGGAGCGGACCGCAGTCCAGTCCTTGCGGCCGATGACATAGAAGAAATCAGCAACCCTGACCGCCTCATCCAGCAGGACCTTAACCCCAGCCTTTTCCAGGTAAGAAAGGTTTTTAGTCAGGCCACTGTAATATTCATGATTTCCAGGGCAGGCATAAAGGCCCAGCGGAGCTTTGATTTTCTTCAATAGGCCGACCATTTTCTCCTCTTCTTCCAGAGAAACTGCTTCATCAACTATATCCCCGGCCATAAAGACCACCTCGGGCTCAATTGCGTTTATTTTCTTAACCAGCCTTTCCAGACGGCTGGAGCGATTGATAATGCCTAGGTGAAGGTCAGAAATGAGCACAGCTCGGAGCCTGGAACCAGCCGGAGCTGATTTATCAATTTTTATTTCCAGAGTCCTGAGTCTGGGATTAAGGGCATTCCAGTGGCCCAGTGCAATAACCAGCAGGCTTAACCCGAGTATCACCAGAAAAGAAGCTGGATTTTTAACCGACAGAAAAGCCGATTCAGAAAACGAAGCCCTGAAGACTCTACTCAACCAGCGGATTATGTCTTTTAAGAACAGAAACAAAATTAAATAGAGCATTAAAGCTAAGTGATAAGAACCTATGGCTACTAAGCTTTCTGAAAGTTTGTGCTGGAACTGACCGTTGATGATCCTGCCCAGAGGAAAAGCCAGGACTGAACTTAGAAAGACCAGAATAAAAATCAGGCGGATTATCCTCAGTCCCGAAAAGGCCTGAAGGCCTCGCCAGAAAATATAACCGTTAATCGAACCGTAAATTAGAAGAACAATCAGAAGAAAAATGACCAAGTCTGAACTCCTCATTGTTAACCTTATTGTTTCTTCCCGTCATTAATTCAGTCAGAAAAAAGTTCAATCCTCAATCCGGTTAAACCAGGCAATTTCTTCCAGCCTTTTTCTTACCGGTCCGCCGGGAGGCCTACTGGCCGCATAACCGAGAGAAATTATGGCTACCAGACGATATTTCTTCGGGATTTTAAGTAATTTTCTGACCCCCCGGCTGTTAAACCAGCCTATCCAGCAGGTGCTGAGACCAAGCTCTTCAGCTTTTAAAACGAAATGCTCTCCGGCAATCCCCAGGTCTATTAAATAAAACTGGGTTCCCTGGATCATCCTTCCAAGAACATTGGCCAGAAGATCAAGCCTGGCCATTAACAGTACCAGAACCGGTGCCCTGGCCGCAAACTTACAGGGCGCATATATTCCAGAGAAGGCTTTTTCGGCCACTTTCCTCTTAAGCTCAGGGTCGTCTATCACCAGAAAACGCCAGGGCTGGGAATTTTCGGCCGAAGGTGCCAGCCGGGCTGCTTCCAGGCAGGCCAAGATTTTTTCTCTTTCTACCGGTTTTTCTAGATACCGGCGAATACTCCTTCGTGATTTGATGATTTCATCGAAGCTCATAACCATGCTTTACTCCCAAGCTGCTGAATCAATCCATCAATGAAAACATATATTACCAGAAACTGAATCTGACTGTCGTCTAGCCTTATAAAAATCTCGGTCTCTTTCTTAATATTTCTAATTTTTCAGCGTGAACTTTTCTTGGTCCCTGACTGCTCCCATTCCCTCTGCAGCTCAATTAAGTCAACAGTTTGAGAAAAATCACCCAGCAGGTATCTGGCGAAGTAATCAGCCCTGATCCAAAACCAGTAATCATTCATATCTCCAAAGCCATGCCGCTGGCCTGGGAAAATGAAAAAGTCAAAACGTTTTCCTGCTTTAATCAGGGCTGCCGCTAATCTCAGGGTATTGGCCGGATGGACATTATCGTCCATATCACCGGTAGCCAGCAGCAGTCGACCCTTGAGATTTTTTGCCAGTTCGGAGTTCTTATCAATGCTGTATTCAAACTTGATATTCCCATCTTTGTCGACCACTTCTTTGACTCCATGATGTTTTTCACTCCACCAGCGGTTGTAGATGTTATTTTCATGGTTGCCTGCAGAGGCCACTCCAACTTTGAAAAAGTCAGGATAGACCAGAAGAGCAGCCGCAGTCATAAAACCACCTCCGGAATGACCGTAAATGCCAACCCGGTTCAGGTCAATAAATGTGTGTCTGGCTGCCAGCTGCTCAATGGCATATTTCTTATCCGCCAGACCATAATCCCTGAGATTGCCATAGCCATAGTTGTGGTACCACTTGGAGCGCATGGGGCTGCCACCGCGGTTACCAACCTCAATTACGATGAAGCCGAGCTGAGCCAGAGCTACGTTCTGATTTCTGGGCGAAAAGCTTTTGGAAACGCTTTCTGTCTGCGGACCCGGATAAACATAGGCAATGATCGGATATTTCTGGTTGGGGTCAAAATCAAAGGGCTTGTACATAACACCATAAAGGTCGGTTATGCCGTCAGCCGCTTTGACGGTAAAAGATTCTGGATATTTAAAGCCTGCTTCGAGAAGCCGGGAAACATCGGTGGTTTCCAGCTCCAGCAGCCGGCGTCCGGTTGAGTCGTAAAGTTCAGCTTTCGGAGCCGTATCCACCCTGGAATAATTGACCACAAAGTAAGAAGCAGAATCGGCCATGGAAACAGAATGATTGAAGTTGCCAGGTGTTAAAAGCTTCAGTTCGCTGCCGTCAAGCCTTATTCGGTAAAGATGGGTGTAGTAAGGATCTTCTCCTTTTTCCCGGCCGCAGGCCATAAAATAAAGAATCCGGTTTTTCTCATCAACGTTCACCACTCCCTGGCAGTTAAACTCACCTCTGGTAATCTGGTTTTTAAGCTGACCATTGCTGTCATAAAGATAATAATGGCCCCAGCCATCGCGCTCCGACCACCAGATCATTTCTCGACCACCACTGAGCAGTCGAAGCGGCTGATATTCAACATAGGTATTGAGCCATTCGCTTATCAAAACTCTGACCTCACCGCTTGCGGTGTCGGCCACACAGACTTCATATCCGTGAAGATCACGGGTCTGACGTCCAAAATACAGCTTATCGGAAGTCTCCGAGAGCCACCTGGCCGGAGGAGGTTCATCGGGGTCTTCAACCACGGCCTTCCTTGGAGCGGTAAAGATGTTGTAGGTGGGGTCTTTAAACTTTTCGGCTTTTACTTTGACTCGACTTTTCGTACCCACATCGAAAATCAGAATTTCCGGCTGAGGTTGGTTTTCCTCACCGGGCATTCCGTATTTATAAGATTCCAGGGTTGGCCGCGGCTGACTCAGACTGTTGATGACCCAGAGGTCTCCCACCTTTCTTTCATCCTGACGAATGCAGGCAAATTTTTTGGAGTCCTGAGACCAGAAGATCATCACAGATGGGGTCCGAAAATCCTTCCGGTCCTTCTCTGCTTTCTGCAGCTCTTTCTTCTCATCCTCACGCAGCCGCCGAGCAAAGCTATAGTGTTCTTCCCCATCAGTGGTCAGCTGAATTTCCTGGATGGTTTTATCGTCAGCCTTTTTCAAAGCTTTAGCATAATTTTCAGCATCCATTATAAAAAGATTGTGTCCGCGGGCAAAAACCACCCATCTCTGGTCTGGAGAAATAGAAGCCCAGCGCGGTCTTTTAGGTTTTGGCTCGTAGCCCTTAATCAGGCTGAGTTTACCAGAAGCCAGCTCATACTCAAAACCCAGAGTTTTGGTCTTTTTTTCTGGTTCGGCAGGTTTTTCTTCCCTGGTCTTATTTGTTTCGGTATCTTGTTCTTTTTCTTTCTCTTTTTCTTTATCCAGGAATCTTTTTTCCAGCTCCTTAACTTTGAGCACCTGTCCATCAACCGAGACCTTGTTATCCAGAGGCACTTCTATCTCAAACTGAATGGCTGTATCATTTTTGACGAATTTGATTTTAGTTATCGGCAGATGCTGAGCATCGTAAGGAGTCAGAAGAATTCTGGTCAGCTCGGCCGCCATTCTGGCATTATCAAAAAGAGGCTTTTTCAGCCGGCTGACCGGGTCTACCAGATACCAGTTTTTTCCCTGGGGAGTTTCGTAGCTGTACCAGAAGCGCTCACCCGTCTTGAGCCAGTTAGGGTCAACCGCCAGGTCAAAAACCAGTTTGCTGACTTTAGCTGAAGTCCAGCGAGAAGCCAGCTCATAGTTGGCTTTCTCCGGAGCAGCCAGAAGCAGGCTGGAGTAAAAGACAGCCAGAATGAAAAACCAAACAGCTGCCTGAAGGAGCCGGTTGAATACAAAATATTTTCCGGATTTACCAAACATAGAAAACTCCTTTTTTGGTTTTGTTTTTTTTTTATCGATTTCCATAGAATAAACGAGATTTTGGACCTAATTCTCATTCGCTATATGATAAACCAGGGTTAAAACCTGCTTCAAACAAAATTATTTCTGAGCGGCCAGAATTTTTCGATATTTTCTTTTCAGGTCTGTATTCAGCGAATCAGATGAAACCTGGTCTGCCGACCGTCTAAGTAAATTACTCCCTGTCTGGTGAAAACCGCATTCTGTTCCAGGCCGATTACCACTTCCTGATTATCCCATTCAGGGACATCAGAGCGACAGTTCAGCTCGATAGAATAACAGGTGTCATAAAAAAGCTGATAATCACCCTGACCGGGCACTCCATCCTGACGGTCCCAGAGACCGATGGTTGGACCGGCCGCATGGCCGTGAAACCCAAGAGGATGAGTATAGATACTGGCTTTCAGTCCTTCTTCCCTGGCTTTTTTAAGAGCAGCAGCCAGAATTTCATTACCGCTCCGACCGGCCACAAACTCGCCGGTCAGGATATCCTGAACCCGGTTGCCCCGGGCCAGAGCCTGCCTTAACCCTTCCGGAGCATCGTTTTCTCCGGGCTGGAGAACGTAGGCCAGCTCCTGATGGTCGGTGCAGAGCCTTAAATAAGTTATCCCGAGGTCGCAGTGAACCAGGTCGCCTGGCCGGATAACATTATCCTTATAAGGTGATGATTTAGGTCTCTGAATATCCACCGAAGGCGGAAACCAGGTTTTAAGACCTAAAGAAGTTATTTTCTCCCAGAACCACCACTGCAGGTCTTCAGTGGTGGTCACCCCCGGAGTAATGGCCGCCCTGGAAAAACCTTCCCTGATTATCTCCCGGGCAATTTTTGCAATATGATGGTAAACTTCAATTTCCTCTGGAAGACGCCTCTCCAGCCAGCCAACCACCAGTCTTTCAGCCGAAACCAGTCGTCTAGCATAATCAGGACCCAGGTATTTAAGCAGCCGCTGTTTATTTGAAGAGGTCAAACCATCAGCAAAGGCAAAAGTGGTGGATTCGTTTATCCCGATTTTTTTCGGGTTCCTGGCTTTGATCTGCTCGGCCAGGGCTTTCCACTGGTCTGGTTCTTTTTCTGGATTCCAGACAGCCGGATAGAATTTGCCCACAGGATAGCGACCTACGATAAGCTTTTCTAAACCTTTATCCTTTCCCCGGTCATAGAAAACCAGCATGGAAAGCCGGCGAGCTGAAAGCTGACTAAAAGGAACCAGAGTCAGAAAGACGGGGTCTTCATTGTACTCCTGGCAGATGACCAGCCACATCTCAATTCCTTCCCGGCGCATTATCTCCGGCAGGATAACTTCCAGTCTTTTTTCCAGCCAGGAATTAACCACCTCAGCCTGACGTTTAATGGGCAGTATCTGAGGATATTGGGCTTCAAGCGAAAAAGTAAAAACCAGGAGCCCCAGAAAAAGGGCCAGCACCATTGATTTGAATCTCAGACCGTTCATCATCTAACCTCGTTTTATGAAGTCAAGAGATTATTAAAACCTAAATTACCTGCTGAGAGCAAGAAATTTTGCTTAAAATCTTCTGGGGGATCTGTTATCATATTTTTGTGAATAAACTTGCTGCCTCTGAGCTACGTATGAATTAAAAGGAGATAAATATGAAGATTAAAGTCATTGCCATTTCGGCCCTGCTTGCCATTATTATATTTAGTTTGCTGGCCTGCAGTCCGGCACCCAGGATTCCGGTGGCCGGTTCAGCCCGGGCTCAGGATATGCTGTCATTATTACCTGTAGAAACCTCAGCTTTCCTGGTGGTCGACTGGAACAGGTTGATGAATCTCAACCTGGTCAAGAAATCTTTTGAAGAAGAAAACCTGGAGCCCTACCGGAAAAAACTGGAGGCTTTCGTCAACCTGAAGACTGACATCTATTTTGTGGCTCTGGCGGTAGCCGGAGATTTGAAGAAAGCTCCGGAAAACCTTCTCCTTCTGGTAAACCTGAAATACAACCGGGAAAAGCTTATTCCGGTGGAAAACGAATCTGACTCAAGCCTGGAATACTACAACGGCATACCCTACTTCCCGTTTGTTGAGATAGAAGAATCGGCCATCGGCTGTCTGGCTTTCCTGGATGATTCCAACCTGGCTATCGGTTCAGAAAAAGCTATCAAGAAGGCTATCGAGGTTTACCAGGGAAAACAGCCAAATTTGCTGACCAGCAAAGAAATTAAACCATATCTTAAAGATATAAACCTCAAAGCTCTGACTTATGGCCTGACAAAAATCCCGGCCGACTTTTTCCGGCCAGAAAGCCAGCCCGACCCCTACCTCAAACTTATCGAAAACACCCGCCTGGTCTCCTCCTTTTCAGATTATCGTCAGGGCTCCTACCTCACAGAAATTAAAATTTATTCCAGTAATAAAAAGCAGCACCAGAAAATGGCCGAGACTCTGGCCGGACTGAAAGCTCTGGGATTGGGACTGAGCGGTGAATCTCCGGAAATATCTCAGGCTCTGAACTCACTGGAAATTACTGCCAGCGACCGCTACGTCAAGGTCTTCATCAGTCTGGAAGAAGAGCTTATCGAAAAACTGAAGAAAACTCTGATGACCAGAACCCCCGGAGTTCAGAAGACAAAAAGAAATGTCTGAACTGGAAAAGAAAATCCTGGAAAGGAAAACGGATAAAATTAATTAAGGTCAGGGCTGACGGTTTGCTTTTCCGGAAAATCAGTCTTCAAAAAGATATTCGCGGTAAGAAAAAATAATACAGGCCAGAGTCAGAAATAAAGCCACGATTCCTACCAGAATCAAAACCGCCAGCAGAGGTCTGGTCGGCTCCAATCTAATAAAAAGAAACCCGAGTTTACCACCGCTCGTCGTGTACTGCGGCAGCAGAGATTTGAGGTAATGGGCAACTGAAAGCTTCTGAGTGGTCCCGGGAAAATACTGAATAACACTTTCCCAGCCAAAGCCGAAAGCCAGGCCTACCAGAATGGGTTTTTTTAACCAGGTACTGAGAAAACCAAAAAAAGACAAATAGGCAGCCAGACCCATCCACAGAATTAATGAATACCTGATGACTGTTTCCAGGTCCTCAAGACTGAATTCTGGCCCGAGGTTCAGAATCAAATAGGACAGCAGTACAGAAGAAACCAGCATTATCGTAGCCAGACTGAGATAGGCAAGGTACTTACCAAGGATTATGGCTGCCCTCCTTACCGGTCTGGTAATTAGATAGGGCATGGTTCGGTTGTCCAGTTCCTCCACCACCAACGAACTGCCATAAAAAAGAGCTAGCAGAACTATCAAAAACTGAAGGAAAAAAACCATCAGGAAATTCTGAAAAACCACCTGACCGCTTTCTGTCCAGTTGCCGGCCAGCTGGTAAGCCCTGATGACCAGAGACATTAAAACAGAAGCTGCGCTGAGCAGAAAAAAAGTCCTGGCCCGACTGGATTTTTTCCCTGAATAAAAATAAAATGAAAAGACCCGTAAAATTTCTTTTTTCATTTTATCTTTCTACCAGATAATCAAAGACCGCCTGAAGATTGTCGTCAGGGGAGGTAATTTCCTCCAGCCTGAGGTCAGAATCCAGAATCAGCTCATTCAGTCGGTCATAGAATTTGTCCCGGTGATGAGTTTCAAAAACCACCGCCGAGACCTGAGGCTCAAAGGTGATGTTCAGAATGTATTCTTCTCCCGCTAACAGCCTGGCCAGCTCCCGGAAATGAGGTGATTTAATCCTTATCATATGAGGATGGCTGTCCAGAAGTTCTCTGATAAAATGGATATCTCCTCTCGCCAGAATCTTACCGTGATGGATCAGGATAATTTCCGAAGTCATGGCCTCCACTTCTGGCAACACGTGGCTGGAAACTACGACTGTCTTTCCGGCAAGCCGAAACTCCTTGATTAGCCTGATGACCCGGCGTTTGCTGAGAGGGTCCAGTCCGCTGAGAGGCTCATCCAGGATTAGAATATCCGGGTCATGAGCCACCGTCTGGGCGATTTTTATCCTCTGCCGCATGCCCCGGCTGTAGCTTCTTATCGGCCGTCTGGCTACATCCTGAAGCCCCACCATTTCCAGAGCCTGCAGGGCGCGCTTCTGACATTCTGCTTCTCCAAATCCATAAAAAGAAAGCAGACCGGTTAGAAATTCCTGACCATTCAATTCTTCATAGAAGGCATCAACTTCAGGGCAGAACCCGAGCCGCCTGAAAATTTCCCGGTTGTTCCAGACCGGCTGACCGTAAATCCTGACCTGGCCGAGGTTTGGTTTAAGCTGGCCGGTTATTATTTTCATGAAAGTCGATTTGCCGGCTCCATTAGGCCCAAGCAAAGCTGTTATTCCTGGCTCGATATCCAGATTGATTTCACTTATCCCCAGCACATTTCCGTACCAGCGAGAAAGATTCCTGGCTTCAATGACCGGAGTCACTTTATGACCTCCACACCCCTGAGCTTTCGTTTTATCAATAAATATGCCAGGAAACAAAAAAGAGAAAGGACCGTGAGCGACAAAAACCAGGGAATAGCGTAGGGCGTTTTCACCCGGAAAAAGGCCGCTCCCACCTGCTGCAGG
This sequence comes from uncultured Eubacteriales bacterium, assembly GCA_964422165.1. Taxonomy (GTDB): domain Bacteria; phylum Acidobacteriota; class Aminicenantia; order Aminicenantales; family Saccharicenantaceae; genus Saccharicenans. The sequence goes on along the minus strand of CAYQZX010000049.1, from coordinate 73,349 downwards.
TTAGCCGGGAGAGAGAGTAAAGCTGAATAGGGCGTCCGGAAAATAAGGTAAAAGATGCCTCTGGTTATTTCCGAAAGATAATAGGCAGCAAACATAATCGCTATAACATAATTACGATTTTTGCTGAGGGAAGAAGCCAGTAAAACAAAAGCCGTAAACACTACCATCAGAAAGGCTGAAAAAAATATCACAGAAAGAATCAGCCAGGGATAGTCCAGGAAAAAACGGAAGCTTCCGGAAAAAAGCAGTTTCAGAAGCAGCAGGACGACAGCCGGCAGGAAGGTTAGTATCCCGACAAAGAAGACAACCACTCCGGCTTTACCCAGCAAGTAGTCAGTGGCGGTCAGAGGACGGGCAAAATAAAGCTGCACTGCTTTATGCCGGAAATCATCCGCAATTAGGCCGGCCCCGCCCAGGGCCATCAGCAGAAGAATCATGAAATAGATGAAATCCATAGTCAGGTAAGTCTTAAAGAAATTGGGGTTAACCTGGAGGGCTCGCTCCGCTCCTTGAGCCATGAATTTAAAATCTTCCAGACGCTCTGAGATGTAGATGCCGACGGCAAAGGAAATTGCCGGAATGAAAGAGCAGGCAAACAGGAACTTAAAGCGTTTCCGCTGGAAAGCCAGCTTAATTCCGGTTCTGGTTATTGGCCAGAAAGGCCAGTACCTTTCCTTTAATTGTCCGTTCCAGTGGTGATAACCTTTTTCCCTTACTTCCGCCATCAGTCAACTCCCACCACTCTGGCAAATAGGTCTTCAAGCGAGGTTCGACTTCGAACAAAATGTCGGACCTGAATTCCATTCCGGGCAGCACTCTTAAATATCAGGTTATGGTCAAAATCGGGTGGGGTAAAAACCCTGACCAGCCGGTCCTCCGTTTCTTCAACCCGGCAGCCGGCCTCTTCAAGCTCCTGGCGAAAGCCGTTCAGTTCGCCCTTGATTTTGAGCTCATAAAGCTGGTAATTGACCATCTTCAGGTCTTCAATTCGACCGATGGCTGCAACTTCACCTTTGTTAATTATGACCACCCGATCGCAAATTAATTCAATGTCGGCCAGAATATGAGACGATAACAAGACTCTGATATCCTTGCTGGCTGCCACTTCGCCGATCAATTCCAGAATTTCCTGCCGGCCGCCCGGGTCCAGATTGGAAGTAGGCTCGTCCAGAAAAAGCAGTTTGGGGTCGTGGACCAGAGCCTGGGCCAGCTTCAGGCGCTGTCTCATCCCGGCCGAGTAAGTCTCTACCGGTCGGTACCTGGCTTCCCCCAGACCAACGTAAAAAAGGACTTCATGAGCTCGCTTCATGGCTTCCTGCCGGGGCATCCCAGACAATTCGCCCATCAAAGCTGTTAAGGTAACCGCATCCATTCCCGGGATAAAACAATCATCTTCTGGCATATAACCAACCTGCCGTCTGATGAATTTCTGTTCGGTTCTCAAATCGTAGCCCAGAACTTTTCCTTCACCCTGGTCAGGTTTCAGAAAACCGAGCATAATTCGGAGCAAGGTACTTTTGCCGGCCCCATTTGGACCCAGCAGTCCAGTAGCTCCTTCTCCTATTGACAGGCTGACACCGTTTAAGGCTTTGACCCGGCCGTAGGAAAAATGAATGTTCTGAAGTTCTATACTCATCAACCGCTCTCAAACTTCTTCAATCATATTTTTATACGGCGTTCATAAAATTTTAGTTCATTTTACCATTTTTTCCAGTAAAACTTACAATCTAGACTTAAAACCAGTCATAAAAGCAACTTTGAAAGCACTGGCTCAGGCAGATTTTAAGCCGCCTGGAGAATGAAGTAAATAGAGGAAATAGAAACCGGGAGAAAATCTTCAGGCCAGATTTAAACTCCGTCTGATTCCGGACCCAAAAACAAAGAATCAGGTCTTACTAAATTTCTCCAGGTATCTCCAGCCCTGACAAATCTTTTTGCCTGGAAAAGCCTGATGCCATATAATGCTTTTAGAAAAAACTAAAAAACCAGGAGGAGCCATGATTGGAAACAATCTGAAAAAGCTTTTTATCCTGTTAGTCGGCCTGAGCTTTCTCCTCACCTTAACTCAGGCTCAGAATAAAAAAGCTCTAACTTTTGATGAATTCATCAAAATCAAAAGAGTAACTGACCCGCAGCTTTCCCCGGACGGCCAAAAACTGGCTCTGGTTATCACTATCATGAACCTGGAAACCAACCGCGGCAACAGTGACATCTACCTGGTGCCAGCCGGCGGCGGCCAGCCGACTCCTTTTGTATTCAGCCCGGCTTCTGATTTTTTCCCCCGCTGGTCTCCTGACGGTTCCCGTCTGGCTTTTATTTCTACCCGCAGCGGTTCACCTCAAGTCTGGGTAATACCAGTGAATGGTGGAGAGCCACAAAAAATAACCGACTTTCCCGGTGGCGTCAGTTCTTTCAGCTGGTCTAAAACAGGCAAATTCTTGCTGGTCACCAGTTCTGTCTTCCCTGACTGCCCGGACCTTGAAGCCAACCGGAAGAAGTTTGAAGAGCAGGAAAAAAGCAAGGTCAAAGCCAGGATTTACGATCATCTTCTTTTCCGTCACTGGAACTCCTGGTTTGATGGAACCAGAAGTCATCTTTTTCTTTTCCCCCTGGACGGCAGTCAGCCGGTGGACCTAACTCCAGGTGATTACGATACGCCGCCCCTGGCTCTGGGAGGTGGTCTGGATTTCAGTCTTTCTCCAGACGAAAAAGAAATTGCTTTTGTCCGTAATATTGACCCTGAACTGAAGCTGGGGCTGGGCACTAACAACGACATTTTCCTGACCACCCCTTACGGTCAAAAAATTGAAAAACTGACCGCTAGCCGGGCCAACGACATAGACCCGAAATACTCGCCCGATGGTCGATATTTAGCCTACCGGGCCATGGCCAGACCCGGCTTCGAAGCCGACAAGCTGGATCTTATACTTTACGACCGTCAGAAAAAAACCTTCAGCAATCTCACCGAAAAACTTGATTATTCTTTGAGCGAATACCTCTGGGCTCCAGACAGCAAAGCTATCTATTTTCTTTGCGAGGAAAAAGCCCGGACCGCTCTGTTCAAGCTGACCATAGCCAGCGGCCGGGTTGAAAAAATTCTTGAAGGCCACTACCTTAGCAGTCTGCAGCTATCTCCAGACGGAAAAACCATCTACTGTTTGAAACAATCCATAAACCGTCCCAATGAAGTCTTTGCTTTTGAGCTTTCAACCAGGAAGCTGAAGCCGATTACTGAAGTCAATTCCGCACTTCTGGCCAGCCTGGAAATGAACCCGGTGGAAGATTTCTGGTTCGAGTCAGAGGGAAGCCAGGTTCATGGTCTTCTCCTCAAGCCGCCTTTCTTCGACCCGAACAAAAAATATCCGCTGGTAATGCTTATTCATGGTGGACCTCAGGGGGCCTTTTCTGACAACTTTCACTACCGCTGGAATGCTCAGATGTTTGCCGCCAGAGGTTATGTGGTGGCCTTGGTCAATTTCCATGGCAGCACCGGCTACGGCCAGGCTTTCACTGATTCTATAAGCGGCGATTGGGGTGGTAAGCCCTATCGGGACATCATCAAGGCAGTAGACTTCCTGCAAAGCCGATACAGCCAGTTTATAGACCCGGACCGGGTAGGAGCAGCTGGAGCTTCTTACGGCGGTTATATGATAAACTGGATTGCCGGCCAGACCGACCTCTTCAAATGCCTGGTCAGCCACTCAGGAGTCTTTGACCTCAGGTCGATGTATGGTTCTACTGAGGAACTATGGTTCCCGGAATGGGAGTTCAGAGGGACTCCCTGGACCAATCCAGAAATGTACCAGAAATTTTCTCCCAGCTACTACGTTCAGAACTTTAAGACCCCTACTCTGGTCATCCACAGCGCCAACGACTTCCGGGTACCTTTAGAACAGGGACTGCAGTTCTTCACCTCGCTGCAGAGAATGGGAGTACCATCCAGGTTGCTTTATTTCCCGGATGAAGACCACTTTGTCCAGAAACCGCAAAACGCCAGACTCTGGTGGCAGACGGTGCTGGACTGGCTGGATACCTATCTAAAAAAATAAGACTTTTATCATTTTTTGATTTTAAGCTAACCGGAAATCGGCTTAAAATTCCAGCTCAAGCAGGGCCAGCGGGTCGACCCTGGCCTGGTTGACTTTTACTGCCCAGTGAAGATGGGGGCCGGTGGACAGACCGGTCGAACCAGCCAGCCCCACCACCTGGCCGGTGGTGACTATCTCTCCCCTTCTCACCAAAATTTTGGAAAGATGGGAATAGCTGGTGAACAGTCCCAGTCCATGGTCGATGATGACTGTTTTTCCCGAATAATACAGGTCAGAAACCAGGACCACCCGACCGGAGTTAGCCGCTTTGATGGGATGTCCAGTGGGTACAGCAATATCCACACCAGAATGAACTGAGCGGGGAACATTGTTGTAAATTCTTTGCTGTCCAAAATTAGGGAAAAGCTTCCCTTCGCAGGGCAGGATGAATGGTCCCTCAGCCAGCCACTCGGGAGTCGTCAAGCTGTAAATATGAGCCAGCAGTTCGGCTTCACGTTTTATTCTTTCCAGCTCTTCTTTGGGTGGAGAAACATACTTTGGAGCCACAGTCAGCTTCTTTTTGGGAAAGTCCCTTGAAGCAATTTCCAGGCCGACTGAAAGCTTTTCAGGCATTTCTTTGCCCTTCCACAGCTCAACCTCCAGAATCTTTTCTCCTGGCTTTTGGAGAAGGTCTATTCCCAAAATCAGAAATTGTGGTCCCGATTGATCTTTTTTGAGCTCATAATGATTGTCCAGGAAAATAATTCGCAGGTAATCAGAAACTTTCTCTTTCCAGAAAAGAATAACAGGTTCGCCCGGCTGCAGTGTTCGGAAGCGAAGCTTGAAAACATCGCCGGTGCCTGCTTCAATAAACCTTTCTTCCGCCTGAGCTTCCAGCCAGAAGGCTGTAAGCAAAAGCATCAGCCCGGCCAGAAACACCAAACCTGACCGCCTGAAGGCCGGACTTTCAAGCCATATTTTCTTTTTCAGGTCAAAGTTTCTGATTTTGATTATTAAACCAAAATGGTTCATCAAATCCTGCCCTTTCTTTCTCTTTTTAAAATTCGACCGGGTAATTCACCCGTTATCTTTTCCTCAGCCACCACAAGCTTACCGTTAACCAGAACATAGTGAATTCCCTCCGGGTATTGATGGGGATTAGTGAAGGTAGCCTTGTCCATGATTTTTTCAGGGTCAAATATCACCAGGTCAGCCACAAAACCTTCTCTGATTAGTCCCCGTCGCCTGAAACCAAACCTGGCAGCTGGAAGGGCCGTCATCTTCCTAATCATCTGTTCCAGGGGTAACAATTTTTCCTCTCGGACGTATCGGGCGATAGCCCGGGGAAAACTGCCATAGTAACGAGGATGAGGCCGGCCGCGAGCCAGCGGGCCTTCGGTTGAAACCAGCTCCCCGTCCGAAGCCAGGCAGGTCAGTGGATGCTGAAGAAGGCGTTTCAGGTTATCCTCACTTATGGCAAAGCAGACCATCGAAACCTGACCTTCTTCTTCAATCAGCAGATCCCGGATAAAACTGAAAACATCCTGCTTTTTTTGAGAAGCCGCTTGCTTGAGGTTTTGTCCTTCATACCGGCGGTTTCGGTCAGTTTTAACTGAAGAAATGAGGACGTTTTCCCAGCTACCTAAATTCTGTTCGGCCTGAAGGATGGCCTGTTTTAGCACGGGCTGGAGCTCAGGGTTTTTCAGCCTGCTTAAAAAATCTTCTTTTTTCCCTTCTCTCACCCAGAGCGGGAAGAAAATGCTCAAACCGGTAGCAAAAGCAGTATAGGGGTAGACATCAGCACCCAGTTGAATTCCACTTTTTTCGGCCTCCTCAATTTTGCTCAGAACCTCATCAATCTTAGACCAATTTCTGTGATATCCGACTTTAAGGTGTGAAATTTCCAGAAAAACCCCGGTTCTTTCAGCTATGTCTATGGCTTCTTCCAGAGCTTCAAGGACCTGGTCTTCTTCATCCCTCATGTGGGTAGCATAAAGGCCGCCCCAGCTCTTCAGCTCCTGGACCAGCTCGATTAACTCTTCAGTGGAAGCAAAACTGCCCGGGGCATATTCCAGCCCGGTTGAAAGTCCTACTGCTCCCTGAGCCAGGGACTGCCGGACCAAGTCTTTCATTTTTTCCATCTCCCCGGAAGTGGGCAGCCGGTTTTTATACCCCACCACCGCAGCCCTGATTGTCCCCTGCCCCACCAGAGTGGCGTAATTAACTGCCATACCTCTGCGGCTCAGCCTTCGGAAAAAGCCCTGGAGGTCAGTCCAGTCTGCCTCCAGGTCGTATTCGGCTCTGAGATAATCATTTTCTTCGGCCAGCATTTCAGGACTGAGAGGGAAGCGAGAGGCACCACAGTTTCCCCCGACAATCGTCGTTATTCCCTGGCGGATAAGACTCGGGGCTTCAGGGCAGACCAGCAGCTGAACATCGGTATGATTGTGAACATCTATGAAACCAGGAGCCAGACAGAGCCCCTTGGCTTCAATAACCCGGCGGGCACGGGTATTTCCTATATTTCCTATATATTTAATGTAACTTCCGCTGATTCCGACATCGGCCGAAAACGGCCTGCCTCCACTGCCGTCCACAACCAGGGCCTCTTTTATGACCAGGTCCAGTTCGGCTCGGGAATCACATCGACTGAAGAGCATAAGCCCGGTCGCCCCGGCGAGAACCCGACCAGTACTCCTCAGGAACTCCCTTCTTTTAAGACAATCGTCTGTCATGGTCTTAACTTTTTAAGGATAAAAATAATAGATTAATGACCAATTATCAAGAAATTAAATCAAAAAACCAGCTTTCAACCAGCCCGGGACTAACTGTTTTCACAAAATCTGGCCCAGTGCCCAGCACCGGCTTCAACTTCTAACTTTGAGGCTAATCTACTATTTCTAAAAGAGTTATCGCTTCCCGAGGTAAATCCACCCCTTGCTAAAACAAGCTTTTTTTGCTATTTTATTAGACCAAAATCAAGCCGATGGAGGTAGATTGATGGCCGCCGAAGCTAAAGAAAAGAGCCAGAAAAACAAAAAAATAAAGAAGATGACTCTAACTGAGATTGATGCCAAGCTTGAAGAAATCAAGAAAAATGAAGGTGGTTTACTGTCCAGGTATGCTCGCCATCTGCTGGCGAGAAAGCAAGCCCTCCTCGGTCAAAAATAACTTTTGTGTTTTTAACCCAAATCGGCTTCCGACTCTGTAAATCAAAAATTTTACATTTTGACTTTTTTCTGTTATCATCATAGGGAAAAATAAGGAGTAAAAAGCGTGTTAACAAAGGAATTGAAAACCAGAATTATCCAGGAGAATCAGGTTCATCTAAAAGATTCCGGCTCCCCTGAAGTCCAGGTAGCTATCCTAACTGAGCGGATTAACCAGCTGATTACACACTTTCAAACCCATAAAAAAGACTTTCACTCCCGCCGGGGTTTGATGAAGCTGGTGGGTCAGCGGAAAAGGCTGCTTGAGTACCTTAAGAGAACTGATAAGGAAAGGTACCAGAACCTGATCAAGAAACTTAATCTGAGAAAATAGGCATTCCGCCGTTAAATTGAGCTAAAAACATGTCTAACACTATCAATCTTGAAATCGGTGGTCGAACTCTATCCATAGAGCTCGGCAAAGTAGGAAAGCAGGCTGACGGTTCAGCTCTGGTTCGCTACGGCGATACCATCATGCTGGTCACCGCTACCTGTAAAAAAGAAGTTTCGGGGGAGAAAAATTTTCTTCCACTCATAGTTGATTACCGGGAAAACACCTATGCAGCTGGCAAAATTCCCGGCGGTTTCTTCAAGCGAGAGGGTAAGCCTTCAGAAAGAGAAATACTGGTGGCCCGGTTGATTGACCGTCCTATCAGACCACTTTTTCCCGAAGGTTTCTTCCAGGACACCCAGATTGTAGCCTTGCTGCTTTCCGCTGACCTGGAAAACGAACCTGATACCCTGGGTATCATTGGAGCCTCTGCTGCTCTCTATTTCTCTGAAATTCCCTTCTCCACTCCCGTTGGAGCGGTCAAAGTTGGCCTGATAGAAGGCCAGCCGGTCATTAATCCCACCGCCACCCAGTTAGAACAATCTACCCTCAGCATGGTGGTGGCCGGAAATGAAGACGGCATCTGCATGATTGAAGCCGGCGCTCAGGAAGTTGAAGAAGAAAAAGTCCTGGAAGCCCTGCTTATAGCCCAGGAAGAAATCAAAAAAATCGTCCAGGCTCAGAAAGAGCTTTTCAGCAAGCTTAACATCCAGAAGCTGCCGGTTCAGGCTAAAAAGCCTGACCCGGAAAAAACCAGAAAAATTGAGGACCAGATCCGGGAAGAACTCCTGCGGGCTATCCAGATCAAGCAGAAAAAAGCCAGCGAAAAAGCCAGCGAAGAAATCCTGAACCGACTGCTGTCCGGAATTCCCAGGGAAAACACCGAAGAGATAGCTGAAATCAAAGAGATTTTCTACAGTCTGCAGAAAAAGCTGGTCAGAGAACTTATTCTGAATGAAGGCCGGAGAGCTGACGGTCGGGCTTTCAATGAGCTTCGGCCTATAAGCATAGAAGTTGGCCTGCTTCCCAGAACTCACGGCTCGGCCCTGTTTACCCGCGGAGAAACCCAGAGTCTGGCTACCGTCACCCTGGGCACTTTTGAAGATGTTCAGCGCCTGGACGGGCTGGGCGAAGAAGACGAAAAGCGGTTTATGCTCCATTATAATTTCCCGCCCTTCTGTGTGGGAGAAGTTTCTTTCATGCGAGCTCCAGGCCGCCGGGAAATCGGACATGGGGCTCTGGCTGAAAAAGGGATTCTGCCAGCCATTCCTGATGAGGAAACTTTCCCATATACAATCAGAATAGTTTCCGACATTCTGGAATCAAACGGCTCCTCTTCCATGGCCACCGTCTGCGGTGGAGTACTGGCTCTGATGGACGCCGGCGTCCCCTTGAAGATGGTGGTGGCCGGGATTGCCACAGGGCTGGTTAAGGAAGGCGACCGATATGCCATCCTGACGGACATCGCCGGTCTTGAAGACCATTATGGCGATATGGACTTCAAGGTTACTGGTTCGGAGAAAGGTATCACAGCCATCCAGCTTGACCTGAAAATACCTTACCTTACCCCACAGATAATAAGAGAAGCCCTTCTGCAGTCGCGGGAAGCCAGGCTTCAGGTCCTGGAAAAAATGAGAGAAGTTTTGCCAGAACCAAGGCCCGAGCTTTCGCCCTATGCCCCCAGGATTATCACCCTGTTCATAAACCCAGAAAAAGTAGCTGACGTCATCGGCCCGGCCGGCAAGATGATTAAAAAAATCGTGGCTCAGACCAACGCCAAGATAGACATTGAAGAAACCGGCAAGGTGACCATAGCCGCCGCTGACATGGAATCGGCTGAGAAAGCCCGCCAGATGATCCGGGAGATAACCGTTGAGGTGGAGCTCGGTCAGGTCTATACCGGCAAGGTAGTGAGGCTTGAAGAATATGGAGCCTTTGTAGAAATCCTGCCTAACATTGTTGGCCTGCTTCACATCTCAGAAGTAGCCCCCTACCGGGTCAAAAACATCAAAGATGAAATCAGCCTCGGCCAGACCATCACCGTCAAGGTTATAGACATTGATGAAGACAACAACCGCATTCGCTTGAGCAAGAAAGCTTTGGAAGAAAGCAGCCCAAGAACCAAACCCGAAAGTCGCGGCCGCTATCAACATCAACCTCACGACCGCCGTCTGCACGGCAGTGGAAACCACCGCTCAAGATTTGATCGGAATCGATTCTGATCGATTTTAAAACAATGACTAAGAAATCCAGGACTCTCTCCTGGGAGAAAAAAGAGGGGTTCACCCTGCTGGAAATGGTGGTAACTCTTTCCATCCTGGCTTTGCTCACAGCAGTAGCCATTCCCGTTATTCAGACTTCGGTCAAAAGAGAAAAGGAAGCGGAATTGAGGCGTTCTCTGCGAATGATTCGTGAAGCTATAGACCAGTACAAAAAACTGGCCGATGAGAAAAAAATCAAAACCGACCCCGAAAGTTACGGCTATCCTCCTTACCTGGAAACTCTGGTCAATGGAGTGGAAATCGAAGAGGAAGTGATTGAACCTTCCGGTCGCAAAACAGTTAAGAAAGTGCTGGTTCGTTTCCTGCGGAAAATCCCCTTAGACCCTATGACTAACTCCTACGACTGGGGTTTGCGGTCTTACCAGGACAAACCTGATTCCGACAGCTGGGGAGGTGAAAATGTCTACGATGTCTACACCAGGAGTCAGGCCACAGCGCTTGATGGAACCAAATATCGTGACTGGTAAGAAAATGAAAAGAGTTAGAGGAGTAAAATTTGAACCCGGCTTTACCCTGATAGAAATACTAATCGTTCTGAGCCTCATTGGAATTCTGCTGGGTCTGGCTGTCCCCCAGTATCAAATGTCGATGAAAAGAGCTCGCGAAGCCGTCTTGAAAGAAAATCTTTTCATCATGAGAAAGATGATAGACCAGTATTACCAGGATAAACATAAATATCCACCAAGCTTACAAGCACTGGTGGAGGAACACTACTTAAAAGCCATTCCAGTGGACCCCATCACCGGCTCTGCCGAAACCTGGGTAGAAATAAGGCAGCTGCCCCCGGTGGATGAAGCTATTCCCCCGGAGGGCCTGGGGGTAGTTGATGTTAAATCTGGATCGGAAGCCCGAGCCTTAGACGGAACCTATTACAACACCTGGTAGGAAAGCTCGGCCAGATGAGCTCATCATGGTTTGTCTGTTTTTTCCCCGATAGAGATTTTCGCTCTATCAAAAATTATAAATTTCAAGTTTCAGGCCTACCCGGTAAAAATCCTGGCTACACTTTGATTCTTCTTATGATAATAATTTTTATAATGACTTTGAGCCTGACGGTGGCCGTTCCAGTTCTTGAGACCGAGTTGCGCCGCGAAAAAGAAGAAGAGCTCATTTTCCGGGGCAAGCAGTATGTAGAGGCTATCAGGCTTTACCAGCAAAAAAAACCCGGTGCATACCCCTCATCGCTTGAAGAACTGCTAAAAGAAAAGTGCTTAAGGAAACTTTATCCGGACCCGATGAGCCCCTCCGGTCACTGGAATTTGCTGATACTTCCTCCACCCTCTTCTGCCCAGACCCCGGCCCAGGGCTCAAGTGGATTTGATAACCTCCTGGTGGTCACCGCCGAAGGCCTGAAAAAAATCAGAAACCCGCAGATAGTGGGAGTGGTCAGCTCTTCAAGAAAAAAAAGTCTGAGAATTTACCAGGAAGAAGAATATTACCATCACTGGCTCTTCTATTACGGACAAACCGCAGGGAAAAAACCCCGATTAATTTACCAGACTGAAGAATAAGGCCATGATTTTTCCCCTATTTTTTCCTGACCCAGTCTGGCAGGATGAAGGAAATCCGGTCAAAAGGTTTTAAATTGTTTTCCTCAGCCTGACCGGCCTTAAGTTCCAGCACATAAAGCGCAGGATATCGGGGCAGATAACCGGGACAGGGTTCCTGAGGGCAGGGCGGAACATTTTTTTCAATATGGACTATTTGCTGATGAGAATTAAGCCAGATGATATCCAGGGAGATAAGGGTGTTTTTCATCCAGAAAGAATAAAGATCCTCTTCCTCAAATACAAACAGCATTCCCTGGTCCGGCTCCAGTTTTTCCCTGAACATCAGACCCCTTTCTCTTTCCCTTGGGGTTACCGCCAGTTCTGCCGTTATCTCCTTCCCGTTAGGCAAGAAAACTTTGATAAATTTATCGCGGCGGCTGGACTGACAGTAAAGGCTGCTTATTAGCATCAGGCTGACCAGCAGGAGACTTAAAAATTTGTTTCTGAGGCTTGCTGGATTCATTTTCTCTCCTGCCATAATTTTGTAATTTTTGCTGCCTTTTTTCAATGCACAGTTATCAGAGGGACGAACCGAACTCCAATTAACCTTTCTTCCTGCCAGCCGGATTCCGTCCTGGTCACCAGCACCAGTTCCTGAATGTCAGTTCCGACCGGAATGATCATGCGGCTTCCCAATTTAAGCTGTTCTACCAGACTCCGGGGAACAGTGGCTGGAGCGGCTGAGACCAGAATGGCCTCATAGGGAGCGTGCTCCGGCCAGCCGCGGGTCCCGTCTCCCACCAGAAAATGAATGTTCTGGTAACCCAGCTCGGTAAGCACCTTTTGAGCCCGACGGCTCAATTCGGGAATCAGCTCAACTGTGTAAACTTCCTGGACAATTTCAGCCAGAATAGCCGTCTGATAACCCGAACCGGTTCCTATTTCCAGAACTTTTTCCTTTCCGGTTAGTTTAAGAGCTTCAGTCATGTAAGCTACAATGTAGGGCTGGGAAATGGTCTGCCCCTCGCCAATGGGTAGAGGCTCGTCACCGTAAGCCAGTTCTCTCATCTGTTCGGGAACGAAAAGATGACGGGGAACTTTGAGCATGGCTTTCAACACTTTTTTATCAGAGATACCCCTCCGCCTAATCTGGTATTCAACCATATCTTTTCTTTCCTGGTCGTATAGCGGGTCGTCCACCAAACCCATATCTCCTGAGGTATTAAAACTTAAACTTCAAAGTCGCCAATTTTTGGTTAATAAGAACGAGCAAAAATGGCGAGGGTTTCGGCTTCTTTCTGACAGTAAAGGCATCGTCTTTTCGATTCCTTTTCCTGCTCCAGAGGAATAACTCTGATGGTAGCCATAGTTTCTTCCTTAATTTTCGCCTCACACTCTTCCTGCCCGCACCAGAAGGCTTTGATAAAACCGCGTCTGGTCTCCAGAACCGTTTTGAATTCTTCGTAATCAGCCACTTCGCGAGTATTTTCCTTCTGAAAAGCCAGAGCCCGCTCAAAAATGGACCTCTGGATGTCTGCCAGCAGGTCTTTGACCTTATCTTCTATCCCCGTGAGTTCCAGAGCCAGCTTTTCCTTACTCTCCCGCCTCACAGCAATAACCTGGTGGTTCTTGACATCACGGGGGCCGATTTCCAGTCTTAGCGGGACCCCCCTCATTTCCCATTCTGAAAATTTCCAGCCAGGTGTGTACTCGGTCCGATCATCAAGATGTACTCTCAAACCGGTCTTTTCCAGGGTCTCTTTCAGGCCTTTAGCCGCAGGCCAGACTGTTTCCTTCCAGTTACCTATCGAAATTGGAATGATTATCACCTGAATAGGTGCCACTTGAGGCGGGAAAATTAGTCCAGAATCATCGCCATGAGACATGACCAGGGCGCCTATCAATCTGGTAGAAACTCCCCAGGAAGTCTGCCAGACGTACTGAAGTTTTTGGTTACGGTCCTCAAACTTAATGTCAAACACCCGGGCAAAATGCTGCCCCAAATTATGGGATGTTCCCATCTGCAGGGCTTTACCGTCAGACATCAGAGCTTCTATGGCGTAAGTGGCCAAAGCTCCAGCAAATTTTTCACGGTCAGTTTTACGTCCATGTACAACTGGAATGGCCAGCTCGGTCTCCACAAATTCCCGGTACATTTGGAGAATACGCAGAGTCTCTTCCTGCGCTTCTTCAAAGGTTTCGTGAGCCGTATGCCCTTCCTGCCAGAGAAATTCTGTAGTTCGAAGAAAAGGCCGGGTCACCTTTTCCCAGCGGACCACATTGGCCCACTGATTAATCAGGACTGGCAGGTCTCGCCAGGACTGAATCCATTTTGAATACATAAAACCGATGATGGCCTCAGAAGTGGGCCTGACCGCCAGCCTTTCTTCCAGCTCATCATTCCCACCATGGGTTACCCAGGCCACCTCAGGGGCAAAACCCTTTAAGTGTTCCATTTCTTTTCGCAGAAAACTCTCCGGAATGAAAACCGGAAAATAGGCATTGACATGGCCAGTAGCCTTAATCCGGCGGTCCAGCAACTTCTGGATGTTTTCCCAGATGGCATAACCGTAGGGTCTGATGACCATCATTCCCTTCATCGGAGCGTAGTCAGCCAGCTCCGCCCGGCGAATCAGGTCAACATACCAGCGAGAAAAATCTTCGCTTTTCGGAGTAATTTGGGTAACAAACCTTTCTTCGCTCACCTCGAAAAGACCTCCAGCACTTTGGCTAATTCTATCCAGCCCTGATTTTTTTGTCAAGGAAGGGTGAAGTGAGCTCCAGCCAGAAATTGAGGGGTGAGGCAAAAATAACCCTTTTTTTCATCCTCAGAGATGATTGCCAGTCCTAAATTAGAGGATAAACTTAAGTTGCAAGTTTTTTAAGGAAAAGGAAACGGAAACTATGAAGAATGAGACCAGGGCTAAAAAAGCAAACCACTATCATAAAGGTCTGGAGTCATCCAGTAAAACAATCCAGGAATTCAACCTGTCTCTGCCGATGACCGTCTCGGGCCTTGATTCCTCAGGAAAGGAATTTAAGGAAAGTTCGGTGCTTGCAACCATCAGCAGTGAACGGGCTACGTTCCCGCTGAAAACTGATGTAGAAAGGCATTCATCCCTAAAGCTGGTTATTCCCCTACCACCCCGGCTGGCTGACGGACAGCCTCTATCCCTGGTTCTGAAAGGTAAAGTCAGGGCCATCAAAGCTGCATTCGAAAAAGAGGCCAAGATAGTAGAATTGGACCTGGACTCCAGGTATTTTATCGGAACTGAGGAAACTTGAAGATGGCCAATCCCCCCGGTGAGAAAAATAACCTTTGCGGCTCGTCTTGTATAATAAAAGTGAATAAAATTATCTGGAGGTTAAAAAGGGGTGAGAATCGGAGATTAAAAATCACCCTCAGTTCCATCCTGTTGAGTGATTGTCAATTAGCTTAGAGTAATTAATACTTGAAAGGCAATGAAGCCTGAAGTTTATAAAAATAATAAAACCTCCATCCAAGGCGTAACCGGAGAACGGAAGGGGGAGCGTCTTTTAGACCTCTCCCTTCCGGCTTTGGTCAGTGGAGAAAGCGCCTCTCGAAAGAAATTTAGAGAAGCAACAGAAATTATTTCTATAAGTGCCGAAAAAGCCCTTTTCCGGCTAAAAACTCCAGTCCAGATCGGAACCAGCTTGAGACTGAGTCTTAAAGTCCCAGCCACCACCTTCTTACTTCATCCGCTCCAGATAGAATTATCGGGCCAGGTCAGTCGAATTGAAAGCAATGGTCAGAAAAATTGCCTTCAGCTTATAACACTGGAGCTTGACAAAAAATTTCAGATCAATCCGCTTGTCTCCTCTACCGGCAACTGAACTGACATCATCGTCCTTTTGAAAACCACTTTAATTTATTTGTCCCGCCCCAATTACCAAATCGGTGAATAATTTACTTGACACCTAATTCTGGTTGTAATATTAATCAATAATAATGAAAAATTTTTGGCAAGGGGTAAAAGGGTATGCCCAAAAAAAAGGCCTTCAAGACTGAAACCAAAAAACCCGCACCTGCACTGGAAAAAGTTAGTCTTCTCATCTTCTGTCCTTCTGATCTTCTTCTAACTGGAATACTTAAAGCCCTGGAAGCTGACCGGGGGCTTGACATTCTGACCATAGAAAAAGGAACTATTGAAAGCTTTATGGAAGCCATCAAGCAACTCAAGCCCCAGGTTATTCTTTTTGCCCACTTAGAACCGCTGCCACACTTAAAAGAAATCTGTAAGGCAATAAAAGAGCTAATAAAACCCCAGATTAAAACCCAACTGCTGCTCCTTGGAAACATTCCTTCCCATGAAGAAATAATCAACCTGATTAACGCTGGGGCCAGAGGTTATTTTGACCTTAATGACCCGGCCGGTCAGCTGACTGAAGCCATAAGAGTGGTAAACCGGGGTGAAATCTGGCTGCCGAGGGATAAGATGTCATCTATCATGGACCGGATAATCTCAGTGGTTGGGCGTGACATGAAAGAAAAAACCCTGGATAAGCTCACTCCAACTGAATTTCAGGTTTTACGGCTGATTGGTCAGGGAAAGAGCAACGAAGAGATTGCTAAGATCCTGTTTATCAGCAAGAACACCGTCCGCTCTCATATCAAAAGTATCTACTCCAAACTTGACACCCACAGCCGGCTGCAGCTGGCCCTCTATGCAATCAATTCAGCATTATTTTAAGGAAGAGGGGTAATATGGTTGCCAGTAAAAAAACCAAAAAGGTTACGGCAAGAGGAAAAAAGAAATTAAAGGCAGTTCCGGTTCCAGTCAATCGTCGCCGGGAATGGAGGTTTGAACTTCCACTGCCGGCCGAAATAGAAGGTCAGATGCCTCAGGGTCAGCAGTTTCGGGAAAAAACAGTTCTGGAAAACATCTCATCGACCGGTGCTTACTTTACTCTTGACTCTAACCTGGTGGTCGGCTCCAAGGTTAACCTATCCATAGAGCTGCCACCCCAGCTAACTGAGGGTAAGAAAATCAAGCTCTGTCTTGATGGTGTGACCGTCAGGCTGGAGAAAAAAGGTGAAAAGAGCCGCAAAAAAGGGGTAGCAGTCCGGTTTAAGAAAGATTTCCGTTTTCAGGTCGAAGAGTGACCCTGGCTTTCGGGTAATAAATGCTGATAGTGGCCCTCACCGGTGGTATTGCCACCGGAAAATCCGTAGTCTCCACAATTCTCAGTCAAAAAGGTTGTTATGTTCAAAACGCCGACCAGGTTGCCCACCAGTTACTTGAACCCGGCAGCGAAATCTTTGAGGAATTGGTGAATCATTTTGGACCGGTCATTCTTAACGAAACAGGCAAAGTTAACCGCCGAAATCTGGCAGAAATAATATTTAAAAATCCAGAAGAAAGAGCTTACCTCAATCGGCTTATCCATCCCCTGGTGCTGGAAAAAATTAAAAGGACCATTAAAGAGCTAGAGAAAGAGGGAAACTATGAGATTTACATCACAGAAGCGGCCCTGGTCATAGAAGCTGGTTATTACCAATTCTACGACCGGATTATTCTGACCTACTGCTCAACTGAGATTCAGATTCAAAGATTAGCTTTCCGGGATAATCTCAGCCGGGAGCAGGCTTTAGAAAGAATCCTGGCTCAACTACCAGACAGCGAAAAAATCCCGTACGCCCACTACCTGATTGATACCTCAGGTTCTCTGAGTGAGACCATCGAACAGACCGAAAAAGTTTTCCTTAATCTTTATCAGGATGCCTGGCTAAAAAAATCGGGCCGCCTGTAAAAAACTTGAGAATGCACCCTCTCCTTTGAGATTTGAAGGTAACTCTCAGACCGGAGATTTACTTAAACTCAGAGACGGGAAATTAAAGGTCCCAGACTTAATTCCAGAATAACTTTTTTCAATTTTTCTATTCGATCGATTGCTGCTTCAACTGTTTTTTGAAATCCTGACCTGGTCGGAATTTAACCCTTTTTCCGCCAGAAATTGGAATCTGACGATTCCTTCTAATGTCGCGCCCAAAACCGGATTTTTTTGGCATAACTTTAAAACTACCAAACCCTCTGATTTCAACTTTCTCTCCAGCCAGGAGAGCTTTCTTTATGTTTTCCAGGATGATTTCAACGGTCAGCATGGCTTTAGCTCGGCTAAAATTAGCTTTGCGCTCCAGGATGATAGCCAGGTCGTTCTTAATCATCAGCAGTCTCCTTAAGGACAAGTACTTGGAAATTAATAGTCTAAAATTAGTTTAATAAAATGAAAATGTCAAGCCAGGTAATTTAGTTTGTAAAAATTTATGAATTGACTTAAATGGATAGTGTTTCTATAATTAAGTTGCTGTGAGAAGAACTCCTGTTTTATTTCTATCAGTTCTTATTCTGTTTGCCCTTCTGGTATCTTCAGGTGCTTCTCAGCCGAAAGTCCTGACTGTCACCATCAATGCCCCCATCCATCCAGTTACTGCTGAAATAATTCTAAATGCTTTAGAAAAAGCCAGAATAGAACAGGCCAGCCTGCTGGTCATTAAACTAAACACTCCCGGCGGCCTTGATTCCTCCATGCGGGAAATTATAGAAGGAATAGTTAACTCCCCAGTTCCGGTGGTCGCTTACGTCAGTCCATACGGAGCCAGAGCAGCTTCGGCCGGCTTCTTTATTTCAGTTGCCTGCGATGTCTTTGCCATGGCCCCCGGAACCAGCACCGGCGCCGCTCATCCGGTCAGTGTGGCCATAAGCGGTCAGAGCCAGCCTGACAAGATCATGGAAGAAAAAGTAACCCATGATGCGGCCGCTTACATCAGGACCCTGGCCGAAAAAAGAAGTCGAAATGTCCAGATGGCAGAAGACGCCGTCAGAAAAAGCTTAAGTTACACCGAGCAGGAAGCTCTTAAAGGCAAAGTTATAGACCTGGTGGCTAATTCCGAAACCGAACTGCTTGAGGCTCTGGATGGACGCCGGATTAAGAGGTTTGATGGCCGGGTAGAAGAATTAAAATTGAAAGAGGCTCAGGTTCATGAACTCGAGCTAACTTTCAGACAGAAACTGCTGATGGCCATTGCCAACCCCAACCTGGCTTACATTCTGCTGATGATAGGCCTGCTGGGAATTTATTTTGAGTTTGCCAATCCGGGAGCCATTCTCCCAGGAGTGCTCGGTGGTATCAGCCTGCTGCTGGCCTTTTTCTCTTTTCAAATACTTCCAATCAATTATGTTGGTTTGCTGTTAATCATCCTGGGAACTGTTCTTTTCATCCTGGAAGTTAAAGTTCAGAGTTATGGAGCATTAACCATGGGTGGACTGGTCTCTGTGGTTCTGGGATCAATTATGTTGATCAAGTCCCCTGTTCCTGAGCTCAGGCCCAGCTTGAAATTTATCATACCTGTAGCTCTGGGAATTTCCCTGGTTTTTATCTTCCTGGTTTATCTGGTGGTAAAAGTCCACACCAGAAGGACCATAACCGGCAAGGAAGGGATGGTAGGCGAAATTGGCAAAGCTTTAACCGATATCAACGGTGAGGGCAAAGTTTTCGTCCATGGCGAAATCTGGCGGGCCGTAGCCGAGGAGCCAATTAAAAAGGGAGAACGCATAGAGGTGGTCGAGGTTAAGAACAACCTGACCATTAAAGTTAAAAAGATTTAAGAGGACAGGACATCCTGCCCAAAAAGGAGGTTTGAAATGATTACTTTCCCGACAATCGTGATAGCCATAGTAATTTTATATCTTCTTAACTGTATTAAAATCTTGAGGGAGTATGAACGCGGAGTAATATTCCGTCTGGGTCGGGTTCTACCTAAACCCAAAGGACCTGGCTTGATTTTTGTCTTTGCTCCAATTGACCGCATGGTCAGAATCAGCCTCAGGCTAATAGTCATGGATATCCCTCCCCAGGATGTAATTACCAAAGATAACGTCTCGGTCAAGGTCAATGCTGTTCTCTACTTCAGGGTGATGGACCCTCTTAAAGTAGTCCTGGAAGTTCAGGATTATCTCTATGCTACTTCTCAGCTTTCCCAGACCACTCTGAGAAGCGTTCTGGGCCAGGTAGAACTGGATGAGCTTCTATCTGAACGGGAGAAATTAAACACCCAGCTCCAGGAGATAATAGACCAACATACTGACCCCTGGGGAGTGAAGGTTCAGCTGGTGGAAATTAAGCACATTGACCTGCCCGAAACCATGGTCAGAGCCATCGCCCGTCAGGCTGAAGCTGAAAGAGAAAGACGGGCTAAAATTATCCATGCTGATGGTGAATTCCAGTCAGCCACCAAGCTGGCTCAGGCCGCAGATATCATTTCTCAAAATCCGCAGACCATTATGCTGCGTTTCCTGGGTACTCTGACCGAAATTGCTTCTGAGAAAAACTCAACCATAATCTTCCCGCTGCCCCTGGAAATTCTGAGAGCTTTTTCTCAAGACAAGACCAAAGACAAGTGAGAATTCCATGCCCAAAGACTACAGAGAAATTCAGGTCTCTTCCACAGCCCTGGTGCTCATCATTCTCTGTATAATTGTCCTGGGTGCAGTCATCTTCTTCCTGGGGGTTCAGGTCGGGAAAAAACAGGCTGACCTTTTAATGAAAACAATGATGGCCCAGAAAAGTGAAGAGACGGTTAAGGCCACGCCCCCACTTCTTCCGACCGAAGAAGTAACAGAAAATGTCACCTCTCAAAAGGAACCCGAAAAATCACTCACCACTGCGGACTCCTCCGCCAAAACTCCGACCAGCCAGCCTGAGACCAAACCAGCTGTTTCCGGCGCTTCACCTAAAACAACCGTTCCCCGCACCGATACTTCTTCCCAGCCCCCTACCCGAACCACCACTCCAGCTAAGGTCTCAGTTTCAGCCGCTGGCTCAGGAAGCTATTTCATCCAGATTGGTGCTTTCAACGACCGAGCAACCGCCCGTCTTGAAGCCGAAAAATTCAAAAAACAGGGGTACAACGCGGTAGTCAAGGAACCCTTTCCCAGAGACCGCAAGCCGCTATATCGGGTGTGGTTAGGTGGTTATAAAACCAGAGATGAAGCCCAGAAAGCTTTAAATGAGCTGGTCAGCCATAGCGTAAGAAACCCGGGCTATTTTATCGTCCAGCAGTAAGCCCGCAGGATGAAAACTTAAGCAAAAACACCAGGGGGTGAGCTTGACAATTGCAGTTATCTCCTCTATTTTGGCTTAGTGAAGGAGAAATGGCAGTGAAAGAAGCTGGATGGTTAGAACAGTTGACTGAAAGCCGGGAAAAAGCTAGCCGTCTTTTCCGGCAATTAGAAGAAGTCAGAGGTTTTCTTTGACCTGGAATTCAAGAGTCAGGAATTAGAGCGAATCAATTCTCTCTTAGCCAGTCCCGAAACCTGGAACGACCAGAAAAGATTCCAGAGCCTTCAACAAAAAAAGAAACAGTTAGAAAAAGACCTGCAATTTTACCAATCACTGGCTGATAAGAAAGAAGAAATAGAAGTCCTGCTGGAGCTGGCTGAGGAAGGAGAAAAAGTCCTGGATGACCTGAATCGGGCAATTAGGAATTTTGAACAGGAACTTCAGGCGGCTGAGCTGAGGACTCTCTTTTTCGACCCGGACGATGCCCGCAATGCCATTCTGACCATTCACCCGGGAGCCGGCGGCACTGAATCCCAGGATTGGGCCCAGATGCTTTTTCGGATGTACCTTCGCTTTGCTGAAAGAAGGGGCTTCAAAACCGAAGTTATCGACTTCCAGCCAGGAGAAGAAGCCGGCCTAAAAAGTGCTACAATGAGAGTTGAGGGTGATTACGCCTTTGGCCTCCTCAGCCAGGAGTCGGGAGTGCACCGACTGGTCCGGATTTCTCCCTTTGACGCCAACAAGCGCCGCCACACTTCTTTTGCTGCGGTTTTTGTCTATCCAGAAATTGATGAAGAGATCGAAGTGGAAATCAATCCCGATGACCTGAAAATCGATACCTACCGGGCTTCAGGTAAGGGTGGTCAGCATGTCAATCGGACCGATTCAGCTGTCAGAATTACCCATATTCCGACAGGAATAGTTGTTCAATGTCAAAACGAACGTTCTCAGCATCAAAACAAAGCCAGGGCTCTGAAGCTGCTCAAAGCCCGACTCTACGAGATAGAGAAAAAAAAGAAACTGGAAAAGATTGACAAACTGGAAGATATGAAATCAGACATTGCCTGGGGCAATCAGATTCGGTCCTATGTTCTTCACCCCTACAAGATGATTAAGGACCTGAGAACTAAGGTGGAAACCGGAGACGTGGACCGGGTGCTGGACGGGGACCTGGATGAATTCATCAAAGCCAGCCTGATGCTCAGAAAAAAAGAAGCTATGGAAAACGAGAATAAGAATCAGCCCTGAGCAGTCTAAAAACCAGACCCCTGGTTGCCTCTTGCTTATCCAGCCTCAGTTTATGGAAAAACTCATCCTGAAACTTATAGAATTATTTTGACTTCACCCTGCCCGAATTCAATTTTTTAAGACGGCCACCTTTCCCCTTTTGTGGCTTTTTCCTTTTAACCTCATCCCAGACTTCGTCCAGCTGGGCAGGTGAACATTCCCCGACTTTTCGGCCCTTTTTTTTCAATCTTTTTTCTAATTCCCTGAAGCGAATTTCAAACTTCCGGTTAGCCTGAGCCAAGACTATTTCCGGGTTCAGTCCGAGCAACCGGCTGACGTTTACCAGGGAGAAAAGCAAGTCTCCCAGTTCTTCGGCCACTTCTCTTTTATCATTTCTTTTCAAGGATTTTTCCAGCTCCTTCAGTTCTTCTTTTACTTTTCCCAGAGCCTGAGCAGGACCAGACCAGTCAAAGCCGTGGGCGGAAACTCTCTGTCCAAGCAAAAAAGCGTAAACCAGAGCCGGAGCTGAAGCTGGCAGGCCATCAAGGATGGACTCTCTTTTCTTTTCCACCAGTTTGTTGTTTTGCCAGACCTCAAGAACCTCTTGAGCCGTTTTCAGCTTTTTCCGGCCAAAAACATGAGGATGGCGCTCGACCATCTTGCGGTTAATAGCCTCAAGAGCCTCGGCCACAGTAAACTTCCCCTCTTCTTCGTAAAACCTGGCCAGGAAAACCACTTCCATCAAAACATCTCCGAGCTCTTCCCTGGCTGCTTCAGCCGATCCGGATTTAACCGCTTCTACGGCCTCATAAACTTCTTCCAGAAAATAATTCAAAATCTCTTCCCTGGTCCTGGCCCGGTCCCAGGGGCAACCATCAGGTGACCTTAACCGGGCTATGATTTCCACCAGTTTCTGAAACCGGGAACCGGCCTCTGGCTTTCTTTTATTCAAGATAGCCTCCTCTTGAATTTTCTCGGCATTGTGGATATGATTTAAGTCCGTAAATTACCCGAAAAGTCTGACTTTTGCAACTTCAAGAAACAAATCAGCCTGGAGCCAGATAGATTAAAATGGATGAAAAAAGGAAGAATCAGCCCGAATCGGAAAATTCCGGGGAATTTATGCCCCCGCTGGAATTCAGTTCGATAATTTTCCCCCTTTACACTCAGGCTCTTATCAAACTGGGACTGCTGGAAGACCCCAAAACCAACCAGCTGGAAACCAACCTGCAATATGCTAAAAGACTTATTGACCTTCTGGACCTGCTGAGAGACAGAACCAAAGGTAACCTGGAACCAGATGAAGAAAATTTGCTTGAAGCCATACTTTCCCAGCTAAAGCTCAACTATCTAAAAAAGATTGAGGCTATCAAGCTCTGATTTAAATGAAGATTTTTCGCCACCTCTCCCCGCGGCTAAAGAATATCACCAGGGATTCTATTCTGGCCATCGGGATGTTCGACGGCCTTCACCTGGGTCATCAACGAATTCTCAAAACCGTCTTGAGACAAGCTCGACAACAAGGCTGTCGGTCGGGAGTTCTAACCTTCTTTCCCCACCCCGATAGAGTGCTCAACCACCAGCCAGTTTTGTTGATCCAAACCACCGAGCAAAAACTTGAATACTTCCGCCAGCTGGGTCTGGATTATTGCCTGCTGCTATCGCTTGATCGGAAGCTTGCCGGTATGAGCGGCCGGGAATTCGTTGAGCGAGTGCTAAAAAAGACTCTTCAGGTCCGGGAAGTGGTAGTTGGACGTAACTTCCGTTTCGGCCGCCACCGGCTCTGCGGAGTAAGAGAGTTGAAGAATTTCGGCAGTAAGCTGGGGATTAAAATTCTTGACCTCAATCCGGTCCGGAAATCAGGTCAGAAAATAAGTTCCAGCCTCATCCGCCGTTATCTTGAAAAGGGGGAAGTGGAGAAAGCCTGGAAGCTACTGGGAAAGCCCTATGAAATAACAGGATTAGTGGTTAAAGGTCGGGGCCTGGGCCGGAAGCTTGGCTTCCCCACCATAAATTTGAAAACCAAAAACGAAATCCTGCCAGCTGGCGTCTTCCTGAGCCTGGTTAAAACTGGAAAGAGGATTCTGCCTGCTGTGAGCAATATTGGCTTCCGACCAACCTTCGGCTCAAAGAAACCTTCAGTTGAAGCTCACCTGCTTGATTTTTCAGGCCGGCTTTATAACCGCAGTGTTTCTCTGTATCTTTTAAAAAAGCTCCGGGATGAAAAAAGATTTCCGGACCATCAGGCCCTGCGCAGGCAGATTGAAAAAGATGTCTCCTGGGCTCGTCGCCTTTTCAGCTCAGCCAGAATCCTGAGCCAGCTAAATCTTGACTTTTGAGCCCTTTTAGTTGAATATATTTTTTTCAAAAGGAAGAGAGGTAGAGCCTATGGACAACAAAATTAAAGCCCGAGTCCTGGACAACGGAAAAATCCGGAGGACTCTGGTCAGAATGGCCACTGAAATTGCCGAACGAAACCGTGATCTCCGCAACATCATCATTGTGGGTATAAAAACCAGGGGTCTCCATCTGGGCAAAAGAATAGCTGAAATCCTGAAGCAGAACGAAGGCATAGAGATACCTGTGGAAACACTGGACATCACCCCATACCGGGATGACCTTAAGCCAGCAGAAAAGAAAAAAATTAACAGGAAAGAAGAGAAAAAGCTTAAGGTGGATGGTCGAGATATTATTCTCATTGATGATGTTCTGTTCACCGGTAGAACCATCAGGGCGGCCATGGAAGCCATCTTTGACCTGGGTCGGCCAGCCACCATTCAACTGGCTGTGTTAATTGACCGTGGCCATCGGGAACTGCCAATCAGACCCGATTTTGTCGGTCGTCTTCTTCCGACTTCCAGAAGAGAAAGGGTGGAAGTTCGCCTTAAGGAAATTGACGGACAGGATGAAGTGCTGATTACTGAACCAAAAGTAAAACTTACCGCCAGATAGCTTAAGGAGCAGGAGAAATAATTTGAAACTGCTTCTGAAAAAAGGGCGGGTTTTAGACCCGGCTCAAAAGCTGGACAGCGTACTGGATGTTCTTCTGGTCAGTGGAAAAATCGCTGAGATAAAGTCAGACCTGCAAACCACAGCCGACAAGATTATTGAAGCCAAAGGATTGATTATAGTCCCTGGCTTCATAGACCTTCACGTTCATCTCAGAGAGCCGGGTTTTGAGCACAAAGAAACCATCAGGAGTGGAGGTAGGGCGGCCGCCCGGGGTGGCTTCACCACTATTTGCTGTATGCCTAACACTAAACCAGTAGCTGACTCTGTGGAAATTATTAATTACATCAAAGAAAAAGCCCGGTCCGAATCTCTGGTTCACGTTCTGCCGGTGGCCGCTCTGACCAAAGGCCAGAAAGGTCTGGAGCTGGCAAACCTGGAAGAACTGGCAGCCGCAGGGGCAGTAGCTTTTTCCGATGACGGCCAGCCGGTCTGGAACAGCGCTCTGATGAGGCAGGCAATGGAAAAAGCTGCCGTCTTGGGTCTTCTGGTCATCGACCATTGTGAGGAAAAAACCTTAGCTGCGGACGGAGTCATCAATGAAGGTCAGGTCTCCAGAAAGCTGAAGGTTAAGGGTATCCCGGCTTCCTCTGAAGAAATAATGGTAGCCCGGGATATAATCCTGGCTCGGGAAACCGGATTCCCAGTTCACCTGGCCCATCTCAGCACTGCCGTTTCGGTGGAGCTTTTAGCCTGGGCGAAAGCCAGCGGTCTCCCTGTAACCGCCGAAGTTACTCCCCATCACCTGCTGCTCACCGAAGACCAGGTTCTGGAATCTGGAGCCCTGGGCAAAGTAAATCCCCCGCTGAGAACCGAAGCCGACCTCAAGGCTTTAAGAAAAGCCTTAAAAGAAGGGCTCATTGACCTCATTGCCACCGACCAC
The DNA here is from genome assembly GCA_964422165.1 of uncultured Eubacteriales bacterium. GTDB lineage: Bacteria > Acidobacteriota > Aminicenantia > Aminicenantales > Saccharicenantaceae > Saccharicenans. Next base: position 47,809 of record CAYQZX010000049.1, on the reverse strand, counting down.
GCCCCTCACACTGAAGAAGAAAAAAATCAGGGACTGGAAAAAGCTCCCTTCGGAATTAACGGCCTGGAAACCGCTGTCCCTGCTCTTATAGACCGACTGGTAAAAAATGGCGACCTGCCGCTTGAAAGGCTGATTGAAGCCTTGACCCTGGCTCCAGCCAGGTTGCTCAAGCTCGAAGACAGAGGCCGGATAAAACCAGGAGCTGAGGCTGACCTAACTTTGCTAAACCTCGAGGGAGAAACAGTCGTCAGCCGGGAAGAATTTCAATCTTTGAGCCACAATACCCCTTTTATCGGCTCCAGATTTCAGGGAAAGGTGGTAATGACCATTGTTGGCGGGCGGGTGGTCTATCCTTTTTCCTGAAAATTAAACGATTGTTTTAAAGAAGATGGTTGAAAAGCTGAAGGCTGTAGAAAAAAAGCTGGGCTATGAATTTAAGAGTTCAGAGCTCCTACGCCAGGCTCTCACCCACAGCTCTTACGCTCATGAACACCCCGGCGAGAACCTCCAAGACAATGAAATTCTGGAATTTCTGGGGGATTCAGTGGTCGGACTGATCATAGCCGACTATTTAAGGCAATCCTATCCCAACCTCGGCGAAGGACAACTGTCCAAGCTTAAAGCCGCCCTAGTCTCCACCAGTTCCCTCTCGGTGCTGGCCAGAAAATTAACCCTGGATAAGGCCATTCTGCTGGGCAAGGGGGAAGAAAAAAACGAAGGCCGTAAAAAAAAGAGCATCCTGGCCGGCACTTTTGAAGCTCTGATGGGAGCAGTTTATCTGGACAGCGATTTTGAAACCAGCCGCTGGGTGCTCCAGACTCTTATTCACAAACACTTCAAGAAACTTCCCAGAAATAACTTTCTGATTAATAATTTTAAATCAGCGCTGCAAGAGTTTTTTAACCAGAGAAAACTGCCCTCTCCTGTCTACCGAACAGTAACCGAAACCGGGCCGGCTCACGAGAAAATCTTTATGGTGGAAGTTTGCTCTGAAAAGCTGGTTCTGGCCAGAGCCCGGGGCCATTCCAAAAAAAGTGCCGAGCAGAAAGCAGCTCAAAAGGCTCTGAAGAAACTTTTGAAAGAAAAACTGAAAGTCTTCAGCGAAGAAGCCTTTATCGTCAACCCGAAAGAAAACAATGACGATTAAACCCCGGCCGGAGCCCAAACCTGCCGGCTATAATTCTTTGTGAGAGAGGTTAAAAAAACAAACTTTTACCCCTCGCTTATTTACTCATCAGAACAGCCAGGAACTTAAGTGAAGGGACATTCTCAAAAATAATTTTAGCCACTGCCAGCAGTGGAACGGCCAGGACCATACCGGCTATTCCCCACAACCAGCCCCAAAAAATCAGGACGAAGATAACCAGCAGGGGGCTGAGGTCCAGACCCCGACCCATCATCTTTGGATCCAGGTAGTTGCCAATTATGGTCTGGATAAGACCGAGCAACAGAAGAATCCAGATCGGGATGAGAGAGTTTCCGAACTGAAAAAAAGCCACAGCTACCGCCAGCACCGTGGCAATGATGGAGCCCAGGGAAGGAATATAATTCAGAATAAAGGTAAGCAAACCCAGCAGCAGGGCAAAATCAACGTCAAAAATTACAAGCACTAAAGTGGCCAATGCTCCGGTCAGCAAGCTGACTACTGTCTTGACTGCAATGTATTTCTGGATCTGACGGTTAATGCTGGCTATGATACGGTTAAGGTAAATTGCCCGGTCCTCAGCCAGGGCCAGAGCCAGTTTGGTAGAGAATTTTTCTCGACCAGCGAGAATGAACAGCATAAAAACAAAAACTACCAGCAGGTTGGTTAAAAAAGAAAGAAAAGAACCGAGCGTTCCCAGCAGAAAATTAGCCACTTTATCCAGGTTTATCTGGGACATAATAGAAGTAACATCGACCTTGAAGGGCAAACGTTCGAGTCCATAGGTAACATCAACCAGCAGATAATTAATTTTCTGGATGTATTTAGGAAATTCTGCGGCAAAAGACTTACCACTGGAATAAAGAAGCAACCCTAGCAGGTAGAGAAAGACAAAAGTCAGGATCATAATAAAGCTGATGGCCAGAGGTTTGGGGATCTTATGTTTGAGCAGCCAGTCCAGCATTGGAGAAATGGCATAGGACAGAAAAAGAGCCAGAAAAAAAGGGAAAAAAACCGGTTTAGCAATTTTCAGGATTATTCCAGTGATGAAAAGAACAATTATAATCAAAGATACTCGGGTCAAGCGGGATTCGGACATATATGCTGGCTCCGCTTTTAGTTTTTCGATTCCAGAGCTTTTTTCAATTTTTCAAAATACCCCAGAGCTAAAGGAACCAGGTCTTCTGGCACCCGGCTAAAACCGAAAAGATAGGACTTAGCCTGCCCCAGAAAGACATTCTGACCGTAGGCGTTCCTTTGGTGATATCTGTTGCCTTCTTTCCGGAAAGGATACTTTTCAGCTGAGTAGAAATCCACAATTTTCTGTAACCGCTTTTGAGCTTCAGCTGGGGATCCGCAATCAATCACCAGTCCATCAAACTCAGCCCGATTATGCCTGTAGATCACCGCATATCCGTTCTGGAGAAAATCAAAGCCCATAAAATTTCTCTTTATGTATTTTTCTGAGTTCCGAACCCGGCCCTCAGCCGGAAAATACCGGAAAACCTCTGGTAAAGCAGCTTTATCTTTGATTCTGGCTTCAACCTGAGCGGCAAACTGCTTCAGATAATCGGCGGTCTGGTCATTTCCGTTGTAGCAAATCAACTTAATATAAAAGCGGCCCGAAATGAAATTCAGCACTTCTTCTTCCAGATAGCCAGCGTTGCCTATGGCCACTTCCGGGTTTTCTGGATATCGCTCAGAACTAAAAATTCCAAAGGCGTTGAGTGGGGTTCCCATATCATAGATTTCGAGAATGAGAGAGGTTTCAGTGCCGCTTTTCTGGTAATTGGCAACTATTAACTCCTTAAAATCATAGCCGATATAAGCTTCAGCTGCGCCATCTATGTACTCAAAAAGGGAGCCCGGTAAGTAAGTCTGAGGTTTTTCCGACAGCTTCCACCCAGAAATTTCCGGAAGAAGAGTCTGGAGTTCCGGGTTCGGCCTGGCTTCCTGGGACAAGAGAATCATCCCATCGAAGAGTGAAAAAAGAAAAAAACCCAAAAATAAGAACAATCTAAAAGTTTTATTTCTCTGACCTTTCATCATGTCCTCCGTTTGAAAACAATATATCCTGTTTAGAAATTAATTGCAATAAACCGAACCCAGTCTCTATTGACAATCTCAAGACTTAAGCCCATCATTAATTTGATTGATCATGAAAAAGGCCAGAGTAGTAATCGTTACGGCTGCTCAGCCTATTCCGGATATTACCCGCCCTGAACCACGACTTATTCTGGCCATGTTGAAAAAAGGGCTGGAACTCCTAATCGACAACCTTAAGGCTGAGGAAGTTTTGCGAAGTCTATTCAGACCCGGAGAAAAAATTGGCCTCAAGATTAACACCATCGGCCGCCGGGCCCTCAGCACCAGGCCGGAAACCGCTGTTACTCTGGGACTTTGGCTGGCTCAGACCGTCAGTCGTGAGGAAAACATCATCATCTGGGACCGGACCGAGGAAGAGCTAAAAGAGGCCGGCTATAAGCTTTCAACTTCAAGCAGTTCTTTAAGAATAATGGCCACTGACACCAGAACTATCGGTTACCGAAGAGACCCGACAGTTAACCGAAATATCGGCAGCCTTTTCTCGCGAATTCAGTCGGAGCTGGTTGAAGCCAGTATCAGCCTGGCTATTCTCAAGGACCACGGTCTGGCCGGAGTGACGGCCGGGATGAAAAACTATTTTGGAGCCATCCACAACCCCAATAAATACCACGACTCTAACTGTGACCCTTATGTGGCTGAGCTTTTTGAAACCGATTACATCAGGAAAAAACACCGGCTGACCATCCTGGATGCTCTGGTAGTACAGTACCACCGCGGGCCATCTTTCCATCCACGCTGGGCAGAAAACTATCAGAAATTAGTCTTCAGCCTGGACCCGGTGGCTGCCGACACCGTAGGCTGGAAAATAATCGAGGAGCTCAGAGCCAGAAAAGGCCTGCCCCCTCTCCAGGAAGAAAAGAGAGAACCCCGCTACCTGTTAACTGCCGAGCGTTTGGGGCTTGGTCAGGCCCGCCTCGAGAATATCGAGATAATCGAAACTGAGGTATAATATTTCCGGATTAATTATGGACCGGCGAGAATTCTTAAAAATTTCAATGGCCGGAAGCGGACTGTTTTTCTGTCCTGTTATGTCCGGGTTACAGGATGGGCTTTTTTCGGCAACTCCGGTCTATTCATCCACTATGTCAAAAGTGGAGGCCAGGTATTATGTTAAACTGCCCGACCGGGAAATTAGATGTGACCTCTGTCCTCGTTACTGTCAGCTCGGGGACAAAGAGCGGGGCTTCTGTGGAGTCCGGGAAAACCAGGGTGGCCGCTACTACACTCTGGTTTATGGTAAGGTAGCCAGTCTGAACGTCGACCCCATCGAGAAAAAGCCTTTCTTTCACTTTCTGCCCGGCTCGGAGACTTTTTCTATAGCTACTGCTGGTTGCAATTTTAGCTGCAAATTCTGCCAGAACTGGGAAATATCCCAGATGCGTCCTGAACAGGTCAGAAACATTAACCTGCCACCGCAAGCGGTGGTGGCTACTGCTATCGACTACCGCTGTCCAGTCGTGGCCTATACTTACACCGAACCGGTGGTCTTTTTTGAATTCATGTATGACACGTGCGTTTTAGCCCGAAGAAATGGACTTAAGAACGTAGTGGTTACTGCCGGTTTCATCAATCCCGAGCCTCTTGAGGATCTGCTTAAAGTGGTTGAAGCTATCAAAGTTGATCTTAAAGCATTTAACCAGAAATTTTACACTAACTACGTTAAAGGCGAGCTTAAACCAGTGCTGGAAACCATTAGGAGAATCGTCCGGGCTGGAGCCTGGCTGGAAATTGTTTATCTGGTTATACCCAGCCTGAACGACGATCCTAATGAAATTAAACAGATGAGTCGCTGGCTAAAACAGGAAATTGGGCCCGATTATCCGATTCACTTCTCCCGCTTTCACCCTATGTATTTGATAAAAAATCTTCCCCCAACTCCTGTATCCACTCTGGAAAGATTGAGAGAAATAGCCCTGGCCGAAGGTCTGCATTATGTTTATGTAGGTAATGTCCCAGGACATCCCGGAGAAAATACCTACTGTCCGAAATGTGGTAAATTAGTAATCGAAAGATACGGATACACGATTAAAAAGAAAGAGCTCAGTAAAGGCCAATGTCGGCATTGCGGTCAGACCATAGCCGGAGTCTGGAGCTGAGAAAAAACCTTTCTCCATTCCTCCTGGGTTTCTTAGCCACTTCCTTTCAAATTTTAATTCTTAGAGAATTTGAAGTCCGCCATCACAGTAATGAACTGGTCTACGGCCTGGTGCTGGCTTTCTGGCTGCTGGGAGGAGGACTGGGCAGCCTGCTGGCTGAAAAACAACCTTTACAGAAAATCAAACCCGTCTGGTTTTTCTCAGGCTCATTACTCCTATCGAGTCTGATTATGGTCTTTCTGCGCTTTTCCCGCTTCTTCTATGGCGTTCTCCCGGCCGAATCAATCAACCCGGGAGCTATCTTTATAAGTTCTTTTCTTATCTCCCTCCTGGCCAGCCTGCCTCTCGGAGCCCTGTTTGTGGCCAATGTCCTCTGGCTGGAAGGACGATTGGGGCTGGTCTACCAGTTAGAATCGCTTGGCGCTGCAGCTGGCGGCTTTCTGGTTTACCTGATTATCCTTCCTTATTTTTCCAGCTGGCAGGCAGCAGCTCTTCTAATCTTTCTGACTGGAGCAGCCCTCCTGATAATTGTTGAAAATTGGAAGACTGTCTTTCATCTTCTACCCGTTTTTCTGCTCCTGACTGCCTTTTTCTGGTCATTTGATCTGCCATCAGAAAAAAAATACTGGAAACCCTTTGAACTTCTGACAGCTAGAGATTCACTCCATGCCCGGATTCAGGTTATCAGGTCCGGGGACCAGATTTCTTATTTCACCAGCGGGTTTCTGGCTTTTAATTACCCGGACCTGGCTTCGGCTGAAGAAGCTATCCATTTTGCTCTACTGCAAAGGCCGGCCTCTTCCAGCCTTTTGCTGGTGGGTGGTGGGCTGAACGGTGCTATAAGTCAGGCTCTTCAATATCCACAGTTAGAAATCGACTATGTGGAACTCGATCCGGAGCTGGTCAGATTAGCCCTCAGGTTTTCCGGCCAGGAACTTGAAGTTCTATCCCATCCGAGAGTTAAAACTTACCTCCAGGACGGTCGGCGCTTTATCCAGTCCACAGATAAAAAATATGACCTGGTCATCTGCAACCTGCCTGAACCGACTACCGCCCAGGTCAACAGGTTTTATACTGTCGAATTTTTCAATCTGGTCAAAAAGATCCTTAAGCCCGATGGAGTCTTCTCCTTCAGACTTCCTTCTTCTGAAAATTATCTTTCAGACGAAAGAGCCCAGCTTCTGGCTTCCATCTATCATTCGCTAAAGCAAGTTTTCAAAAAAGTAGAAATAATCCCCGGAGATAACAATATATTCTTGGCTTCAGAAGAAGACCTGGACCTAAGACTCGAGCACTTCGAAGCTGGTTTGAGTGAATATGGTTTGAGGACAGTCTACTTCCGCCCGGAAATTATTCAAAGTAGACTTCACCCTCTTAAGAAAGCTTACTGGCTGAATCGAATTGACTCCATCCCCGAGCCACGAATCAATTCTGACCGCTCTCCTATCAGCTATTTCTACCAGAACATGATCTGGAGCCGGCAGTTTCGGGGTCCGGTCAGCCAACTGCTCAACTTCCTAAGAGGGCTACGGAGGTTCTGGCTTTTTGACCTGCCGCTTCTGCTGTTTGTACTGCTGACCATATTTATCTTAATTAAGAAGCAGCCTGGCACCAGTTCCCTGTTACTTCCAGTGACTTTAATGGGCTTTACCACCATAGTGGCTGAAATTGGGTTTATCCTATCTTTTCAAGCCAGGTTTGGCCTGGTCTACAGCCAGATTTCCCTCCTTTTTACAGTCTTTATGTTCGGATTATTTCTGGGGGCAGCAGCTGGCAGAAGGATTCAGCCGGATATTAAAGTTAAGCCTCTCCTTTCCATTCAAGCCGGATTTGTGCTTTTTCTGACTTTAGCCCGATTTGTTCCGTCCTCTGGCTGGAAGTTTCATTTTTACGGGCTTCTGCTTCTGATGGGCTTTCTGGCCGGGTACTTATTTGTGGTAGCCAATACTCTCTACCTGGAAAGAAAAAACCGTTACGGCCTCGGTTACGCCCTGGACCTTTTCGGCTCCTTTTTCGGAGCTCTGGTAACTACTGGCCTTTTTATACCCATACTTGGTCTGGAGAAGCTTTTTGACTTTCTTCTGCTGCTTAATTCTTTCTGCCTGGTATTTCTTCTTCTAAGATTTCGGTCTTCAATATAAAAGGAACTGAAACTTTCTAATTAATCAGGGTTTTCTATATAATATGTAGTTCATATGCCGATAAATTTGAAGATCAGATGAAAAAAATAAACCTGAGGCTTATCCTGAACCGACTGAAAGACCGCTGGCGGCAACTGGACCGGGCCGAATTCCGCCAGAAGCTGATCAGTCTGGGAATAGCAATCGGCCTGCATTTAGCCCTGATACTTTATCTCAGACAGGCTAAAGTCATCATAAAAATACTTCCATTTAGCCGGGAGACCGAGGTTATCATCGCTACCTATCCTGAAGCCAGGTTGCCAGAAATTCCTCAGGTCATAAGAGAAGCCCCGACTACCGAATCAGAAATACCACCAACACCAGGAGAAAAATTCTCAGGACGTCTGGGTCGGACCGGAACTCAGGCTGGAGTATCCGAAGCCGGACCAGTCAGGGGAAAAAGGGAGGCTGAGATCACCGAAAAGCCTTCCCTTCCTTTTGACCTTGATGCCTATCTGGCTTCCGGGTCCAGTGAATACCGTACTGAATCCGGAGTTAGAATCAACCTTTCCAGAATTCGACCAACTTCAGGCAAATACAGCTTCAGTCTCAAGCTTCCAGTCAGGCCCGAGCCTCCTTCCGAAGCTGGCACCAGGACCGAAACCCCATCCCTCAAAGGAGATCTTTACAGGTATTCTGCTCCAGGCTCATACCAGCAACCCGGGAAGGGATTACGGTTCACTGAAACCGGTCGACCTCGCCCTGGAATTCCGGGAACTATGACCGCTCAGGTCATTGGCTATCGCTACCAAATTCGGCCCTGGGCCGAAAGAGTGGTCAATCTGATTCAGTCCAAATGGGTGCTTCCTCAGCTGGCCGTTATGCCCAAAAATAAAAATATAGCTATGATCTTGGTGGTGGATAGAGAAGGGCAGCTTTTATCTTTAGAAATTACCAGCTCCACCACCAGTGAAATTCTGGACCAGGCCGCGGTGGCTGCAGTCAGACTCTGCAATCCCTTTCCCCCTCTGCCGCCTGACTTCCCCGGCAAAAGCCTGGAATTTTATCTGGTGTTCACTTATCATGATTAGAAAAAAAATCTGCCTTATATTCTGGCTTCTGATAAACTGTCTGGTACCGCTGTCTCAGGCTCAGGTTAACTGGAAAAGCGAAGTTAACCAGTTGCTCAAGCAAAAAGACTACCGCCAGGCTCTCCACTTTCTCGAGGAAACTATCCAGAATCTGGAAAACGCCGACCTTCAGGAAGCCAGGGCCCTTCTCTCTTTTCTTTATTATAAGAACAATTTGCCCGAGGAAGAAAAAAGAGCCATTATCGATTACTTCGAAGAATACGGTCAGGCTGACACCGTTTTTGCTTTTCTTGATTACAGCGTCTTTAGTGAGGTTCTGGAATTCTGGGGAAAATGGCGGTCCGAATATCCTCTACTCAGCAACCTGAATTTTCTGGTGCCGGCCGGAGCTGAAGACCGAACCATTCCCGAAGTGCTTCGCCTCGGCTTTGAGCTATCGGCAGAGGCTTATTATAAAATTCAACTTGAAGGAAACCCACTCGAAGGAGGGCTCTGGACTAGAGGCCCACACCTAGTACAGATTCCCCTGCCCTTTTACTTTGACCGCTCTTATTCCCTCAACCTGGATATTTTTTTTAAGACCAAAAGTATTACCATTAGAAAGAGAATAATCCTGGATTTCAAAGTTGAGAATAAAAATTTGCCAAATCAAGAACTTCTAGTTCAGAGACAGGAAGCACCACCGATTAAAAACGTTGAAGGTGAGCTGGCTCTCTTCATAGGAGACACACTTATTTTCAAAGCCACTAAATATCTACAGAGGCAGATTCCGGTAAAAATCACCATCCCGCCACCAAACCCTCCCGGAACCAAGCCATATCTGGCTCCCCAAAAAAATCTATGGCCAAGCCAAGGAGTTTCTATTCTTGAGGCTATTTCTGCCCTTTCCAGCGTAATTAAAGAATTTAAGAAAAAACCCCCTGAAAAAATTTCGGCCACCTTCGTCAAAAAGAGCGAAATCAACTTCGCTTTTATCAATCCCCAAAAGCAAGAGACCAGAACCGAAGTCTCCATTAAACTTCGGGCCGAAAAAGCTGAACCGCTTTCTTACTAATTCTCTGAATAATGAATTCTCTCTCAAGGTTTATTATTACCCCAGAGCTTAATCTTCCCAGATACTATCTCCAGGTCTGAAAAATTTGCCTTTGACAAAACTCATTGTTTTTATTATAAAAATAATCAATAAGCTGGTCAGCATGAGAGAAAAAGAGATTTTTCCTGAAGAAAAGCGGCTCAGCCCGAGGTTTAAGATACCAGGGGCTACTGTTTCCTACCGGATAAGGCGGCTATTTTTTAAGAAAAAAAATTATGACGAAGAATTCTGTCCTCTTCAGGACCTAAGCCGGGGTGGAGTACGCTTCGTCTGCCGTCGCAAACTCAAACCTAAAACCAGACTGTTCCTTCAGCTATCCATACCAGGTGAAAGAACTCCCCTGCTTCTTCTGGGAGAGGTCCGCTGGTCCTCAAAAAATAGCAATGAAAGCTATCCCTTTCAGGTTGGCATCCAGTTCAACCCCTATGGCCAGGGTAAAAACCTTAATTATCCAGGAAACCTGGTGAAGATAATTTCATTGGAACACAAATTCATAGAACTAGAACTGGATACTACAATATCTGAGGATGAATACAAAATAGATGTTACCTGAAAAAGCTCAGAACTTTTCGTTTTCAACCACTATCTGGGAATAATCGGCCAGCTTTGAGATCAAGGCCAGAATCTGAGCCAGCATGGCCAGCCGGTTGTTTCTCAGCTTTTTGTTTTCAGACATTACCAGAACCCGGTCAAAAAAATTGTTGAGAGGTCCCCGCAGCCTGAAAATCATCTTTTGAGCTGAGACAAAGTCTCCTTTGTTGAGCATCTCTTCAACATTCTTTGTAATTATTTTCAGGGCTGAATAAAGCTCTTTCTCTTCCTTATCCTTAAGCAGCGAGGAATTAAACCTGGCCCGGGGTGGTTCTTTTAGAATGTTCTTTACCCTCTTGACCATCAGGATGAACTGCTCAAAGTCCGGACTCTGTTTAAGGCCATTCAAAGCCTTTAACCTGGCTTCGGTTTGATCAAGGTACTCAATTCCAGCCGCCAGGGCTGCATTTATCAGGTCGTAGCGATAACCCTGTTTTTCAAAAATGAAGCGTATCCGTCCTTCAAAAAATTCCAGGCAGATGGATTTCAACCTCTCCGCCGGCACTGTCAGCCTGGGAGAGAGAAGGGCAATGGCTTTCTCCAGCAACCGGTAAAGCGAAAGATGGAATTTCTTTTCCAGTATAATCTTACACAGACCGAAGGCATTTCTTCTGAGACCAAAAGGGTCACTTGAACCGCTGATACTTATTCCCACTCCAAAAACACCAACTATCGTATCAAGCTTATCGGCCAGGGACAGGATTGCTCCTCCTGTAGTTGAAGGCACCGGGTCCTCCAGTCCTTCAGGAAGATAATGTTCATAGATGGCCCGGCTGACCGTTTCTGAATATCCCTGCCTCCGGCTGTAAAGTCCGCCCATTCTCCCCTGAAGTTCCGGAAATTCCCGAACCATTTCAGTTACCAGGTCAACCTTGCACAACCTGGCCGCTTCCATCAGTTCTCTCTTCTGGGCTTTAAGCTCCAGGCGGTCAGCTATATAGGCTACCAGCTTTTCGAGGCGGTCAGCCTTGTCCGCATAGCTACCCAGGTTCTCCTGAAATACAACCTGACTGAGAAGAGGCAGCCGGCTGGACAGAACCACTTTGAGGTCGTTCTCCCAGAAAAACCTGGCATCCTCCAGCCGGGCTTTTAGCACCCGTTCATTGCCGGAGGCGATGTAGCCCCGGGGGTCAGTTGGGGCATCTGCAATTCCGAGAAAATATGGTAGCTGCCTCTTATTCTTGACTACAGAAAAAAGCTTCTGTCCTTCTCTCATAGCAGTGGCCAGAACTTCAATCGGTAACTCCAGGTATTTCTCAGGAAAACTTCCCATGATAACCAGTGGATATTCCACATTCCAGAGCAGTCTTTCCAGAAGTCCTTCGTCAGGATAGACTTCAGCCTGAAGACTGGAAAGTTTTTTCTGAAACTGGGCCAGTATAGACTTTTTTCTCTCCTCAGGATCGACCAGGACAAAATGCTCTTTGAGCTGTCTTTCATAGTCAGCAAGGCTGTTTACTTCAATCACTTCTGGTGAATGAACAAAATGTCCTCTGGTCCGGTTGGTAGCTTTAAGACCTTCAAACTCTACTGAAATAGCTTGACCGTTGAACAGACAGAGCAGGTTCTTTATCGGCCGAGAAAAGCGGAAAGTTCTCTCACCCCAGCGCATACTTTTAGGAAAATTGAGAGCAGCAATTATCTCGGGTAGCTTTTCAGCAATGATTTCTGCAGTAGGACGGCCCTTTTTTAGCCTTCTGAATCCTAAATATTCACCCTTAGCAGTTTTGATCACTTCAAGCTTTTCTACGGCCACCCCCTGAGACCGGGCAAACCCCAAAGCGGCTGGACCGTAGCTCCCGTCGGGCTTGATGGCAACCTGCCTGGGAGGTCCGGTTACCAGCTCTTCTTCATCAGGCTGAGCTGGTTCCAGGTCTGCTACCACCACTAAGCGCCGGCAGGTACCCAGGGCCCTGAGGTTGTGGTAACCAATACGAGCAGCCTCCAGTTCCCGGCTGAACTTTTCCTGAAGCTGGCTCAGGGCACTCCTGACATGGCTGGAAGGCAGTTCTTCAGTCATTATCTCCAGGAGAAATTCCATCAGCTTTCTCCTTCCTGTTCCACAAATTTTCTGGCAATCTGATTAACCAAAGCTCTAATTTGCCCGATCAATTTGACCCGTTCAGTTACAGAAATAGCCCGGCGGGAGTCCAGCAGGTTGAAAAGGTGGGAACATTTCAAGCACTGGTCATAAGCTGGAAGCAGCAAATTCTGGTCAATCAGGCGGCGGGCTTCTTTTTCATGGGCATTAAAGGCTTTACTCAGCATCTGGGTATCAGCCTGTTCAAAATTGTAAACCGAAAATTCCTTTTCTTCGCGATAGCGCAGGTCCCGGTAGCTAACATCATCTGACCACTGCAGATCGTAGATATTGTCCTTCTGTTCTAGAAACATTTCCAGGCGCTCCAGGCCGTAGGTTATTTCCACCGAGACCGGAAATAACTCCAGACCGCCGGCCTGCTGAAAATAAGTAAACTGAGTGATTTCCAGTCCGTCAAGCATCACCTGCCAGCCCACTCCCCAGGCTCCAATGGTTGGCGATTCCCAGTCATCCTCATCAAACCTCAGGTCATGTTCTTTAAGGTCAATCCCGAGAAAAGTCAGACTGTCCAGGTAAAGACGCTGAATGTTTTCCGGGGAAGGTTTGATGATTACCTGAAATTGAAAATGTTTCTGGACCCGGTGGGGGTTCTCTCCGTAGCGGCCGTCAGTGGGCCGGCGGGAAGGCTGGACATAAGCCACTTTCCAGGGACGTCGACCCAGAACGCGGAAAAAAGTATCCGGAGTCATAGTGCCAGCTCCAACTTCCAGATCATAGGTCGGGGCTAAATAACAACCCTGCCTGGCCCAGAAATCATAGAGCTTTAAGAAAAGTTCTTGCATACTCATCGGCGGTCTCTTCCTTTTCTTCTTATGTTAATTCAACCTGAAAAATTCTGGTCTCAAATCTCCTTTTGTGCTTTTTGCCCTACCTCTATTCTTTCTTCTCCCATTTGAGAATCGGATTACGAGCAGCCTGAACTTCATCCAACCGGCGGACATAGGTCAGATGCGGCGCTTGTTTCAACAGGTCCGGGTTTTCTCGGGCTTCCCGGTCTATGGCTTTCATAGCTTCTATGAACAGGTCCAGGTCCCGACGGCTTTCGGTCTCGGTTGGCTCTATCATCAGCGCCCCCGGCACTATCAGCGGAAAGGACATAGTTGGAGGATGGAGACCATAGTCCAGCAGTCTTTTAGAAATATCGAGATTGGAGACGCCATATTCCTTCTGATACTTATCAGAAAAAACACATTCGTGAAGAGTGGGAGAATCGTATTTCAGGTGATAAATTCCCTCTAAACTCTTACGAATGTAGTTGGAATTGAGCACTGCCACCTCAGCCATTTCCCTTATCCCTTCCGGACCGAGAGTCAGGATATAAGCTAGAGCCTTGAGCATTACCAGGAAATGACCGTAAAAGCTTTTTATCCGGCCAATAGAATGTGGTCGATTGTAATCAAGATAATACCAGCCGTCCTTTTCCACAATGACCGGCACCGGCAGGTAGGGCTCTAGAGTTTTGTTGACGGCTACCGGACCAGAACCGGGCCCACCACCACCGTGGGGGGTGGAGAAAGTCTTGTGAAGGTTAAGGTGCAGAACATCAACCTTCATATCACCTGGCCTGGCTATCCCGGCCAGAGCGTTGAGGTTAGCACCATCCATATAAACAAAACCGCCTTTGGCATGCACTATGTCAGCAATTTGACAGATATCGGATTCAAAAACCCCCAGAGTATTGGGGTTGGTCAGCATCAAAGCAGCTACTTCTTCGGTCATTTCTCTGGCCAGGTCTTCAACCGAAATGGTTCCTTTTTCGTTGGACTTTATCTCCTTGACGATGTATCCGCAGATGTGAGCCGAGGAAGGATTGGTGCCGTGAGCTGAATCGGGAATGAGAACGTATTTTCTGGGATCGCCGCAAGCAGTGTGATAAGCCCGAATGAGCATCATGCCCAGAAGCTCTCCATGAGCTCCAGCAGCCGGATGGAGGCTAACCGCCTCAAGACCGGTAATTTCACAGAGCAACTTCTCCAGCGTCTTCATCAATTCCAGATTGCCCTGGGCTAAACTCTCAGGAACCAGTGGATGACCCGAGGTAAAGGCAGTCATACCGGCAATTTTTTCGTTAATTTTCGGGTTGTATTTCATGGTGCAGGAGCCCAGTGGATAGAAACCGAAATCAACACAGTAATTCATCTGACTCAGCCTGGTGAAATGTCTGGTGACCTCTGTCTCTGAAACTTCTGGAAAACCTTCTATATCCTGCCGGAGTGGAACTTCAGCTAGGATATCTTTAGTTTCAGGAACGTCAAGTTCTGGCAGTCTGAGGGCGATCTTGCCAGGTGAGCTTATCTCAAAAATCAACGGTTCTCTGATGACCTTAATCATCTCAGCACCTCCTGAAGAACCTCAGCGTAGCGGTCAATCTTCTCCCGGCTGTGTTTTTCGGTCACAGTAATCAGAGCACATCTTTCCAGTCCGGGATAATCGGACCCCAGAGCGATTCCTCCCAGAATCCCTTTTTCTTCCAGCTTCTGGCTCAGGGTTTCCCAGGGAACCGGGAATTCCAGAACAAATTCATTGAAGACTGGCCCGCCAAACTTCCTGGAAACTCCAGGAATGGAAGTAAACCGGTTCAGGGCATAAGCTGCTTTTTGAAGGTTAAGCCAGGCCAGTTTTTTCAGGCCGACTCTCCCAAGTGTTTCCAAATAGATGGTAGCCCTCAGAGCACAATGAGCCTGGTTGGTGCAGATGTTGGAAGTGGCTTTTTCTCTTCTGATATGCTGCTCCCTGGTGGATAGCGTCAGAACAAAACCTCTTCGACCTTCCGCATCAACCGTCTGTCCGGCAATTCTTCCAGGTAGCTGGCGGACAAATTCTTTTTTGCAGGCCATGAAACCAAGATACGGCCCACCGTAGCTGAGTGGAATTCCGAAGGATTGGGCTTCACCCGTTACGATATCAGCTCCCAGTCGACCTGGAGCTTCGAGCAAACCCAGAGAAACTGGCTCTGAGATCACCACCGCCAGCAAAGTTTCATGGCGATGAGCCAGGTCGGCCAGATTCTTCAAATCTTCAATCACCCCAAAGTAATTTGGTGACTGGCAGAGCAAGACCGAGGTTTCGGCATTAAAGGCGCTTTCCAATCCTCTAAGGTCCAGCCTCCCCTTTTCGTCATAAGGAATTTCCACCACTTCCAGCCCCAAGTTTTTTGTATAAGTATAGATTACCTGCCGGTACTGGGGGTTCAAGCTGGAGGCAACCAGCAATCTTTTTTTATTTTTAACCCGATAAGCCATTAAGATAGCTTCAGCCGCTCCTGTAGCTCCATCATAAAGAGAAGCGTTGGCTATATCCAGCCCGGTAAGCTGACAGATTAAGGTTTGAAACTCAAAAATGACCTGAAGGGTGCCCTGGCTTACCTCTGGCTGGTAAGGAGTGTAAGGTGAGACAAATTCACCTCTGGAACTCAGGTAATCAACCACTGCCGGAATGAAATGGTCATAGGCTCCACCACCAAGAAAGGAAAGATAGCGGTCAAAGCTATTCTTTCTGGCCCGGGACTCAAAGTATTCCAGAATTTCAGGCTC
The DNA here is from genome assembly GCA_964422165.1 of uncultured Eubacteriales bacterium. Classification (GTDB taxonomy): domain Bacteria; phylum Acidobacteriota; class Aminicenantia; order Aminicenantales; family Saccharicenantaceae; genus Saccharicenans. Next base: position 31,934 of record CAYQZX010000049.1, on the reverse strand, counting down.
AGACAACGGACCGGGCAGGTTCAGCTTTCCCCTGAATCTTATAGTCTCGGGGATACAGCAGAACAGTTCTTCAACGGAATTAACTCCAATCCGCTCCAGCATTTCTTTTTTATCTTTTTCACTGATTGGTATATAACTCATTCGTAACCCCCGTATTTTCGATAATTAAACCTGGAGCTAGACGAAAAGATTGGCTTGTCAATGCTCCAGACCTTCAATGTATTTTTCATAATCAGCAGCCTTCATTAAATTCTGCAGTTCTGAACTATCCTTTATTTTCAGCTTGGCAATCCAACCCTGACCGTGTGGGTCTTTGTTAATAAGATCAGGGGTCTGAGCCAGTTCTGAATTTACTTCAATTACTTCTCCAGAAACGGGAGAATAAATGTCAGAAACTGATTTTACCGACTCCACAGTGCCGAGACTTTGATGAGCATCCAGAACTTTTCCCACCGGCGGTAATTCAACATAGATAATATCCCCGAGCTGCTTCTGAGCAAAATCGGTTATACCCAGAACTGCTACTTCTCCTTCTAATTTCAACCACTCGTGATCTTTGCTGTAATAAAAATTGTCAGGATACATAATCTCCTCCTTTATTTGTTTTATGATTTCTTTTCTTTTTTATAAAAAGGCGTTGGCACAACCCGGGCTCTCAGACGGCGGTCGCGAACTCCGATTTCAAATTCACTCCCAATTTCGGTATGTTCGATCGGCAGGTAGACCAGTCCAATTGCTTTTTTGACATAAGGAGCAAAAGTCCCTGAACAAACTTCTGAAACCTGCTGCCCTCCGACAAAGACCGGGTAATGAGGCCTGGCAATACCTTTATCCAGGATCTCAAAACCCACCAGCTTTCTTTTCAACCCTTCCTGAAGTTGTTTCTCCAGAGCGGCCTTGCCCAGAAAATCTCCTTTTTGAAACTTTACAATCCACTTCAGGTCTGCCTCAAGCACCGTGGTCTGCTCGTTGATATCGTTTCCATAAAGCATCAGTTTGGCTTCCAGCCTGAGTGTATCCCGGGCTCCCAGGCCCACCGGCAGCAAACCTTTTGGAGTACCCTCAGCCATGATGGCTTTCCAGATTACTTCGGGGTTCTGAGCCAGAGTGTAGATTTCAAAACCGTCTTCTCCGGTGTAGCCAGTTCTTGATACCAGACAGTCCAGGCCCGCCACTTTTCCAAAAGCAAAATGAAAAGACTTCATCTTGCTGAGATCAATATCAGTTAACGGTTGAAGAATCTCCTGAGCTAAAGGTCCCTGAAGAGCTAACTGAGAGTGCTCATCACTCTGGTTGAAGACTTCTACCTTAAAAGAGGCCGCTTTCTCTTTTACCCAGGCAAAATCCTTATCTATGTTAGCTGCATTCACCACCAGCAGATACTTATCAGGCAGAGAAAGGCAGTAGACCAGCATATCATCAACAAAAGTTCCCTCCGGCGTGGTCAGGGCTGTGTACTGAACCTGACCGGGAGAAAGTCTGGCTACATCGTTCGGTGTCAGGTACTGAACACAGGCTAAGGCTTCCGGTCCTTCAATCACAATCTCCCCCATATGACTGACGTCGAACAGACCGGCTCTGGTCCTGACCGCCAGATGTTCTTCAATAAGACCACTGTATTCAACCGGCATTTCAAAACCGGCAAATTCCACCATCCGGGCACCAGCTTCTTTATGGATTGCATTCAATCTGGTTTTTTTCATAATTAATCCTTTCACTAATAAATCAATATCTTTATTTACTATCATAAACCATCCTGTTCTTTCAAGTACAACGGCAACTTGTTAGCTGCCAGAATTTTGTTATAATTGAAAATACCATGTTCAAGACCAAAAGGCAGCTGAAAGAAAAAATTCTGGCCAGAATAGGTCGGGAATTTCCTATCACCCTCGAAGAACTTGAGCTGAACCCCACACCCGACCAGAAACTTGGTGACTTAGCTCTGTCAATCGCTTTCCCCCTGGCCCGGAAGTTAAAAACCAGCCCGAGGAATATTGCGGTCCGGGCCGCTGAGCTTCTTGGCGGAATTGAAGAGCTGGAAAAAGTGGAAGTGGCTGGAGCTGGTTACACCAACCTTTTTTTAAATCGTCAGAAATTTTTTCTGAAAAAGCTGGCCCGATTGAAAGAAAGTGGTCTGGAACCAGAAGAGCAAAAAATCATAGTTGAACATACCAACATTAACCCCAACAAGGCCGCTCACGTCGGTCATCTGAGAAATGCCTGCCTTGGAGACACCCTCGTTCGTTGTTTAAAGTACAAGGGTGAAAAGGTAGAAGTACAGAATTATATTGACGACACCGGCGTTCAGGTGGTGGATGTGGTTTTCGGCCTGATGGAACTGGAGAAAAAAACCATTTCAGACCTTGATAAAATAGAAGAGAAATTCGATTACTACTGCTGGGACCTTTATACCCGGGTTTCCCGTTACCTGAGCGATAACCCGGAAGCTCAGGCCAGGAAGGCAGCCATCCTGAAAAAAATCGAACATGGAGAACCTCCTGAGGCAGACTATGCCCATTATGTTTCCCGTCGCATCCTTAAAGCTCACCTGGCCACGATGAAGAGACTAAATATCAGCTACGATGTTCTGCCCTGTGAAAGTAGCATCTTAAGATTGAAGTTCTGGGACCGGGCATTTGCCAGTCTCAAGGAAAAAGGCGCCATCCAATTCTCCACTGAAGGAGAAACCGCCGGCTGCTGGGTGATGAAGCTTGAAGACGAACCGGAGCGAGAAAAAATTATTGTCAGGTCGGATGGCACGGTTACCTACGTGGGTAAAGACATTGCCTACCAGCTATGGAAGTTCGGCCTTCTGGGCCAGGATTTTTATTATGAGCCGTTTATTGAAGACAACGGTCATCCTGTCTGGATTTCCTCTGCTTCCCCCACCAATTATGATGTCCATTTTGGAGCCGGGAGCAAAGTCTACAATGTCATAGATGTCCGCCAGTCCTACCTGCAGAAAATAGTAGTCCAGGGCTTAAGATCTCTCGGCTACTCAGAACAGGCCGAAAAATCCATCCACTTTTCCTATGAAATGGTAGCACTTTCCCCCAGAAGCCTGAGCGAAATTAAGGTTGACCTTTCAGCTGAAGACCGGGAAAAAGCTTTTTTGGAAGTTTCCGGAAGAAAAGGAGTCGGGGTGAAGGCTGACGACCTGCTGGATCGGCTGGAAGCAAAAGCTCTGGCTGAGGTTAACAAAAGAAACCCCGAGCTGCCTCTCTCAACCCGGGAGAAGATAGCTCGCCAGATTGCCGCCTCTGCAGTTCGCTACTTTATGCTGAAATTTGCCAGAAACTCTCTTATTATCTTTGATTTTGAAGATGCTCTTAACTTTGAAGGGGAAACAGGCCCTTATCTCCAGTACACGGCCGTAAGGCTGAGAAGTATTTTCAGAAAGTTTGAAGAGCGCTTCGGAATGACTTCCGAGAAGTTCTTACAAAAAATAGACCTGAGCTCTATCAACCTTAGTATTCTTAGCCCGGAAGAATCGCAGGATTTCTGGGACCTCATAGTTTACGCTTCCGGTCTGGACGATGAGGTCTTGCGGGCCATAGCTACTTTAGAATTTGCGGCTCTGGCCAAGTTTACTTTCAATCTCTGCCAGAAGTTTAACAGTTATTATCATAATTACCCGGTGCTGGCCGAAAAAAACTCAGAACTTCAAATCTTAAGATTCTTGACTATACATTTTGTGCACGAAATACTATGTCAGGCTATGGACCTGATGGGAATTCAAATACCCGAGAAAATGTAACTTTTTCTGGTTTCTGGTAATTCAAATTCAGGAAAGGAGGTTAGCCCATGATTGAAACTGAACAATTAACCAAAAAATATGGCGACCTCGTAGCCATCAAAGACCTGAGCTTCAGGGTTGAAGAAGGAAAAATCTGGGGTCTTCTCGGACCAAACGCTGCCGGGAAAACTACCACTATGAGAATTCTGACCGGATTTCTGCCGGCCACATCGGGTCGAGCTTCGGTGGCAGGTTTCGATGTTTTCGAGCAAGCCGAGCAGGTGAAACAATCCATAGGTTACCTTCCTGAAAACGTCCCCCTCTATCCGGAGATGACGGTGGAATCCTACCTTGGTTTTGTAGCTGAAATCAAAAAGGTCCCGGCCAGCCGGAAGAAAGCGGCCGTGGATCGGGCGGTAGAAATTACCAGCTTGCAGCCAGTCAGAAAAAGGCTTATCCGGAACATCTCTCGTGGCTTCAGGCAAAGGGTGGGCATCGCTCAGGCCCTGATTCACAATCCCAAGGTTATCATTCTGGACGAACCGACTATTGGCCTGGACCCGGCCCAGATTGTAGAAATAAGACAGCTGATAAAATCGCTTAAAGGTGAACATACCGTGATGCTTTCCACCCATATTCTGGCTGAAGTCAAAGAAGTCTGTGACGGAGTGGTGATTATTAACGACGGACGGCTGATGGCTTCCGGTTCTCTCGATGAGCTGGCCAAAAGCTTCAGTGCCAATGACGGTGTTTATCTGAGACTGGATAAATTTGACGGTCAGGTGATTGAGCTATTCAAACAGATCCCCAACCTCAAAAACCTCCAACTGGAGGGTTCTGAAATCAGACTGGAATGGTCCTGGGACCATGATTTAAGACCGGCCATCCTCAAGCTGTGTCTGGAGAAAAACCTGACCATCCGAGAAATGCGCTCGGCGGCCATGAACATTGAAGAATTGTACCTTAGAATTGTCTCAGGAGGAATGGAACAATGAAAGCCATCTGGTCTATCGCCAAAAAAGAACTTATGTCCTATTTTACTTCACCGATTGCCTACATTGTGATTTCAATATTTACGCTGCTTTCGGGCTTCTTTTTCTACAGTCTGGTCTGGTGGTTTAACACCCAGGCTATTCAAATGGCCCAGAATCCATATTACTTTCAGCAGGTCAATATCAATCAGATGGTTTTTGCTCCGCTCTTCCATAATTTAAGCATCATCATGCTGCTGATGCTGCCAATTGTTTCGATGCGGCTTTTTTCCGAAGAAAAAAAGATGGGCACGGAAGAGCTGCTCTTTACTTCGCCGGTTTCAGTGGTTCAGATTATTCTGGGCAAATACCTGGCGGCCCTGATTGTTCTTCTGGCTATGCTGGGGCTGAGCGCTATTCCGACCATTTTTACTTTTATTCACGGCAACCCTGAGCCTGTTCCCTATCTTCTCGGCTATCTCGGACTTTTCCTGCTGGGCGGGGCTTTTCTGGGTCTTGGAATTTTCTGGTCCTCTCTCACTGAAAACCAGATTGTCTCGGCAGTCCTGACCTTCGGGACCCTGCTTCTGTTCTGGGTGCTGAGCTGGGCAGCTTACTCTGCCCATGGGCTCTGGCGCGATGTTCTGAATTATCTTTCCTTCTTTGAGCACTTTGACGGGATGACCAAAGGCATTCTGGATACCAGCGACCTGGTTTATTACCTGAGCATCGCTTTTTTCGGTCTTTTCCTGACCCACTCTGTCATCCAATTCCGCCGCTGGAGGTAAGAAAATGAACTGGCTCAAATCAAACCTTAATTATACCGGATTGACTCTTTTAGCTCTGTCTCTGGTCGTAATTTCTATCTGGCCTCAGTACCGAACCTACGGCCTGGTGCTCGGAGCAGTCGGTCTGGCGGCCATCATTTTTTACGTTATTCTGAATCTTTCTGAATTGAGAGAAGTCTCCAAACGCCGTTCTTTTATCTATTCAGGCAACATGCTGTTGATAATTGTTCTGATGCTGGCCATTCTGGTAGTAATAAATTTCATCTCAGCTAAACATCATTACCGGGTTGATTTTACCTCGGCCCGAATTCACAGCCTGTCCGACCAATCAGTCCAGGTAGTCAAGAACTTAAAGCAGGAGGTAGTGATAAAAGCCTTTTTCCGTGAAGGCAATATCAGCCGTCAGAATATGGAAAACCTACTGAAAATATACACTTATCATTCATCGCGGATAAAGTATGAGTTTATCGACCCGGACAAAAATCCCGGTCTGGTTAAAAAATACGAAATTACCCAGGATGGGACTACTGTTTTTGAATGTGGTGATAAAGAAAACCGCATTACCACCACTTCGGAAGAGGACATAACCAACGCCATCATCAAGGTTACTCGGGAAAAGAAAAAAATAATCTATTTTCTGGAGGGCCACGGAGAAAACTCCATAGAAGACTCCGGTGATGCTGGTTATACCACAGCTAAAAACGAGCTGGAAAAAATCGGTTACGAAGTCAAAAAATTAACCCTGGCCCTTTCTGACCACTTTCCCCAGGACTGCAGTCTGCTCATTGTTCCTGGACCGAAAAAAGGCCTGCTGCCAAACGAGCTGGAAACACTTAAAAATTTTCTTGATAAGGGCGGGAGGATCTTTTTCCTGATAGACCCGGAAACTTCCTCCGGACTGGAGACCTTCCTGGCCGATTACGGGATAAAACTAGAAAACGACCTGGTAGTGGACACAATTTCCCGGCTTCTTGGAGGCGACTATTTTATGCCAGTGGTTACTGAATATCAGAGCCACGATATAACCAGAAATTTCCGTTATGCCACTTTCTTTCCTCTGGCCAGGTCGGTGGAAATCTCAGAAACCAAACCCGAAGGACTAACACTGACCGAGCTGGCCAGAACCAGTCCCAACTCCTGGTCTGAAAGGCAACTTGACCAGAAGGCCGTCTCCTTCGATGCTAGAAAAGATAAACAGGGACCTATTTCTCTGGCTGTGGCTGGCACCAAAAAAGTCACCAGCAGCCAGGATAATGCCGGAGAGAAAGACTCAAGCCAGGATTCCAACTCTAACGGGACCCATCAACAGAAAGAGATGAGGTTGGTTGTATTTGGCGATTCAGATTTTGTAACCAACCGCTACTACAACCTCTCTGGAAACGGAAATCTGTTTCTTAATGCAGTAAACTGGTTGACTGAAGAAGCCGACCTGATTTCCATCCAGCCCCGCACCAGGAGTCCGCGGACCATAAACCTTACTCCAAGCCAGGGCCGATTACTGATGTTTCTTTCAGTCATTTTTCTGCCTCTGGCCGTTCTGCTTACCGGCCTGTTTATCTGGCTGAGAAGGAGGTCCTTATGAAATTCAGGACAACTTTCATTCTTCTGGGAATTCTGGTGATTCTGCTGTCTTCAGTCATCCTGCTCGAACACCGTTCCACCAGAGTTCAGGAAAAAAAGGAGCAGTCCGAAAAACTAACTGATTTTAAGGCTTCAGATATCGAAAAAATTTCCCTTCGGGTAGACAACCAGACCAGTTTCACCCTGAGCAAAGATGAGAAGGGCAGCTGGCAAATCATAGAGCCGATTGAAGCTGAAGCTGACGACTACGAAGCCAAAAGTCTGGTTGAAAATTTCGCCAGTTTAAGAATGGAAAAGGTGGTGGAAAAACAGCCAGCTGACCTGACGGCCTATGAAATCCCGAAGAAAGAGGTCCTGCTCTGGATTAAAGATATGAGCCAGCCAGTGGTTATCCAGGTGGGTATGGAAAACCCCATCGATAACACTCTCTATGCCAGAAGAACAGACCGACCGGAATTAGTATTGATTCCAGGATATCTCCGATATTCACTGGATAAAAAACTCTTTGACCTGAGAAAAAAAGACATTCTGAAGTTCGCAACCGACCAGGTAGAAGAAATTGAACTCAAATCAAGCGAGGTGAACTGGAAAATAAAACGTCAGAAGGATAGCTGGTATCTGGTGCAGCCGGTAGCAGCTCTGGCCTCAAAGTATCAGGTAGATAACCTCCTGGATAACCTTTCCAGACTTAGAGCCCGGGAATTTCTGGCTGAAGAAAAAACCCCGGAAAACCTCAAGCAGTTTGGCCTGGACAGGCCAGAATTCACCATAAACCTCAGCCTCAGGGAAAGCCAGCAGCTCAGCTTCTTTATTAACAGGCAAGATAGCAAGGTCATAGCCACCAATTCACTTTCCCGAAAAATTATTGAGGTAGAAAGCCAGATAATAAACGACCTGACCAGGAAAGTTTCAGACCTGAGAGAAAAGAAGGTGGCTCAGTTCAACAGCTGGGAAGTAGTGGCAGTGAGCCTGAAAAAGAAGGACCAGCCAGAAATCCTGGCCCAAAAAGAGCTTGTTAAGGAGAAAAAACAGGAAACTGAAAAATGGTTTTTGCTGAGTGGAGGAGCAAAAGAGCCGGCTGACGAATCAAAGATCGAGTCCCTGCTGAGAAAGTTGGAATATTTAGAAGCTCAGGACTTTATTGACCATCCTGAAAGCCTGAGCAGTTTTGGGCTTGACCACCCCCGGCTGGTAATTACCATCAAACATAAACCGGTTGACAAAGAAGAACAGATAATTGAGCTGCTGGTTGGGTCTGAAGACCAGAAACAGCTTCAGGTAGTTATCAAGAACCGGGATTTTGATTACCTTTTCCGGGTAGATTCGGCTTTTCTTCAGCAGTTGCCAGAAAAAGCTGAGGATTGGAAACAGGTTGAAAATAAAAACCAAATTTGATATTTTTGTTTTTAATGGAAGATAACAGAGGTGGGGCCAGAGAGAACAACCAGTCAGGTTTTCAGGCCTCAAAATACTTTGAAGCCAGTCGAGAGCTGGTTCTGGCTAAAACCTCAGATGAGCTGCTTGAAAAGCTGCTTATCAAACTGGATGAACTCTTAGCTCCTCAAGTAGCGGCTTTCTTGCTAAGAGAATCCGCCTCTTATGACCTGAAGTTTATAAAAATCAGAGGCGCGAAGGAAGACAATCTTCTAAACAGAGTGATTAGAAAGGGCGAAGGCCTCTGCGGCCTGGCGGCTGAGACCAACCAGAACCTGATTTTGCTGGACTGCAACCGGGACCCGCGATTTAATCCAGAGGTCGACCATCTCCCCGGGGTAGAGGTTATAAGCCTGATAATCGTGCCTTTTAGGATAGAAAAAAAGGTCTTCGGACTGGTTGCTCTTTTTAACAAAAAAAATGAAAGCCCATTTAATCTGGAAGAGTTCAAGCTGGTCCTGAGTTATGTCAATCTGGCCGAACTGGCTCTGGAAAGACTGGTCCTCTTAAAGCAGCTGGCCGAACGTGAAGTCTATGACCCGCTGACCGGTGTCTACAACTTAAAAACTTTTGTCGAATATCTGCAGCGAGAAATAACCCGCTCCGAGCGCTATGGTCTGGACCTGTCGCTCCTCAGAGTAGACATTGATTACTACGAGAAAATTATCCAGACCTTTGGCCAGGAAGCCGGCCAGAGGGTACTCACCAACCTGGCTTTCACCATTAAAAAAATCACCAGAAAAGTTGACCTGGTCGCCCGAACCGGTGAGGATGAGTTTATGGTTCTTCTGCCCAACACAAGCAGAGAAGGAGCCCAGAAGTTGCGACAGAGAATTCTAAAAGTCCTGGAGAACCAGAACCTCCGATCCACTGGCATTCCTTATACGGTTTCAATAGACCTCCAGGCCGAAAAAGGAACCACAGCTCCAGCTCTCTTGAAAGTAGCTGAAGTTGTCGCCTGTCTGGAAATGGCTGACCGCAGGCACCAGCGGCGAAAATATCCGACTCCTGGAGAGGAATTAGAGGAAGCTGTGGTCAGCGCTTTATTCTTAAGAGAAAAATAGTATAATTTACTCTAAATTTTTTAACACAGGGGCAAGTGGAAAAGATGGAAGTCATTTTTCAATTTGCACCCTATGGAAAAGAATTCTCACCTCAACCCGAGACCATCGTACTTGATGTTGGTTTGAAATCAGTTCCCGGGGTAATAGACCACCACCAGAGTGATGCTGAACCAGAATGCGCTGCTTCTCTGGTGGTCAGGCACCCGGAGCTGGTCCTGGAGCATATTAAAAATCTGCCGGAGCGGTTGACCATCATCACCCACCGGCTGCCAGATTTCGATGCGGTCAGTGCCATATTTTTGACCCTTGAACTTCTGGAACTTCGAACTGTGGATAGGGCCATGGTCAAGCTGGCTGAATACGCTAAAATGGTTGATTCAGCCTGCCTGCCTAAAAATATTGAGCTCAGCGCTACTCCCTATGCCCTGCTCCGGGCCATCTTTGCCAATATTCAGAAGCCTGAAGAGGAAGCCAATTTAGAACGCATTCAGGAAGGTCTGCGGATGATGAAGCTTCTTTATGAGCAGGCCAGCCTGGGGCGGGACATCGTGGCCAACCGTCCCATTTTCCAGGGTATTGACCGCTATGAGAAAGCCATGCACCGGGTGGAAGATGATTACTTCAATTACTACGAAGACCTGGACCGGGCCGAAATGGTTCAGCTCTATTTACCCTTAACTCAGGCGCCAGGTTACAAACTGGTTGATGGGCTGATGATTCAAAATCCAAAAAGCTTTCTGACTAAAGAGTGGGCCCGACGCGACGTCTTTAATTCACCACTGGGAAAAGGTTTTTCTTTCCTACTGACGAGTTTTGGAGGAAAACGTTTCATTATAGGAGTGGACCCGGAAAGCCAGGTCAATCTGAAGGGTCTGGGCAGTCTGCTCAACCAGAAAGAACAGAAGAAAAGAGAACAAAATGGACGGCCGTCGGGCGAACGCTGGTATGAAGGAAACTGCCCTTTTTTTGATTACCGGATTATCGACTCTCCTCAGGATGGCCCCTCTCTTTCCTACCAGGAAGTTGTGGACACGGTCTTTGAATTCAGTCGCCAAATTAAAGGCTGAAAAACCTGACTTCAGGAATTAGATTTAAGTTTCATAACTATCAGCTGAAAGCCCAAAAAGCCTCAGCGTTGCCCACCAATACAACGCGGGTTAATTATTTGACCATTAGCAGAGCAATTCAGGGTATTCACTTTACTGGCTTTTTAAAGTTAGCTGACCATCCTAAACACCGGGGAATTTTTTTCGGGTGAAATATTTTATCTCCGGATGAAACTCATAGCCCATCTTTTCAAAAAGTCTGATTGATGGCAAGTTGTCCTCTTCGATTAAAGCCGCAAAAATTCCTAGGCCGGCCTTTTCCAGCTCAGCCTCAGCTTCAGCTACCAGTCTCTGAGCCAGGCCACGATGACGATAAGCCGGGTCTACAGCCAGACGGTTGATCCATCCCTTACGTCCATCATGGGTGGCCAGGACTGTCCCGATAACTTTCCCTTCAGCTTCAGCCACCAGGAAAATTACCTGACTGAGCTGAATCTGTCTTTCTATTTCCTGACGGCTGTCCCGACCTTTCGGTTTAAGCGGCAAGCCTGCCTGCTGCCAGAGCTCCATCACCCGGTCATAATCTTCAATTCTAAATCTTCTCACTGTAATCTCCATTCAAGCCTCCGTCAGCGAACAAAAATAATTATTAGAATAATCCACAGCCAGAAGCTTAAATTTCCCGCCACAAGGCGGCTTGATTTCTTTCTAGTAAATTTCATTCCGAGAAAATTCAGGTTGAAAACCAGTAAGCCAGATATAAAAGCCAGAATGATTAAAAACAGATAAATTGACTGAAACCAGCCGGGCACAGATACAAGATCGACCCACTCCTTCTGTGACCCTCCAAGTGCGTAGAAAATAGCAGTCAGAAGATGGGTCAGCCAGAGAAAAGAAAAAGCCGGAAGCAGGCTTAAGACCTCAAGGGTTAAAATCTGCTTGAAATTGATATTCCGGCCAGAAAGCAACCGCAAAATCAGCCAGACTAAAGAACTGGTTAAAGCCAGACCAAAAGCCATCCAGGGAAGGGCCAGTACTGACTGCCAGAAAAAATAATTTTCCAGACTTAAGGGCAGCAGCAGAGGAACAGCCGGAAAATTTCCAGATGCAGCCTGGATTAAGGAAGTAACTGAAAAAGCAACCGTCAGAATCAGCAGGCTAAGAAGAGCTTTAGTTTCTACCCCGCTATTCCGGCATTCCTGATAAAGAGGTATATGTTTCCAGAATATCAGAATAACTCGCCAAAAAAAATTCTTACATTCAGCCATTTTTCTGGTATGGGGTTTTCATTAAACCAAAAAAAGATTTTTGGAGGCAAAAACCGGTTCACTGGTCAGGTTGATGCCCAACCGGCGTAAACTGGTTTCATCACCTGGCGTCGGCATATGAGTAAGGTGCATTTCACAACCCTTTAATTCTTTGAGTTTTTCCAGGGCTAATTGAGTTGCCGGGCTGGTTGGGGCAGTAATGGCCAGACAGGTTAGAACTTCTGTCAGGTCAAGGCTCAAAGCTTTTCCACCCAGAATATTTTGCTTGAGGTAAGCTGCTTGTTCCAGCACCGAGGGAGACAGAAGATGGATGTGTTCAGGGATATCAGCCAGCTTTTTAAGAGCGTTTAAAACAGCACTGGAAGCGGCATGCATCAGCGGAGAGTTATAACCCTTGACCATGCGCCCATCGGGAAGCTCCAGGGCTGCCCCAACATAAATGCCGTTGTGACCTTTACCTTTTCGTTGAGCCTCCACAGCGGCTGCTCTGGCCAGGGACACCACAGCCCGGTCCTCGGGCCGGAGGTTTAACTCTTTCATCAGCAGCTCTGCTCTTTCTACTGTAGCCTGTTCGGTATAACCAAGCAGATATTCACATTGATACCGGAAATAACGGCGAATTATTTCCTGACGAGCGGCCTCTTTGATCACCTCATCATCGATAATTCCCCTGCTGACCACATTTACACCCATATCGGTCGGAGATTGATAAACGAAGCCGTTCCCAGCAATCCGGCTGAGGATTCGCTTCAGGAGTGGGAAAGCCTCTACATCCCGGTTGTAATTAATAGCCCGCTGATTGTAAGCTTCAAGATGATAGGGGTCTACCAGGTTAAAATCTCCCAGGTCGGCTGTAGCTGCCTCATAGGCGACATTTACCGGATGTTTAAGCGGCAGATCCCAGATGGGAAAGGTTTCAAACTTGGCATAACCGGCTTTTATTCCCCGTTTATGCTCATGGTAGAGCTGTGATAAACAAGTAGCTAATTTCCCGCTTCCAGGCCCGGGGCCGGATACTATGACCAGCGGCCTGTTGGTCTCTATAAACTGGTTGGCACCATATCCTTCCTCACTGACAATAGTTTCCACATCGGTCGGATAACCTCTGGTAAAGCGATGAGTGTAAACCTTAATTCCAAGTCGCTCCAGTTTGTTCTTAAAAATCCTGGCCGAAGTCTGTTCTTCATAACGGGTGATGACCACAGCAGTAACTTTCAAGCCACGCTCTCTCAGGTCATCGATAAGCTTGAGAGTATCGGCATCGTAGGTAATGCCGAAATCCGCCCGTTGCTTTCTTCTTTCAATGTCTCCGGCGTAAATACAAAGGACAATGTCAATCTGATCGCTCAACTCCTGGAGCAGTTTAACCTTGATGTTGGGGTCGTAGCCGGGTAGCACCCTGGAGGCATGAAAATCATTTAAGATTTTACCGCCGAACTCCAGATACAGTTTTTCTGGAAACATCTCCAGCCGGCGACGAATAGCTGCAGTCTGCTCCTTTAGGTATAAACCTGAGTCAAAACCAGTTTTTCTCATCAGAACTCTTACTTTTTATTAACTTTTTTAATTATTATAAAATCTTTCAAGCCATAATCCAGGACATTATACTCCTTACCTGCCGGTTGTCCACCCGGGGGAGCCTGTTGAAAGGAACCTGGCCAGGCCCGCCCAATAGGTGGATTAAGATGATGGGGTCCGAGAGTATTTTTTAAAGTTCCGTAAATTATCAAAGTTATTTCGTTTCGCCCTTCTTTAAGATAGGAAGAAAGCTCCAATTCATCTTGAGGACTCAGCAGAAAGCCAGCCGGCTGGTCGTTGACCAAAACTTCAGCCAGCGCCCCCTGCCAACTTCCCGTTTTCAGGATATAATTCTCTCGATTGTTGTTTTTTTGAGATACCTCCAGTAGAAAAAGATAGGCCACCCGGTGTCCATAAAAAGGAAGCCCCTGAGACTTCCAGGAACCGGTTTGCATTTTCCTGGCTGGCGTAATCAGGAACCCCTTATCTCCTGGCTCAACCGAAAAATCTCCCAGAAGGTAAATCGGTTCCAGCTCAGCCAGCAGGTCAAAAGGCTGAACAGTCAGGCTTACGGTGTTAAGTCCTGGTCGAACTGCCTTTTCCAGAGGATAAACCCCAAAATTGCGGTCGAGCCAAAAAACACCGGCCAGAGGCTCCAGCTTTTGCCCATTAAGCTTGACCTTAAAAATCTCAGGCCTTTCTACCACTAACTGCATGGATTTCAGGTCCACTCCTGAGGCCACCTGAAAATGGAAATCTGCCCGATAGCCGGTACCGGGTCCGAAACGGTTCCTGGCGAGGATACTGTCCTGATACTGGACTGCCCCATCCCATGGATTTTTTTCCCACCCATGATGCTGGTAGACTTTCTGCTGAGCTCTATAAAAATAAAGGTTTTTTTCGCTCCGTCCTCCAAGAGTCAAATCGCAGTAATCGAGGGTCAGGACATTCGGGTCAATCCGTCTGACCAGGATTGGGTTGAGCTTGATGATTTCAGGCTCGGCCTCAATTTTTTTCAGTTGCTCTTTATCCGCTGACTTTTTCTTCTGATAAACTGCCAGAAGCAGGCTTTCCCCGGGCTTCAGGGAAAAATCCAGCCAGACCCTTCCCGATTTACTTCTGGCTGGATAGGGTTTTCGAGTTCCGCTAAAAGCTTCCCATCGCTCAACCGACTTTCCCCTGAGTCCCACCACTCCTGAGGCTGTCTGCTCAGGGCTGATATTAGCCAGAAAAAGAAGCTGCCCGTCCCTGAGCTTTCTCCTGTGGTGGAAAAGCCTTTCCTCTCCAGCCAGGTTCCTGAACTCAATTTCTTTGTTAAGATAGGGACTGAATAATTCAGCTTCAACCTGTAATTCGCTCATTGATTTAAATCCGGAAAAGGATCGTAGTTTATCTGAAAGAAGAGAAGGCTTTCCTGAAAGGTAAAGTTGTTCTTCTGCCCAGGAGAAAACCCTGCCTCCTTTCTTTAAGAATTCTTTTAGCAAGGCCGCCGTCCAGGATTCCAGGTTTTCTGTTCCAGGAGGTATAACCACCAGGTCATATCTTCTCTGGCCGACCACGAACTTTTGACCATTTACCTTTCCGTACTCCTTAATTAAAAATTCACTTCCAAGATCATATTCCACCTGAAGTTTCTCCAGGGAATGAACAAAATTCTGGAAACTGCGGCCCATTCTTTCCAGTCGCTCGCCCTTCAGAGCCGGGGAATAATACATCCAGCCGGTAGTAGTCGGTTCTATGACCAGAATGCGGTTCAGTTGCTCACCGGAACTTAGAGCTACCGACAACCGGCCGAAATAATCGTTCATCATCCGGTAGGCTGGCCACCAGGGCTGATGATAGGAGAAAGATGGCGGATGGTCCCGTTTCCTGGCTCCAATAATGGTGGAAAAAACCAGGTGCTGATTCATAAAATTAACTCCCAGAGCGTACTCCCAGTCAGCAATTCTTTTCTGATCAAAAAAGGTAAGGTCCCAACCGCTAGCACCGTAAGTTTCAGAAAGAGTTCTCTGCCGGCCAAGCTGATTGGCCAGGCTTCTCAGCTCTTTAACCGCCCTGGAGTTGCCAAACTGAGCCTGAGGATGAAGACTCCACTCGTTCATCAGGATATCAATACCAGGCATATGAGCATAAGCACTTAAAGCCATGTTGTCAGGGTTAACCCGGGGATAGGGCCACTCATGTTCCCAGTAATGGCCAGTCAGCTTAAGCCCATTTTCTGTACAGTACTGATAATAGGGTTTAGCCCAGTTTTCTATGAAAAGCTCCAGACAGGTCAGGTAAAAATCGTGCCTGATTCTCTTAAAGTCCCCTTTTTCTTCGAGCAAGGACGGTAGTTCAGTTTTCAACTCATACCCCCTCCGGGCTTTGAATTCAGAGAAAAGGGCGGGAGTGTAATTAACTGCCAAGCGTCCACCGGCCGGCGCGATTTTAGCTTCATCCTGGAAGCTTCCGGGAATGGTTGAACCAAATTCTTCACCTGCTACCTTCTTATAGGCATCCAGAGTCAGGCGCAGAAAAGCCTGGGTCACTCCAGGCCTCATCAGGTCCACGTAGGTAAATCCCCCATACCAGGGTGAAGGCTTTTCTCTAACGACTTCAAAAATCCAGTATTCCCCAACGGGCCAGCCTTTTTCTCCAGCCTTTACCCTTTCAGTGAGGTCAATGAACCGGCCAGCTTCTTCCTGAAGAACACAGACAAGTTCAGAAACTCCGCCGAGGTCAGGCTGATCAAGCTTTTTTCCCCGCAGTCCTAAACGGACCACTTCAGGCAGAGCTGCCGGCACCAGACCGCCGGCGAATCCTGAAGGATAAGAATTTTCATCATAAATCCAGATTTTTAGACCGAGTTCCCGCCCAGTTCTGACCGCTTCTTTGAAAAGGAAAAGCCATTCTTCTGAAAGATAGGGCGTTATAAGACCGGGACGCGGATGAACAAAGACCCCACCAAACCCCCTGTCTTTCAGGTCCTGAAGCTGCTGCTGGATTTTCTCCACGGTCATCAACTCATTCCAAACCCAGAGTGGCGCTGGCCGAAACTCGACTGGGGGATCCACGAAAACCCGTAAGACAGATTCCAGATTTTCTCCAGAAGCTGGCCTTCTGGAGCAACTGGAAAATACCGTCAGCCAAGCCAGGCTGAAAAACAGCAGAAAGAGGCAGGTTGAATAATTTTTTAGGAGATGACTCGGTTTCATTATTTTCCCTTCCATCGAATTCATTAGGTTCAATTTATAAAACTGCATCAAAGGTTGTCAATCAAACCGAAAATAATCTGGGGCCGTAAAGTATTTGCGGGTTAAGAGTCAACTATTTTAACCAATAATAAGATGTTCTCCTCTTGCCTGGAATAAATTGAGCAGAGTATAATCTTCATGCTTGAAATCTTAAAAGGAGCTGGTCAATGACAGGTAATCATCAAAACAACAAAACCCGTTTATGGCTGGCATTTTCCTGGATTCTGGTCTTTTTACTTTTCTTAAGCTCTACCACCAGGCTGCCAGCCCAAGAAAACGCCAATCCCTTCTTCTCCGATTTTAAGACACCTTTCGAAACTCCGCCTTTCGACCTGATAAAGAATGAACATTTTCTGCCGGCTGTGAAAAAAGGCATAGAACTTCAACAGGCTGAAATTGAAGCCATAGTCAACAACCCTCAACCGCCAACTTTTGAGAATACCATTCTGGCTTTCGACCGAACCGGAAAATTCTTAAGCCGGGTTATGGCGGTATTCGGAGCCCTTCAGGGTACCAGTAGCACTCCAGAACTTCAAAAAATCGCTGAACAGATAACTCCCCTGACTACCCAGAATCGTTCAAACATTTACCTTAACGAAAAATTATTCCAGCGCATTAAATCCATCTACGACCGCCGCTCTCGTTTGAAGCTGGGAGAAGAAGAAAGGTTTCTGCTGGAAAAAATTTATCAGGACTTTGTCCGGGCTGGAGCTCTGCTTTCTCCTGAAGCCAAGGAAAGACTCCGCCAGATTGACGCCCAGCTGTCAATGCTCTCCTTAAAATTTGGCAACAACCTGCTTCAGGAAACCAACAGTTTCCGCCTGGTCATCGAAAACCCAAAACATTTAGATGGTCTGCCCCAGAATGTAATTGATGGAGCGGCTGAAACCGCTCGCCGGCTTGGGCTCGAAGGTAAATGGGTCTTTACCACCCATGTACCCAGCATGGTTCCTTTCCTTCAGTATGCGAAAAATCGGGAACTGAGACGGAGGCTGTTTGAAGCTTATCTCAGCCGCGGCGACCGCTACAACGAATACGACAACAAAGAAATCATAAAAAAGATTATAGCCCTCCGCACTGAAAGAGCCAGGCTTCTGGGCTATCCGACTTTTGCTCATTTCGCCACAGAAGTGAACATGGCCCGAACACCCGAGAGAGTAGAAGAATTCCTCCTGGACCTCTGGCAGTATGCCCTCAAACGGGCCAAGGAAGAACTGGCTGAAATGCAGCAGATCGCTGATGAGGAAGGAGCTAACTTCAAAATTGCTCCCTGGGACTGGTGGTACTATGCCGAAAAGCTCCGAAAGAAAAAATATGACCTGAAAGATGAGGAAATTCGACCTTATTTCTCCCTGGAAAATGTTAAAAATGGAATGTTTACTCTGGCCGGTTTGCTCTACGGCTTAAAATTTGAGAAAAGAACGGACATTTCAGTTTACCATTCAGAAGTTGAGGTCTATGAAGTCAAGGAAAAAGACGGGCGTCATGTGGGGTTGCTTTATCTTGACTTCCATCCCAGACCGACCAAAAGAACCGGAGCCTGGTCTGGAGCCCTCCGCCGCCAGAGCTATGAAAACGGCAAAAGAGTGGCTCCTCTTTCCACCATTGTCTGCAACTTCACCCGCCCAACTGAAAAAACTCCAGCTCTACTGTCACTGGATGAAGTAGAAACCAGCTTCCATGAATTCGGACACTCACTGGCCACTCTGCTGTCAAACGGAAAATACAACAACCGCTTTGTCCCGAGAGATGGCGTGGAACTCCCCTCCCAGATAATGGAACACTGGGCCTTCGAGCCAGAGCTTCTGAAAAAATATGCCCGGCACTATGCCACTGGTGAGGTCATTCCTGATGAGCTGATAAAGAAAATTAACAATAGCTCGCTTTTTAACCAGGGTTTTGCTTCTACTGAATACCTGGCGGCCGCCCTTCTGGATATATACTGGCATAAGACAATTTTTGAAGATGATTATGAAGTCAACGATTTTGAGCGAAAAGTCCTGAACCAGCTAGGGCTGATCGAGGCCATCGCCCCCCGCTACCGCAGCACTTACTTCCAGCATATTTTTTCTGGAGGCTACTCGGCTGGCTATTATGTCTACATCTGGGCTGAAGTGCTGGACTGCGATGCTTTCGAAGCCTTTAAAGAACGCGGCCTGTTTGACCAGAAAACTGCTCTGAAATTCCGTAAGGAGATTCTGGAAAAATATGGCTCGGCTGATTTTCTTAACCAGTACCTCAAGTTCCGCGGTCGTGAGCCAGTTAAAGAGCCTCTGCTCCGGAAAAGAGGTTTCATTCATTAATTGAAATAAAAATTCAAAAGCCGCTGATTGGATATCCAGTCAGCGGCTTTATTACATTAATTCTGAAATCAACTAACCTCAAAAACTTTTTTTGTCTTAAAGTACTCAAGCCTTATAAAACCCGAATTAAACCAAAAAATCAGGAAAGAATTTTTATAAAAAGGCAAGATAGCAGAAGGAAATCAGCTGTTCAGGTTGTTATGAAGAAAATGGCGGAGAGGGCGGGATTCGAACCCGCGGTACCAGCTTTCACTGGTACAATCGCTTAGCAGGCGACCCTGATCGACCACTCCAGCACCTCTCCGCGCCTTAAAGCGTTCTTTATTTTAGCACGTTTCCTGCCGGAAAAAAACCCCGGGAAGCAGCACCTCCGGCCGTCAAACCAAAAAAATTTCATGCCCGAACCACCTGTTTCAGTTGAAGCAAATCTTGAAAGGACTAAAAGAAAAGGGGCTAGCAATCAATCACTGGTTTACTGCTTCATTCCACGAAATTTACCGCTTCAAAGCAGGGAACGATTTTTCAGGGAGATTTTATCTTATCTTTTTAGCTTACCCTCTCTAAAAAAGCCAGCTGCTTTTCATCATTTAACAGATGTACCGGTTATTATTTTCTCCTTGTGAGTACCCTTGGTAACATGAATCAAAAAGCCCTCTTCACCAGAGAGCCAGATTTCCGAAAGGACATAAACTGTAAAATACTCAGTGTAAGAAGGAGCAAAATCTCCGACCTCATCAAAAATGAGGCGCGGTTCGGTTGGCGGCTGCTCCATTGGACTGAGCTTTTCCAGTACCTGAAGCTCGAGTTCCTTGCCCGTGGCCGTCTGCCGCAGTATTAGTTTTCCGGCCTGGTTAAAGCCGAACCAGTATTCACCGGCCGGGATTTTCTTGCCGGCGGCCCGGAATTCAAAAGGTATCTTGAACAGGGCAGCCGGTTGACCGGCTGACTGGCCAGGCTGATTTTCAGCGGCTCGAGCCATGGGCCAGGCTATCAGGAAAACCATTATTATCAGTAAAGGAGTAGCAAGGATAGCTTTTCTCATGTTCATCGCCTCCTCTTATTTTAGCTTTTATGTTCAATTTTATTCAGCCCGAGCTATCTCAGACCAGGATTTCCCCGGCCGATGTCTTGCTGGCCACCGGCAGGAAAACATCCTCATCCACTCCGTTCTTAATAGCATCTTCCATGGCTTCGATGAAGGTGTCAATCTCTTCCAGCGTGGTGTAGATGTTGGGTGAAATCCGCAAAGCCTGATAATCAAACACCTGGTTGGGCGGTGCCCCGCCGACCAGCGGCACAGTGATAATCCGGTATTTGCGCCTCAGGAAATTGGCCAGAGCCCGGACATCAATGCCTTCAATGTAGCAGGCGGCCACACCCCAGGCCTGAGCCGGTTCTGACATATCAGTCAGCATCTTGAAGCGTGGATATTTCTTCAGAGCATTGGCATAGCGAAGAGTCAGGTAGCGCATGCGAGCAGCCTTCCGTTCAGCCCCGATGGCCTGGTGGTAGGCCAGGGCTTCGCCCAGGGCGGCCCGGATGCCCCAGGGATGAGTGCCGATGGCTTCAAACTTACGGATGTCGTTATCTTGCTGCTCGGGCGCAGCCTGAAGCGGCCAGAACTTTGGAATCATCTCCCGCCGGACATAAAGGCAGCCGTTACCGATGGGAGCCAGCAGCCACTTGTGCAGGCTGACCCCGTAGGCGTCGCAATCGAGGTCGCGCAGCTTGAAAGGAAAATGGCCGAGGGCATGAGCACCGTCAACTATGGTCACAATGCCTTTAGAGCGAGCCATCCGGCAGATTCTCTGCACCGGGAAAAGCTGCCCGGTAAGGTTGGTGATATGACAGAAATGGATTACTTTGGTACGCGGAGTTATGGCCTGCTCAAACATCTTGTAAAGATAATCCTGGGTGGCCGGCACCGGAAACTGCAATCTGGTTACCTTGATACCTTCCCTTCTCATTCTCTGGTCCCAGGTGGTAAGCATTCTCGGGTAATCCTGTTCGGTGGTCAGGACTTCATCACCGGGTTTAAGGTCAATCCCGTTCTGGACAATCTGAAGAGCCTCACTGGCTCCACGGGTTAAGGCCAGCTCTTCCGGGTCGCAGCCGAATTCTTTGGCCATGCGGCGGCGGATGGTTTCAATGTTTCCAGCCACCATAGCCTGATAATGGACCGGCAGCATGTTTATCATTTCGGTATAGCGGAAAGCTGACTCCAGCACCACACGGGGGCAGGGACAGGTAAAACCGTTGTTAAGGTTTATAAGCGAGCGGTCGAGCTTAAAGCCTAACTGGACTTCACGCCAGTAAAATTCATCCCTAGCCACTTCTTCTGGTGACTTGCCGGCCACGGCCTGGGTGGCGGCTTCCACCCTTTCCAGGTTGGCCAAATTCCAGCTGAAAGCCACGGCTCCGGCCGCTCCGGCTGCTCGTAAAAATTCCCGGCGGCTAAGATTGGGGTATTTCATGCGACCTCCTTATCAATTAAATTCAATATAGTCAGAAATTCAATCTGCGACTATTCTAATTTTTAACTGCGTTCAAAGTCAAACCAGTAATGGACAGCTGCCGGCCTGTGAGAAAAGACAGATTATTTTCTGAAATACCACCGGAATTATATCCGGGGAAGTCTTGTTTTTTTGGGATATTACTTGAAATAAAAGTATTCAGCAGGGATTGGACCAATGCTCCCGGTTCGAGTTTTATTAATTGCTGTAGTATTGATCCGGGGGAATTGGGCTTACAATTAATTCCGGCGGTCACAAAAATCGGACCTGGCTTAAAACGATGGCCAGGTCATTCGCTGATTATATTTTATAAGGTGAGCTTTTACACCTCTCAAGATTTAATTTAATCCTTTGATGAATTAGCGAAAATGCATCTGCCTCAAGAACAAAAAAAAAATAAATGCGAGGCCGACTGTCTGCTCCTTTTCGCCGACCGCGGGGCAAGTCTTATATAGATTTCGTTAAGAGCAATTGGGCAGTTTTATTAAGCTGTGAGAAAAATCAAAGCTCAGAAGCACGGTTTGGGTGAATCTGGCCTGGATAAAATTAGGGAAATTAATGGCGGAGGGAGAGGGATTCGAACCCCCGTTCCGGGATACCGGAAAGCGGTTTTCAAGACCGCCGCCTTCAACCACTCGGCCATCCCTCCAGGGAGCAGATATTTTAACCCGAAGGGAAGATTCTGACAAGAGACCGCTCCTTCAGGGTTTAATCACTTCCAAACCACCAAGGTAAGGTCTCAAAACATCCGGTATGACCACAGAACCATCCTTCTGCTGGTAATTTTCCAGGATGGCGCTGACCGTGCGGCCCACGGCCAGACCCGAACCGTTCAGGGTATGAACAAACTCCGGCCGGGCTTTGGGCTCTCTCTTAAATTTTATCTGGGCCCGGCGGGCCTGAAAATCAAAGCAGTCCGAGCAAGAAGAAATCTCCATGTAGTCATTTTTCGACGGCATCCAGACTTCGAGGTCGTAGGTTTTGCCGCTGGCAAAGCCCAGGTCTCCGGTGCAGAGAGCCACCACCCGGTAAGCCAGTCCCAGGCGTTTGAGGACTTCCTCAGCACAGGAAGTCATGTACTCCAGCTCCTCCAGGGACTTTTCGGGAAGCGAAAAAATCATCATCTCCACCTTGTTGAACTGGTGCTGGCGGATGAGGCCGCGGATGTCCTTGCCGTAAGAACCGGCCTCGCTCCTGAAACAGGGGGTATAGGCCACAAAACGCTGCGGCAGTTTTTCGGCTTCCAGAATCTCGTTGCGGTAGATGTTTGTCAGTGGGACTTCAGCTGTTGGAATCAGATACCAGTCATAGCCTTCCAGCTTGAACAAATCTTCAGCAAATTTGGGCAGGTTGCCGGTCCCGGTCAGGCTGGCGGCATTGGCGATGAAAGGTGGAATGACTTCCCTAAATCCCTTCTCTGTGGTGTGTAAATCAAGCATAAAATTAATCAAAGCTCTTTCCAGCCTGGCTCCAGTACCAAAATAAAGAGCAAAGCGCGAACCGGTAATCTTGGCTGCCCTTTCGAAATCCAGCAGGCCTAAGTTTTTCCCGATATCCCAGTGAGGCTGCGGTTCAAAGCCAAAAACCGGTGGCTTCCCCACCACCCGGACTACCACATTTTCTTCCGGGCTTTTACCCACCGGCACCGTGTAGTGAGGCAGGTTGGGAATCCGCAACAGCAGGGAATTGAGTTTTTCTTCAAGCTCCCTGGATTCTTTTTCCAGGGCTGAGATTTCCTGGCCCACTTTCCTCGAATCTTCAATCAGGGCCGAAACGTCCTGCCCCTGCGGCTTGAGCTTTTTTACTTCCTCAGAAATACGGTTGCGCCGCTCCCTCAGGGCTTGCACCTGCTGCACCAGGCTCTTGAGCTCGTCCGACAGTCGATAGAGCTCATCCAGGTCGGCCAGAGCCTGTGGCTGTCCGCGGGTGGCCAGGCGTTTTTTAGCCTCTTCAAAGTTCTCCTGAATGTATTTTAGGTCCAGCATGGCTTGATTATAGCATATGAAGCTCTGATTTTTCAGCGAAAATCCCCGGTCCGGTCTTCCCTCTTCCCTGAGCCTCTTATGACCACCAACCAAGCCTCATTTTCTTCAGCTGGTTAAAGAAATCAGCAGCACAAGTGCTTGAACCAACAAACTAAAAAATCAGACTAAATTTCTGATTTCGGCCGTTTTTCACCTCTGAAGAGAAAAGACTACAAAAAACTTATTTAAGCCATTTCTAACCTATCTACCAGGAAAACCCAGATAAGCCAGGGAAGCAGCAAAAAAATATGGCCAGCCGGTGGCTCAACCAGAAAAAGATGGTCGTTGAACCAAGCTTAAAAACAGAATAAAATTAAGCGAAATGAAAAAATATTATGTCGGCACCGCCGGCTGGAGTTATGAAGACTGGGAAGGAATTGTTTATCCGTCGGTCAAGAGTCGCGGTTTCCATCCTTTAGAATACCTGGCTCACTTTATCGATATTGTGGAAATTAATTCCACTTTCTACCGCCCGGCTTCACCCTCTATGGCTTATTCCTGGCTGCGCCGGGTTCAGGCTTATGCCCAGTTTCTTTTTACGGTGAAGCTGCTCCAGGTCTTCACCCATCAGAGGAAGGATTTCTCCCAGAAAGAAGTGGATGAATTCAAGAAAGGGATAGAGCCACTGGCCGTCAAGCAGCGCCTGGCCGCCATTCTGGTTCAGTTTCCCTGGTCCTTCATCAATACGGCTGAAAACCGGGAATACCTGGAGAGGCTCTTTTTGCTTTTTGCCGAGTTTCCCCTGGCCCTGGAAGTGCGCCATTCTTCCTGGGACCGACCCGATTTTCATGAATTCCTGAAAGAACATAAGGTCTGCTTCTGCAACATTGACCAGCCGATTTTTCAGCACTCGATAAAACCCTCAGCCATCGTCACCAACCCCAGGTTTTCCTACGTCAGGCTTCACGGCCGGAATTACAAGGACTGGTTCCGGGAGGAGGCCGGTCGGGATGAACGCTACAATTATCTCTACACCACCGACGAACTGGCTGACTGGGTCGGCCGGATAAAAAAGCTGGCTGAAGGCAGCGACCGAGTGTTCATCATTACCAACAACCATTACCGCGGGCAGGCTCTGGCCAATGCCCTGCAGATTAAAAACATGCTGACCGGAGAAAAGCTACAGATACCGGCCACCATGCTGGAAAAATATCCGGTCTTAAAAGAAATTGCCAAAAAACTGGAGAAAGGCCAGATCGATTTGTTCGAAGAACAGGCCGGGGCAAAAAAAGAGGCTGGCGAAAAAGAAGGCAGCCAGAAAGAAGACCAGGATTGAAAAAAGTGCCCGGAACAGGAAATTAAAATTCATCAGGGAGCTTACAGAAGACAATCTCAAGTTGAAGAACAGCCCAAAACAGGATTTTTAATAGAGAGCCGGGTGTGGAGGTCAGCATTATTAATGGGTAGGAGACTCGAGCAGAACGCCAGAACAACAAAAAATGATACCGGCCATAAACCTTCTGTGCTAATCAGCCAGGACAGGAATCTGACCGGGCTGCTGGGAATTTCTGAGAAACTGAATAATAATTAAGGTTTTAACATTTTTGAAGTAATGAGTTAAGTTGAACTAAGTTAAGGATTCAGAACATGAACTGGTGGGAAGACGAATTCTTAAAAGTAAAAGGCAACCGGCTCTTACTGGAAAATCAACCGGCTGAGACCATCGCCAAGAAACACGGGACTCCGCTTTATGTTTATAGCCTCAAACAGGTTCTGCGGAATCTTCAGGCTTTGAAAGAAGCTTTTTCTTCAGCTAAGCCTGGCCTTGAAGTCCACCTCGCCTATGCTATGAAAGCTAACCCGAATCCGGGAATTTTAAGGACCCTATTCAAAGAAGGCTGCTGGATTGATGCTGTCTCGCCAGCAGAAGTGGAGACAGCTCTCAGGGTCGGTTTCCCACCAGAAAGAATTATATTCACCGGAACTTCTATAGGTCAGAAAGATTTTGAACAGATACTGAGGCACTCGGGGATTACAGTCAATATAGACGCTTATGAGCAGATAGAGATTCTGGAAGCCGTGCGCAAGCGCCTGCGGCTAAAAAAGCCGGTGCGAGTGGCGGTGCGCTGGAATCCGGGCCTCGGACGCGGCTTCAGCAGCAAGACAGTAACAGCCGGCAAGAGAAGCTCAGACGGAACGCCGATTAAGTTTGGTGTGGAAGAGGCCAGAGTGCTGGAGACGTATAACAGACTCAAAAAGCTCGGCTTTCAGCCAGTCGGATTGCACCAGCACCTGGGCTCGGGCTGGATGGAAGAAGATTTTCCGGTGGCCATCAAAGCGGTTGACCGGATGATAAAAAAAGCACGGGAGCTGAAAAAAGCCGGGTTTAATTTAGAATTTTTAGACTTTGGCGGCGGCTTTGGTCCTAAATACAGAGCTGAGGAGAGACTTTTTCCGCTGGCTGAATACGCTGCCTACATCCTAGACAAAGTGGAAGGAGCCAAGCTCGGACTTAAAGCCATTACTGTTGAACCTGGTAAGTACCTGGTGGCTAACGCCGGCGTTTTGCTGCTTGCTGTGGAATACGTCAAGAAAAGCTATGGAAATTTATTTGCCTGCGTTAATGCCGGGACTTACAACACTGTGCCCCGGCCAGCTATCTATGAAGAAGCCTACCACGAAATTGTTAACGCCAGCTGCGTTAACAGCAGAAAGAAAGCCAGAATCACCGTTGCCGGTCATCTGTGTGAAACAGGCGATGTTTTCGGCACGGAGAGGCTCATGCCTTTGCCGGAGCGGGGTCACATTCTGGCGGTGCTCATGGCCGGCGCCTACTGCCGCAGCATGGCCTCCACCTTTAACCTGCGCCCCATCCCCAAAGAAATATTGCTTTAACTGATTTTTAACTGGGCTCGGACTTTGATATCGTATCCGAATATTAAGTTAAGCTGGCCTTTCGGGGGTAATTTTTAGCTAACTTAGATTCTCTAAACGACTCAGATTAGTAATAATTATGGTGCTATTGTGAAAGCGATAGCCGGTATAAATTTTATGGGGCGCTTAAAGTAACATATGAGAAGCTGATAATCAAAAGGTTTTAAGGAAGGTGCAGTTTATGAGGCGGGGATGGCCGTCGGTCTGAAGCCGGACCTCAGCCCTTAGAAAGCACACCGGTGGTGAACCAAAGGCTAAAGCTTTCCTCTGCCCCACTCCTTCCACCAGCCCGGTCTCGTCTTCAAAAAGGTAAAAATAAGTGAGCCCTTTTGCCGTTCTTATCTCCCGGGCATCAACAATCCGCACCGCCAGTTCCACCATCTGCCCGGCTAAATCCCGGAGCTGCGCCACCCGCAGCGGCGGCCGCCTTCCATCCAGAAACTCCAGCGGGTCGCCCGACGGTAGAAAGCCCAGAAGCTCTAACTGAAGCTTTTTCTTTTCTTCATCACCGATATCAGCCACCTGAAGCTCCCCGACTCCCTGAAAATAGCGCAGGACCTGCTGGCTGCGGTTGCGTTCAAGCGAATCCAGCGCCCCGGCCTGAATCAGGGTCAGCAAGTCGCTCTGGCCCGGTTTGACCCGGCTTAAAAAATCTTCCATCGAAAGATAAGGCTCATCCTTTTCCCGCTCGCCTATGATTTTTTCCACCGTCTTTAAGGTAAGACTCTTAATCAAACCCAGGCCCACCCTGATAGCCCGACCTTCTACCCTGAAATTATACCCGCTGCGGTTAACATCCGGTCCAAGGATGGTAATTCCTAACCTCTTGGCTTCTTCCACGTACTCCGGAAGCTGGTAATAACCACCGCCAGCATTAAGCACCGCCGTCATGTAGACCAGCGGATGATGAGCTTTCAAGTAAACCGCCTCATAAGCCATCAGAGCATACGAGGCGCTGTGAGCCCGGTTGAAGGAATAAGAAGAAAATTTTTCCATCTTCTGCCAGAGGGCTTCAATTTCTGAAGACGAATAACCGCGGCTTAATGCCTGCTGGAAAAATTTCTGGCGAAGCTTCTCCTCCACCCGTCGCTTCTTGAGCTGACGGCGCAGGAGCTCACCTTCTTCCGGCGGAAAGCCGGCCACTCTTTCGGCCACCTGCATCACCTGCTCTTCATAGAACATCAGACCGCCAGTTTCCGGCAGAACCTTAGCCAGCAGCGGGTCTTCAGCCACCGCTTTTCCTTCCCGCCGTCTGAGGAAAGCCTCCTTCATCCCGCTTTCGGTCGGACCGGGTCTGATGAGGGCCAAGGCGTGGATTAAATCCGAAAGGTTCTCCGGTTTCATCCGGCGCAGCAGGTTCATCATGGCCGGGCTTTCCACCTGGAAGCAGCCGATGGTCCGGGCTTCCCGCAGAAGGGCATAAGCCTGGCGGTCGTTCGGCGGGATGTGGTCAAGTTTCAGGGCTTTCCTGGTTTCTGAAATAGCCGCCAGCCCGCGGGTAGAAAGCAGGTCAAGTTTTATGAGCTTGAGCTCTTCCACTGTGTCGCAGTCATAATGACACATCAGCAGCCCCTTGGCTGATTCTTCAAGCGGCAGGAAGCGCTCTGCCGGCGCCGGAGTTAAAATCACACCCCCCAAGTGAAGGGAAATTTCAGCAAAGACACCGGAAAACTCGGAAGCTAATTTCCAGATTTCAAGGTAGCCAGCCTGAGGGGACATCTGCCGCAGGTAATCCGGCTCAACAAACATCGGCACCTTCTTGCTCATAGCTCTGGCTTCTTCCGGCGAAACCCCGAAAGCCCGGGCTGTTTCGTAAAGAGCCGAGCGGGCCCGGTAATTTTTCAGGCTGCAGACATAAGCCGCACCGGTTTTTCCTTCACCGTAACGCTTGAGCACATACTCCAGAACTTCATCACGGCGGGTGGATTCAAAATCCAGGTCAAAGTCAGGCGGGTCGGGCCGGCCGCGGTTTAAGAAGCGTTCAAAGTAAAGGTCGTATTCCACCGGGTTGAGCCGGGAAATGCCCAGAAGATAAGCTAAGTAAGACGAAGCACCCGAACCGCGAAGGTTGTGGTAGATACCGCGGCGCCGGGCAAATTCCACCACATCATGAACCACCAGAAAGTAAGGAGCAAAACCGCTTTCTTCCACCACCTGAAGCTCCCGCACCGCTCGCTCCCGCTCTCGCCAGCTGAGGTTTTTAAGCTCAGCCAGCCGGCGGTTAATCACCTGCCGCAGGGTCGCAGGAAAAAGGTCCGGGGGAAGAGGCGGCACCACGGCCTCAAAGGAAAAATCTATTTTTTCGGCTACTTCCAGGTTCCGGTTAAAGACTGGTTTTATTCTTTCACCGTATTTTTTGAGGGCAATTTTTTCTTGCTCCGGGCCAAAGGTACGGAGAACCGGCGACAGCTTCTGCCATTCTGGCGGATAAGGAATTTTCCGCTCTATGGCCCTAAGCAGGACCAGCCGCTGCGGGCTCTGAACATACTTTAAAGGCTGCATCCATAGAAGCGGCTGGTTTAAGCGCCGGGAAAGCCATTCAGCCGCCTCAAAATTCCCCAGCTCACACCCCAGATAAAAATCTTCCGGAGCTTTTTCCTGAATCTTTCGGCCTGCGCTCATCCACTCTTCCAGGGCGGATTCAGCCGCAGGCAGCCTTTCCGGCAGAAGGAAAACAGTTACCAGACCTTCTGGTTCCAGAAATTGCTTCCGGTTAAAAATTTCCAGCAGGCGGTAGTAACCTTCCTTTCCCCTGATCAGAAAAACATAGCGGCTGACCGGGGCGGGAAAATCAAGCTCCAGCTCGCAGCCGAAGATGGGCTTGAAGCTACGTGCTTCGCTCAATGCTTTCCACTTTCCCCAGCCGTAGAAAGCCCCAACATCTGTTAACGCTGCAGCCGGCAGCCGGTTTCTTTCGGCAAACTGCACCAGTTCTTCTACGGTGATACTGCCTTCTCCCCGGCTGTAGACCGAATGCACCCTTAAAGGAACAAACATGTTTTACTCCAGTGTGCCAGCTGATTATCTTCTATCATTCATTATTCATTCTTCTTTTTCTGCTATTCTTTTCTACTGCCCGTATCCCTGGCAATGTCCTTACATTCCATACCAGAGTCTAAGACCAACTCCTTACTTCGTTTTTCTTTCTTTCCATTTTTTCTTTTTATTGTTTAACTGGTTTTCTGTTCCATACTTTCTCCTTCACTTTGTTGCTTCATGTCTCCTCACCTCGTCAAAGAAGCTGTCTTCAGGACAAAGCCGCGGCTGCGGTCTTCCTCATAGACTTCGCTCAGCATTTTCTCCCGCACCGTCAGCAGCGCGTTGAAACCGTACTTTTCCCGCACCCGGTCTAAAGCCTGACACAGGCGCTCTTCCCGCTCCGAGTAAAGCTCAAAAAGGGAAAGATGTCGCTCTTCCACTAGCTCGCTGCCCTTAACTCCCACCAGCCGCAGAGCCAGGCGCGAGCCTTCCCAAAGCTCCAGAAAGAGCTCTTCGGCCACCCGGTAAATCCGGTTGGTCTCCTGGACCGGCATCCCCAGCACCCGGCGTTTGCTGACCGTCTTAAAATCCGAGTAGCGGGCTTTAACTTCCACCACCCGGGCATAATATTTTTCCTGCCGCAGGCTCAGAGCCAGACGGTCGCAGAGATAGGCTAAATGGGCCAGCAGCAGGTCCCGGTCCCAGATGTCCTGAAGGAAAGTGGTCTCGCGCGAAAATGATTTTGGCTTCTCCCGGACAGCCAGCGGTCTGAAGTCTACACCCCGCGACAGAAGGTAAAGCTCATCGCCCATCACTCCAAAAAGCGAGCGCAGCGTGGCGAGCGGCACCCGCCACAGGTCAGCTATCTTATGGACGTTGAGCAAACGGAGCATCACCTGCGCTCTGGGCCCGATGCCCGGAATTTCCGAAATGTCCAGCTCCCTGAGAAATTCCTGCTCTTCGCCCGGTGGCAGCTCAAAAAAGCCGCCGGGCTTGGCTTTCCTGGTGGCTAACTTGGCCAGGATTTTGTTGGAAGCCGCACCCACAGAAACGCCCAGCCCCAGCTCCTTTTCCACCCGGCGTTTGATTTCTCTGGCAGCTTCACTAAAAGAAGGATAAAGATGCCCGCAGCGGGTAAACTCCAGGTAGGCTTCATCCAGCGAGGCTTCTTCCACGTCTGGCGTGTACTTGTGGAGAATCTGGAAGAATTTTTCGGAGAAAGCCTGGTAGATATGGTAATTGCCGCGGACAAAAACAGCCTGCGGACAGAGCTTGTAGCACTGACGGAGCGGCATGCCAGAATGAACCCCGTATTTTCGGGCCTCATACGAACAGGTAGAAGCCACCCCGCGCTCGTGCGGCAGTCCGCCGACCACCACCGGCTTTCCTTTAAGAGCGGGGTTCAACAGAACTTCAACCGAAGCAAAAAAAGCATCCAGGTCCACGTGGACAACGTAGCGTCTTTTCTGAAAAGAGGAAGGTTGAGCCTTTGACCACCACATCGTTTTTCCCCGAAAAGTTAGAATCAGTACTTGCGGATGACGCCGACCACCCGACCGATGATTCGCACTTCCTTAACCTCAATCGGTTTAAAAGCCGGGTTTTCCGGCAGCAGAAGCACCCGGTCTTTTTCCCGGCGCAGGCGCTTTAAGGTGACCGAGCCGTCTTCGAGCAGAGCCACCACCATCTCGCCGGAGTTAGCCGTGTCGGTCCTTTCTATGACCACCAGGTCGCCGTCATCTATGTAAGCATCAATCATGCTCTTACCAGTAACTTTCAGGCAGAAAAGGTTGCCCCGCTTACGGCCAGAAAACCAGGCGGGAACTTCCACCGTCTCACCCAGGGTGTCAAACATCTCCCGGGGCGTGCCGGCTGGCACCAGGCCGACCAGGGGTAAGCGCACGGCGTTAACCGCCTCTGGCATCTGCGTAAGGCGCACTTCCCCGCCTTCCCGCCGGAGGTAACCCTTCTTTTCCAGGCTCAGCAGGTGCTTGAAAACCGCCGAGGGGTTGGCAAGGCCGACCAGCTGGCCCAGCTCCCTGACGGTTGGGGCATAGCCATGCTCCAGGATAAAATCCTGAATTTTTTCCAGAATTTCCTTCTGCCTTCCGGTTAAAGCCCTCTTTATTCTGTTAACCATTTTGTTCACCATTTATAAGATAATCCCGGTCCAGGCCTTTGTCAAGAGGTAATTTTTTCGGCAAAAAATTTGTCTTACCGGCGTTGCTTTTTACCATTCATTATTAAGGACACATAAAGCTGGACCTGACAACCTAATTCTTAACAGTCTATAAAAACCAGGGCAGGACAAAAGCAGCACCGACTCTTTTAAACCTTGATTACCTTTACTGACAACTTGGATAAACCAGAGGAAATTTTACAGGTATCAAGAGGCATTCCCGGAGAATAGAAACATCAATAATAGACGATCTGCATCGTCTCGGTCACAACCTACTTACCTCCTTTCTCCAGCATATACTCCCATTTGTAAATCTGGTCCTTCAATTCACGAGCATCGGGCGCCTCGGGATAGAGCTCAAGGTAGATGTTCATATTTGATATTGCCCGCCTGTAATCTTTTAAGCCCTCATAGCTTAAA